>NZ_CAJHAR010000120.1 GCF_904846415.1 Psychrobacter piscatorii | reverse complement strand
ATATAATCCTATAAAAAAAATGATGAAGTGTCTGGTCATAAAAAAGTGGATTTGCGACCAATCCACTAATACGTGATGATAGCTAATATTATCGTTACGAATAAAACTCGCAATGTCTAAGCTTAGCCATTTGCTTATAGCAGCGCTCGCTATGATAATTACTATAACGATGGTTGCTGTTAAGCATGATCAGCACTTTTGATAGTGCTAGCCTAATAAAAACAACGAAAAGGTCAGCACAGGCGCGCATTATACGTGATTCTGTAGCAATAATAAAGACCTACGCAAAGCGCCTACACAAAACAAAGCGCCAAGTAAGGATACTTGACGCTCTGTTTTTTAATTATTTAAGATGTCTTACTACAGTCATTGCTACTAAAAATTACCGCAATAGCTGTTTAAAAGGCAGTTGTATCAAATTAGGCGTCAAACATCGCGCTAATAGATTCTTCGTTATTGATACGGCGTAAGCTTTCAGCCAGCATCGGTGCAATACTTACC
>NZ_CAJHAR010000119.1 GCF_904846415.1 Psychrobacter piscatorii | reverse complement strand
GCTTATTATTTTTAACATCGAATCGCCTAAAAAATAGTCGCTGTCAGTGCCATGGTCGAATGTTCAACACGCCCTAGCAGTGATAAGACAAATTTTGTTAACAGCTACTTTACTTAATTTTGGCCAGCAGCGGTTAGGTTTTTGGTAACGAGTATTGCGCGCTAGATTCAGTCAGGCGCGCGAGTCATCCCGTATTTGCGTTATATATTTACTACCATGCACTGGCTACAAAGGCACCTTTAAGCCATTGCAGCTCATCACTCAACGGATTCTCTTTTGAGCTGAGCTTACCCGCCGTATTATAAGCAATGACATCAAAGCGGCAGTCATAATGAGCGTACTCAGGATGCTGCTGCAAAAAACATTGTGCCGCTTTAATCACTTTACGCTGCTTGCTTGTCGTCACGCTGAGTGCTGCATCGCCATAGACTGACCGCTTGCGTTGACGAACTTCGATAAATACTAGCGTTGACCATGCAGGTCCTACTTCCGTCATAATCAGATC
>NZ_CAJHAR010000118.1 GCF_904846415.1 Psychrobacter piscatorii | reverse complement strand
GTGCTACCGCCAAGGAAGCTGACGCCACCTGTGTTCAACAAGGTATCCCCTGCGGTGACACTAGTAAAGGTGACATCTTCTGCTGTCGACACTTTAATACCACCATCTTCAGCACTAAGAACGATGTTATCTCCTGTGAGGAAGTTGGCTGTATTGTCTATTTTATCCAGTGTTTTAACCTCATTGCCGTCTATTTGAGTGACCACCGTCTGTAGCGCATTGTCAGCGTTTACCAAGCTGGCTTTGCTATCAGCACTTAAATCAACGGCGTAGTCGGTTATGTTGGTTAACTCGTCTTTGTCACTAGCTGTGACTGTGACGGCGGAAGAGCCTGCTGAAGCAGTGACGCCATCTACATTGACGGTGTAGACGTCTTGATCGTTCTGACCTGTAGATTTCTCAACACCAGCCACGTTAGTACCTGCGGCAACTTCTGTTTTGGCAGCGGCAGATGCACGATTCACATCTCCTATATTTGCTGCATTGAAGTCATTACCCACACCGCTTGCGACGTTAGTAATC
>NZ_CAJHAR010000117.1 GCF_904846415.1 Psychrobacter piscatorii | reverse complement strand
TTTTCTGTTTCAACGGGCGACCTTTACTGCATCCTCCCTCCGCAGACAAAACGGCATGTCCTGCCGATAAAATATTTTTAGCTGCATTAATATCAGCGTTGGCTTTATGATCACATTTGACGCACTCGAATTTGGACTGAGTTTGTCTGTTTTCCTTAGCGATATGCTTGCATTCAAAGCAGGTTTGGCTAGTGTAGCGTGGATTTACTTTAATCAGTAACCCACCGCGCCATTGCTGCTTGTACTCAAGCATATTGACCATCATGCCCCAGCCTTGATCTAAAATGGATTTGTTTAATCCTGACTTAGCTTTAACCTGACGACCTTTATTCTCAATCGTACCGCTAGCTGATTTCGACATATTGGCTACTTTTAAATCTTCACAAGCAATCATGGCGTGGCTTTTGCTGATGCGGGTGGTGATTTTATGCAAGTAGTCATGTCTGATATTGGCAATGTGGCTGTGTAGCTTTTGAATCTTGCGGTTTTGCTTTTTCCAGTTTTGGCTAAACAGAACCTTTC
>NZ_CAJHAR010000116.1 GCF_904846415.1 Psychrobacter piscatorii | reverse complement strand
ACATTGTTGGTTGATGAGGAGAGCCAACAAGAGCTAAAACAACGCTTAATTGACTCGTTCAAAGACCCTACTGTACTTAAGCTGACGAACAAGCGTATGCCGCGTCAGTTGAAACACTTTGAAGTAAAAACGGTGATTAACTTCGAATTCAATGAAGCATCAGATCAACACATCATGAGCTTAGAAACGCTTGATCAGCCAGGGCTATTGGCGCGAGTTGGGCAAGTGTTTTTGCAAGAGCAAATCGAAGTACATGCTGCGCGTATTACTACTTTAGGTGAGCGTGCAGAGGATATGTTTTATATCAGTGATCAAAACGATAAGCCACTATCACCTGATAGACTGGAAGCATTAAAGGCAGCTCTGTTAGCCAGTCTTACCGTTCAGAAAGAGCATAATAGCGTAATATATGTTTGATACGGCTAGATATTTTTGGTTAGCCATTATTTTGAATATTAACTAGCAAAAGTAGGCTGATAGTCATCATAGAAGTACGTTTTATAACGTACGTCTATAGGTTATCTCGCT
>NZ_CAJHAR010000115.1 GCF_904846415.1 Psychrobacter piscatorii | reverse complement strand
CTTATAGGCTCAGCTATCAAAATAAAAATGCCTCTTTGGGCAATACCTGCGGGCGTACTCGGCTCACTCTTACCTTTTGGCCCATTTATATTCGATCATTTACTAAAAAAGAACTTGCAGGAAAATGTAAGTAAAGAAGCCTAGAACAAGCTCTGCTACAAATGCCACAAACGTATCTTATTACTCAAGATTATTTTTCCTAACTAAATCACAAGCCGCCATCACTCATCATGGCGACAAATGAATAACATTGAGCAGAAATTAATCACAATAAAACTTTAATTCAGACCAAGTATGAATAGCCTCACACTCCAGTTACTTTTCGAACTTATCTTACATACTATCGACAAACCCGTCTTGTTTAAAAGCTAAACAGGTTTTGTCATTCGCGATGGCTTTCCTGTTATCGTAGGGTATACCCCAAGGGAACCATCTAAAAGGCATCAAAAACCGATTAATAGACGACTTAAAATAGACTGCTGTAATGGAACTACTTATAACAGACTATTGTACGTGTTTATGTTTATCAGAGCGTGTCTACGAGC
>NZ_CAJHAR010000114.1 GCF_904846415.1 Psychrobacter piscatorii | reverse complement strand
AATAAAAGCAAAGCATAAATCGCTGAGTAAAGATGAGATTAATGAGTTGCGTAACTCTCAAGGTCGTCCGCCCTACGGCGTTCAGCTACGTCTCATAGATACTGATGAGCCGCTACAGCGAGTTGAAGAAGATGGTATGTCTCAAGGTCGTTTACAGATCAAAGGACACTGGATCATCAACGATTATTACACAGAAAATCCTGATGCAATAACTGAAGACGGTTGGTTCGACACAGGCGATATTGCAACCATTGATGCTGATGGCTATATGAATATTCGGGATCGCTCAAAAGATTTGATTAAATCTGGTGGGGAGTGGATATCGTCAGTAGAGCTAGAAAACATCGCAGTCGCCCATCCGCAGATAAGAATGGCAGCCGCTATTGCTGCAAAGCATAAAAAATGGAGCGAGCGTCCAGTATTGATTGTGGTAAAAGAACCAGATTCAGAAATCGAGGAGTCGCAAGTACTGAGCTTTTACGAAGGTAAAATCGCCAGCTGGCAAATACCGGACAAAGTCATATTTGTAGATAATATCGTCCTAAAT
>NZ_CAJHAR010000113.1 GCF_904846415.1 Psychrobacter piscatorii | reverse complement strand
TTGTTTAATGTTGGCTTTCGTGTTTGAAGGTAGGCGCGTTGTTTTTGCTTTAACAGTTGAACGCTTTGCGCGTCTTGGCTGAGTGGTTGTGTTTAATGCGATGGTTTCCATAATAAATTCCTTATAAATGGCTTAATGAATTAAGGTGGCTGGTTAAATAATGGACATAAAAAAACCACGCGCTAAGGCGTGGTTGATTGTGTTTCTAGACGTTAGATATCCTTGATTAAGCAAGCATCAGTAGTGACTCATCTAAACCCTTTTGCTTAAGCTTAGCTCCAGCACCAAACCATGCTGAATTAAGACGATTATCGGTACTCATCGCTCGACGTTCATGGTCAACATATTCAGTGATACTACATAGCAGTCCATAAGCCGTGTCACGGGCAGCATCGAGTGTGGCCCCGCGTCCTTGACCGTTAAACATGCTCATTACTTGATTCATCGCTTTGGCGTTAGGCACGGCCTCTTTTTCTTTCTTAGCGCGGTTAAACAGAATAAGATCATTGTCCTGATCGTTAAACACACGGCTAAGATAATTGGCCGCTTCTGCTTGGGTGACTCGTCGCTCTGATAACTGCTTCAT
>NZ_CAJHAR010000112.1 GCF_904846415.1 Psychrobacter piscatorii | reverse complement strand
CGATACCGCTCCACTTTGCACGCCATTCTGGCTCTTCGATACGAGCGCCCAGACCTGGGGTTTCTTTATGCTCATGGAAACTGATACCTTTGATGGTATTCATATCACTTTCGAGCGTTAAGAAACCATAGATAGTGCCCCATAGACCGTAGCCCTGAATTGGCAATACAACCGTTTCTGGCTGACCTGCGTCATCATTTTTGACATAGACCTTGGCATATTTTGGCTTACGACCAATACCAGCAGGATCGTTGTCACCCAAGTCTTCACTTAAAGCTTGGTTCTTTGTTGCTTGACTGGCGTCATAAGCATTACGATCAGGGATGCCAGCAGTTTTTAGCGCGTCGTCATCGAGATGAGTACCTTCGTTTAAATCAATGATTTTGACTTCAAAATCTTTAAAACGTTCGGCGACATCATCTGCTGTATCAGACTCAGCGTCATACATATCAGCCGCAACTAAGATGTTTTTGTTGCGGTCTAAACGCGCGTTTTCAACTTGCGCAGGCTTTAGACCAACAGCCACTGCTGAAACCAACACTGAACACAC
>NZ_CAJHAR010000111.1 GCF_904846415.1 Psychrobacter piscatorii | reverse complement strand
GCTTAAAGCCATAGAACCAGCCCATGCTGCTTTTGCCTCGGGTTGCAAGTCCCTTAAAGACTTTATGACGGTAGATACGCTTGTTATGACAAACTGCTATCTTGGTTGAATCAATATAGCTGATACCTGTACAGTCGCCCATCATGCTTTGCAAGTAGGCACACAGTGGCATGATACTGCGCGGCACAAGCTCTATAAATCGCGAGTAGCTCGGCAGATTTGGAAACTCCCGTTTCATCATGCCAAGCATGTGATGGTAGTAAAACGCCTTAAACTGTCGATACCGCAGTTGATGAAACAGTACCAAGATGGTCATAATCTCTGCTACACTTATCTGGCATGCTCTTAACCTTTGGTGTCCCGTTGCGATTAAATGAGCGTCAAACTCAGGTTTGAATTGCTGATAAAAGTCGTCAATATGGCAGTATAGTTCGGTTAGGTTGTCCATGTAAGAAGTCCTTGTTGTGAAGTTTGTCTTGGTAAACTCACTTTAGCAACTTCGGACTTCTTTTTTTATCTTTTTTTTGAGCCCTTATCCCGAACTGGGGTTA
>NZ_CAJHAR010000110.1 GCF_904846415.1 Psychrobacter piscatorii | reverse complement strand
GCTCGTAATAGACCTGCGCGATGCTGCTTAGCCCGCACGCCATCAATATTGCATCACTATGAACGATAAACGGGCGCACGTCTTTGACCTGCGTGGCAATATCGACCAAGTGGCGCATGTTATCACTAATAGGACCGAGCGAGATGATAAAGGCATCGGGCAATAGCTCACGCAGCTTGGGCAGGCGCGCATCAATCGCTTGGTGTCCGCCATAGCCTTTTATCACCGTGATGATGGGCGCGCCCTCACGATACGGCTGAGCATCATCTTTTAACTCATTGAGTAACGTCAAAAACTCGGAACGGGTCAAATCCGTACTGGGCGCTGTACCGATAAAATCCAAATATAGGCTTTTCTTTGGCATCCATTCTGGCGTGTCTATCGCTTCAAGGGCGCGCGGATACGGTGCGAGCATTGCCAGCGCCAATGCTTTGATTGCGCAAGGTCGGGCGTTGAGTTGGGATGATTTTTACGAAAATGTGCAAAATGATAATGGGCAGTTGCCTACGCCGACCGCTACCCTGCAAACAGTGCCTGATTTGAACACCTCGGC
>NZ_CAJHAR010000109.1 GCF_904846415.1 Psychrobacter piscatorii | reverse complement strand
GAGATGGCGTGGGGAAAAAGTCACTGAAACGTGCATAACGTGTCCCCTCAAATCCCCAAAGTAGACGGACAACCACTAGCCCCACCCCGATATAACCGACATATTGATGCAGCTCACTACCTTCTTCGGTAAACAGCAAATTGGCAGTGATACCAGCCGCGACGGCCCAGTGAGTCACTCTGACCAACATATCCCAAACTCGTACTTGTCGAGTTTTAGGAGTATTTGATAAAGACATATCAGGCTCGTGCGCCGGATTGCTTGTGCTATGTTGGGTCATGACCGTCACTCCTTTAATGGTTCGTTTGTTTTTGACGACGTGATTGCTAAACATCGAATCTAGGCGAGATACCGCTAGTAGACTCGCCATCACATCGTCTGCTCTACCGCTATTACAACAAACAAACCTTAAGAGGAGCTTAGGAAACTAAGAATTCGAACTTTAAAGTAGTGAATAATCTACCTGACATTTATAGATAATTAAAAGTAGGGCGTGTTGAACCTTCGACCATGGCACTGACAGCGACTATTTTTTAGGCGATTCGATGCTAAAAATAATAAG
>NZ_CAJHAR010000108.1 GCF_904846415.1 Psychrobacter piscatorii | reverse complement strand
GTACAGATACCGACAGCAGTACTACTTTTTTGAATGAGCCGTGAATTTTCATATAAAGCCTCTTTTGTAAGTTGTTAGGTGTTTGAGTTATTAGGTCATTAAATTAATGACCTGTAAAAATAATTCATAGCTGCTAGATATTAGGAACGAGCCACTATGTTTCATTCATATAGATTAGCAAAAGAAGACTGACAATCTGATTACGAGCACATGACATTTTTGTCAGTTACAAAACGTTTTTGTCATCTATATTGATTAGGATGTCAAATAATCATAATCGTATTGAGGGGTTACTATGAAAATACTACTGGTAGAAGATGAGTTGAAACTAGGCGAGTATATAAAAAAAGGCTTAACGGAAACTGGTTTTATTGTTGATCATCACCTAACAGGCCTAGATGGCTATCATGCATTGATGACAGAAGAGTTTAGCGTGATCCTAATGGATGTGATGCTGCCTGATGTTAGTGGATTTGAGCTGGTGCGCAATTACCGAGCAGCGGGTAAGCAAACACCTGTGCTCTTTCTAACGGCAAAAGATGACTTAAGCGATAAAATAAAAGGGATTGAG
>NZ_CAJHAR010000107.1 GCF_904846415.1 Psychrobacter piscatorii | reverse complement strand
GATCTAAAGAGCAATCCTGATTTCGAGTTCTTAAAAACCAGCTCAAACGCTGTATCCTTACAACAAAAAGTACGTGATCTGGCATCAAGCTGGTCGCGTTTCTTTGATCCTAAAGCACATGCCAAGCTAAAAGAAAATAAAAAGAAACCTCGCAAACCCAAGTTCTTTAAACTTGCTGATGGCACAGAGATTCAACGACGACCGTTGATGCCACAATTTAAGCGCAAATCCGATGGGTATGACTCAATTCGCTTGGTTCAGTTTGATAAATACTGCCGTGTTGAGGGCAATCGAGTAAAACTGCCTAATGGCATTGGTCTGGTGAAATTCAGAAAATCGCAAGACGTTATTGGCACGATTAAAAACATCACCATCAGCAAGAAGTCAGGGCACTGGTACGTGTCGTTTGGCACAGAGCGCGAACTGACTGAAAACCCTCGCCATCCCTCTAAAACCGCCATTGGCTTGGACATGGGTATCAGCAAACTACTCACCACCTCAAACGGTCAGTACATTAAACCTAAGAACAGCTTTAAAGCCAATCAAGTAAAACTGGCCAAATTACAGCGTC
>NZ_CAJHAR010000106.1 GCF_904846415.1 Psychrobacter piscatorii | reverse complement strand
CATCGACACCAAAGCCTTTGGCAACGGCAGAGAAATCTAAACCCACGCCGTCTTTGGTCTTATAGATGGTGTCGTCTTTCTTTATGATGCTCTCAAAATCGACCAATGCTTTGGCTTGAGCAATCTCTACTGCGGTCGGTGGACTTTGTAAACGCTCGACAGTCATGGTGCTCCCAAAGCCCCAGGTGTTTACGAGTGGCATAACGGTAGGGTCAAAAGCACCACCAGACTGCTGATAGACAATTTGTGATACATCTAGCACACGACTAAAATCAGCATCGATAGTGATAGGTTTGTCTTTGCCCAAACGATTGAATGTAGATATCGTTGAGTCGTTTTGATAAGTAGACATGCTATCGTTAATTTGTTTCAGGCGCTCGTCTACCGCAGCTTGTATGGCAGCTTCGTCCGCATCATCAGGCAGCTGATAGCTAATATGGTAGCTCGTTCCCATCGTCTCACCGATCAGATAGTTATAGTCTGGGGTTTGCTGGCAAGCGCTGAGACCTAAAGTACTAGCAAGGCTGACGACGCTTACTAAGGTAAGGTGCAGAGATTTTTTGGAAGATAAGCTGGATATAGT
>NZ_CAJHAR010000105.1 GCF_904846415.1 Psychrobacter piscatorii | reverse complement strand
TTGCTGACGACAATAGCGCGATGGCCCCACCTGATCCCTTCCCGAACTCAGAAGTGAAACATCGTTGCGCCAATGGTAGTGTGGTTCGCCCATGTGAGAGTAGGTCATCGTCAGCTCTCTATTCTGATTTGCCCCTTGATACGTTAGTATCAAGGGGCTTTTCTTTGTGCGTGATATTTAAGAGAAGCGTAATTCAAATTTTATGGATAAAGATCTATTTATAAAATAGTCACAATACTCCTTGCGTTCTCATTAGATGTGCGTATAATGCCACCCAGTCGAAAGGGAAGTAGTGAGGAAGCTTAAGCAATTAGGTTATTTCAAACTAAATAGAAAATACCTCTTGACTAAATAAATAAAGGGTCTATAATACGCCCTCATCAGACGGACTAGCGGCAACGAATATGTAAATTACATATTACTAACCCAGTTAACCTGTTGAAACAAATTAAAATAAAGCTTGACAATTCAAATCATTATGATAAGATAGTCGGCTCGCTAGATAGCTTAACCGGCAACGGAAAAGGCGAAAAGCGAAAGATTTACCCTATATATCGATGACTGGACGACAGTGATTGAGACTATT
>NZ_CAJHAR010000104.1 GCF_904846415.1 Psychrobacter piscatorii | reverse complement strand
CATTCGCCAGTCTCATCTGGCAGTCGAGTAAGCCGCACGTGGCTGACGTTGGACAGTTGGGCGGTACAGGACATTTTCGTAATATCAATCGCCATGACGTCGTAACTTTTGACAACTTATTGATGTTACGTATCGATGAGAGTTTGTTCTTTGGTAATAGTGAATCTGTACATCGACGTATCCTCGATGCCATGCAGCAATATCCCGATGCCAATGAAATTATATTGATTATGGCTGCCGTCAACCATATAGATCTGACCGCCCAAGAAATGCTTTGTACCTTAAATCATGAGTTGGCGTTACAGAATAAGCGCTTGCATTTTAGCTTTATCAAAGGTCCTGTGATGGACATCATCGGTCACACCCCATTGATTAGCGAGCTATCAGGGCAGGTCTATCTAAGTACCTTAGATGCTGTCGATGCATTAAAATAATCTATATTTTGATTACAATGAAATCGCTATAACATGAGTTTTCGCTCAACCTCAATTACTATAGTCGTCTACAACACAATATCGCTATGATAGCGCCTGTGTTATGCTAGACGCACTAAATAGGGAATCAATTAACCTAGAAATCGACCTAAAAAATGCTGATTTATAG
>NZ_CAJHAR010000103.1 GCF_904846415.1 Psychrobacter piscatorii | reverse complement strand
GGTCTTATCAAGACTTTAAAATATAAAGATCACGTTATGGGCAGTTTTTCTATTACACATTGGCTGATTTTATTGGTTGTGGTGGTGGTCGTATTTGGCACCGCTAAGCTTAAAAATGCTGGCAAAGATTTAGGCGGTGCAGTAAAGGGTTTTAAAGAAGCAGTCAAAGATGAAGAAACCTCGCGTGCTCGCAATAATCGTTCACTTGACCATGAAAATAGTACGCCAGCTGCAAGTAATGATTTAAATACACAGGTAGGTACTCAGGCTGATTATACAGAAATCAGCCCTATCACCACTGATGATCAGCACAAAGCATGAAGCGCGCCGCTTATAAATAGCAGCACTAAATAGTCTTTTAATATATGTGACTGTTATGTTTGATATCGGGTTTTCCGAGTTACTCTTGTTTGGCATCATTGCTTTAATCGTATTGGGCCCAGAGAAACTGCCGCAGGCTGCGCGTACGGCTGGGCAATGGTATGCCAAACTGCGCCGTACAGTATCCACTCTACAGTCTGAAATAGAAGCTGAGCTAGATCTGGCTGAAACGCGCCAACAAATACAAAGTGAGCTTGTAAAAATCCGTCAGACTGAGTCAGAT
>NZ_CAJHAR010000102.1 GCF_904846415.1 Psychrobacter piscatorii | reverse complement strand
GATTCAGAGCAGACGTCCAGTTACGAATAGGCATCGACCACTTTTTGGATGCCTGCTGGGTGGCTAAGTACACCACTTTAAACGCTGCCTGATCAGACGGGAACACCTTACGCTTATTCACCGCCGTTCGAATCACACTGTTTAGCGACTCTATCGCATTGGTGGTATAGATCACTCTTCTGATGTCTTTAGGATAACCAAAGAACACCGTTAAGCCCTCCCAGTTATTGCGCCAAGACTTGATGACATGCGGGTACTCTTTGCCCCATACTTCATCAAAGTGCTCAAGGTTGGCCGTAAGCATCCGACCATCCCATCTTTTCCTCACTTAAAAAATGCGAGATAGTGTCCACGATTAATAATCGTGGACACTAACATGACAACACAACCACCTAACAAACCCAAACGTAGAACTTACAGTGCTGAGTTTAAAGAACTTTTTGAACCGCCCCGAGATTGTCGGAGACTCAACGCTCCAAGAGAATACGACAATGAAAACACGAAACTATACCCCTGAAATGAAAGAGCGCGCCGTCCGTATGCTAATTGAAGCTAAAGACGATTACCCATCCACCTGGTCAGCCATCAAAGCCATAGCGCCAAAG
>NZ_CAJHAR010000101.1 GCF_904846415.1 Psychrobacter piscatorii | reverse complement strand
TCATACAATCTAATTATGATAACGATATCACCTATGTTTATACGCTTGATTCAGTTCTCTTTACTTTTTTAATAACTCACCCCTGGGATAACAACTGATGTCGTTAAGAGGTGAGTTATTAAGGTTAGGAAGTGCGCGTGAACACGCGCTTCCTAACCCAGACTCATATCTATGTTTTTAAATAGTTCCTGTATCCTCGTCGAATAACAGGTTCTGTATAAAACAGAAAGAAGTAATCATGTCTTTATTCAAAGATAAATCACTTGTTTCTATTTAATACCTATTTTATTTATTGGCATCTAAAGCTTACTTAACCGTCTTAGTAGTGGTGGAGCCAAACGGAGTCGAACCGTTGACCTCCTGCGTGCAAGGCAGGCGCTCTACCAACTGAGCTATGGCCCCATTGTAAAATGGTGGGTCTAGGTGGACTTGAACCACCGACCCCCGCGTTATCAACACGGTGCTCTAACCAGCTGAGCTACAGACCCTAATACGTTTATTAAAAACGTAAGCTTAAACTAAAGAACAACTTGTTGTGAATTCTTGCTGACCGAATGCCATCTATAAGGAGGTGATCCAGCCGCAGGTTCCCCTACGGCTACCTTGTTACGACTTCACCCCAGTCATCA
>NZ_CAJHAR010000100.1 GCF_904846415.1 Psychrobacter piscatorii | reverse complement strand
GCCTTAGCTAGATTTGCAACGCAGTATGGCGCAATTTTAGCATCAGCCCCAACGATAAAAGCAGGGGACAGGACTCTTTTTTGCCGCTTCTTTGGTAAAAATAGACGCTTAGAGCGACTAAGCTTACTATTTTTACCTTCGAATCGTCTAAAAAATAGTCTCTGTCAGTGCCATGGTTGAATGTTCAACACGCCCTAATAACGATGAAAAATTTAGTAAAAATAAGCCCCTATCATAGGAGCTTATTTTTATCATTATTATGTATTTTCAATTAGCTGATGAGACTATAGAACCAAGTGCTTATCGCGCTGCTTACTTTTGCTAGTGTAGAGGGTTGCTGATGATTACTATTGGTGCTTGCCAACTGCATTTGCATGGTGTCTGTCGTCACTGCTTGTTTTTGCATACTCTCTATTATCAGCGGTAGATTTTTGCCAGCGCTAGATAATATCAAACTCGAGTTTTGCGTAAGCATCGTCCATCTTTGGTTGCCGCCACCTGTACAGCTATAGCGAATGAGTCGAGCGCGATTATTACTCATATAGCCATTTTCTAAGTCAAAGCATTGATTGCCTTGCTTGATGGCGTTGGCGGATACATCCATTTGCCAAACTTGCGAGCTTGCTTGATCATCACAAGGGGCTAGGTTAATGACATTGCCAC
>NZ_CAJHAR010000099.1 GCF_904846415.1 Psychrobacter piscatorii | reverse complement strand
GATTAAATATCACACCATTTTCTCAGGAATTTTAGCTGATTAGATGGTGAACCATAGTTAAATCTAAACTCACATTCTTTTAAAAATAAATGGAAGTTCTTCTTATCGATCCCATTATACTTTCTGAGTGTTCGTTTAGACTGATTCCAGAAGTTCTCAATGCCATTGATGTGATTGTTTTTACCGCAAGTGAACTCTTTAGAGTGATTGACTCTGAAATGTTTAAACTCGCTCACATCCAGTGCATTGTAACTTCGATAGCTATCCGTATAAACAAAGCTGTCAGGCTTGATTTTACGCTTAATAACAGGCATTAGAGTAGTCTGTTTGGTGTCTACTACGACAATGGTATACACCTTACCGTTTCGTTTTAGAATCCCAAATACAGCGGTTTTACCAGCAGCCCCGCGACCTCTTTTGCCTTTGCGTACACCGCCGAAGTAACTTTCATCTAATTCGACCTCACCATCAAAAAGCTCATCAGCTTCTAATGAGAGATGGTAATCTATCACAAGTCTTATTTTATGATAAAAAAGTGCAGCAGTATTAGGCTGAATATCAAGCAAATCTGCGGCTGTTCTAGCAGTCACTTCAGCCGTAAAAAACTCTAACAGCCTTCGCTGTATTTTTTTACTTAGTTTACAATGGGTTATCTTCATAAAAGTAGTCTAGCATAGTG
>NZ_CAJHAR010000098.1 GCF_904846415.1 Psychrobacter piscatorii | reverse complement strand
ATCTAATTATGATAACGATATCACCTATGTTTATACGCTTGATTCAGTTCTCTTTACTTTTTTAATAACTCACCCCTGGGATAACAAACAATGTC
The DNA here is from genome assembly GCF_904846415.1 of Psychrobacter piscatorii. Taxonomy (GTDB): domain Bacteria; phylum Pseudomonadota; class Gammaproteobacteria; order Pseudomonadales; family Moraxellaceae; genus Psychrobacter; species Psychrobacter piscatorii. The sequence goes on along the minus strand of NZ_CAJHAR010000098.1, from coordinate 604 downwards.
GTTAAGAGGTGAGTTATTAAGGTTAAGATGGGCGCGTGAATACGCTCATCCTAACCCAGACTCATATCTATGTTTTTAAATAGTTCCTATGCTCTCGTCGAGTCATAAGTTTCTGTATAAAACAGAAAGAAGTAATCGTGTCTTTATTCAAGATGAATCACTTGTTTCTATTTGATACCTATTTTATTTAGCACGCTAAGCTTAGCCGTATGTAGTGGTGGAGCCAAACGGAGTCGAACCGTTGACCTCCTGCGTGCAAGGCAGGCGCTCTACCAACTGAGCTATGGCCCCTGAGCGAGGATACAATCGAAGCACTGCTTCGATCCGAGCACAAGAGGAAATCCCTTAAAGCGGATTTACTTAGGGCTCTTTCACCTACATTAATAATGGTGGGTCTAAGTGGACTCGAACCACTGACCCCCGCGTTATCAACACGGTGCTCTAACCAGCTGAGCTACAGACCCTGATACGTCCTAAAACGTAAGCTTAAACTAAAGAACAACTTGTTGTGAATTCTTGCTGAGCGAATGCTGTCTATAAGGAGGTGATCCAGCCGCAGGTTCCCCTACGGCTACCTTGTTACGACTTCACCCCAGTCATCAAC
>NZ_CAJHAR010000097.1 GCF_904846415.1 Psychrobacter piscatorii | reverse complement strand
TAAATAGATATTGATGATAAATTCGTCTATGGGCATCTCACAACTCCATTGTATTCTTGGTCGAAAACAATAGATTAGTGAGGTGCTCTTCTTTTTTCAATCACTTTCGAAGTTGAGAGTGGGGTTGTATATAATTTATATATTGCAGAATATCTATTAGATACAAATACATCAAATACAGTTGAAACGTGTTCGTGATAGGCTATATTGTATTAATTTTACTTACAAATATAGGAAAGTGTTTATGTCAGAGTTTGATAGTTTAGAAAGTGCCGCTACTGCACTAGGTGATGGTGGTTTAGGTCCAGATTTGGATTTTGACACAGTTGAAGAATTTGTAGAGACGCTAATAGACACAGGGAATACAGATAAGGTATTTGCTTATCACGATGATCATCTTGGCCTTAAAGACAGTTTATCTAAAGAGGTCCTAGAGATGACTATCGATGACGCCGACGAAATACTTGAAAATGCAGATCCTGAGCAGTCAGAATTAGAGAATCAACTTAAACGTGTTCTTGATGAGGCAAATACTATAATTCCTCTTTCAAAAAGAGAGCTATCTGAAGATGACCTAGGGCGTGTCATCAATTAGCATGGATATTTCAGAATAAGCTATACTTAGATCGTATTTAGGAATTTGAGCTCAATGACTATGACAAGACGACATGCCCTACGTGATGACCAATGGGAGAGAATTA
>NZ_CAJHAR010000096.1 GCF_904846415.1 Psychrobacter piscatorii | reverse complement strand
CAAGCCTAAAAGGTAAGGCGCGACGCTTGCAGCAGCTAAAAGGTACGCCCATCGGTTATGTGTTATTTAAACGTCGGCGCACAGTGCCAAACCAGCGATTTGTGCGACAGACGAGCGAGGGCTGGCAGCGGCAAACGCGCTATGACTGGTATGGTCGCTTACTACTTATCAGCGAAACCTTTTTGCCGGCATTTTTGTCCAGTGATACTTAAAAACGTTTTATTCTTATATACACAAAGAAAAAACTAGGGTCAAAAATTTGCATTGAGTAAAACCTTTAGGGCGTGTTGAACATTCGACCATGGCACTGACAGCGACTATTTTTTAGGCGATTCGATGTTAAAAATAATAAGTTTAGTCATTCTAAGCGCTTATTTTTAACGATGAAGCGGCAAAAAAGAGTCCTGTCCCCTGCTTTTATCGTTGGGGCTGATGCTAAAATTGCCCCATACTGCGTTACAAATCTCGCTAAGGCATCTGCATTATCGTCGCTTTGTGCCTTGTCTGGAACAATTTTAGCGATCAGCAGTGCCTATTTGCGAATGTTCAACACGCCCTAATAATTTTTAATTTCTGTTAGACACAATATACGACTTTACTTTATTTTAGTTTGAAGGCTTTCTACAAATGATTAAACAATCAATACGTCAAAATCTCTGTTTTTAGTTGTCATTTTTGAACATAGGTATTGAAAAGCGCGGCTGCTT
>NZ_CAJHAR010000095.1 GCF_904846415.1 Psychrobacter piscatorii | reverse complement strand
GGCAATACTTTACCCAGCATTGGCAAGACTGGTTTCCAGCCATCGGCTCATACCCTAACTTCGCAAAGCACTGCGCCAATCTGTGGCAAGTCAAACAGCAGATACAAGATAAAGTCAGTCAAATTGAAGGCCGTGACAACATTCATTTTATGGATGGCTTTCCGATACCCGTCTGTCATTATGGACGCGCTTATCGGCATAAAAACTATCAAGACTTAGCAGCTTTTAGTTACTGCGCCGCTAAGCAAGAGAGATACTATGGCTTTGAGGGACATTTGCTTGTTAATTTATCTGGCATGATTAAAGGCTTTACCTTTGCCCCTGCCAATGTTGATGAAAGAGCGGTTGCGCCTGATATTACTGACCATATCCATGGTTTGCTCGGCGCTGATAAAGGGTATATCAGCCCTAGTCTGACATCGTACTACGACGCTCAAGGAGTGGATTTACAAACGCCACTCAGAGCCAACATGAAAGAGGATAGACCCAAACCTGTGGTAAGACGGCTAATGAAAGCTCGCCGTATCGTTGAAACAGTCATTGGTCAGCTATCAGAACGATTTAATATACAAAGAGTGCGAGCAAGAGATTTATGGCATTTGTCTCATCGATTGATTCGTAAAATCCTGTCACACAATCTGTGCTTTGTACTCAATAAAAAACTTGGTAACCCGCCTCTTCAGTTTGATTTGCTTATTTCAAGTTGAGAGTGGGGT
>NZ_CAJHAR010000094.1 GCF_904846415.1 Psychrobacter piscatorii | reverse complement strand
GGTGGTGTTCTAAAAAGTATGCTGGCATCAGACGTAGCCATAATTGACATAAAAGAACACCAGATCAAACACTTTTAAGTGATTATCGAGCTTCTTAGAGAAACAACAGGTTCTTCTAACGGCTCGTTTTAGTCGGTGTCTAAGACGGCAGTTATTGCCTTCTATGCCTACCGTATGCTGTTTGCCAATTCGTTTGTTATCACTTTTAAAGGCGGTTATAAAACTGTCCCAGTTGTCCATACTGATAGAGCCATAGCTGACTGTAAGCTGCTTTAAACGTGCTCTTAACTTCTTAGCCGTTTTTAGGTCACGTTTGCCCCAGACATAAGCGACAATCTCATTAGTAGCACGGTCATAAGCGTAGATGAGCCAGACTTTACGCTTCTTGCGATACACGTAAGTCCAGAACTCATCAACCTCTAAGCGTTCATAATAGCGCTTCTTAGGCGCGATCTTATAAACAGATGAGCCTATGGTGCCAAGTACTTTACCAATGCTAACCTTGGCTATAACGGCTATGTCTCTAACACCACAACCTCGGACAGTCATCAGTCGTATGAGATCTTCTATTCTAGAGTGACAGCCGTTATAGGTTACTGCATGATCGCCAATAAACTGACGTTTGCAGTCCTTACATTGGTAGTTCTGCTTGCCATAGCTTTTTATGCCATTTTTCTTTAGACTAAGACTGTGACAGTCGGGGCAATTGATCTGTATTTGTGTCTTCATAACCTCAAATATATCATCTTGCTTTGACTGTCACCCTTCCTTTATTACCCCAGCATACTTTTTGATACACCACC
>NZ_CAJHAR010000093.1 GCF_904846415.1 Psychrobacter piscatorii | reverse complement strand
TAGGGCGTGTCATCAATTAAGCCAAACGACACAAGAAACTAAGTGAATGGCACTAAGGAAATGACTGGCTAACTTATCATAGCGAGTGGCAATCGCACGATACTGCTTAATCTTGGCAAAGAAGTTCTCTATTAGGTGCCTCGCTTTATAAAGCTCTTTATCGAAGTCTCTTGGCTGCAGCCGATGACACTTAGATGGTATAACTGCATTACCTTGCACTGCTTTAATCGGTTCAATAACGCGGGCATCAGCATCGTAAGCTTTATCGGCAAGCCACGTTTGGCTAATACTGACATCAAGCAATTCATCTGAGCCACACAGGTCATGAGCTGCCCCACCTGTTAGATAAAAGCCAGTAGGATTGCCTAATGCATCTGTTCGAGTATGTATTTTAGTCGTCAGTCCACCTTTGCTGCGTCCAATGGCTTGATCCCTTTTTTTCCAGCACTGTGCTGGTGGGCTTTAACAATCGTGGCATCTAGCATGGCATATTCGTCATCGGATTGTTCAGAGAGTTGATTAAAAACCTGCTTCCATACGCCTTTTTTTGACCAGCGACTAAAACGAGTATGAATCACTCTGAAGTCGCCAAAGCGTTCAGGTAGGTCACGCCAAGGTATGCCGGTCTTGTAACGGTACAGAACCGCTTCTACGAACAAGCGGTTATCCTTTGCAGTAACACCAACGTCACTTGGTTTACCAGGTAGAATGTCTTTAATTCTCTCCCATTGGTCATCACGTAGGGCATGTCGTCTTGTCATAGTCATTGAGCTCAAATTCCTAAATACGATCTAAGTATAGCTTATTCTGAAATATCCATGCTAATTGATGACACGCCCTAG
>NZ_CAJHAR010000092.1 GCF_904846415.1 Psychrobacter piscatorii | reverse complement strand
TATAGTCTTAATATAGTCTAATCCAAATAAAACCGATACAATATTTATAACAATCTTAATTAATGAAATAAACAATGACTTATTCAATAGACTATCGCAAACAGGTACTTTCTAGCATCGCTGATGGCATGACCATACGAGAAGCTGCGCTGTTTTATGGACTTAGCACCAGCACCATTCACAGCTGGCAGCAGAACCTAACTCCTAAAACAACCAGAAATAAAGCACCAACTAAAATACCTGATGACGCATTGATTGAAGACGTAAAAACATATCCAGATGATTATAACTATGAAAGAGCTCGTCGCTTGAACTGTAGTAAGACTGGCATCTTTAATGCTTTAAAGCGTCTTGGTATCAGTCAAAAAAAAGACCTTAGAACATCCAAAAGCGTGTCCGATAAAAAGAGCGGTATTCCAGAATAAGCTTGATAGCTTTACGCAGCAAGGCTATCCCATTGTGTATATGGATGAAAGCGGCTTTGAGGCTGAAACCATTCGTTCTCATGGCTATGCACCGATTGGTAAACCTTGTATTGATAGCTACAACTGGCAAGCAAAGAAGCGTACGAATGTCATCGGAGCTCTCTATGAAAAAATGCTGTTTGCGCTTGACTACTTTGAGACAAATATCAATAGCCATATATTTTATGACTGGTGTAAGTTCACACTTATTCCAAGTCTTAAAACCAAGTGCGTGATTGTCATGGATAACGCTCGGTTTCATAAAAGCAGACGTATCCAAAAACTACTCAACAGACATGGCCACCGTATTCTTTGGCTGCCGCCGTACAGCCCTGATCTGAACCCTATTGAGAAAAAGTGGGCACAGGCTAAATTTCTACGCCAAGGGTGGATGGAGAATAATCTACCTAAACTGTTTCATGATATGGGCTGTATCGATTTTATAAAGATTTAACTATA
>NZ_CAJHAR010000091.1 GCF_904846415.1 Psychrobacter piscatorii | reverse complement strand
GCCATGAGCTGATGCCCAATCAGTGAATACCCTGGATGTAAACTCACTGCCGTTATCCACACGAATTTGCTTAGGATAACCATGCCACTCAGCCAGCTGATCAAGGTAGCGAATCACTCGGAGTGAGGGAATACTGGTACCAATATCAATGCCTAATACCTCACGGTTATAATCATCAATCACATTAAAGGTTCGAAAGCGAATATTGTTGTGTAGTCTGTCGCTCATGAAGTCCATTGACCATGTATGCCCCAATGCATTTGGCACACTTAGCGGCTGAGGGTTACGTGTTGGTAAGCGTTTTTTAGACTTGCGGCGTAGGTTTAAGTTTAACGCTGTATAAACTCGATGTACGCGCTTATGATTCCATGAATAGCCAAGCTTACGTATACGTTTAAAGCACTTTGGAAAGCCCCAGCGATTGTGCTTGTCAGTAAGCTCATTTAAGACATCAACAATCTCACTATCATCAAATAGCTTAGGCTTATAGTAGTAAGCGGTTCGACTCATGCAGACCACCTGACAACTCACTGCAATGCTGACATCATACTGCGCCTGTAATTCTTGCGCCCAGACTTTGCGCTCGGGTACAGGCGCTATAGCTTTTTTATGATCTCTTCCTGCATTTGCGCTTTGAGGCTTAAATCAGCATACATCTGTTTGAGCCTACGGTTTTCTTCTTCAAGCTCTTTTAATCGCTTAACATCAGAAGCTTCCATACCACCGTACTTGGAGCGCCATTTATAGAAAGTCGAGCTAGCAATCCCGTATTTACGGCACAGCTCTTTAGCAGGTATTCCAGCTTCTGCTTCTTTTAAAATGGATACTATTTGGGTCTCAGTCATTCGTTTGCTCATATCAAAACTCCTTATGGGTATTTTATAAGAAATTCTACGTTTGAGCTGTGTTATTT
>NZ_CAJHAR010000090.1 GCF_904846415.1 Psychrobacter piscatorii | reverse complement strand
TAGACCTCTTGCAAAAGTCATAGCTTAAGCTCGAAATTGACCAAACCTGCGAACAGTTTCATTCTTAAATCATAACGCTGACGACGATTACGGTAGCGCTGAGCCACGATTTTGAATAGCTTAATTAAACCTATTTTATGCTCAACCAGAATACGACATTTTGCCAAGTACTGATTGGCCTGTTTGCAAAGCGCTAATAACTCACCACCCTTTGATTTCTTAAAGGGAATAAATGTCTGATCATGTAGCTTGGCGATACCTTGATAACCACTGTCTGCTAGATAATTTGTATTCTTAGGCAGCCAGTCAGGACAGGTTTGTTTATACAGATTAAAATCATGTATTGAGCCTTTACAGGTTTGCACATCAAGTATGAGACCTGTTTGCCAGTGTACGATGACTTGCGATTTTAGGGTATGTTGTTTCTTTTTTCCGCTGTAGTACTCACTTTGGTTTTTTTTGGACGCTCAATGGGCGTTTCGGTGGCATCAATGATGACCGCTGACCAATTGATATCCTCAGGCTTACCGTGTGGCAGTTTTCGTGGTAAGTCAAACTTGCCGGAGTGGATAAGGATGTCTTCTACTTTTCTGACAATGCGGCTAGCAGAGGACTCATGAACATTAAAGTCCATACCAATATGATAAAGGGTTCGGTATTCACGCCAATAGGTCAGTGCTAGTAAAATCTGCGTCTCTAAGCTAAGATCACTTGGACGACCTGATTTGGTTTTGGAGGCTTCATGCGCTTGCATGGCTTCTAGCATTTGCTCAAAAGTGGCTTTGTGAATACCGGTATAACGTTTAAAACCTGCATCATTTTGTTCAAGTAGTTTGGCTATGTTTGGCATATCTTTTAATTATTTAGGGTTCAGTTGTATACTTTGAGATTTGAAGCTACTTTTGCAAGAGGTCTATT
>NZ_CAJHAR010000089.1 GCF_904846415.1 Psychrobacter piscatorii | reverse complement strand
TATAGTCAGTTCAAAACAAAAATGTTATAGCTAGGACAAACATCATAAAATAATTTGGATAAGTCATTTTCCATCCACCCTTGGCGTAGAAACTTTACTTGTGCCCATTTTTTCTCAATAGGGTTCAAGTCTGGGCTATACGGTGGCAGCCATAGAATACGATGACCATGCCTGTTCAGTAATTTTTGGATACGTTTGCTTTTATGAAACCGAGCATTATCCATGATAATCACGCATTTGGTTTTAAGACTTGGAATAAGTTTAAACTTGCACCAGTCGTAGAATATGCTGCTGTTAATGTTCTGTTCAAAGTAATCCAGTGCAAATAGCATCTTTTCATATAGAGCCCCAATGACGTTGGTTCGCTTTTTACCTTGCCAGTTGTCGCTGTCGATACAGGGTTTGCCTATCGGTGCATAGCCATGAGAACGAATAGTTTCAGCCTCAAAGCCGCTTTCATCCATATAGACAATGGGATAGCCTTGCTGTTTAAAGTTATCAAGCTTACTCTGATACGCCGCTCTTTTTATTGGACACGCTTTTGGATGCTCTAAGGTCTTTTTTTTGACTGATGCCTAGGCGTTTTAAAGCCTCACAAATGGCTGAGGCAGTACAGTTGAACCGTCTTGCTCTCTCATAGTGATAGTCATCAGGGTAACGCTCAACGTCTTTGCGTAGTGCATCATCTGGTATTTTTGATGGCGTAACATTGCGAGTGCTCTTACTATGCAGCCGTTTCTTCCACTTTTGAATGGTGGTTGGACTAATGTCATAAAAAGAGGCTGCCTCGGCAAAGGTCATGCCATTTGCTAAGCTTTTAAGAACTTGTTTGCGATAGTCTAGTGAATAAGTCATGATAATTAAGTATATCTGTTGAGATGTTTTATCTTATAACACTTTTGTATTTGATACACTATATA
>NZ_CAJHAR010000088.1 GCF_904846415.1 Psychrobacter piscatorii | reverse complement strand
ATTGTCGATGACTTCGTTGCTAAAGGTTGGCGCATTGGTGAAGTCGCTCCCTGCTATAGCAGGGTTGGTTGGACCGTTTGTCAGTGCAAAGTCATAAGTGACGTCCGCTTGGGTGGTGCCATTCACTGTGACTTGGTGGACCAGATTGTCCCCTTCTGTCGCGCTCGCATTGCCAACGGTTAGGGTCGGTTTGTCACCGTCGGTATTGGCAGCTGGATTCTGTGGATCATCTGATTCATCTAAGATGGTGCCGGTGGCGCTATTTAAAGTAGGATCGGTGTTTACTGTCGCATTTACCGCGCCCGTGATACTCATACCCAATACTTCTGAGACTTCATAGAAACCATCGTTGGCTGGGGTAATGGTAAACGTTGGGTTGTTAGTAGCGCCAACTGCTGGTATGGTCACTTCAATACCAGCAAGGGCTTCGGCCACTGTGTAGGTGGTTTCTAAGCCTTTAGCGTCCGTGAAGATGACTTCTTGATCAAGAATGTCCGCTGCTACTGCGCCGCCAATGCCGCCTGGCAAATCAAGCTTGACGGTTACGGTACTGTCTTTGTCCGTTGCGCCTGTTTGAAAGATCTCAAAGACGATGGTGTCATCAGCAACACCTTCAATAGCTGTGTCAGCTCCATCTGCAGTCTTAATACTGACTACAGGAATGGCATCTAAAGCATCTTTAATCGTACCAGTACCAGCCACTCCATCAATGGTCAGCTCGGTGGTTTCATTATTCTCAAGAATAGTGTCATTTGACGTCGGGTAGCTAACTGTGAAGCCCGTAACGCCAGCTGGTACCGTGATGGTGCCATCACCATTGTCGATGACTTCGTTGCTAAAGGTTGGCGCATTGGTGAAGTCGCTCCCTGCTATAGCAGGGTTGGTTGGACCGTTTGTCAGTGCAAAGTCATAAGTGACGTCCGCTTGGGTGGTGCCATTCACT
>NZ_CAJHAR010000087.1 GCF_904846415.1 Psychrobacter piscatorii | reverse complement strand
TTCTTGTATAGGCCTTCCGCTTCTACACCTCGAGCAATCACGCTATTGTAAAATGGGGGATACTTATCCGTACTGGCATTGAATGCCGCTTTATCCTTATAAGGGATACCAGTTATCCATGTCGTATTGGTCGCATTGGCCATTTCTATCATTTCACTAATAAAGCCCGCAGCCTCATCCTGAAACATCGGAATAGATGATTCAGGCCACACCACCACATCACGTCCCCACTCAGTGCGCGTTAACTTCGCATAAATCTTTAGCGTTTCTACTTGATATTGCGTCAGCCACTTTATATCTTGTGAAATATTACCTTGAATCAATGACACTGACAGATCAGGTGTGCCCTTAGGTTTTGTCCATTGCGGATTGACCAGCCATAATGATGTGCTAATGGCTAATAACAGTACAGAAACGACGGCATAACTACTGCGTCGAAGCAGTAGCTCTACTAAACTTGCAGCCAATAGTATGGCAACAAAAGAGACGGCAAAAACACCAGCAACGGGTGCTAAGGACGATAACCAATACTCTTCAGTAAATGCATAACCAACAAACAGCCACGGAAAGCCTGTGAATAACCAAGTTTTTAACCATTCTTGTAGCACCCAAAGAGCAGCAAATGAAAAGGGTTGTTTGCCTACCATACGGTTAAAGACTAGTGCTAAAAATCCATGAAACAGTCCCATACCGAGACCCATCAATCCAATCATAATCAATGCGAGCCACGTTGGAGTATCGCTATAATCATGGATGGCAGTATAGAGCCAAAAGCCGCCGACGCACCATAGCCCCATACCGTAAGCTACACCGATAATAAAAGCGCGACGACCACTCATATTTGGTACCAACAGCGCATATAAAATCGCTGGTGACACTATTGCTAGCGGCCAGAACCCATGAGGCGCTAGCGCAAATAAAAAAATAGCCCCTGCAAGCCATGCTGC
>NZ_CAJHAR010000086.1 GCF_904846415.1 Psychrobacter piscatorii | reverse complement strand
TGAACCGCCCCGGAATTGTCGGAGACTCAATTTTCTGAGAGAATACGACAATGAAAACACGAAACTATACCCCTGAAATGAAAGAGCGCGCCGTCCGTATGCTAATTGAAGCTAAAGACGATTACCCATCCACCTGGTCAGCCATCAAAGCCATAGCGCCAAAGATAGGTTGCACGCCTGAGACCCTACGATCATGGCATAAAAAGCACATTGATAAAACCATTCCTGCAAATATTCAAGCTCAAAGCCAAGCCGAGCGTATCAAAGAGCTTGAACGTGAGAACAGAGAGTTAAAGCAAGCCAATGAGATTATAAAGAAAGCTGCTGCTTTTTTCGCCCAGGCGGAGCTCGACCGCAAACCCAAGTAATGGTTGATTTTATAGATGACCACAAACAACAATATGGAGTCGAGCCAATCTGTAGAGTACTACCGATTGCTCCATCCACATACTATCGTGCTAAAGAGCTAGAAGAAAATCCTGAAAAACGTTCACAGCGTAGTCAGCATGATGACTTCTATCTTAATGAGATTAAACGTATTTGGAAGGACAGCAAATGCCGTTATGGTGCTCGTAAAGTCTGGAAACAGTTGAAATCTGAAGGTGTACATCCTGCACGTTGCACTGTAGAGCGGTTAATGCGTCAGCATGGTATGCAGGGTATTTGGCGAGGTAAAGGTAAGATAACCACTAAGTCTCGTGATGATCAAAAGCGTGCTGTTGATTTAGTTAATCGTAACTTTAATGCCCATCGCCCTAACCAGCTATGGGTTGCTGACTTTACTTACGTTAAAACATTGAGTGGTTGGGTCTATACTGCCTTTATCATTGATGTGTTTGCTCGCGCTATCGTTGGTTGGAAAGTATCAGATCGTATGAACACTGATATGGTGATGGCAGCACTAAACCAAGCCATTGCAGACAGAAACCATCCTAAAGATGTGATTCATCATAGTGATCGCGGCGTTCAGTACTTATCCATTC
>NZ_CAJHAR010000085.1 GCF_904846415.1 Psychrobacter piscatorii | reverse complement strand
CTTAGATTAACACATGAAGTGCAATACCAAATGCAAGGTGAAAAAAAGACCTAGATGCGCTAGCATCAAAGTCTTTATCCACCGACCAAAGTGAGATTGCAACCATGAACTATACGCATCTAAGCCTAGGGGAACGATACCAGATTTATGCCCTTATAGGGGCAGAACATAGTATTAATTTTATAGCGCGGGCGTTAAACAGAAGTCCCAGTACCATATTAAGAGAAATCAGACGCAATAAAAGCCTGCGCGGTTACCGAGTCAATAACGCTCATAAGAAAGCTTGTGCAAGACGATCAAACAATGCGCTCAGCATCATCGCTGACGTATGGGACTGGGTCACAGACAAGCTTAAAGAGAACTGGAGTCCCCAGCAAATAGCAGGTGTTCATGGTGGACTCAGTCATATGAGCATTTATCGCTATATATGGACAAACAAGCGTAAGGGCGGCAGGTTATGGCAGTGTCTCAGACGTAAAGCCAAGCCTTATCGGCAGCGTTTAACTGCTGAGACTCGTGGTCGTATTAATGACAGAGTCTCTATCCATGAGCGCCCCTCCATCGTTGATGCGCGCACGCGGATTGGCGACTGGGAGGCGGATACCATTATCGGTCAGCATCACAAGCAAGCGATTGTCACGCTCGTTGAACGTAAAACAGGGCTGCTGAAGATGAAACGTGTGGATAATAAAACGGCACAGCAAGTATCAGAGGCAATGATAGAGCTCTTAAAGCCAGTGAGGTTGCAGGTTAAGACCATTACCTCTGACAATGGTAAAGAGTTTGCTCAGCATAAAAAGGTGAAACAAAAGCTCTTTAGCTCTTTCTTCTTTGCCGATGCTTATGCGTCATGGCAGCGAGGAACCAACGAAAATACCAACGGCTTGATCAGAGAGTATCTGCCTAAAGGCTGTGACTTTAGACAAGTCTCTGATGATGAGATGCAGGACATTGAGAACAAACTAAATAACAGACCAAGAAAACGCTTAGGGTTTAAAACGCCTATGCAGGCGTTCTATAATAT
>NZ_CAJHAR010000084.1 GCF_904846415.1 Psychrobacter piscatorii | reverse complement strand
ATCCTAGATTCAAATAAGAAGTGCAACGTTTTAAAAGAATGAGTTGAAGAGTAAGATGTGCCGTGTTGCATTTCAAACTTCAACTCCTACATATCAGAACGTTATGAAACACTATACACATCTTACCCAAGAGCAAAGATATCAAATATCAGCGCTATTGCAAGCTAAAAAAGGCATGAGCGAAATAGCTAGAATTATCGGCTGTCATAAATCAACGGTGAGTCGAGAGATAAAGCGAAACATGGGACAAAGGGGTTATCGCCCCAAACAAGCCCATCGTTTGGCAAAAGAGCGCAAAGTTGTGAATAGCGCACAGATGAGCCGCTTTGGCTGGTGCTATATTGAGCACTTGTTAAACAAGAGATACTCACCTGAACAGATCACAGGGCGACTGAGGATGCTAGGTTGGCAAGATGTCCCAAGCCATGAATCAATATACCAACACATCTATACTGACAAAAAGGCAGGGGGTGATCTACACAACGCCCTTAGATGTCAAAAGCGTTATAAGAGACGGTATCTGCAAGGCAATGATAGGCGCGGGAAAATAGCGAACCGCTGTGATATCACTGAGCGTCCTAGCATCATTGAGACACGCAGTCGTATGGGCGATTATGAAGGGGATACGGTGGTTGGTCATGGACATCAAGGTGTTCTGGTTACTTTAGTAGATAGAACGACTCGAGAGACTAAGATCAAAGCGCTACCCAATCGTAAGGCAAAAGCTGTCACACAAGCTTGTATTGACATGTTAAAAGGTGAGCAGGCGTTAAGCATCACCTTTGACAACGGTAAAGAGTTTGCTGACCATGAAGCGATGGCAACCGCGTTAAAGGCTGATATTTACTTCGCTCAGCCTTATCATTCTTGGGAGCGCGGAACGAATGAGAATACCAATGGTTTAATTCGTCAGTTTCTACCTAAGTCGATGCGTCTAGATAACCTATGCAGGCACTTAGTTCAGTCGATTGAAGACAGTTTAAATAATCGACCAAGAAAGGTGCTAGGGTTTAGAACACCGCTTGAGGTAAAATCTAGCTTCGGGTGCGTTGCACTTCAATGTTGAATCTAAG
>NZ_CAJHAR010000083.1 GCF_904846415.1 Psychrobacter piscatorii | reverse complement strand
TATGGTCATGCCATCAGCGATGCTAGAAAGTACCTGTTTGCGATAGTCTATTGAATAAGTCATTGTTTATTTCATTAATTAAGATTGTTATAAATATTGTATCGGTTTTATTTGGATTAGACTATATTAAGACTGAGGTTGATTAAAAAAGCCTAAGAGTAAATCAATTAACAATATATTGGGATAAGGTTCTACATATGATTAAGAACGATATTAGTATTCTAGGTGGACAAGTCAAGTGCATCATTAAAAAGCACCAAGAAACATCTCGTTATAAGAGTGCTGTTGTATTTTGTGTAGACGATGGATATTTATCATATGCACTATTTGCCGCACAGCAAATAATTTCTAAACATGAGAGCCGAAAGTTCGATGTCTGTATTTGTCTGCCAAATATCGCTAAAGTACCTGAATATTTTATAGATTTAGATATACGGTTTGTGGAAATTGAAATAACTGGAATAGACAGCCTTCCTGTAGATCATCTTTCACTAGCAGCATATAGTAGAGTGTTTTTACCTCAAGTTTTCAGTAATGATTACGATTATATAGTCTATTTAGATGCTGATGTCTATATAAGGCGACCATTTTTTAATGAATTAATGAAGGTTGTAGATGGTTTTGAAGAGAGTTTTTGTATTGCAGCAGCTCCAGATATCACTGAGCTTAACCGCCAGTCACGGACTAAAAATGGTATTACGCCATCGGTTTCTCAGTATTTAGAAACGTATCATGAAGCCAGCCACTTATATAGAAATTCTGGTGTTTTAGTATTTAATGTGCCTAACTGTATCAAAAATAATCTAATCGAAAAGATTTTTAATGTCGCTTTTGATACACAAGCTAATTTACGATGCCATGATCAATCTGCTATAAATTTAGCAATGAAAGGAAAGATGCCAGTGATTCCTTTTGAATATAATTGGCAGTTGCATGAAACTAATTATCGTTTAATTAATAAATTAAACCCTTATATCATTCATTTTATTAGTACAAATAAACCTTGGATAAGTAATTATGTGCATACTCAACCTTATATAGTGTATCAAATACAAAAGTGTTATAAGATAAAACATCTCAACAGATATACTTAATTATCATGACTTATTCACTAGACTATCGCAAACAAGTTCTTAAAAGCTTAGCAAATGGCATGACCT
>NZ_CAJHAR010000082.1 GCF_904846415.1 Psychrobacter piscatorii | reverse complement strand
CCTTTGGTCATGGACAATACCGCACAGCCAATCGCCGTGGTCTACCGCCTATAGCAAAATAATTTCAGATATATAGTATCTTCATGAGATGACTGAGGTGGCTATCCCTGCTTTGTTCATCTGTTTCTAACCATTTGAAAAGACCTGCTATATAGTCAGTTCAAAATAAAATTGTTATGGCTAGGACAAACATCATAAAACAATTTGGATAAGTCGTTTTCCATCCAGCCTTGGCGTAGAAACTTCACTTGAGCCCATTTCTTTTCGATAGGGTTTAGGTCTGGGCTGTACGGCGGCAACCAAAGAATACGATGCCCGTGCCTGTTTAGTAGCTTTTGAATGCGTTTGCTTTTATGAAATTTGGCGTTATCCATCACAATCACGCATTTTGTTTTAAGACTTGGGATTAGTTTGTGTTTGCACCAGTGATAGAAGACAATGCTGTTGATGTTTGTCTCAAAGTAATCAAGCGCAAACAGCATCTTTTCATACAGAGCACCAATAACGTTGGTTCGCCTTTTACCTTGCCAGTTGTAGCTATCGATACAAGGCTTACCAATCGGTGCATAACCATGAGAGCGAATGGTTTCAGACTCAAAGCCACTTTCATCCATATAAACGATGGGATAGCCTTGCTGCGTAAAGCTATTAAGCTTTCCCTGATACACCGCTCTTTTTATTGGGCAAGCTTTTGGATGCTCTAATGTCTTTTTTTTGACTGATGCCTAGGCGCTTTAGGGCATGATAAATGCCTGTTTTACTACAGTTTAGACGACGGGCTCGCTCATACTGGTAATCATCAGGATGTTCTTTAACATCATTAAGTAGCACGTCATCTGGTATTTTATAGGGTTTGGTTTGCCTGGTTGTTTTGCTATGAACACGCCGCTTCCAGTTTTGTATCGTGGTTGGGCTGAGGTTATAGAATTCAGCTGCCTCGGCAAAGGTCATACCCTCGTCTAAGCTTTTTAGCACTTGTTTGCGAAAATCTAGTGAGTAAGTCATGGTCTTTATAATAACAATTGGGTTTGATAATTAGTTTATAACATTTTTAAGTGGGATTGACTATAAGCAGTCTTTTTTATGTTCGATAATAAGGAGATTCTATGAAAAATATCTGCCCGTACTGTCATTCATCCGATGTGATCAGTCAATCTAACCCAGCCTCATCAGTACTCGATCAGCTGTGCTCTCAGGCAACGCTGACAAGCCTTGGTG
>NZ_CAJHAR010000081.1 GCF_904846415.1 Psychrobacter piscatorii | reverse complement strand
CATTCATAGTACGATTAGTTATGTGTCGCCTTTTGAGTTTGAGAGACGATACTATGATAGTCTTTGTGAGTCAGACAAAGCTGCCTGACTCAAGCAATCCACTCTCCGATATAGTCGGGGCGGTTCAAACCTGTTTTTGGATGCCCTATCTACAGCACTAACAAAAAACCGAGCAGTATCTAACCAATCTCTAGATTTGGACTTCATTTATGGAAGTATAGAGTCTGATAAATCCTTTTCAGTACTCGATGGGCAGCAACGACTGACTACTCTGTTTTTACTGCATTGGTTTTTGGCAGTAAAAAATAACTGTACATCTGAGTTCAGGAAGCATTTCACACTTAATAATAAGTCTAGATTTAGTTATAAGACCCGCCCAAGCTCAGCAGAATTCTTTGATGCTTTAACCTCGGATGCAAACTTTGAAGATAAGTTCCATCAATCTGAAAGATCAAACAAACTAAAGATAAGCGAGCTAATCAGCGATTGTAAATGGTTCTTTTCATCGTGGAAGCTAGACCCAACCGTCCAAGCTTGTTTGCACATGTTAGATGCCATTGAGCAAAAGTTTAGCAGTGTTGAAACCAATTTATATCAAAGACTGACTGAGACTGAAATTTCTTATATTACCTTTCAGTATCTGGAGTTACAGTCCTTTGGTTTAACTGATGAGCTATACATTAAAATGAACGCTCGCGGTAAGTCACTGACTTCATTTGAGCACTTCAAGGCCAAACTTGAGCAAACTATCAAGTCATATAGCAGCGATTGGCCTATTTATCAGTTAGATATTAAAGGTTTTGATGATGCACCGGTAGATGGTTATAGGTACTTCATCCATAAGATCGATACTGATTGGGCAGATTTGTTTTGGCCATATAGAAATATAGCTACGAAAGATAATACTGACAAAGATAATACTTACGATGATGAGCTTATGAATTTTATTCGCTTAATCATTTTGTATCAATATTTATTAGACAATAACATTACAAGTAATGACTTCAATAAAGAAGATTTATCAAGTTTATTGAGGACAGGATCTAAATTATTACCGACTACAATCTCTCAATACGACAAACTTAAATGCTTAAATCAAGCGTTTATTAAAAAATTAATAAATTGGCTTGATATACTATAGTCAGTTCAAAACAAAAATGTTATAGCTAGGACAAACATCATAAAATAATTTGGATAAGTCATTTTCCATCCACCCTTGGCGTAGAAACTTTACTTGTGCCCATTTTTTCTCAATAGGGTTCA
>NZ_CAJHAR010000080.1 GCF_904846415.1 Psychrobacter piscatorii | reverse complement strand
TGAGCTATGCTGAAGAAACCGTACAACTAAACTTGGTAAACTAAGCGTATTAATCGGAGTTTATCATGACCAAGAAAGTAAGAACCTACAGTGACGAATTTAAAGCCGAAGCTGTTAAAAAGATAGCAGACAACAACGGCAATATTTCAGCGACCGCAAAGCAGCTTGGCATCGCCATGCAGACCTTAACTAATTGGCACAGTAAAGCCAATCAAGGCAAACTTATCGGCACAGAACAATATGATCCTGAGCTTATGGCAGCTATTCAGGAAATAAAGCAGCTCAAGCGGCAACTTAAAGTGGCCGAAGAGGAACGAGAGATATTAAAAAAGGCGACGGCGTACTTCGCGAAAAACAGCTAGTCAAGTACGCCTTTATCAAAGACAACCAGCAAGTCTTTAGCATTAGTAGCATGTGCCGCGTACTACAGGTTAAACCCTCAAGCTACTATGACTGGCTAGGTCGTCATATCAGCTGTCAGCAGGTACATCGTAATCAGTGCGAGTTGTTGGTTAAAGCCGCGCACAGTGAAACCCTCGAACGCTACGGTTTTGAGCGTCTGCATGCGTATCTAAGCGGACAAGGACATAATATTAGTCTATACATGGTCAGAAGCATCAAAGAAGAATTTGGCATCAAATGCCGTCGTCATAAGCGCTTTAAAGTCACCACTGACTCTAATCATCACAAACTGGTCTATCCAAACGTGCTCGATCAGAAGTTTGACACCAGTCGCCCTAATGAGTCTTGGGTTAGCGATATTACTTATATCTGGACAAATGAGGGCTGGCTGTACTTAGCAGGGGTCAAGGACTTATATACCAAAGAGTTGGTCGGTTACGCTATCAACAAACGCATGACTGCTGACTTAGTTTGCAAAGCACTAAATATGGCAATCAAAAACAAACGACCTAATAAAGGGTTAATTGTGCACTCAGACAGAGGTAGTCAATACTGTAGCCATGCGTATCATAAAATCATTAAACAGCACCAGTTTATAGGCTCAATGAGTGGCAAAGGTAATTGCTTTGATAACGCACCCATAGAAAGCTTCTGGAGCATATTAAAGAATGAGCTGGTATATCATAAGGATTATAAAACAAGGTTTGCAGCGATCAACGATATTATTGGCTATATTGAGCTGTACTACAACCAAACGAGGATTCAAAAGGGCTTGAGCTATAAATCGCCAAGACAGGTGTGGTTTGATTATTATCGTCAAGCGGCGTAACTAAAATCTCCCAAGTTTAACTGTACGGATTTGACGGCAGGGGTCA
>NZ_CAJHAR010000079.1 GCF_904846415.1 Psychrobacter piscatorii | reverse complement strand
CTGGTCATTGATTTGCTTTAGCATCTTGATAGTGTTTATATCGTAACTGCCTTCAAAATACTGATCCAAAAGCTCGTTAAAAACACATTTTCTATTAGGGGATGCTAAGGTAAATAACGTTAGCGAAGATTGCAGCTTCAGATTGTCCGGTGAACCAAAGATATCTAAAGCACTTTTATCAGGATGCAATAGTAATAATTCAGCACACTCTATTAACCGCACTCCAAGCACCTTATGCTGTAAATACGCTTTCGCTTGCTCCAAACTGTTTATTGCAAATCGTCGAGCTCTTACACTATGCCCTAACCCTTTCACTTGTGGAAAAATAAACCACATCCAATGCGTGCGCTTATGACCTTCGGTTAGCTCTTCAATCACTTGTAAATAGATAGCATCTTGAGCTTGGATAAAATCATCAAACAAATTTTTATCTGTCGTTGTCATTTTCTGCACTCCTTGCGATTCAATTAATGAGCGTTTGCCTATTTGCCACGCTAGCCTGCTACATATATCGCCCCCATCCAGCAATGGTCAGGTTTATCAATCATCCTATTACCATAAAACATTTCTGAATCATCGACAGTTCGACTTTCAACAGCAGTTGTGATACTAAAGAACTCATCAAGAGATAGTTTATGATCGCTTTCAATATCAAGCATCGTATACTGGATACTAAGACCTTCAGGAATTTGATTGAGCAGATGATTAACTGTACTCTTTATTTGTTCTGAATCTGGTATGCCCGTTACCCTAGCTTGCATAAATTTAGCAATCTTTTCAGACCCGCAGGATCTTTTGATATCATTAACATCTATACCAACCTTATCCCGGTCAGATAGTACTGATTCAAATACGGTTATTACCTGCCCGACTTCATCCGCTTTGCAACTAATGATTCCGTCTATTACTTCGAATCTATCAATATGCTTATCTGAGGTTTGTAGCGCAAACAATGTGCAACCGACTTGCTGTTGTAGATTTAGCAGTGACTGCTCATCCCAGCCATCTTCGATAACGATAAACCCAACCTCAGACAAGCGATAATGATCTACTTGCGGCGTATATAAAGTAGCTAAAGGTATGGGCTCTATCTGAAGCTCATCATTATATTCTTTTCTAATGTTGTTCTTTATAGTCTGCTTATCTTCAAAAATACTATTTGCTGTCATACTCGGCTCCTTTTTAAAGTGAAATCGTTAATTACTGTTATAAAGCTGCATACCACTTTCTAGGCGCTCAAGAATAACTGCCTTTAGCTCTAATGGTTCAATGACAACGGACAATTGCGACATACTCACCA
>NZ_CAJHAR010000078.1 GCF_904846415.1 Psychrobacter piscatorii | reverse complement strand
TGGTGATAGGACTTGCTCCTTGAGCTGTTGGCAGTCGCAGATACCAGGCTGCTGCAACTGTTTATTAAAAACACAGCACTCTGCAAACACGAAAGTGGACGTATAGGGTGTGATGTCTGCCCGGTGCTGGAAGGTTAATTGATGGGGTTAGCGTAAGCGAAGCTCTTGATCGAAGCCCCAGTAAACGGCGGCCGTAACTATAACGGTCCTAAGGTAGCGAAATTCCTTGTCGGGTAAGTTCCGACCTGCACGAATGACATAATGATGGCAGCGCTGTCTCCAGCAGAGACTCAGTGAAATCGAAATCGCAGTGAAGATGCTGTGTACCCGCGGCTAGACGGAAAGACCCCGTGAACCTTTACTACAGCTTTACATTGAACTTTGACCTGACTTGTGCAGGATAGGTGGGAGGCTTTGAAGCCGAGACGCTAGTCTTGGTGGAGCCAATCTTGAAATACCACCCTGGTCATGTTGGGGTTCTAACTCAGGTATAACAATACCGAGGACAATGTATGGTGGGTAGTTTGACTGGGGCGGTCTCCTCCTAAAGAGTAACGGAGGAGTACGAAGGTGCGCTCAGACCGGTCGGAAATCGGTCGTAGAGTATAAAGGCAAAAGCGCGCTTAACTGCGAGACCCACAAGTCGAGCAGGTACGAAAGTAGGTCTTAGTGATCCGGTGGTTCTGTATGGAAGGGCCATCGCTCAACGGATAAAAGGTACTCTGGGGATAACAGGCTGATACCGCCCAAGAGTTCATATCGACGGCGGTGTTTGGCACCTCGATGTCGGCTCATCTCATCCTAGGGCTGAAGCAGGTCCTAAGGGTATGGCTGTTCGCCATTTAAAGAGGTACGCGAGCTGGGTTTAGAACGTCGTGAGACAGTTCGGTCCCTATCTACCGTGGGCGTTGGAAATTTGAGAGGATCTGCTCCTAGTACGAGAGGACCAGAGTGGACGAACCTCTGGTGTTCGGGTTGTCACGCCAGTGGCATTGCCCGGTAGCTACGTTCGGATGGGATAACCGCTGAAAGCATCTAAGCGGGAAGCCCACCTCAAGATTAGATTTCCCTAAAGAGCCGTTCAAGACTAGGACGTTGATAGGCAGGGTGTGGAAGCACAGCGATGTGTGTAGCTAACCTGTACTAATTGCTCGTTTGGCTTGACCATACAACACCCAAGTGGTTTGTAACCAAGTCTAATTAATCTATCTTGTATAGCTCAGGCTATAGAATAAAGAATATTTCGATATCACCTTTGACCTTGATTCAGTTAGGTTAAGTGATACTTAGTCAAATAAGTAAAACAACAACAGACTCATATCTAACCCCCTTTGCTGACGACAATAGCGCGATGGCCCCACCTGATCCCTTCCCGAACTCAGAAGTGAAACATCGTTGCGCCAATGGTAGTGTGGTTCGCCCATGTGAGAGTAGGTCATCGTCAGCTCTCTATTCT
>NZ_CAJHAR010000077.1 GCF_904846415.1 Psychrobacter piscatorii | reverse complement strand
GCTTATCTAATGTATAAATGTCACGCCCTACCCAGTCAGGCATTAGCTTATCTATAACTACTGCCTCCGTAATACGGTTGACCGCAAAGTTGCGATGCTCCTCTAGCAATACGTCATCATTGATATGATCATCAGTAGGATTAAAGCCTGTGAGATAGACCATATTGTCAATAAAGATCAGTCCTTTGGGATACACCATTCTTTGAACTGGTTTTTCTTCCCATTTATTTTGATAGCTTATGCGTAATTGACGATTCTGTAGCAGAGCCTGATGAATACTTTCAAGCACATCACTATCAAGCGTTGGTGCTTGCACGATACTAGGTAAGGTGATGAGATGATCTTGCCATTGCCCTAGGGGACTTTGATGAAATTTATCTTTGTCCTGTCGACGTAATTGAGTGAGCTTGTCTGCGATTTCTTGTTTAAAAGATACTGGTAAGTAGTTTGCGGTATATTTATCCAGCATCTCCCAAAAAAACACCGTTTGCTCGTTAAGGACATCAATACTAAAGCTGGCTTCAATATAAAATCGTGCTGTCTTGCCACTGATATTCTGATCCCATGCTGGCACTCGAATTAAGGCATTACTATAAAAGACATCGTTAAAGATTTGGTTTAAGCCAGTCAAATCGTTCTCTAAGTTTTTACGCTCATTAGTAAAATGATCAGGATTAGAACCGTAGGTTTGCATTAGTTCTGTCAAAGAGACAGCATCGGCCTCACTTCGAGGCAGAGATTGATATAAAGCAAATAGACGTGCTGACTTTGTATAGCTGGCGATTGAATGTGCGGGCATAGTAGCCTCTTTATTAAATTGATGAAGCAATCAACTCATGATTAAAATACAGGTTCAATCAAAACGAACCAAAATCGCTGTGCCATTGTCATAAGCATTGCCATCGGAGTCATAAACTTGATTCTTAAGATTGATTAGCCAAGCTTGTAAATCGGTTTCAGCATTGACAAGTTGCCAATGACGACTCGGCACCAAGTCATGAATACCATCCGTACAAACCAAGAGACAGTCGCCACTATTAATATCAATCTTGCAAGAGCTGTCTTTTGGTGCTTCACTGCTTAGATAACTGTCATCAGCCGTTAATGCAAAGCATTCAGTAATACTATATAGACTCCCCGCCATTCCTTCTCGGTTATAGTCAGCGAACTTCGCTTGGCGATCTTGCTCTTGCGCTTTCTGGTCAATGAGCTCATTCAATAGATTATGATCGCGTGTCAGACACTGCCATTGTGTCGCGCCTTTAGGCAGACAATAGACACGACTGTCACCTACATGCGTTATCGTTGCCTTTATTATTCCATCACTATTTAACTCTCCAACCACCATTGCGAGGGTTGCCGCGGCACCATAACGCTTAGATGAATGCTTAGTTTGATTAATCAGCTGATAAATATCTTCTGAAGTAATACTCTTCTGATTAACCCACAACCGTCTGATTGCTTTTACCACCGCTTTTGAACAGTGCTGCGAGTGATTAGAGCTTGCCACGCCATCAGACACTGCTAGGCAAAATGGT
>NZ_CAJHAR010000076.1 GCF_904846415.1 Psychrobacter piscatorii | reverse complement strand
ATGAGCCAAGTTTAGAAGCTTCTTTAAAGAGCTTCATAGCAAGATTAAACTGAAGAGTTTGATCATGGCTCAGATTGAACGCTGGCGGCAGGCTTAACACATGCAAGTCGAGCGGAAACGATGATAGCTTGCTATCAGGCGTCGAGCGGCGGACGGGTGAGTAATACTTAGGAATCTACCTAGTAGTGGGGGATAGCACGGGGAAACTCGTATTAATACCGCATACGTCCTACGGGAGAAAGGGGGCAACTTGTTGCTCTCGCTATTAGATGAGCCTAAGTCGGATTAGCTAGATGGTGGGGTAAAGGCCTACCATGGCGACGATCTGTAGCTGGTCTGAGAGGATGATCAGCCACACCGGGACTGAGACACGGCCCGGACTCCTACGGGAGGCAGCAGTGGGGAATATTGGACAATGGGGGAAACCCTGATCCAGCCATGCCGCGTGTGTGAAGAAGGCCTTTTGGTTGTAAAGCACTTTAAGCAGTGAAGAAGACTCTTCGGTTAATACCCGGAGACGATGACATTAGCTGCAGAATAAGCACCGGCTAACTCTGTGCCAGCAGCCGCGGTAATACAGAGGGTGCAAGCGTTAATCGGAATTACTGGGCGTAAAGCGAGCGTAGGTGGCTTGATAAGTCAGATGTGAAATCCCCGGGCTTAACCTGGGAACTGCATCTGAAACTGTTAGGCTAGAGTAGGTGAGAGGGAAGTAGAATTTCAGGTGTAGCGGTGAAATGCGTAGAGATCTGAAGGAATACCGATGGCGAAGGCAGCTTCCTGGCATCATACTGACACTGAGGCTCGAAAGCGTGGGTAGCAAACAGGATTAGATACCCTGGTAGTCCACGCCGTAAACGATGTCTACTAGTCGTTGGGTCCCTTGAGGACTTAGTGACGCAGCTAACGCAATAAGTAGACCGCCTGGGGAGTACGGCCGCAAGGTTAAAACTCAAATGAATTGACGGGGGCCCGCACAAGCGGTGGAGCATGTGGTTTAATTCGATGCAACGCGAAGAACCTTACCTGGTCTTGACATATCTAGAATCCTGCAGAGATGCGGGAGTGCCTTCGGGAATTAGAATACAGGTGCTGCATGGCTGTCGTCAGCTCGTGTCGTGAGATGTTGGGTTAAGTCCCGCAACGAGCGCAACCCTTGTCCTTAGTTACCAGCGGGTTAAGCCGGGAACTCTAAGGATACTGCCAGTGACAAACTGGAGGAAGGCGGGGACGACGTCAAGTCATCATGGCCCTTACGACCAGGGCTACACACGTGCTACAATGGTAGGTACAGAGGGCAGCTACACAGCGATGTGATGCGAATCTCAAAAAGCCTATCGTAGTCCAGATTGGAGTCTGCAACTCGACTCCATGAAGTAGGAATCGCTAGTAATCGCGGATCAGAATGCCGCGGTGAATACGTTCCCGGGCCTTGTACACACCGCCCGTCACACCATGGGAGTTGATTGCACCAGAAGTGGATAGCTTAACCGTAAGGGGAGCGTTCACCACGGTGTGGTTGATGACTGGGGTGAAGTCGTAACAAGGTAGCCGTAGGGGAACCTGCGGCTGGATCACCTCCTTATAGA
>NZ_CAJHAR010000075.1 GCF_904846415.1 Psychrobacter piscatorii | reverse complement strand
ACCTGATAGCGTAGGTCAACTTACTAATCTAGAGAAGCTTTATATTAACCATTGTAGCCTCAAAGAGCTGCCTGAAATCATAGGGCAACTTAAGAGTCTGACTGAGTTTTTTATCAGTTATTGTAAATTGGGCAAGCTACCTAATAGTATTGGTGAGCTTATAATCTTGTTAAGCTTGAGCTTGTTTATTGTAATCTTAGAAACCTGCCAGATAGTTTTACACAGCTGAATAGTTTGAGATGTATCAATCTTACTGGTAATCCTCTTGATAGGCTTTCTCTGAACCGCCCCGACTATATCGGAGAGTGATTTACTTGAGTCAGGCAGCGATGCCTGACAGGGTTAAATTATCGTAATACCGCTTTTCAAACTCAAAAGGTGACACATAACCAATCGTGCTATGCAGACGTGTTTTATTAAACCAGTCCACCCATTCAAGGGTTGCCAGTTCAACATCATTAACGCCAGTCCAATTCTCCTTTAAATAGTCAATTACCTCAGATTTATACAGCCCGTTAACCGTTTCAGCCAGTGCGTTATCGTATGAATCACCAGTCGTGCCGACCGAGGCAATGATGCTAGAGTCCTTCATCTTATCAGTATAACGAATGGATAAGTACTGAACCCCGCGATCACTGTGATGAATCACATCTTTGGGGTTGTTCCTGTCTGCTATCGCCTGATTTAGCGCAGCCATAACCATATCCGTGTTCATGCGATTAGATACTTTCCAACCGACAATGCTACGGGCAAACACGTCAATAATAAAAGCGGTATATACCCAGCCGCTAGTTGTTTTTATATAGGTGAAGTCAGCTACCCATAGCTGATTAGGACGATGGGCATTAAAATTACGATTAATCAGGTCATCAGAGCATTTTTGGTCATCACGGCTATTGGTGGTGATCTTGCCCTTACCGCGCCAGATGCCTTGCATACCATACTGCTTCATTAAACGCTCTACCGTACAACGAGCCACATGAATACCATCTGCCTTCATCTGCTGCCAGACTTTACGAACACCGTAACGGCATTTACTGTCCTGCCAGATGCGTTTAATCTCGTTGATATAATAATCGTCATGCTGCTGACGCAACGAGCGCTTTTCAGGGTAACTCTCCAAGTCTTTAGTACGGTAGTAGGTTGATGGGGCAATCGGTAGTACTCTACAGATTGGCTCGATCCCGTATTTCTGCTTGTGATCATCGATAAATGTGACCATTATTTCGGTGGACGGTCGAGCTCCGCCTGGGCGAAAAAAGCGGCTGCCTTACGTATGATCTCATTGGCCTGTTTGAGTTCTTTGTTCTCACGTTCAAGATCTTTAATACGTTGCTCTTGGCTTTGAGCTTGTACCGATGCAGGGATAGTTTGATCTATATGCTTCTTGTGCCATGAGCGCAGGGTTTCAGGCGTGCAGCCAATCTTAGGGGCAATGGCTTGAATGGCTGCCCATGTGGAGGGATAGTCGTTTGCTGCTTCGATCAGCATACGGACGGCGCGTTCTTTAATCTCAGGAGTGTAGGTTTGTCTTTTCATTGTCGTATTCTCTCAGAATGTTAAGTCTCCGACAATACCGGGGCGGTTCACTACCCAATTTTCAAAATCATCACTCCACCCATTGTAATTAGGGGGAGTTATAAGACGGATGTTAGTTGAATCAGGAGGTATGAATGTAGGGTCAATATCTCTAAAAGAAGGCTCTACAGAAC
>NZ_CAJHAR010000074.1 GCF_904846415.1 Psychrobacter piscatorii | reverse complement strand
ACTTCGATAAAGAGCTTTATAAAGCGAGGCACCTAATAGAGAACTTCTTTGCCAAGATTAAGCAGTATCGTGCGATTGCCACTCGCTATGATAAGTTAGCCAGTCATTTCCTTAGTGCCATTCACTTAGTTTCTTGTGTCGTTTGGCTTAATTGATGACACGCCCTAGTATGAAATATCAAGAATGAGTTAAAGGGTATTTAACCTAAAAAATATTACATAAATTTTAGGTTAGTTAAAAAGGGACAAAAGGTAAAAATAATATGGACATTATTAAAGCCAGCACTGCAAATCAAGATGCTAGCGCTAGCAGTGCTAATACCAGTATCAATCTCAAACAGTTTTTAAAATTCTTTATACCCTCTATGATAGGGTTGATCGTCTTCGTATTTCCCATTCCCTATGTAGATGGTAAGTTTGTCAGCTATGCAGACGGATTCACCATTCCTATCGCTGTGTTGAAGGATTATATACAGGGTTATATGAGCGACTTTTTGCCATTGCTTGTTGTCATCTCAATTATGATTACGGTGGTTGGTAGCTTATATACCAAAATCATGAGACCTGCATTGATTTTAAACAATGAGTTTTTGAATAATTTGCTGAACGTCAAAACATCTTGGCTAATGCTTAGACTGCTTGGTGCGTTTTTTGTCGTCGTGACCTATTTTCAATTTGGGTTTGAGAGCATATATTCAGACAGTATTGGTGGTCTATTGTTATATGAGCTTATGCCCATACTGTTTATTGTTTTCTTTTTAGCAGGATTATTACTGCCGTTACTGCTTGATTTTGGCTTATTAGAATTTGTTGGCGTTTTATGCACCAAAGTCATGAGACCGTTGTTTGGTTTACCGGGCAGATCCTCTGTCGATTGCTTAGCATCATGGTTAGGTGACGGCACTATTGGCGTCTTGTTGACTGATAAGCAATTACAAAGTGGATTTTATACCAAAAGAGAAGCCGCGGTGATTGCGACCAGCTTTTCAGCGGTTTCGGTTACCTTTTGCTTGGTGGTGATTTCCCAAGTCAAGCTAGAAAGTTACTTTATCAACATGATTGGCGTGGTTGCGTTATGCGGTATTGTTTGTGCGCTCATCGTACCAAAGTTATTCCCGTTGTCTAAAATTGAAGATACGTATATCACAAAGAACGATGAGGTGGATTGCGAAGCGATTCCCGAAGGAAAAACGCTATTCAACTATGGCTTGCATAAAGCGGTTCAAAAAGCAGACAAGAGCCCCAGTTTTTTGACGTTCTTAAACGATGGGTTAAAAAATATCTTGGACATGTGGATAGGAATACTGCCTATCGTCATGGCAATCGGAACGTTAGGGCTGATTGTGGCAGAAAAAACGCCCGTATTTGATTATTTAGGTATGCCATTTATTCCATTCTTAGAGCTATTGAATATACCGTTTGCTGCAGAAATGTCAAAAACCATCATGGTGGGTTTTGCAGATATGTTCTTGCCGGCTATTATCGGTTCTTCAATAGAATCAGAGTTAACGCGATTTGTCATTGCCTGCTTATCAGTTTCTCAATTGATCTATATGTCAGAAGTCGGTGGGTTGATTTTAGGAACAAAAATACCTGTTAGTTTCTTCCAGCTATTGGTGATTTTCCTATTAAGAACCATTATTTCACTACCGATTATTGCGTTATGTGCTCATATGATTTTTTAATAAGCTTAGATTAACACACCAAGTGCAACGCTAATTAATATTATAGAACGCCTGCATAGGCGTTTTAAACCCTAAGCGTTTTCTTGGTCTGTTATTTAGTTTGTTCTCAATGTCCTGCATCTCATCATC
>NZ_CAJHAR010000073.1 GCF_904846415.1 Psychrobacter piscatorii | reverse complement strand
TTTTAACAAACGTATTAGGGTCTGTAGCTCAGCTGGTTAGAGCACCGTGTTGATAACGCGGGGGTCAGTGGTTCGAGTCCACTTAGACCCACCATTTTATAATGGGGCCATAGCTCAGTTGGTAGAGCGCCTGCCTTGCACGCAGGAGGTCAACGGTTCGACTCCGTTTGGCTCCACCACTACTAAGACGGTCAGTAAGCTTTAAGTGCTAATGGTATAAATAGAAACAAGTGATTCGTCTTGAATAAAGACATGATTACTTCTTTCTGTTTTATACAGAACCTGTTATTCGACGAGGATACAGGAACTATTTAAAAACATAGATATGAGTCTGGGTTAGGAAGCGCGTGTTCACGCGCACTTCTTAACCTTAATAACTCACCTCTTAACGACATCAGTTGTTATCCCAGGGGTGAGTTATTAAAAAAGTAAAGAGAACTGAATCAAGCGTATAAACATAGGTGATATCGTTATCATAATTAGATTGTATGACACTTAGAAGTCGAAAGACTACTTGGGGTTGTATGGTCAAGTAATGAAGCGCACATGGTGGATGCCTTGGCAGTCAGAGGCGATGAAAGACGTGACAGCCTGCGATAAGCTTCGGGGAGGCGGCAATATCCTGTGATCCGGAGATTTCTGAATGGGGAAACCCACTTACCATAAGGTAGGTATCCTAATTTATTAGGAAGCGAACGAGGGGAAGTGAAACATCTCAGTACCCTTAGGAATAGACATCAATTGAGATTCCCCTAGTAGCGGCGAGCGAACGGGGAGAAGCCGATTAGTGCTAATGTAGAAGAACAGCGTGGGAAAGCTGACCGTAGTAGGTGATAGTCCTGTATTCGAAACATTAGCGTTAACATATTAAGTAGAGCGGGGCACGAGAAATCCTGTTTGAAGATGGGGGGACCATCCTCCAAGGCTAAATACTCCTGACTGACCGATAGTGAACCAGTACCGTGAGGGAAAGGCGAAAAGAACCCCTGTGAGGGGAGTGAAATAGAACCTGAAACCGTGTGCGTACAAGCAGTGGGAGCCCACTTGTTGGGTGACCGCGTACCTTTTGTATAATGGGTCAGCGACTTATATTCTGTAGCAAGGTTAACCGTTTAGGGGAGCCGTAGGGAAACCGAGTCTTAATAGGGCGTCTAGTTGCAGGGTATAGACCCGAAACCGAGTGATCTATCCATGAGCAGGTTGAAAGTGCCGTAACAGGCACCGGAGGACCGAACCCACTGTCGTTGAAAAGCCAGGGGATGACTTGTGGATAGGGGTGAAAGGCTAATCAAACTCGGTGATAGCTGGTTCTCCCCGAAAGCTATTTAGGTAGCGCCTCGGACGAACACCATTGGGGGTAGAGCACTGTTTCGGCTAGGGGGTCATACCGACTTACCAAACCGATGCAAACTCCGAATACCGATGAGTGATATCCGGGAGACACACGGTGGGTGCTAACGTCCATCGTGGAGAGGGAAACAACCCAGACCGCCAGCTAAGGCCCCAAATTCCTAGTTAAGTGGGAAACGAGGTGGGAAGGCATAGACAGCTAGGAGGTTGGCTTAGAAGCAGCCATCCTTTAAAGAAAGCGTAATAGCTCACTAGTCGAGTCGGCCCGCGCGGAAGATGTAACGGGGCTCAAACTAGGAGCCGAAGCTGCGGATTTGAATTTGTTTTCAAGTGGTAGGGGAGCGTTGTGTAAGCCTGTGAAGGTGTGTTGTAAAGCATGCTGGAGGTATCACAAGAGCGAATGCTGACGTGAGTAACGATAATGCGAGTGAAAAGCTCGCACGCCGGAAGATCAAGGGTTCCAGTCCAACGTTAATCGGGGCTGGGTGAGTCGACCCCTAAGGCGAGGCCGAAAGGCGTAGTCGATGGGAAATCGGTTAATATTCCGATACTTGTTTATAATGCGATGGAGGGACGGAGAAGGTTATGTCAGCCTGGCGTTGGTTGTCCAGGTGAAAGGATGTAGGTTTATAGCTTAGGTAAATCCGGGCTATTCTATACCGAGATCTGATAGCAAGCTGTACTTGTACAGCGAAGTGGCAAATACCATGCTTCCAGGAAAAGCTTCTAAGCAATAGTTATAAACGAATCGTACCCTAAACCGACACAGGTGATCAGGTAGAGAATACCAAGGCGCTTGAGAGAACTCTGCTGAAGGAACTAGGCAAAATGGTACCGTAACTTCGGGAGAAGGTACGCTGTTG
>NZ_CAJHAR010000072.1 GCF_904846415.1 Psychrobacter piscatorii | reverse complement strand
TACCGCTTTTGCTTTTTACACACTTTATTACACACTGTGTAAAAATAAAAAAGCCCCAAGAACTCAGTATTTAAGGGGCTTTCAGTCAGTCAGTCAGCAGGATTACATAGTTTTTGCTATATTCTCCCTAGGAGGTCTTTTTTCTGTATTTTTTGAAATGCTTACAGCTTTAATTTATCGCCAACCATGCCTTTAACAGTGCTCAAAATATCTGCTGGCAACACCACCATTTTTGAGTTGTCAGACTCTGCCAGTTGGCGAATGGACTTGATGTACTGCTCGCCAAGTAAATAGACAATCGGCATCTCTTCGTCACCCATCGCCGCTGTGATAAGACGAATCGACTCCTCTGAGCCTTTAGCCAGTACCACTTGCGCCTCAGCATCGCGACGTGAGGCTTCCAGACGTCCATCTGCTTCCAAAATAGCGGCTTGTTTTTGACCATCGGCACGAGTAACGGTCGCACGGCGTAAACGCTCTGCGGCTGCTTGCTCTTCCATAGAGGCTTGCATAGTTTGCGATGGATTAATATCTTGAATTTCTACGGTTTTAAGCGTAATACCCCAATCAGCGATGTCTTCTGAGATCGCATGTTTGAGCAATGCTTTGATCTCATCACGACTTGATAAAGCATTATCCAAATCCATTTCACCAATGATCGAGCGCAAGGAAGTTTGCACCAAATTGCGGATACCATGCTCATAATCTTCAATGCCGTAGACCGCTTTGTCTGGACGCAAGATGTTGATATAAGCCACGGCATTAGCGATGATAACGACGTTATCACGGGTGATGACTTCTTGTGATGGAATGTCTAATACGATGTCCTTTGTGGTGACTTTATAAGCGACTCTATCCACAAAAGGAATGATAATGCTAAAGCCAGGCTCTAATGTTTGCTGATATTTACCCAGCCGCTGCACGACCCACTTGTACCCTTGCGGAACAATACAGACACTCTTAAAGACGGTAAAGACCACCAATGCTGCCAATACCAGCATCACGATACCGACGCCATTTAAACTACTCAAGATGCTACCCATGTGATTCTCCTTGACCCTCGCTTTATTTGCCAGCGACGTGATTTATGTCCTTTTTTTCTTAATTTAAAAATCTTTGGTACGTGATAACGTTCATTTGCTAGTACCTGTCTCTTTGAGATCGGGTTTGTGCAAGCTCAGTCTACTCGCTTTAGATTGTTTGGCAGGCATTCTGCTGCTTGCAGGCACTTGACTGTTGATCGTCGGGGTAATGTTTGGATGTATGGTTTTGGGTGCTTGGAGGCGCTGCGTGGGTGCAACCACCATCTCATCGCCGACCATCTTTATGACTACCACTCGATCACCTGTCTCGACATTCACGCCTGCTGTACGGCATGGCCACTCATCTGCACCCCAAATAGGCACGTTAAAGCGCACCATACCTGAAATGCCTTTTTGCGGTTTGACCACGATCATGCCTATCTCACCAATAATCAGATCACTACTCTGCCCCGCCTTTTTGCGGTTCATGGACAGCGGCTTGATGTATTTGACCCAAGCAAACATAAACAAAACCGATAGCGTAAGCCAGATCAATACCTGAAATAATAACGGAATGGGCAGCAGCCACGCTAAAGCGGCAACGATCACGGCTGCAGCTCCAAACCAAAGACTTGCAAAGGTCGGAATAAATATCTCAGCAATCATCAAGGAGAAGCCCAACACCAACCAATGCCAAGGTTCAATCATCCAGATAGTCTCAATCATCGCTGTCTACTCCTGTATCTGCCTATCTCCAATGTAGCACAGTTTTGTAAATAATATTATCTTAAAAATCAATTACCTATTATTATTTATGGTGCAGTATTTTAATAAAACAAGCATAATGAATATTAAAATCAGCACAAAAAAAACGACCACTTAAAGTGATCGTTTTTTAGTCATCCACACAAATTAAAGCTTAGAATTTGTAATGTGCACCAAGAGTTAATAGCGTAAGGTCTTCAGCAACATAGTCATATTCAGCTTCAACACTCATATTAGGGTTGAAGTTATAACCCAAGCCAATACCGCCAGCTACACCACTGTCGCTATCGCTATCACTTCCAGAGTTTCCAAGAAAGTCCTCAGCAGAAACTTCAATCTCAGCTTTAGCAAAGCCTAGTTTACCTTTTGCATATAAACCAGTATTTGGGAATGCATAACGGTAAGTACCATAAGCACCATAAGTTTTTAGATCAAATTCAGCGTCAATGCCACTGTTACCTGTATCAACATCAGCGTCATTAGAACCTACATACTCAATCTCAGCACCAAAGTTAGGATCGAAGTTATAACCAGCATAAACGCCATATGCAGTTGGATCATCTAGGGCGTGTCATCAATTAGCATGGATATTTCAGAATAAGCTATACTTAGATCGTATTTAGGAATTTGAGCTCAATGACTATGACAAGACGACATGCCCTACGTGATGACCAATGGGAGAGAATT
>NZ_CAJHAR010000071.1 GCF_904846415.1 Psychrobacter piscatorii | reverse complement strand
TCCAAAAAGTGGTCGATGCCTATTCGTAACTGGACGTCTGCTCTGAATCGCTTTATGATTATGTTTGATGATCGTATTAGTAAGCATTTAATCTAAATGGCAGTTACACAGAATCTGGGATGGTCTCTTTATAATCAAGAAAGCCCTAAAAAACTGGACGCATAGCCATCTGTTTGTTTCCTACACTATGAATCAAACAGGCTTCTAGATACTTAGTCTGATATATTTGAGTTTTTACAGCCCAATTGATACCCATTGTCACAAGCCTTAGAAAAGTACTTTTTCGCTATAACTGTATTTTGACGTACGCCTATGCCATTGAGGTACATCATACCAAGGTTATATTGAGATCTAGCATCTCCTTGATTGGCGGCTTTTAGATACCACTTACCGGCTTTAGCATAATCCTGAGGAGCACCTTCGCCATAGCTATAGATTGTTCCAAGTTGGTATTGGGCAGAAACATATCCTTGGTCAGCGGCTTTTGTATACCACTCGATAGCTTTAGGATAATCCTGACGTACCCCTTTACCCTCGTAGTAAGCGTTACCAATGTTGAATTGAGCCTCAACATCGCCTTGGTTAGCTAATTTCTGCCACGCCTCAACGACTTTGGCATCATTTTGACGCACACGTTCGCTCTTTCGATGCGGTACGCCATTAATGAATTTCCTTGGTCCAATTCCTTGGTTAACAGCTTTTATGCTCCACTCTTTATGTTTATCGTAGTCTTCACTTGTACCTGTGCCATCGTAATTGTAGTAAGCCCAAGCAAGTTCGTATTGGGCCTTAGCATAGCCTTGGTTAGCAGATTTCGTGAACCATTCAATAGCTTTAGAGTGATCCTCATCTACCCCTTCGCCATCGTCGTACATGATTGCAAGGTTATATTGAGCAAGATCATATCCTTGGTTGGCAGATTTTGTATACCACTCAATGGCTTTAGCGTTATCCTCGCGTGTACCTTCGCCCTCGTCATACATTACTGCAAGGCTATATTGAGCCTCAGCATCGCCTTGATTAGCTTGTACTGCAATGTCTTCAAATTCTTTTTCAATAGCTGATTTTACGGCTGAAACTACGTTTTGAGAACTACTTATTTGAGTAACAATGGCTTTATGACACCCTGTCAGCAGAATGCCAGTCAGTAAAAATGTTGCTAGCCTTTTTTTCATAGCTGTTCGTCCTGTTCGTTAATCAAGATAACACTACAATTTATCATTTACATGCCTATCGTGATGATCTCAAATATATTATTGGATAGTCTTATTAGGTATACCCTAAAAATGATAACAGCATTACCTTTTTATTCTATAGGGGCTACATCCTCAGTAGCATAACCATCGTAAAATTTTATACGTACTGGTGATTTCATAACTTCTTGACCGATTTTTTTAAGTTGTTCTGGTGTGAACCCTGCTTTTTTTGAATCATCCTCATGCACGTCTATAACAAATAGCCCTTCATCTTCCTTATAACCCATACCTACTAGCATTGGAATACGTTTACGTAATTCTTCAGATCGCGCTTCATAGTTGTCTTTTTGTTCTTGAGTGAGTGGTTTGGATTTAGAATTATCGATAAATTTAACTTTAATGGCAGTTGGTTTTTCAATAAGAGATACAGCATTATCGATATCCATTTGAGTGATAGCAAAGCCTTCTGCCCTCATTTCTTTATCCGCTGCTGACAATATAATAGGTTTGTTCTCTAATTTGTCAGCATTACGGTATATGGTGCGATCAGGTGGCGCACCATCACCAAATAGGCTTACGATGAGCGCAAACTCTGGCTCATTAGTGAATCCAGCATCGTCCAACCTATCAGAAAATTCTTTTTTGATAGCATCAATCTGCTCTTGGGCATCATTCATGACAAGCATACGGCGCATTGCTTCAACATGGCTAACCTCATATGCTCGTGCATAATGCTTTGCATCTATGGCTAATGCTTGAGCTTTACTCATAGGGGCAACTTGGGTCTCTTTGCTGTCCTGAGCAACGGTAGAAATAGGAATAACTTCTATCGTTTTATCCTCCTTGGGAATTTTAGAGACAATATCAATACTGCTGTCTTCTGTCGATGTACAACCACTAAGCAAGCTACTAGTAATAAGTAGCGTAGCTAGTGTTTTATTCATTTTATGCTTTGTCATAGTAGATCTTCCCGAGGTATGTTAATACCATTCATTAACCAGATTTTTTCAGCTTTACAAGTCGCTAAAGGTGGGTTTTTCCAATCACTGGCAAATGAAGCCATATTTTTATAGTCAGCTTGTGAGCCACCTACTAAAACAGTATCACCAATTTCAAAAATAAATTCATTGATATCGGATATCGTAAAAGGGTCTTGAGTCCAGGTAATATGTGGGCTACTTACAACGAGTAAGAGGTCATCCATATATAAACAGCCATTCTTTGTGTTCAATACCCCATGAGCCGCAGCGGCATCACCCATATCCGAATCAACATCAAGGGCAGTCACATACACCGTTTGCTGCTTGCGCGTGGGTGCTTCGTTTTCAGTAGGTTTGTTGGCAGCACTCTCATCTTCCACTTTAATAGTTTGGGCATTATGATTAGTATTCGTCATTTCAATGACAGGATCGCAGGCTATAACGGATATCAACAATATCGGCACCATATACCATTTAAATTTTGGTTTCATTATTCGCTCTCTTAAGGCTTATTCACCTGACCCAAAAACAATATCGCATCGGTTTTATTGTCTTTAATCATAAACATAAACGGGTGATCGGCTTTAAACGCGACTGGTGGATGCATAGAACCAGATATGTCCACTAAAACGGGACCTGTCGCTGCTGCCGCCTCTGTTCCTATTTCATTAACGTCGATCACTGCTTGATGATAAATATCGTCAATAGCGATGGGTGAGCTATCTGTAAACACGTCAAACTCAGCTTGATTCCCAAACGCGCTTGGCATGCCCATATCCGTCAGCACTGCCTTCATCGGGTAGCCTTCATCTATCTTAAACTTTGGTAGATTCAGAAGAATATCTTGCTGCTTTAGACGTTTAGTCCAATCGGTGATTTGTGTCGTCGATAAATTCTTGATGAGCGTCTGCATGGCTAACGGCTCCTTTGACTTTGGTAAAACCACTAGCATCGATAATTCAATTCCCTTATAAGGCAGCTCAACGACTTGTACTTGCTCATCTTCGCTATACCTAAATTCAGTATTCTGGAACATCATATCTACATCACTGCTTGTGCCATTGAAATAATGAAAAGGCATATCACCACTTACCCAGAAACGACTGCTCCAATCCGCTTTAAAATAAACCGCATTGGTCAATATCGCCGAGGTACTTGGCTGGGTACTCTCTTTTGATAGCAGTTCAGGAATCATCTGATTGGTATGTTTGGCTATCTTCTCATTAATCATTTGACGAGACGTTTCGGTGTTGTTTTTAAAATCAAGCGTATTGACCTGCCCACCATAGTAGCGTTTTACCGTATCGATATAGGCTTGGTTGGGAGTACGGCCCTGTTGCAGCCATAAGTCATTAATGGTGTTCAATTTATAGTTTGGGCTAGGTTTGTTTGTAGTGGCATAATTAAATCGGACCACGCTTAAGAGGTTATACTAACCCAAAAGAAGGAACATAGTATGACTAGCAACCGCAGAGAATATACCCGAGAATTCAAATTAGAAGCTATCAGCTTAGTCGTTGATCATAAGCGCAAAGTAGCAGAAGTGGCAGA
>NZ_CAJHAR010000070.1 GCF_904846415.1 Psychrobacter piscatorii | reverse complement strand
CTAAGACTGTGACAGTCGGGGCAATTGATCTGTATTTGTGTCTTCATAACCTCAAATATATCATCTTGCTTTGACTGTCACCCTTCCTTTATTACCCCAGCATACTTTTTGATACACCACCAAATATTTAACTCCAGCAACATTAGTCTCTGGCAAAGAAATGGCTATTCAGCTCAGTATGCCACGCCGCTCTACTTCTAGCACCGCTGTGGTCGAAACTCAGGCATTTGGTAGGCAAGTCAAATCATTAGATGGTCATAACATTGCTACTAATAAAAGCATCGAGCTAGGTGTTATTCGACACTTATGGAATGACTTACCACAAAAAGTTAGTTTAGATATTGATAATTTAACCAGTCATGTATTTATCTCAGGCTCAACAGGATCAGGTAAAAGTAATACGGTTTATGAGTTAATGTCTCAGCTACAAGAAAAGAATATTCCATTTTTGGTTATTGAACCCACCAAGGGTGAATATAAACATGTCTTTGGTCATCTAGAGAATGTTCACGTTTTTTCAACCAACCCTTCTCAAGCTCCCTTATTAAAAATCAATCCTTTTAAATTTCCAAAAGGCATTCATGTTTTAGAACATATCGACAGACTGGTTGAAATATTTAACGTGTGTTGGTCGATGTATGCTGCGATGCCTGCTGTACTAAAAGATGCCATTCTTCAAGCTTATGAAGCCAGTGGTTGGGATGTAGATAATTCATATAACTATTATTCCGAAGATATTTTCCCAAACTTCAATGACTTGTTAGAATCGATTAACAACGTTATTAATACGTCCGCATATTCCGACGAAGTTAAGAGTAATTATATTGGTTCCCTTGCAACGCGGGTTAAAAGTTTGACCAACGGTTTAAATGGTCAGATTTTTGCTTCTGACGAAATTGATAATGATATACTTTTCGACTCTAACGTTATTATTGACTTAAGTCGAGTTGGTTCACAAGAGACAAAATCTTTGATTATGGGTATATTGATCATGCGCCTTAATGAACGCCGTATGGCATTCTCTGGCATGAATCAACCTCTTAAACACGTCACTATCCTTGAAGAGGCTCATCATCTTTTAAAGCGAACATCTACTGAACAAAGCTCTGAAGGTTCAAATGTGGCTGGTAAAGCCGTTGAGATGCTTTCAAATTCTATCGCTGAGATGCGTACTTACGGTGAAGGCTTTATTATAGCTGACCAATCACCAAGTGCGGTAGACAGTTCAGCGATACGTAATACCAATACTAAAATTATTTTGAGACTGCCTGATGAACAAGATCGTCGCTTGATCGGTAAAGCAGCGGCAGTCAGCGATGATCAGCTTGAAGAAATTGCAAGGCTACCTAGAGGCGTTGCTGTTATTTATCAAAATAACTGGTTAGAGCCTGTCCTTTGTAAAATTAACCATTTTAATGGGGAAGAAAAAACATATGAGTGTTCCACTACTACACAAGTTACTGTGTGCAATCAGCGTAAAGAGTTTAATCTTCACTTAGCAAGGTTGCTACTGCATAAACGAATGGATGAGACAGAGCCGTTTGACTTACAGATACTCAAAGATGGTGCTAAAAAATATAACATAGCTACTAATTATAAGATTGGGTTGCTTAATTCGATACAACAAGTTGAAAAAACCGGTTATACAACAATTTGGTCCGATCATACTAATGCAATAAACTTGTTGCTTTCTGTGTTAGGTATACGAGAAACGATTAGTTCTCAGTTAACTCGTATGTCAAGTGAGGTGGAGCTGAACGTATTAGCGGATACCTTACTAAAAAATCATTTAACTCAACTATCAGATAGTATGACACGCAGTATTCATAGTGATTTAAGCACTGCTTGGAAAAACAGTTCTAAGGATATGATTTTATGATTGAGTTTATTAAACAAACTGAGATTTTCAAAACATTTGATAAGTCTATTCTTGATGAAAGAATATTCTCTAAAGATGAGTGCTGGGATACCTTTTCCTCTAATAAAGAAGGTGACATCTTTGCTAATGATGAGCCTTGGTCTACAGAGCGTCATCCACAGTCTGTCGAAATTCTTCCATCTAGCACCTACCTACCAGTAAGTAATGGTGAGTGGATAGATGAAGTAGGCAACTCAGTATGGAATCCTGACGATGACTTTATACCTTTGAGCGCTAATCCAGATAACTTGACTTGGGGTGAGCTCAAGGAAAAATATGGTATTGATGGAATATCTTTTAAAGACGGTGAACCAGACTTTTCAGAAGTAATGAAAGATGAAGTAAAAATAGACAACTTCACAACTGAAAGAAATAAGAACTTTCCTCAAGCCGATGAAAAACTTGCTGAAAAGTGGGAATGCACACCTAGAGAGGTTGCCAATTGGCGTAAAGAAAATGGTTATACTTGGCATGAATGCAAAGACTGTCAAACTATGCAACTTGTTCCTTCTGAAGTTCACAATAACGTCCCTCATGAAGGTGGTATATCTGTTGCCAAAAAACAACTGCTAACTACAAATAACTAAGGATTGTCAAATGGATATTTCAAATCTATCATTTAAATATGGCTGGCGGAAACCTATCAAATTTAAGCTTAATGGACAGGACTTTGTAATAGATTGCGTTTTCAGTGCGTTTCAAGGAGAGCAAGTTACTAATGAGCAAGAGCGATCCTACAAACTTTTCGATAACAATCATTCAGACTTTGAGTTAAAAGTTTTAGAACTGTTAAACGATTATACAAAGACAAACAATATTAGTAATTCTGTGGTCCAACCTACTGCATTACAATTTAACCGTGATGGAGAGTTTGCCTTACTATGTAATTGTTCTTGGGATGAGGAACATGGTATAGCAGTTATCCTTCATCCTCAGCAGAAAGTGACTATGCAAGACGACTTTCTATAATTCGGTTTTTAACTATGAAAAACTATAGATGATACCAATCAAATGCCTGATGTAATGTTGAACCGCTACCAATCCCAAAAGTCTGAATTCTCTGATCCTTTTCGCTTACGTATGCACCGCTCTTTGAGCTGGCTTGCTAAAGCGGTCAGTGTTAATGATGATGATATTCGCTTTATTACCTTATGGATAGCCTTTAATGCCGCTTACGCTCGTGAAGTGGCGCTATTTGCGAGTAGCTCTGAGCGCAGTGAGTTTCGGCGCTTTTTGCAGTTAATATGCCGATTAGATACTGACCAAAAAATTTATAAACTAGTGTGGGAAACGTATTCTGGTAGTATTCGTATACTGTTAGAAAACCAGTATACTTTTCAACCATTTTGGGACTACCATAACGGACAAATCAGTCAACAGGCTTGGGAGGAGGACTTTAAACGCGCAAAAGATAAAGTACATCGCGCATTGAGCAACAAGGATACCCATACAGTACTAGCTGTAGTTTTCGACCGCTTATATACGTTACGCAATCAAATTATTCATGGCGGCGCTACGCATAATGGCAAAGTAAATCGGGCTCAAATCAAGGATAGTGGCGCTATTTTGTCCTCTATTTTGCCATTAATGCTAGAGATTATGATGGCGCATCATAGCAAGATGGATTGGGGTAAACCTTTCTATCCAGTAATAGATAAAGAAGCATATATAGTCAGTTCACTATAGAACTGAAACATCCTATATTATAAAATTATTTTAGGCAGATTATTTTCTATCCAGCCTTGGCATAGAAATTTATACTATGACCATTTTTTCGACTGGATTTAGCTCAGGACTGTAGGGCAGTAGAAATAATAAACGATTACCATACCTATTAAGCAGTCTTTACATGCGTTTGTGAAAACTTCCATTGTCCATCAGGATCACGCACTTGGTCTTAAGAATTGGAATTAGCGTGTACTTAATCTATTCATAGAATATATTGTCGTTAATATTTTTTTAAATTAATCAAGTATAAATAGCTTATTTTGTATAATAGACCTCTTGCAAAAGTAGCTTCAAATCTCAAAGTATACAACTGAACCCTAAATAATTAAAAGATATGCCAAACATAGCCAAACTACTTGAACAAAATGATGCAGGTTTTAAACGTTATACCGG
>NZ_CAJHAR010000069.1 GCF_904846415.1 Psychrobacter piscatorii | reverse complement strand
GTGCCGTTCAACTGAGATGCGCCAGTATTGGTTAGAGTACCAGTATTAGTAAGATTACCTACGCTATCGATATCGCCTGTGTTATCAATACCAGCTGTCGTGGATAAGCCTGTAACTCCTAGCGTGCCGTTCAACTGAGATGCGCCAGTATTGGTAAGGGTGCCTGTGTTAGTTAAGGCTCCATTATTACCAAGACCAGTAGTTGAGGTTTGACCTGCAACATTTAGCGTCCCTCCTACTATAGCCGCGCCTGTATTATTTAAGACACCATTATTGGTAAGACCTGCTGTCGTAGTTGCACCTGCTGTTAAAGAGCCGTTTAGCTGAGTTGCACCTGTCGCCGTCAGATTACCAGTTAGCTGAGTTGCGCCACTACTGATTATGCCGCCAGTATTAGTCAGGCCTGCTGTCGTCGTAGCACCTGCCGCTAGAGTACCGGTTAGCTGAGTTGCGCCACTACTGATTATGCCGCCAGTATTAGTCAGGCCTGCTGTTGTCGTAGCACCTGCCGCTAGAGTACCGTTTAGCTGAGTTGCACCATTATTAGTCAGAGTACCCGTATTAGTTAGCCCAGTTGTCGTCGTTACACCTGCCGTTAGAGTGCCATTTATCTGAGTTGCACCATTACTGATTAGAGTACCATTACTAGTCAAAGTACCATTACTAGTCAGAGCACCTGAATTAGTAAGACTACCTGTGTTCAGATTACCAGAGTTAACAATATTAGTTGTGTTAGTTGTACCAGTAGTCGTAGTATTACCGTTTACCGTTAAATTAGAGTTTACACTTGAGTTAGTAGCACAGTCCACTGCGCCTGTCCCACTTGTTCCACACTGTACTACGCCTGGAGTACCCGCTGCCATAGCTGATGGTAAAAATAACGCACTTGTCGTTGCAGTTATGGCTATCGCTAGAAGCTTGCGCTGAAAATTGTTTTGCATAATATCTCTTCCCTATATGATTTAATTAAATATCAAGACTCTGTGTTAAAAGAACGTTTTATCGACCTATCGCAAAAGCAAGCCCACCTTGGTACAAGATGTCATCACTTCCAGCATATGCAAAACCTCCTGTTAGCTTAAAATTACTTTCCTTACTTAAATAGGTTATCCCAAGCGCCATAGCCGTATTGCTTCTGAAGTTTCCTACTCCGATCATACCTGATAGCTGACCGGGTCTAGCCACTGCGTCTGAACCATTGGATAAAGCTGCTGACATCGCGATGCCCTTGTAAGCAATTTCATCACCTTGTCGTGAATACTCACGTGAGTATTCGTACACTCTGGATAACTGTCCAACATTCACAGCATCGTTATAATTAACCCCTGCAGATACATTGGTTATTCTGGTATTAGCAGCATCTATACCATTACTGGATAGACTAGGGCCATCATTAATTTGAATGCTATTTACCTGAATATTGTTGTTTAATCCGACACTGATACCTTCATTGGTAGTTTGAACCGATAGGTTCTGATTGGTACTCGTCACAGCGATAGTATCGCCTAGTTGATAGGTATTGCTGTCCGTACCATCACTAAACGTAAGGCCTTTGGATAGTGTAGTGCTGTTCTGCTGGACGGTTGAACCTAGACTAGCGACGTTTGAATTAGTGGCGACCAAATCGTCGGTGTTTTTGGTAATAGCTGTATTTGCGACTACTAAGTCACTGGCGTTTTTGGAGATAGCAACATTAGCCACATCCAAAGCATTACTATTATTTAAAATATCATTTGAATTCTGAGATATCAGAGTATTAGCTGCTGTTAGAGCAGAACTATTGTTTGAGATAGCGCTATTTGCACTGACTAAATCAGCCGTATTTTTCGAGATATTATCGCTATTTGTATTTATCTTGCTATTCGCTATCGCTGAGTTTTGAGTGTTCTTCAAGATATCAGCTGTATTTTCTGAGATTTTGATATTGGCACTTGCTAAGCTAGTTGTATTTTCTGAGATTTTGGTATTGGCAGTGGCTAGACCGACTGTATTTTCTGAAATCTTAGTATTAGCAGTGGCTAGACCGGCCGTATTTTCTGAAATCTTAGTATTAGCAGTGGCTAGACCAGTCGTATTTTCTGAGATTTTGATATTAGCAGTGGTTAGACCAGCAGTATTTTTCGAAATTTCTATATTGGCATTGGCTAGACCAGTTGTATTACTTAAAATTTTGGTATTGGCGTCCGCCAAACCAGTCGTATTATTTGAAACCTTAGATTCAAGAACAATTAGCTTACCCACGTTTTCTGAAATAATAGTCGTATTGTCAGAAATAGCCTGATTGGCAGTCGCTAAGTCACCAGTATTTTTAGCAATCGCGGCGTTAGCTACGATTAGGGCACCAGTATTTTCGGCTACACTAGTATTGGTAGTACCTAGAGCAGTCGTGAAAGTGGCAATTGAATTCGTGTTTTGAGAAATAGCCTGATTGGCGGTCACCAAGTCACCAGTATTCTTGGTCGTTGCTGCTGTAACGGTGACTAGATTGCTCGTATTAGTTGCAATGTAATCTGTATTTTTTGAAATAAGATCATTAGCAGTGGCTAAAGCACTGTTGGTCTGATCGATCTCAGTTTTAACAGTAGCAATATCACTCTGGTTTTTGGATGCCATATCTCTATTGAGTGAAGTATTAGTGGCAATCGCATACAACTGACTACCATTGATAGCATCTGAAGAGGTTTGCGATATTTCACCAGCGGCTACGTTTTGAATTCTACGTTCACTATTGGCTGAGCCTACTGAGATGACGCCATTTGCTGTACTTGCTGCAAAGTTATTATAATTAATACTACCTATGACAGTACTCGCCACGCTGCCAGTGTTACCAGCAGTTGTGGTATTGCCTTGTTGTCCATTACTTTGCAATACTTGTGTTCCTACTTGATTGCCCGCAGTGGCAACCGTATTACTGCCTAAGTAGACTGAATTTGTAACAGTATTACCTATCGGTACAATGTTACCAAAGCCATCGAATAGACCTGAGTTATTGATATTAGAACCTAAGACAAATGTATCACTTGAGTTGATAACATTAGATTGTCCAATAGCTGATGAACCTTCTGCCTCTACACTATTGTTAGAACCAATGGAGATAGTTTTATTCGCTAAAGACTGGTTGGCTGCCCCTACAGATAGTGCATCAATACCATCAGCAATAGCATTATTACCTACTGCAGTGGCATTCTGCTTAGTGGCTTGGGCGTTTTGTCCCGTTGCGGTGCTGTTCTCAGCTGTCGCACGAGAGTTTGCACCTGTTGCCGTACTGTTTATAGCGGAAGCCAAGCTGTCATAACCTGATGCTGTGGTACGATCGGCAAGCGCTTCACTCTGAGCGCCATTTGCTGTAGAGCCAAACCCTGAGGCAATAGTTCGGCTACCTGATGCTGTTGTATAAGCTCCTGAGGCATCGGCTTCAAAGCCTGTTGCGGTAGCTTCTATATCCGTCGCTTTACTACTTACACCTGTTGTCGTTGTATTCACAGCAGTGGCTTGTGCGTTTTGTCCATAAGCTGTTGCATTATCTTGAGTCGCTCGAGAATTTGCGCCAGTTGCGGTACTGTTTATAGCGGAAGCCAGACTGTCATAACCTGATGCTGTGGTACGATCGGCAAGCGCTTCACTCTGAGCACCGTTTGCTGTAGAGCCAAACCCTGAGGCGATAGTTCGACTACCTAATGCTGTTGTATAAGCCCCTGATGCATCGGCTTCAAAGCCTGTTGCCGTAGCTTCTATATCCGTCGCTTTACTGCTTACACCTGTTGTCGTTGTATTCACAGCAGTGGCTTGAGCATTTTGTCCAGTCGCTGTTGCATTCTCTTGAGTCGCACGAGAGTTTGCACCTGTTGCCGTACTGTTTATAGCGGAAGCCAGACTGTCATAACCTGATGCTGTGGTACGATCGGCAAGCGCTTCACTTTGAGCGCCATTTGCTGTAGAGCCAAACCCTGAGGCGATAGTTCGACTACCTAATGCTGTTGTATAAGCCCCTGATGCATCGGCTTCAAAGCCTGTTGCCGTAGCTTCTATATCCGTCGCTTTACTACTTACACCTATTGTCGTTGTATTCACAGCAGTGGCTTGAGCATTTTGTCCAGTCGCTGTTGCATTATCTTGAGTC
This sequence comes from Psychrobacter piscatorii, assembly GCF_904846415.1. Taxonomy (GTDB): domain Bacteria; phylum Pseudomonadota; class Gammaproteobacteria; order Pseudomonadales; family Moraxellaceae; genus Psychrobacter; species Psychrobacter piscatorii. The sequence continues at coordinate 235 of NZ_CAJHAR010000069.1, read as the reverse complement.
GCTTGAGCGTTTTGCCCTAGTGCTGTACTGTTTGTACTTTTAGCTTGAGCGTTTTGTCCAGTTGCGGTGCTGTTCTCAGCTGTCGCACGAGAGTTTGCGCCAGTTGCTGTACTGTTTATAGCTGAAGCCAAGCTATCATAACCTGATGCTGTGGTACGATCGGCAAGCGCTTCACTTTGAGCACCGTTTGCTGTAGAGCCAAGTCCTAAAGCAATAGTTCGACTACCTGATGCTG
>NZ_CAJHAR010000068.1 GCF_904846415.1 Psychrobacter piscatorii | reverse complement strand
ATTGTTCCGATAAAGCTGCATTATGGTAAATGATTTTAGACCGGTTTTAGCCGGCTGAATTAGTGACCAAAAAGCCCCTTAGAAAGGGGCTTTTTAGCTTGTAACGTTAAACTAGAAATTGATACGGATATCTACTTGGTCAATATCAACACCTGCTGCTTCAGCTATCATTTCCTTTGCTTCAGCAACTATTTCTGGTAAATCAGTTCTTTCGCTGTCTTCAGCTTCTAAAGCTTCTTCTAGAGTTGGACTAACATCAAATGGTAGCCAATCTAGACTTTCTACCTCAAGTCCGATCTTTTCTAGTAAGTCATTCGTATTCATATAAGAAATTGGGTATCTTTGACCTCGGTTAGTCTTTTCGTTAGAAGTCAGTTTTTTCCATGCTTTCTTAAAATTATCTGTATTTGGTAGCAAAGAGTACTCGCTAATCTGAACGATTTTTCTTGTAGGATGTTGCTTAGAAGCAACACAACCTGAAATCTTACCAATCATAAAAGCTTGACCGTGACTAATATCATCAGGTGATAATCTCTCTCCATTATTTCGAATTAACAGTGCGTACTTGATATCCCTAATTCTACTTGCGTTGGCTACCCAGTGTCCTGAGCCTCCAATTTTTTGCATTTCCTCTAAATCTCTACCTGTGAATATTGCTATTACCTTGTCCATTTTTATATACCTTAGGTTAATTATAGTGAACTCTATAAAGAGTAAGCTAGTGTTTTACTAACATTGTCATAATATACCTTATTTTTTCTAAATAGCAAGTAAAAATATAAAAAAATAGCTTAGTGTTTATAAAAAATAAGCTTTTTTTTATAAACACTAAGCTATGATCAGGTGTTACTTAACAGTTTTTACTAGAGAAAAAGAGTAGGATTGGATCGCCCAAAAAAATAAACCCCCCTATCACTTGACGCAATAGGGGGGTTTATCGTTTAATGTTCATTAACGGTTACAGCGTGTTGAAGCACACTGTAACGACCAAATAAGCATTCAGACTGCGTTATTTGACCAGCAATTAAGCCCATTAGGGCATATTTTAAGCCAAATCTAGGCTAGATTGCAATCAAATTACCTCTTTTAGTGACTTTAAAACCCAGTTCTTACAAAACAAAACCGTGGTTTTACAAATTATTTGCTCGTTACTTAAATCCCTTCACGCCTTGTAACTGTTCCCTTGTAATGGGTGGCAGGCATCAGTGACGACTGCATTGCATGGGTGACAGTAAGCTCTCGACAGGGGGTTCTAGACATATTGAGCAACGCAATGAGTGGTTATATTGTCTTTTGAAGCGGTACATTGGATATTAAATCCTTGCTAGCATTAGAAAGCGTATAGCGGTTAAGAGCGTGTCTAGGCGGTGCTATCAGCCGTAATCTTAACAGGGTCAGCTTGATACAGTGATGACCTCCTGATGAGTGTCCCAAGTCGTGCCGAGGGCATGAGTGAGCACCGTCAAGGTAACAACACTAAAGGATTTGCAGATTTTCATCTGTGAGTCCTTTAGGGTGAGTGTTCCCTGATTTCAGAACCCAGCCAAACCAAGAGCATAAGAACTACTTAGGCTCATTCAAGTGTTATATAGCCCACTAGGCTATATAACATAAGAGATTGAAGAAAAATTTAAGTTAAGATAATAATAGCAAAAAAAAAAAAAAAAGAAAAAGCACTCAATCAGCAGAGTGAGTGTCGAGATCGTTGATTAAAAAACTAAGGTGAAAAGATAAGTAAGCCTGAACCCTTGAAAATAAAGGGCTATAGCTTAAATGAACTTATTTTATTTTAAAGACAACTAATTTAAAAAAATGTTCATTATCTTGAAAAATTGGGCTGCGGCTTAAATTTTTAGCCAAAAAAAACAAATTATATTCTTTAAAAGTAACCACTATTAGTAAGACTCCCCTTCCCCTGAATCCTTGAAAGTAAAGGGCTACAGCTTGAATTTCTAGCTAACTACAACATTTAATATTCTTAAAAAAAACAAATTATATTTAAAAAAACGTCAAAAAAAAGTGTTTTAGTTGGTCTAACTTAGTAAGCATCTGATGACCAGTAAATTGCTGATAGGGTGAATTGATCTGTCTCAGCATTTTTTATGTACGCCAAGCCTTTATTTTGAAGGTCTGCATGAAAGCTATTCATAGCATCCCCCCAAATTTCAGCATAGTCATTGGCTAGTTGGATCAATTCATCGCCAGTGAAGTTACCTTGATAGTCCACCTCACCAGCAGATTTATAAGATTCCATTCTATCGTCACGTTCGCTAATCCACTTTGGAATTTTTATCTTATCGTTACTGTCATTGGTTGAAATAAAATAATCATAAGCCATGTTTAAACTCCTTTTGATCGTGTGACGGTCAAATCGTCTATAACACTCTCTAAGCGGTCTAAATCTGTCTTGCGTGTGATGTTGTTATCAATATCAATAAGCAGCTGTCTGGCTCTATCAGGATCGTTCTTAGCTAGTGATAAAATCATGCCACCAATAACCACTTTCTGCGCTGTATCTAATTTTCTTTGTTTTGTTTTTAGTCGGTTTAGCTCGTCTTGTTTGCGGGCTATCTTCTGTTCTATCGTTGGCATAATCCCACCTAAATATATCAATGTTTGTGTTAGTATAACAGTGAATTGGAGAGCTTTCACTTGGCTGTCTTTTTAGACAAGTGCGCATTTACGACTTGAGAAATCTATTCCACGTTGTTGCATAGATTTTCAAGTCCTAAATACGTCCTGCGGAGCAAAAACCTAAAGGACTAAAATACATAAACAATAATGAGATATATCCGTAAACATGGCTATCTACTACGCAACCACTAAGCCTATATCAAGAAGCAGCGGACGCAGTGCAACAGCATCCGCTGCTTATCGTGCCGGTACAGAAATTACAGACGAGCGCACAGGGTTAAAGCATGACTACTCAAAGCGTGACGGTGTAGAAATGGCTTATACTTTTGATAAGACTATGAAAAAGATTGATCGTAGCGAGCTGTGGAATAAAGCGGAGCTTGCAGAAAACCGAAAAGATGGGCGCACCGCTAGGGAATGGGTGCTAGCAATACCGCATGAGCTTGTACCTGAAGATAAAGATAAGCGTAAAGACCTCAAGCAGAATGAGGGCGCAAGGGTAGCGGTTAGGTTCGCTAAAGTCCTCGCAGAGCGTTACAACGTAGGCGTTGATGTGGCTATTCACTCCCCCGATAAAGAGGGTGATAATCGTAATTGGCACGCTCATATTATGACCACCACAAGAGAGCTTGAGCGTACCGATGACGGCATCGAGTTAGGTGATAAGACAAGTATTGAATTATCAAATGCCAAGCGTAAAGAGCTAGGGTTAGGTTCGACCAGTGCCGAAATCAAAGCGCTACGTAAGGAATGGGAAACTATCGTCAACACACAGTTAGAAAAGCAGGGTATTGAGGAGCGTATAGACCATAGAAGCCTGAAAGAGCAAGGAGTTGATAGGCAGCCAACTATTAAAATGGGGTGGCAAGCGTCAGCAATGGAGCGTAGGGGTGTTACAACGGATAAGGGCGATCTGAACCGAGAGATTACAGCAGATAATGAGCAGCTGCACGATTTAAAGCTTGAAATAAATATCCTCAAAGAAGCGAAGACAGAGATGGCGAGCATCAAAGAACAAATACAAGGTATGCAAGATTTTAAAGCTGAATATGAAGCCTTCAGACAGGAACAGCAACAAAAACTAGATATTGAAAGGCAACAGCAAGCCCAAGAAAAGGGGCAAGACAGAGGGTTTGAGATATGAATGAGGATGCTAAAAAACAGCTATTTATGCTCATAACAACTGCGCAAGAACAGCAGGAAAGTATTGCTCAAACACTAGCAATCATCAAAAAGCAGCAAGCTGGAATTGAAAGCTTGCATAAGCATTTACCAGAGCTAGCACAATCATTATTTAAAGACTCGCTGAATGACGCTAGAGCGTCCTTAGAGAGCGATTTAAGCAATCATGCCACTAAGACCGCCCAAGAGCTTAAAAAAGCGTCTAGCGGGGCAATGCGTGCAGCTGATGCTATAAAACAAGAGACAAAGGCACTAGGTTGGAAGCACGCTTTTATGACCGTAGGCTCAATTGCAGGGGCTTGCTTAGCGGTGATACTAGGATCAATGTTTTTTATACCGAGCCTTGATGATATTGCAGAGCGTAGAGTAACGATAGCGCAGCTAGACAAGCAGGGCGGTAATTTAGATATTGAACGCTGTAACGGTAAGCTATGCGCTAGAGTGATGACAAAGGAATGTAAATTTGGACCATCTAAGGATTACTGTGTTTTAGATTTAAAAGACTAACGCCCTTTGGTTGTTGGGTTAGGAATTAGCCAGGACAGGCAAAAAAGACTGCCTGATCTTGGCTAATTCCTAACCTTAAATGACTGCTAATACTAGCCCTTTTAGCACGAAAAAAACCCGATTGTTCCGATAAAGCTGCATTATGGTAAATGATTTTAGACCGGTTTTAGCCGGCTGAATTAGTGACCAAAAAGCCCCTTAGAAAGGGGCTTTTTAGCTTGTAACGTTAAACTAGAAATTGATACGG
>NZ_CAJHAR010000067.1 GCF_904846415.1 Psychrobacter piscatorii | reverse complement strand
GAGCCGTTAGAAGAACCTGTTGTTTCTCTAAGAAGCTCGATAATCACTTAAAAGTGTTTGATCTGGTGTTCTTTTATGTCAATTATGGCTACGTCTGATGCCAGCATACTTTTTAGAACACCACCAGATATTTTTCGCCCTTCGCGGTTCAATCATTCCAAAAATCTATCCGCAGCTGCTATTAGTTACCATCCTTAGTACGCTTATCACGATTATTCAGCACTGGCTTCCTGACTCTTTTCCCTATTATGGTATTGCTACTTTTACCTTATTAGGGATTGCTCTATCGTTGTTTCTTGGGTTTCGGAACAATGCCAGCTATCAGCGTTGGTGGGAAGCGCGCGGACTGTGGGGTCGGCTGGTATACGACTCTCGCAGCTTAACCCGTCAAGTGCTCTCTTTTATAGACGAAAAAGACGAGGCGGGACAACAGGCGCAGCGAAACATAATTTACCTGACCATTGCATTTGCGCATGCGGTGCGCCACAGACTACGTGGCACGGAGCCTTGGCAAGATATCGAACGCTTTGTAGACCCTATATACCATGACCGCATGCGCCAAGCGAAAAATGTACCTGATTATATAATGCGCCTCATGGGTAAGCAGCTCGGCGATATTCGGCGTCAAGGACTAGTCTCAGAGCAAGTTATACAAAATATGGATGAGCGCCTGACCTCTATGACGATTGTCTTGGCGGCCTGTGAACGTATTCTCAATACACCGCTACCTTTTGCTTATATGCTACTGGTACATCGTACGACCTATCTGTACTGCATTATGTTGCCCTTTGGCTTAGTAGCCTCACTCGGCTGGGCGACTCCGTTGATTTGCGCGGTAATCGCTTATACTTTTTTTGGGTTAGATGCATTGAGTGAAGAGCTAGAAGAGCCTTTTGGGTTGGCGGCTAATCAGTTACCTCTGACCGCCTTGTCACGCACTATCGAGATTAACTTGCGAGAAGCGTTAGGAGAAAACAACATTCCACCTGATATCACGCCTATCGATGGCTATTTACCGTAAGCATTTGAGTCATCCCCAAGCGTAACAAGGCAAACTAAAGGCAAACTAAAGGCAACTTGAATAATCCACCGCACGCCACTATAAATAGCAGACAAAGATACTGTAGGTAAAATCTCTACTCTAACCAGCTGATCTATTCAAAAATATTATCTATAAAAGCGAGGCTCATATCATGAGTGATGATTCAAAAGACAATAACGACAACGTCGACAACAATGCAAATAACCCAACCAGCAATCAGCCATCAGTGAAAGTCACTGATTTGACGCCAAATAAAGGCGTTCTGAAAGGGAAAAAAACAGACATTCAAAACCCAGAGCTTTGGGAGTTCCCAATGAACTACCCACTCAGCATCATTGGTCATGAAGGCGAGCACGAGAGTTTGCTCAATGAAATCAAGCTTATCTTGGGTAGCCAGTTCCCTGATTTTGATTTGGCGTCTATCGAAGTGAAACCTTCTAGAACAGGTCGTTTTCATTCAGCACGGGTCAATCTGTACCTAACAGCCGCTGATCAAGTCAATACGCTTTATGCCGCGCTTGACAATGCCAAGACGGTTCGCATGGTTTTGTAAATTGTTCAGACAGGTTTAGCGCCTTTTTGGTCCAAGTCGTCACTCAATTGGGTGGCGATTTTTTGTGGTTTGATGTACAATCTGCGCCCGAATTATTGCTACCATGATCAGCGTTATTGGTCGACAATAACCGAGAGAATAAAAAGCAAACGGCCGCACTATTTTTACAAAAAATTTATTATTGACCGCATTTGCGTCTAACCCTTATCCCATCGTCCTTTGCCAAAATTTGGACTGCCTACAACCTTGTAGCAACATAGTTTTATCCTAAAATCAATATAGTATTTTCAGAATTTTCCCGCTATATTGTGCCTACCAATTAACAAACACGCTATATGTAGTACTCAGTGATTTTAACCATCACTACGAGTAGTGGTAGCTTTTTGCCTAAAAAACAGCTAGCACAACCCAGCATAATAGCGTTATAAAGAATGTCTGCCGCTGATTCAGCGCGCAGCATCACAATAAGCAATCAAAATAGAGGCCAGCATGACACATATTGATAAAATCCAAGTAACCAAACGTGATGGACGTTTAGAGCCTATTGATTTAGACAAAATTCACAAGGTGATCGCGTGGGCGGCTGATGGTTTAGAAAATGTGTCGGTATCGCAAGTTGAGCTAAAGTCGCACATCCAGTTTTATGAAGGTATCAAAACTCGTGACATTCACGAAACCATCATCAAATCTGCCGCCGACTTAATCTCTGAAACCACCCCTGACTATCAGTACCTCGCTGCGCGCTTGGCAATCTTCCATCTGCGTAAGATTGCATACAATAGATTCACGCCGCCGCATCTGTATGATCATGTCAAAAAACTCACTGACGCTGGCAAATACGATCAGCATATCCTAGCAGACTACAGCCGTGCTGAGTTTGATGAGCTAGAAGAATACCTCGATCACTGGCGCGATATGAATCTAGCTTATGCCGCTGTTGAGCAAATGGCTGGTAAATACCTTGTCCAAGATCGCGTGAGCAAGACTGTCTATGAAAGCCCGCAGTTCTTGTACATGCTCGTCGGTATGTGCTTGTTTAGCCAATACGACAAGTCAGATCGTCTTGATTTCGTCAAACGCTTCTATGATGCGACCTCTGAGTTCAAAATCTCACTACCGACGCCTATCATGTCAGGTGTGCGTACACCATCGCGTCAGTTTAGCTCGTGCGTATTGATCGAGTGCGGTGATAGTCTAGACTCTATCAACGCCACCACTAGCGCCATCGTACGCTATGTATCACAGCGTGCTGGTATCGGCATCAACGCGGGTCGTATCCGCGCCCTTGGTAGCCCTATCCGTGGCGGCGAAGCGCAACATACTGGTTGTATCCCGTTCTACAAACTGTTCCAAACGGCAGTAAAATGCTGCTCACAAGGTGGCGTCCGTGGCGGTGCGGCGACTCTATTTTACCCACTATGGCATTTAGAAGTTGAGTCGTTACTGGTACTGAAAAACAACCGCGGCGTCGAAGACAACCGTGTCCGTCATATGGATTACGGCGTGCAGTTAAACAAAACAATGTACACGCGCCTCATCAAAGGTCAAGACATCTCGCTATTCTCACCAGGCGACACGCCAGGCCTCTATGATGCGTTCTTTGAAGATCAAGACAAATTCGAAGAGCTATATACCAAGTACGAAAACGATCCTAACGTACGTAGCCGTCAAATCCCAGCAGCAGATTTGTTCAGCCTGATGATGCAAGAGCGTGCTAGTACTGGTCGTATCTATATCCAAAACGTCGATCATTGCAACACCCATAGCCCATTTGACGCGACGGTTGCTCCGATTCGCCAGTCAAACCTATGTATGGAAATCGCGCTACCGACCAAGCCACTGGATAACATCAATGACGAAGAAGGCGAAATCGCGCTTTGTACGCTATCAGCGGTCAACTTGGGTAAAGTCGACAACGTCAGCGACATCGAAGAGCCAGCGGAACTAATCGTGCGTGCGCTTGATGCCCTGCTCGACTATCAAGACTATCCAGTAAAAGCCGCTCAAAACGGCAGCATGCGTCGCCGTACGCTCGGTGTAGGCGTGATTAACTATGCTTATTACTTAGCTAAAAATGGCGCACGCTACTCTGACGACAGCGCGCTTGGTCTAACCCATCAAACGTTTGAAGCATTGCAATTCTATCTCTTGAAAGCGTCAAACAAATTGGCAAAAGAGCAAGGCGCGTGCCCTGCGTTCAATGAGACTACGTACTCACAAGGTATCTTGCCGATTGATACGTACAAAGCCGACTTGGACAAAATCTGCCAAGAGCCGCTACATCTCGATTGGGAAACGCTACGCGGCGAGATCACTGAGCACGGTCTACGCAACTCTACCCTAACCGCCTTGATGCCGTCTGAGACCTCAAGCCAGATCGCCAACGCGACCAACGGTATCGAGCCACCACGTGGTCTGGTCTCTATCAAAGCGTCAAAAGACGGTATCTTAAAGCAAGTCGTGCCTGAGATTGATAAGCTAAAAGACCAGTACGAGCTACTATGGCAAATGCCAAACAATGACGGTTACCTAAAGCTGGTCGCTATCATGCAAAAATTCGTCGATCAAAGTATCTCTGCCAATACCAACTACGATCCCGTTCGTTATGCTGGTGGCCGTGTACCGATGAAGATATTGCTAAAAGACTTGCTAAACGCTTATAAAATGGGTGTGAAGACGTTGTACTACCATAACACTCGTGATGGCGCGAACGATGCCCAAGCGGATATGGAAGATGATTGTGCTGGCGGGGCTTGTAAGATTTAGATTGAAAGAGAACTTCTAAAGGATGGCGGGGTTGGCTTTTGAAGCTAATCCCGTCAGTAGCTTGTATGTACTTTGCTAATAGCGTGCAAACCAGCATGAATTTTCATTGTTATAATTAAGTGTTTTATAATTAAGTGTTTTATAATTAACAAAAATTACATGGTTCTAAAAAATGCCTATCGACCTAAATGAAGTACTTAAAAATCCAGCTACTTTATCAGTCTTAGGAGCTATAGGCGCATTTGTACTTTCTACTTTTCTGGCACCAAGACTAGGAGAAATTATTAAGTCATTTGCCGCTTTTATTTTTTTAAATATAAAACACTTTATTTCTTTTGCACTTTTAACTATTATCTTTCATTTTATTTTAAAAATTCCAGTTTTAATAAATATTCCCTTAACCGTAACTACTATAACTTTAATATCATTATTTATAGAATTTAAGAGTTTTTCAAAAAAACCAACTTTACTATATAGTTAAATCTTTATAAAATCGATACAGCCCATATCATGAAACAGTTTAGGTAGATTATTCTCCATCCACCCTTGGCGTAGAAATTTAGCCTGTGCCCACTTTTTCTCAATAGGGTTCAGATC
>NZ_CAJHAR010000066.1 GCF_904846415.1 Psychrobacter piscatorii | reverse complement strand
TCTGATGTGTTCATATGTCCTCACAGGTATTGTTATTTGTATTTTATTTGAGATTTTCATAGATGGGTATATCGGGCAGCGCTATCTAAAGGGATTTGCTCGCTGCAAAATAACTCAGTCAATACTAAGAGAATGAGGGATCGATTACAATGTAGTCTGCACAGTATGCGTTATCACTTAGGTAGCTCAATTGTAACTATTATCAGTAGGACAGCCGGAATTTTTGCAAAAACGGTCTAACAACTGACGCATTGATAACAAAACCTGTGATTACTTAACCAATCTGCCGTGGTCACAAAACAGGTTTTTATTTAAAGTTGCTCCATTGAAATTAGCGATGATTATTTATAAATAATGCTAATACTAATAATTTAATAAGCAATAAAAACTTAACACTCACTATGGGGTCATATATGAAAAATATCACTGAAGCAATGAGATGGCGTTACAGCACCAAAGAATTTGATACCAATAAAAAAATATCAGCAGAAGACTTTCAGAGTCTAAAAGATATTTTACGTCTCAGTCCGTCAAGCACCAATATTCAACCTTGGCATTTTGTGATTGCTGATGACGAAGCTGGCAAAGCTCGAATTGCAAAAGGCACTGAGGGCATGTATGAATTCAATGATGCCAAAGTAAAAGATGCCTCGCATGTCATTGTATTCTGTAGCCGTGTCTATGCTGATGACGAGTTTTTGAACAAAGTACTCGACAAAGAAGATACGGATGGTCGCTTTGCAGAACCAAAATTCAAAGAGCAAATGCATCAAACGCGTAAAATGTTTTTGGACATCTGCCGTTACGAGCAAAAAGATGAGCCGCATTGGTTGATAGAGCAGTTGTATCTCAATATGGGTGCTTTGCTACTAGGCGCCGCGACTTTGGGTATTGATGCTGTACCAATGGAAGGCGCAGATTTAAAAGCGCTTGATGAAGAGTTTGATTTACGTAGTAAGGGCTATACAGCGGTTGCAATGGTTTCACTTGGCTATCGTAGTGAAGATGATTTTAATGCTGATCTGCCTAAGTCTCGATTTGACGAAGAAACAATCATCACCAAAGCCTAGTTTGACGTGTTGAAGTTGAAAGTATTGTTCTAAAGTAGCTTCATAATAGCCCTATAAACTTTGGTTTGTAGGGCTTTTCTTTATTAAAATCTATTTAACATACTGCCTATTTCTAAAAAATAGATTGCCCACTTCACATAATATATTGCTAAATAGTATGGCCTGAATTTGAGTGCTGATAAACTAAAATTAATTCATACTAACTAGCAGTGGATAGTTAGGTTAATTGAAGCGAATGATTATCAGTTAGCCTGCAGCGATTGGTAGTACACACTTTCAGGTACTGCCTCGGATTAAAAACTACACTGCAATGACTACAAAGTTAACACAAAATATCGCCTTCGATAAGACATAATCAATTTATTGACGCCGTAACAACGAGGCGTTTTACCATTCCCTTATATTCATCTGCCAGCGAGAAGCCAGCATGTCTACCTTGACGTTAACAATCAATAAGCAGGATTATCAGCTCGAGAATCTTGACGCCCGTACGACATTGCTCGATGTCTGTCGTCAGCACTTACAAATCACCGGACCCAAAAAAGGCTGTGACCACGGTCAATGTGGGGCTTGTACCATGCTCATCAATGGACGACGAGTCAACTCCTGTCTGACACTTGCCGTCATGCATGATGGTGATGAGATTACGACCATCGAAGGCATCGGGATGCCGGACTCACTATCGGCGTTGCAACAAGCGTTCAAAGACAACGACGCCTTTCAGTGTGGTTATTGCACCCCAGGTCAAATCTGTTCAGCGACCGCATTGATAGAAGAAGTAAAACAAAATTGGCCAAGCCATGTGAGCACTGATCTACAGAATCCTGATAGCCTGCTGGTACAAGAAATCGCTGAGCGCATGAGTGGCAATATCTGCCGTTGCTCTGCTTATCCCAATATTATCAAAGCCATCTCACAAGTGCTTGAGAATGAAGTATCAGCGTCTACATCCAAAACAGCTGACAATGCTGCGCAACACTCAAGCGTGACAGGTATTTGGTCGCCGCCGCCCAGCGAGACGCAACTTGGCAAAGCCTCAAAAAATAGTAAGATTGCAAATAATAAAACAGCAACTGGTACGACAGGAGGCCGCTCATGAAACGCTTTGAATATAGCCGTGCTGATGCACCAGAGCAAGCCGCGACATCTGCCAGTAGCAAAGATGCTTCTTTTATCGCAGGTGGCACCAACTTATTAGACCTGATGAAGTTAGAGATTGAGACACCGATCAAACTCGTCGATATTACGCGTCTTGACTTAGAGCAAGTAGAAACGACTGCTGATGGTGGTTTGCGTATTGGCACACTTGTGACCAATAGTGATCTGGCCGGGCATCCTGATGTGATAGCCAATTATCCAGTATTGTCGAGAGCCATTTTAGCAGGGGCGACTGGTCAGCTTCGTAACAAAGCGACGACGGGCGGCAACTTCTTGCAGCGCACTCGTTGCTATTATTTTTATCAAACGGATAGTGCCTGTAACAAACGTGAGCCGGGCACAGGCTGTCCTGCTATCAATGGTGAAAACCGCACGCTTGCCATTCTCGGTACGAGCGATGCCTGTATTTCTCAGCATCCATCTGATATGGCAGTGGCAATGCGTTTGCTGGATGCCACGATAGAGACAGTGAAGGCGGACGGGTCGACTCGCGCTATCGATGTGAAAGACTTTTATTGCTTGCCAAAAGACACCCCGCATATCGAAAACGTGCTAGAAGCAGGCGAGCTGATTACTCATGTTGTATTACCTGCCCCTGTCAAGGGCATGCACACCTATGACAAAGTGCGTGATCGCGCTTCTTATGCCTTTGCACTGGTATCTTGTGCCGCAGTCATCGATGCTGACGACAATGGCAACCTAAAGACTGTACGGTTGGCATTCGGTGGTATTGGTACCAAGCCATGGCGTAATGAAGACGTTGAGGCACTATTAACAGATACCGATGGCAACAGCGACGTTATCACGCAGGCTGCCGATCTGTTATTGCATGATGCCAAAGGTAATGGTCAAAATGACTTTAAAATACCGTTGACGCGTCGCCTACTAAAACAAGTTATTCAGCGCGCATTAGCGGGCGAGGGAGTATAATCATGGCATTATTTGAATCAATCACCCAATCAGAACCGACCAAAAAATTGACCATGGATGCGCCTGTTGAGTCTTTATTTAGTAAGACAGCAAGCAAATTGGTTGGTAAACCCATCAACCGTGTTGATGGTTCGCTAAAGGTTAGCGGTCAAGCAAAATACAGCGCCGAAATACATTTGGACAATCAAGCCTATGGTGTATTGGTAGGCGCGACCATTGCCAAAGGTCAAGTTGAGAGTATCGATAGTGACTCTCTAAAAGGCATTCCTAATATTATTAAAGTCGTGACCGATCCTGAGCACTTTTTGCGTAACTCCCAGCAAGGGACACAAACCAAAGCACCCAAGCAAGGGGTTAGCGAGATTTTTTATCATGGTCAGCCTATTGCTGTCGTGGTTGCTGAGACTTTTGAGGCGGCAAGAGAAGGCGCTAAAGCGCTGAAAGTGACTTATAAAGATGAGACTGACCAAGCGGCACTGAACTTTACTCAAGAACTCTCTAACGCACATGCGGTAGATGAAAAAAAAGGCTCTGATAAAAATAATGTCCAAGGCGATCCAGACCAAGGCCTAGCAGATGCTAAAGTAACGATCGATCGCTTTTATCATACCCCAAGCCAAAACAGCTCAGCCATGGAGCCACATGCGACGTTGGCGCATTGGGAAGACGACAAGCTCATTCTTTATACAGCCAACCAAATGCTGGCTTCTTGTAAGCAGCAAGTGATGGATGCGCTAGATTTGAGTGAAGACCAAGTGCAGTTGATTGCGCATTATGTTGGTGGCGGTTTTGGTAGTAAGCTTGGTATTGCCCCTGAATCTATTGCTGCTGCTATTGCTTCAAAGGATCTTGGTCGTCCGGTATTGATTACTATGACTCGTCCACAAGTGATGGAAGCAACGGTCAGACGCTCAAACACGCGTCAGCGTATTGCCATTGGATGCGATGAGCAAGGAGTCATTAATACTCTGATTCATGACTCTATCAGCAGCAATTTACCTGGTGAAAGTTTTTTTGAACCGTCTGCCTTGTCTACCCACTATTTGTACCGCGGCGAAAACCGCCGTGTGAATTATGAGATGGTAGATATGAACCAAGTATTGTCAGGCTCTATGCGTGCGCCTGGCGAAGCGGTAGGTATGATCGCGCTTGAATGTGCTATGGACGAGCTTGCCACACAGTTGGAGATTGATCCAGTTGAGCTACGCCGTCGCAATGAGCCAGAGCAAGATCCGAGTCAAGACATTCCTTTCTCAACGCGCCAATTGATTGCCTGTATGGAACAAGGTGCTGAGCATTTCGGTTGGAGTGAGCGAAATGCCAAGCCCGCCAGTCAGCTAGATGGGGACTGGTGGATAGGTACAGGGATGGCAGCGTCTTCTCGCGGCAATTCGTTACAGCAGTCAGAAGCCCGAGCAACGTTGCAAGTTGATGCCTCAAAAGAGCTAGGCGTCAAAGCCGTGATTGAGACGGACATGACTGACATCGGTACTGGTTCTTATACGGTGTTTTCACAAATCGCAGCTGATATATTGGGTTTACCAATCGATCATATCGAGATGAAGCTTGGGGATAGCGCACTGCCACCAGCGTCTGGTTCGGGCGGTAGTTTTGGTGCTGCAAGCTCTGGTAGTAGTATTTATCTTGCTTGTGAGCAGCTACGAGATATGCTAGCTGACAAAGTCGGGCTTTATCCTGACACGATTCAGCTTGATAAAGGTTGTATTAAGCAAGTAGGTAAACATGACCTGACTGCGGTAGAAAAAGCTAAAAAAAGCAGCCAAGCGTTCGCTGATAGCACCATTGATAAGATATCGGAAACAACCGGCATTTCATTATCAGAGAATGTGCTAGCGGAACAGTCTCAATCAGAAAAATATAACTTTGATAATAAAGAGTCTTACGCGCTTGCGGATGTGGTCGCTGATTATGATGAGCAAAAAATCACTGCCAAAGGCCAGATAAAACCGGGTAAAAACGGTAAGAGCCATCGCCAAGCCTCTTTTGGTGCGAACTTCGCTGAAGTGGCAGTTCATAAAGTCACTGGCGAGATTCGGGTGAAACGTATGACAGGTGCATTTGCCGCTGGTCGTATTCTGAACCATAAAACAGCCACGTCGCAATGCTATGGCGGCATGGTATTTGGTATCGGTTCAGCGTTGATGGAAGAGGTCATTCATGACAAACGTGACGGTCGTCTCTGTAACCATGATCTTGCCGAGTACCATGTGCCAGTCAATGCGGACGTACCGCAGTTGGAGGTCATATTGGTAGAAGAAGATGATCCGTATACCAATCCAATGCATATCAAAGGTATCGGTGAGACGGCTATTGCAGGTGCTGCTGCCGCGATTGCTAACGCTGTCTATAATGCAGTTGGTGTCCGTGTTTATGATTTCCCGATCACGCTAGATAAGCTGCTTTATGAGATGCCAGAGTAGTTTTATCAGCTTATGTATGACAAGAACCCGCTTACTGAGCGGGTTTTTGTAACTGAGTCGGTAGTATATTTTATTACTACTTAGATTAACACATGAAGTGCAATACCAAATGCAAGGTGAAAAAAAGACCTAGATGCGCTAGCATCAAAGTCTTTATCCACCGACCAAAGTGAGATTGCAACCATGAACTATACGCATCTAAGC
>NZ_CAJHAR010000065.1 GCF_904846415.1 Psychrobacter piscatorii | reverse complement strand
TTTATGCTCGTTTATGCTCGTTTATGCTCGTTTATGCTCGTTTATGCTCGTTTATGCTCGTTTATGCTCGTTTATGCTCGTTTATGCTCACTAAAAGATATTAGTCACCCTAGCGTCCGATTCTCAAATATTTTTATCACTTCTAAAATCAAAAAACCACCAAAACAGCAGTTTTGGTGGCTTCTTTACTTTAGTGATTACTGTTAACTATATACTCTGTCGCATACCTCTAGGAAATTTTGAACAGACTCACGCTTTTTGTAGTCCACTATATTACTAGATTTCATAAAGTACTCTTTAACACGGACTGGTTTACCCTCTTTGGTTTCAACATGAAGGTACTTATCTGATACAGCCCAACCATCAGAGCGAAGCTCAGATATTCGGCTACCTGAACAACAGGTGTCAATCTCATGAAAAAGCCCTTTATTGCGTTTTTTCCCACCTCTAAGAAAGGTATATAAAATATAACCTTTATGTGTAGAAGCTTTAGGTAATGATGGCACTGATGGTGTTACGTTAGATTGATCCATGATCAACTCCTCATAATTTAAGTTTAATATGAGGAATGTTTAGACCACCAATTCTAAAGAAATCTGTTCAGATAACTTGAGAATACACCTTTAGTATAGTAAATTACAGTTTCCTAGGTTGTAAATTACTAGGTATTAAAGGGGTGAATTCTAGACATTCACTCTTTTTTAGTATCTGGTATTTAGTATAAGAAGAAGGGCTACCACTCGAATGGTAGCCCTTTTTTTATATATACCATTTACTACCGCCTTTATATCACGTTAATACGTAGGTAACAAGTATATATGGCCTGTAGACGTCCTGTAGTGTCGCCTACGACGTTTTAAACATAAAACTATGTATAACAAGCTGATACGCTTTGAGACGCTTTAACCCCCTTTATTTTGCGTTTAAACTTATATTACTTAAATTCTAAACACTTTTTTCATTACTACTCACCATAAAAAAGGCTTTTAATGTTTTTAGATACTTTTAAAAGCTTTTACGTCCTCTGTATAGATTGGTATACATGGCTTTCAGTTCCAATAAGACGAGGTTTATCGCACAATAAGACGAGGTTTATCGCACAATAAGACGAGGTTTATCGCACAATAAGACGAGGTTTATCGCACAAAAAAAGAGGGCGCTTTACAACCTCTTTTAAAGAGGTTATGATTTGGATACTTTAAATCAAATAGAGTATGAATATGTCAGATATTGTCGTCAAAGATAACGCTCTCATACAAGCAAGCTATACATTAGATTTATCTGAACAAAGATTAGTATTATTAGCAATTATAGAAGCTAGAGAAACAGGCGAAGGGATCGCTGCTGATAGCTTGTTGCATGTTCATGCTCATACATATGCTGAATACTTTGATGTCAATAAATCTACTGCATATACAGTAATGAAGGATGCTTGTAAGGGCTTATTTGACCGATATGTGACTTACCATGATAAGAACCCTAAGACAGGCAAGGACAGAAGCTTTCATTGCCGTTGGGTAGATAAAATAGGCTATGAAAAAGACACTGGTATCGTATATTTACGTTTTACACATGATGTCGTGCCTCTAATTACAAGACTAGAAGAACAATTTACTAGTTATGAGTTAGAGCAAGTTAAAAGCTTGAACAGTGGCTATGCTATTAGGCTCTACGAGCTTCTCATACAATGGCGATCTGTAGGAAAGACACCTACTTTTGAGTTACAGAAGTTCAGACAGCAATTAGGCGTTGAGGAAAATAAATATTCACGTATGAGCGATTTTAAAAAGTACGTGTTAGATTTTGCAGTAGAGCAAGTTAATAAACATACTGATATCACAGTTAAATATGAACAGCATAAGAAAGGTCGCGCTATTACTGGGTTTACTTTCAAGTTTAAGATAAAAGCCAAACAAAGTAAGACTATGGAGTCGAAAAGAGATAGCGATACTGCTGATATGTTCACGGTTGATGGGTTGAATGATAAACAGCTAGGACGTATCGTTCGAAACCCCGCTTTTATGGCGGAATACAATCACTTAGTAAGTCCCACTAGTCCAGCTGGCCAATCTCAGCAAGGATGGGAGTTCGAAATGATTAATCGCTTAAAAAAAGACGCATCTCAATTTAAGAAGCGCCCGATTAGAGAGTACCTTGAGTATTGAACATATAGAATGTACTGCTTATTTAGAGGATTTTCTGCGATTACATTCACGACAAAGCATCTGCCCATTAATAAGCTCTGTCTTTCCACCTTGTGACCACGGTGTTATGTGATCAGCCTCCATTTGACTAAGTTCAAAATGTTGTGTGCAAGATGTACAAATGCCTTTTTGACGTTCGTACATCGTTCGCTTATGACTATCTTTAAAAGTTCGAATGCTCAAGTATTTCTCATTTTTTGTAAGTAAATACTCGTATATTCCCTTTTTCTTTGTTACCTCGTCATCAGCCATCAGCCGAGTTGTTTCTATTTCTAATGTTGTTGGATCAAGATTGTCATCTTTATATATGTTGTAGAGTGCGCCCCATGGTATGCCCTTCATTTCTTTCCGATACTTTGGAAATGTGGCTTTGACCCAACTAATAACGGCTTGAAAGTAGAGCCATAGCGGATTAGCATTTTTTTCATGTTGGTGCTTAGCCATGTAATCCTCTATATCACCATTGCTTATCCATGAAATGGTTGTTTCGAGGTAGTCTTGCCTGAAGGCTCATTGACCAGAGTTTGGCATTACCGCGGTGGGCGACCTCGACTGATCAAGCAGCAACAGTTTCATTCCGCTTATCTGTTTGGTGCCTTTTGTCCAGCGAAAAAGAAAGCGGTAGGCTTAGTACTGCCTTTCGTTAATAAACACACCATGTTATTGCATATGCAAGAGATTAGTAAAGCCGTTCCAAAAGGACGTCATGCGGTGGTGGTGATGGACGGCGCATTATGGCATCAACCAAGCTTGAATCAGGCTAATGTCACTATGCTTAAATTACCGCCTTATTCACCTGAGCTGAATCCTTCTGAGAGAGTATGGCAGTACCTTAAGCAAAATGAGTTATCCAATCGTTGTTATGACAGTTATGAGGCTATTGTCGATGCCGCTTGCTTGGCTTGGAATAATTTGCTTAAACAGCCACAAAGAATTCGGTCGTTAACTGCTCGTGCTTGGGCGCAACTTTAATTGTTGGGTTTGGTATAAGTATAGCTTATTCTGAAATATCTATGCTAATTGATGACACGCCCTAGTTTATAAAAAATTAACAAAATAAATTTAGACTACAGATAATATGACTGATATAAAAAACCAATTGTGAGCTTTATAGGATTACGGTGTACAAGGTTTACGCCGTATTCGTTTGATTTTTAGGGAAATATAACACTATAACTTTATCAAGGACTATAATATGAACCCTCATTACTTAGCGGTTGCTACCATAGCAGTAAGCACCCTCGGTTTTTCTGCCTGTACCTCTCACCACCAAGCTTCAGAAGAACAGCTGACTGACACTAGTGCGACTGTAGTAGCATCGCAAGATAGTCATAGCGCCCATCATCCTAAGTGGTCATACGAAGGTAGTACAGGTGCTGAATACTGGGGTG
Source organism: Psychrobacter piscatorii (assembly GCF_904846415.1). GTDB lineage: Bacteria > Pseudomonadota > Gammaproteobacteria > Pseudomonadales > Moraxellaceae > Psychrobacter > Psychrobacter piscatorii. The sequence goes on along the minus strand of NZ_CAJHAR010000065.1, from coordinate 2,212 downwards.
ACGTTGAGGGCGCTAGTACCTGTAAAACAGGCAAACAGCAGTCACCTATCAATATCACAAAAGTGACTGCCAGTAGTGCGGCAAAGCCAGTTATGGATTATGCTAAATCTACTGACATTCAAATCCATGACAATGGTCATACTGTCGTTTATACACCGACGACCGAAAACAACGCTATTATATTAGACAATGAACGCTATGTACTGAAGCAGTTTCATTACCATACACCAAGCGAACATCAATTCGGCAGTCAAAACTATCCAGGCGAGGTTCATTTTGTTCACGCCAATAGCGAAGGCAATCTTGCAGTAGTAGGTGTCATGCTAAAAATTGGTGAAGCCAATGATATGCTGCGCGTGTTGCTAAACGGGACTGAGATGACCACCCAAAACGATAACGACTATACGGCTAGTAATATTGATTTATCTAGCTTAGCCCCTATCATGTCCACTTTCTATCATTATAGCGGCTCGCTAACGACACCGCCTTGTTCAGAAAGAGTCCAGTGGTATGTCAGTAAGCAACCTCTAACCTTGACTAGCGATCAATTTAAGATTATGTCTGATCTATACGAAGGCAATAACCGCCCTATTCAGCCACAAGGCTCACGTAAGGTAGAACAGCTTAGCAAATAACCCCATCGTCATTGATAGAATTAGATTAATATAAAAGAGATACCACTAGAGCGTGTCGTCATTACCTATAATCGTTATTATCGATAAATAGGCTAATTGATGACACGCCCTAGTTGTAGTCATGCCATTACTCTTCGCTTATGCAGGTAATTACAATGTAAATTAATTGCCCATCATTAGCAATGCTAACCATCCATTTTTGTTATAAACCATATTAGAAATCAAAAACCCTTGTAACAGCAGATATAAGAGTTTTAGTTCAACTAAACATTAAACCAGCTTCTCATTTTATCTATGCTAAACCCTAGTCTCTGACCAATTTTTATGAGTAACTGTTGATTACCCTTTGCTATCAACAAACTGTCGTTAAACTTAATTTTTTCATTTTGAAATTGCTTATCTATAAATTCTATAGGCACTCCAAAATCTAAGAAAAAATTTGTCAATATTTTACGATCCATGTCTAAAGATGCTGTAACGTCTTTCAGACGTTTTTTCTCTGCTTCATAAGAACTGTTTGAATTTTCGAGCTTCAGTTCTAACTTTTCTATCTGGTTTTTTAGCTTTCTAATCTCATCTTTTTGAGTTTTAAGCTCTTCTATTTTAGTAGTTCCTATAGCGTTGGTATATAACTCTTCTACCTCTACCATCAAGCCACTTATTATTAAAGAGGTGATATATCTTGTAAGATTTCCCTCACAATTTTTCTTCAATAGGTGATATATACCGTCTTCGATCCGAAATGAAATAGAGCGCTTATCTGACATATTTTAAAATCCTTGTGTAATACAAAAAAACCTTATAACAGTAGGGTCTACGAGCATAATATATCATAGTTGTATTACACGCGTAACGCACCTTGTACTACAGGTCTGTCCTTATAGAACGGGGCTTGTAGCGTTTGCAACCAGTTGCGTGGTGTGTGTACTTATATTTTGCCGTCGGCACGACAAGCTTTTTGGTGAGTTTTGCTTAACTTACCAAATCCGTTCATCAAAATTATTTCGCTGTGTATTTTGTGGTTTTTTTGGGCGGCTTGGAGGTTCTAGGTGTCGGCTGTTTGGTAAATTGTAAATTTGAGTGATGAAATTAGATCGGATGAAACGTCAGATTTTATTTTGATCATCTGGTAAATCGTTCCGTGAAAACTGGAAGTCTAGCAGTTATCATAATTTTTCTGACTCGGAAGAATATTCCTAAGCTGCTGCTTAGGAACTTTTGATTAATTCTCAATGATACAAATGACGATACTGATCACTTGTGTGCCGTTTGGTCAGTAATAGCGTTCTCATTGTCACTAAGAAAAAGTCGTCTTATGAACTGCGACCAACTAAACTCTATCCCAAAATACCCCATTTTTGACGGCATTAGCCTATCCTGCAATTAAGTTTATTTCCCTTTACGCCTTATCTCAATCTGCTACTCCATCACATAATGGCAGACAATAACTTTTATGCTCGTTTATGCTCGTTTATGCTCGTTTATGCTCGTTTATGCTCGTTTATGCTCGTTTATGCTCGTTTATGCTCGTTTATGCTCACTAAAAGATATTAGTCACCCTAGCGTCCGATTCTCAA
>NZ_CAJHAR010000064.1 GCF_904846415.1 Psychrobacter piscatorii | reverse complement strand
ACATCTTGTCGCCATTCTCGCCACATACAGCCGTATGCAAGCGCTGACACGCTATCAAGAAGACCCTAGTACCACCAAACACCAAAAAACACTTGCAGAGCTACAGTATGAGCGTTTAGGCAATGATCTTATCTCACATTCGCAATCGGCATTAGAGAATATAAAAAACTCGCGACACACCGTGTCGCAAAAGGCCGATACAGCGGCATTAAAGGGCGTATTTGATGCTATGGTACCTAGGCATAAGCAAAACCTCTCTGAAACGCAGCAGGAGCGCCTACAGAGCGTCTCATTAGCCATTAATGACCATAGCCATGATATTAATCGAAGTCGTGGCATGACCCTAGGATTTTAAATATGACCGACAACGCCCAGTCGATTGCAATAGAAGAATTGGTACTCACCCTTCACGCACTGACTGAACAGCAGCAAGAGCTACTAGCAGACAGTCAGGAGCAGGGTAAAACCAACAATGAGCACGTACAGCAAATATCAGCAATGATAAAGCAGCTCACTGGGCTATTAAAAATTTATCAGGATAAAGAACAGCTGATCATAGATAACACAAGTCAGGCACTCAAAAATAATATCAATGCTGCCTTTCAGCAAAACCAAAAATCCTATCATGCACTAATAGATCAAGGCTTTACCACACATATAGACACAGCCAGTAAAAAGCTATCAACGGTTGCCGTTAAGATTGAAAAGCAATTTGACGATCTTGAAACGGCTGCTCATAACTCAAAAACTGAATTTGAGAGCAGACAGGGTTTTTTCAAAATGTATGAAGATACCTATGATACTCAAAGCCGAAAGATGAAAGAGAGCGTAGATAGTACAACGACTGCGGTTATCAACAGTACCAAAGATAGGCTTAATGACGTGGCTAATGATTTTAGCTATAACTTAGTCAAACATCTTAGCTGGAAAATAACCGCTATGCTTGGTGCGGTCTGTCTTTCAATTATGCTGCTAACGTTTGGTTCAGCTTGGTTGTTTGTTCCTAGCAAAGATGAAATTATTCAAAGGAAGGCTGAATATAATGCTCTTGATGACGCTCAATTATTTAATAAAGTGATCCAAGCTGATGATGGTTACTATGCAGAAGTCGATACCAGTAAATGTAGAAAAGATTTTAAATCTAAGTTTTTTAGTAATCCAACTTGGTGCAAGTTTAAGTAACTTTAAACCTAATTCTAAGTATTAAATAAATGCTTTTAATTTTTTAGTTATTAACAACCAAAAAGGTTTTTAATGCTTTTAATGCTTTTAAAAGCTTTTAAGTTGATTACAAGCATTGAAATCATTGGGCTGCGTGGGTCATTAACGGACGTTTACCTGTCAATTAACGGACGTTTACCTGTCAATTAACGGACGTTTACCTGTCAATTAACGGACGTTTACCTGTCAATTAAAGACTTTATTTATTTACGTCTCTTAAAAGACATGGTAACTTATAGTCATCAATAGAAAATAGGTTTATAGATATGAGTAGCAAAAAGTCAAAAAATGAGGTTGTTAAAACTCATAGGCTAAATACAGCTTTACAAAAGTTATCCCTTGCTGAAATTCGACTTATGCAGTTAGCGATTATAGACGCGAGAGAAACAGGCACAGGCATAGATACCGTAACTCCCTTACCTATCCACGCAAGCCGCTATGCTGAAGCGTTTGGTGTCACAAGACAAACGGCGTATGAAGTTCTTATTGAAGCTGAAACTTCTCTATTTAAGCGCTATTTTACATTTCTCGACGAGCGGGATAGTAAGCCAGTTAAGTCTCACTGGGTGAGTCAGGCAAAGTATTTAGATGATGAAGCAATCATAGAAATAATGCTTACACCTGCTGTAGTCCAAGAGATAACACGTATTGATGCTATAGAAGCTAAAACTCTATTCACAAGATTTGCGCTTGAGCAGGTAGCAACAATGAAGAGCGTGTACTCTGTTAGGTTATACGAACTACTCAACCAATGGAGGCAAGCAAAAAAGGTAAGCTTTGATCTAGATGTTTTCAGAGGGCAGTTGGGTGTTGAAGACACTGAGTACAAGGCAATGAGCGACTTTAAAAAGCGCGTTCTAGACCTTGCAGTGAAAGAGATAAATGAAAAATCAGACCTAAAAGTCAGCTACGAACAGGTTAAAAAGGGCGTGGCTATAGCAGGCTTTAAGTTTAAGGTATTAACCAAAGCTCAACCAAAAAACGCGAAACAAGAAGCTGTCAGAGATGTGAACACAGCAGATATGTTCACGATTGAAGGGCTGAATGATAAGCAGCTAGGACGCATTGTTCGCAATCCTACTTTCATGGCAGAGTACAATCATTTAGTAAGCCCGACTAGCCCAGCTGGACAGTCACAGCAAGGATGGGAGTTTGAGATGGTTAACCGTCTTAAAAGTGACGCTTCACAGTTTAGCAAGCGTCCTATTAAAGAATATTTGAAGTATTAGTGTTTTTTTTATTACGGGAGTTAATAGGCAATTATAACTGAAGGCTGTTGGTCTCTCTTCTTTTGATAACTGTTTCGAAATCGTCCTGTGTTGGATAGTTTTGTTCAGCAGTTCCACCTATCATTTTAGATATCCCATCGACGTTTGTACTGTACCATTCATCAAGCTTTAGGTCATATTTATTTAAAGCTCCATTCCAAACCATAGTTGTTGTTATAAAATGAATATTATCATCCATATTTTTCCGTAGAGCACTAGTATCCATACTTTGTTGTAAATATTGCATGGCTACATCCTGAATAACAAAAACTATTCTTTTGTGCCATACAGTAACAATTTTTCCTTTTTTGAATGCTTGTTGAAGCATAGTTTTCGAAAACTCATTAGCCCAATTAAGGCCGTATGTATGTTTTTCCCCTGTATATGCTTGATGTTCTAGTAGTTCTTTTACATAGCCATAAGGGGAGCCTGTTGTACCATTAGCTTGTAACTCTATGCATAAGAAGTCCTCGACTTCATTCATTGAGTTATTTGTATAAGCAACATAATCAACATTTCCGCCCATAGCCATGGAAACTTCCGATACAACACTGATGTTCGCCCAAGACGGATTGAAAAATTTTGCTATATCGTAAAATAGACTTTCTTCACCTAGAAATCTATGCGGACAGATAATATTAGGAATAATGGTTTTATTACCACTATAAGATATATTGTAGCCTACAGAACAAATTCCTACCTTTATGCTAGGTTCACTTTTGCGGGTCTTTGTACACTCACGTTTCAAATATGGGCAATACTGGTTGTTTCTACTCCATAAAGCTTGTGGACTATTATCATTGTATAGAGTTCCGAATATTTCAATAGGGAATTTACCTAGTTCTATACTGTTTTCACTTTGCATGAATCACTCCTTTAAAATAAATAAGCCCTTGTGACTTATCCTGAGAAAAAAAATCGTTCGACTTTTTAAAGACTATCTGCTATCCTTCCGACCCTAATGTTAGCAAATATGAGGTAATACACTATGTATACAGCAGTTGACTTATTTGCTGGGGTAGGCGGAATGTCCCTTGGTTTTCAAATGGCAGGCATAGAGCCTAAAGTTGGTGTAGAGTTTGACAAAAGTTGTATTGAAGCCTTAAAACATAACTTTCCAAGTAAAAGAATTATTGGAGAGGATGTTAGAAAAGTCAAAAGCGAAGAACTTTTAGAGGGTTTAGATGATGAAGAGATAGACGTTCTAATCGGTGGACCTCCATGTCAAGGTTTTAGCTTAATTGGTCTTAGAGACCCTAATGACGAGAGATCGAGATTGATTTTTGAGTTTATCAGAATCGCAAAAGATTTACAGCCTAAGTTCTTAGTTATAGAAAATGTTCAAGGCATGCTATCTGCTCAAAAAGGTGAATTCATTAAAGAGTTAATTAAAATAATAGAAGAAGCTGGATATACTATTCGCTTGCCAATTAAAGTACTAAACGCGGCTGACTATGGTGTGCCTCAAAATAGAAAGCGCGTATTTATACTTGCTGCTAGAAATGATTTAAACATAATACCAAACTATCCGGAGCCAACTCACAGTAATATTAGAGAGTCTGAAAAAGGACTGTTCCCTAACTTACCAAAGACCCCCTCTGTATCGGAAGCAATATTCGATCTGATCGATATAGATAAATACGATCATTTAGTAGACAGTGACGAAGTTGAGTATGAAAAACCTGCTGTAACAGACTATGCGAAAATGATGAAAGGAGAGTTAGCTGATAATCCCTATGCTAATCTGTATAAAAATGACTGGGATTCTAATATTTGTACAGGTTGTAGAAGAACGGTTCATGGTGAAGTTCTTACAAAGAGGTTTATAGAGACGAAACAAGGAGATACCGTTCCAGTTAGTAGGTTATATAAACTTAAAGAACATGATGTAGCAAATACTTTAAGAGCTGGAACACCTAGAGAAAGAGGAGCATATTCAGCTCCGCGACCAGTGCATCCATTACTACCTAGAGTTATTTCTGTTAGAGAAGGGGCTAGACTGCAAAGTTTTCCTGATTGGCATAGATTTCATAAAACAAAATGGCACGGATTTAGACAGGTAGGAAACGCCGTACCACCATTGCTCGCATTAGCTGTAGCTAAAGAAGTAAAGAAAAGTTTAGATATTATAAAAGAACGTAAGTAGTTCTTGTAGAAAACTGGGGCTATTCCTTATTTATTAAGAAAACTCAAGAAGAGACCAAACTATTATATTGGTTTCTTCTTGAGTTTATTTTTTTGTCCCTCTGACTAAGAGCGCGTTTTCGAGAACTGTGATATATTCACCTATCGGTACATATATCACAGTTCTCGAAACACGTTGGGGACACCCCAAACCCCAAAAAACCACCTTCAAAACAGGCAGTCGTTATGGCGATATTCATGGCAAGCACCAAGTCAATATCAAGAGCAAAAGGACAAAGTGCAATCGCGGCCGCTGCTTACCGTGCCGGTGACAAATTGCTTGATAAAGATAAAAACCACGGCAAAACGCACGACTACCAAAAACGCAGTGGTGTATTAAGTGCCGATATCATTTTGCCGACTACCTTAGATGGTTGCGAGATTGGCAGAGCTGAATTATGGAACATGGCCGAGCGCAATGAAACCCGAAAAAATAGTCGCGTGGCTCGTGAATGGTTGGTTGCCTTACCGCATGAATTGAGCGAACAAGATCGCAAAGACTTAGCCCATGATTTCGCCAGAACCTTAGCCGATAGATATCAGGTGATCGCAGATTGTGCGATCCATGTGCCAACCGATAAAGAGATCGAGCGCGGTGCAAGTCCTCTTAACTTTCATGCCCATATTTTACTGACCACACGCACCGCCACCATTGACGATGACGGCAAAATCTACCTCACCAAAGACAAAGCCGACAGTGAAATATCAGACGATGACCGCAGAAAAAAAGGCTTGCCGCGCATGAGCGTAGAAGTTAAAGCCGTGCGCGAGCTGTGGGAGCATACCGCTAACAGGGTATTAGAAGAAAAAGGCCATAACCTGATCGACAGCCGTAGCTATAAATCACAAGGTATCGACCTAGTGCCGCAAATCAAGATGGGTAAAGACGCGACCCACATGGAACGTAAAGGAATACCGACCGCAAAAGGTCAGTTTAACCGTGAGATTATCCAATCTAACGAGCTGGTTTGGAACAAACACCTAGCCAATAACCAAAAAACTAATGATAAAGCGGATCGTACCATCGCCGACCTGCGCGAAAGCAAGCTATTCATCGTCCCAGCTGCACCTAAACCTAACTTTAAGCCCAAAAAAGTTACTCAGGAGAGGATAGACAGCGCCAACGATACGGTAAATAGGCTAAAAGCGATACGACTTAACCGCGAGAAGGCGCAGCAAGCTGAGCAAGAGCACCTACAACAGCAGCAACTAGAAACAGCGGAGCGAAAAGAACGAGAACAGGCCGAACAAGAGAAACTAGAGCGACAACAGCGCCGAGATCAGAGACTTGCAAGAATTGCTACGGAGACAGGAGAGTTTAAGCACTTCTATCAGCAGCTAGAACAGCAGCCCATGAGTGTTGATAAGTCGCACCTGCAAAAAATCGATCAAAGCAGCGAGTTTGGCCAACATCTTGTCGCCATTCTCGCCACATACAGCCGTATGCAAGCGCTGACACGCTATCAAGAAGACCCTAGTACCACCAAACACCAAAAAACACTTGCAGAGCTACAGTATGAGCGTTTAGGCAATGAT
>NZ_CAJHAR010000063.1 GCF_904846415.1 Psychrobacter piscatorii | reverse complement strand
TTCGCTAACGTTATTTACCTTAGCATCCCCTAATAGAAAATGTGTTTTTAACGAGCTTTTGGATCAGTATTTTGAAGGCAGTTACGATATAAACACTATCAAGATGCTAAAGCAAATCAATGACCAGCACTATAAGTAAATAAAACTGAATATGATTTAAATAGTGCTAAAGTTTGATACCTCTAACTACATCAAAAATCATTAATTATCAGTGAGTATAGCAATGAAATACCATATGGATGAATCATATATAGATGACACACCTAACGCATTTCTATACCAACAAATTATGGATCGTTACCCTAAGTCTGTTATTGGTTGTTTTATTATCAGCGAGGATTGGGGTGAGCAGGCGCTACTAGAGCTAAAAGAGAAGTCAGAGGCTTGGTTTCTAGTTGGATTGCAAATAAATGATATGGATTTTGATCGCTTAGATATTATAGAGGGCATTGTTAGATGTCAGCCTGAAGACGTAAATCAAGTAGTTAAGTTATTGAATATCAGTCCACGTGGCTTAATAGGTATAGATGTTATCGATATTAAAAGCTTATTCGAAAGAGAAAAATCATATAAATTTATTCAAACTCATATAACAGATGGATTTGACATAGATATGGCAAAAAAAGCAGCGAATGAGTTGGTTGGTCAGTTCCCTAAAAACCTTAATATCAAAAGGCTATTGTTAGGTATGGAGAGTAGTGAAAGCCCCTCACTAGATAATATTTCTTATATAGTGGCATTTATTGAAAAGAACGTTATGGCTGATGAATTATATACTTACTACTGCACAAGTATGACTGATGAGCCTAACTCTTTTCATTTAAAAGCAATATATGCTGAGGCGTAGGTATAGGATCAGATCTCAGCGTTAGTCTATAACTAAAGGACTACTATTGATGTTTCCAATTCTCTTGGTTTAATGGCATTTGGTTGAGTAACTCTCGTCTAGATCGCCAATCGGGCATGTGAGTGTCGAGCAGGGCCTTAAATCTATCGTTGTGCTGCCGTTCTTTGAAGTGTAGCAATTCATGCAAGATAATATACTCCAAACAAAGCAGTGGCTTTTTGGCCAAGTCTAAGTTAAGCCGTATGTTGCCTTCTTCTATATTACAGCTGCCCCATTTGGTCTTCATTTTTTGGATTTGCCAATCGCTGATAGTGACGCCAGTTTTCTTCGACCATTTATCGATAAGATCGGGTGCTCTAGCTTTTAGTCGGCCACGATAGTATTCAGCCAATAGCTTAAGTTTTATTTCATCAGATAGCCCTTTATTTACAGTTAGGATAAGCTTACCGCTCTTTAGTTTGATTGTCTGCGATTTGAGGGTATCACTCTCAATAACTTCAAGTCGGTAGCGTCTTCCCCATAGATAATGCGTTTCGCCATTTACCATCTCTCGAGCCGATTGGCGCTCTTGCTTGTTAAAGGCAGCCTGCTGACGCCTAATCCAAGGTATACGGTGGATAACAGCCATACGAATGGCGGTTTCAGTCATGGCATCAGGTGCAGATACTCTGACCTGTCCATCAGGTGGCATGACGCTGATATGTAGGTTTTTAATATCTTTGCGAGTCAGATGTATATCTAGCTCACCAATCTTAATAAAGGCTGACTGAGCAATCACTGATATTCCTGCTGTGCTTTAACTAAGTTAATCAATGCGTCGATATCGATATCAACTTGATACTCGGAGACGGTCTGATGTACCGCGTTTTTGATTCGCCGCTCTTTGATTAGATGACCTTGCCAATCAGCCTGCTTATTGAGTCTAATAGCAGCATCTACTTTGTCTGCTAAGTCCTCGTTTTGATCCAAGTTGTCATATAACGCACGTTTGGCAGGGGTATTAATGGTCTCAGGGTATGTGTCACCAGCTGCGCTGCCAGTTGGGTTGATTACTTTAGAGGCTAGCTTGCGTATTTCTTGCAAGTACTCGGCGTAAGCAATGGCTTTTTGTCGGCGTAGCTCAATGAGTTCATCGAGTAGGGCAGACATATGCTCATAGTATTTAGGGTTAACGGGGTTTTCATCGACAATCGTTTTTCGAACGTTGTTCTCTATGGTCTCTGCGACGTTCTCAGGGTTGCTCGCTATATCCTCAGGTATGGCTTTGATTAAAGCTTCAGGCCCTTGATTGACAATTAACTCAATGAGTCCTAAATCTTCAAAGTCGATAACCGTCTCGCTAGGAGTGGCATGGATATAAGTGTCTAACATCCTACGCATGGTTGGCTCATAGCTTTTCATATCGATATGGTCGCCACTCATAAGCTTGATGTTATTACGAACCGACTCAAAGTGCTTTACATCGTCTTTGATGCGTTTGATTTCTTGGTCATTATATCCTGCGTCAGACATTTCATTGGCGATGTTTCCATAAGCACGTATCAGCTTGGAGACGCTTTTATATAAGGTAAGTCGCAGTTGTTCCTTTTCTATTTTATCAGCTTCAGTCACATCTTCACTAGGGCAAAAGTAAGCAGCGTAGTCTTGTATGTTCCTAGGATACTTAACAAGCTCACACAGCCCTCTGACCATCTCTAGGGCATCATTTAAGTTTTGTTTTGCCGCACTTAAGCGATTCTTTAACAGCCCATTGATATCTTCATCTTCATAATCTGAAAATGCGCCTTGCGTATAATTAGAAATAGTACTGTTTAAAGACTGAAACAGATCCTGATAATCAATGATATAGCCATAATCTTTTTCTGCACCATCGAGTCTATTAACACGGCAGATAGCCTGAAACAGATTATGGTCAGCCATCTTTTTATCAATATATAAATAGGTGGCAGAAGGCGCATCAAATCCTGTCAGCAGTTTATCTACGACTATCAACAGTCGCATTTGACCTGGCTCTTCTATAAAGCGTTTTTTAACTGCTTTCTCAAAGTCCTCTGCCTTAGAGCCTGCTTCTTGTTCGCTAGTATCATAATAATCAGCAATCATCCTGCGATAGATTCGATATTTAAAAAGCTTCTCTGTCATACCTTCGCCAGTTTCTTCACCTTTGATGCTATCTGCAGTCGGTAAGTAACTGGTCACGATTGCTACTTTGCCTTTTAAGAACGAGTTCTCAAAGGCCTCATAAGATTTACAGGCTTGATAAATACTGTTACAGACAAGCATGGCATTGCCATGACCGTCCATAAGTCTTGGCTTTTGCTGCATATCGAGCAAAATATCATTGACAATACATTCTATGCGCGACTGGCTAGACAGAACCCGCTGCATAGTTCCCCATTTTTGTTTGAGCTGGCTCTTAGCAATGTTAGTCAAACCACGAGTATGGGCGTCGAACCATTCATCGACTTTCTTAGAGGAGGTAAGCTGTTGGTCGATGTCACGCGCTTCGTATAAAAGGTCTAACACTACACCGTCAGCGACTGCTTCATCAAACTTATAGGTATGAATAAAAGGTCCAAAGACTTCGATAGATTTCTTTTTATCCTTTTTGAGTAGTGGCGTTCCTGTAAAACCGACAAACATAGCTTCTGGTAATAGCGCCTTCATAGCGCTGTGCAGCTTACCAGACTGAGTGCGATGACATTCATCAACGAAGATGAATAAATCACCTTTAGGACTAAAATCTGACGGTAGGCTGGCTTGAATGTCCTTTATAAAGTCGTCCGTGTCCTCTGTATTATCGTCATCATCGCCATGACGACCAAACTTATGAACCAAAGAGCAAAGTAACCAAGGGTTAGGCTGATTCAACTGGGTAATAAGATCAGCACCGCTCTTGGTGCGATATATCGCTTCATCGACACCGAAAAATACTTTTTCAATCTGTTCATCCAGTTCGGTACGGTCGGTAATAATGAGTACACGGCTATTGGTGACATTCTCCCGTATCCATTTAGCTAGCCAAACCATGGTCAAGCTTTTGCCTGAACCTTGCGTATGCCAAATGATGCCATCTTTATGCTGTGCAATATGTTTCTTAGCGGATTGTATACCAAAGAATTGATTATGCCGGCAGGTCTTTTTAATACCTGAATCAAAGACAATGAAGTTATTAATGATATCTAAGAATCGGTGCTTATTGCACATATAATACAGATGGAAGTCTAAGGGCTGATCCGTAAAATCAGCATTCGCTAAAGTAAGATGCGTCGGTACGCTAATATCAGATTGTGGCGTGTGAATAGGGTTGGCTTCTTTCCATTCTAAATAGTATTTCTCAGGCGTTTCGATCGTACCATAGCGTAAGCCTTGGGTATCATTACCTGCCATAACCAATTGTATGGTGCTAAAGAAGCTGCGAATAAACTCTTTTTTCTGATTGTCTAGGTTCTGGTGAATACCTTCAGTGACATTGATAGTAGAGCGTTTGAGTTCAATAACGCCCAGTGCAATGCCGTTAACATAGAGGACAATATCAGGACGTTTTTTATTCTCGCCTGCGATAGAAACTTCTTCGGCAATGGCAAAGTCATTGGTCTCTATATTGTGCCAATCAATCAGCCAGATGGTTTCTTTATGATCGCTGGCGCCTTCTTTTTCTTTGATGCCATAGCGCAGTAGTTCGTAGACCTTTTTATTGGCATCGTATAATTTAACGCCACTGCCCAGTGCTGCTGCTTTTTCTAGAGCGTTAATGGCTCTATTTTGCAATATACGGCTGACGTTACGTGAGCTTAGCCACGCCGCTAAAATCTCAGGCTCAATATTCTTGTTATTAGGTCGGTCTTTGAAGTCGCCTAAGTAACGATAGCCGAGAGTATCGGTAAAAAAGCGTACCACACGGTTTTGCGTGAGTCTTTCTATATCAGCGACGTTACTCATTCTCAATACTCCTCAATGAGCTACAAGTTTGAATAAGCTGACTGATCACGTCATCTACCGATGTTAATGAGGTAGTCTCGTAGTGTGCTGTTTCATCGTCTTGATTGTATTCGCGTTGAAATCCATTATTTTCAATCACATCAGTAACTTTTTGAGGGTAATCGTTTGATGAGCCGTTTATAAATCGGACTATAAAGTTCTCTGAGGCTTTTAAGATTTCGAAGTAGTAATCACTGCTTGCATAATTCCAATCTTTTATTTTAAGAGAGGCTTGCTCCTGAGTGGACTTAACGTATTGATATTCTAGATTGGAGAAGGGCACTAGTTTTTCAAGTTCATCTTTTAGCTGGAGATCTAATACAACTGTGTAAAGCTCGCTATGATAATGATTACGCTGAGATTGCCATAACAAAAATACCATTTGATTATCGATCTGAATAAATCCTTGTTCACAATAGGAATACAGATCAGGGTATCGAATCAAATATCTACGCCAATCTTCAAGCTCTTCGGATTCGAGTGCAATATCACAAATATTCTGTAAAGATGATTTGAATGCTTGTAGTGTATTAAATTCAAAATGCGAATCGTCTATTAACTGTTTAACGAAATCTTGCTTTGGTTCCCTGAGTCTTTTAGAGACGTCTTTGTCACTCTCAATTCGTAATAATCTTTTCCAACTATAGTCACGCTCTATATTATTTCTTGGATTATCGCTACTTAATAAATTACGGCGGTTTTGTGTTTTATTAGTAAAATAGATACCTTTAGTTAAAACCGCTCTTTCCCATAAGAAATCAATTGCTTCTGCACTTAATTTTTTATCTAGCTCCTCAGGGTATCTATAACTCATTACAGATTTTATCGCTTCGAAATAATGAGAGAATTTCTCGAAGAATTTTGAGCTTCCCGAGTCATCCCAATCGCAATTGTTGTGCTGTCGGTAATATTCTAAGATACCTGAGAAGTTTAATAGGCAGCCTATCTGACCATTGAGAAAAGTATTACCTTCTGCTTCTAATACCTTATCTCTCCAATCGCCTGATTTCAGTATCAGGTGAGCTTTAATTTTTTCTTCAAGAACCTGATCTCCTGAGAATCCTGTAATTTTGGTTTCACTTGTCAATATATTTAAAATGGGCTGTTTAATATCACTTAGAGAGCTAATACTTTGTATAGTACGATAGAAAATATCAGTGCCGTCCACTATTGTGTTTTCAGTTAAGTTGTATATTACACGAGTCCATTCCATTAGGTCAGTTTGGTTTAATGACGCCTCGTTTTTTGCAAGATAAGAATAAAAAGCAAAGAATCTTAGTTTGTTTTTATAGTCTGTATCATTCTGCAAAACCTTCTTAAAAACTTCATTCTCATCATAGTATTTATTGTTAGATAAGTAGGTCGTAAAGCTCTCTTCTGAATTAGTTTTATATATAGTGTATCAAATACAAAAGTGTTATAAGATAAAACATCTCAACAGATATACTTAATTATCATGACTTATTCACTAGACTATCGCAAACAAGTTCTTAAAAGCTTAGCAAATGGCATGACCT
>NZ_CAJHAR010000062.1 GCF_904846415.1 Psychrobacter piscatorii | reverse complement strand
ACTAAGACTGTGACAGTCGGGGCAATTGATCTGTATTTGTGTCTTCATAACCTCAAATATATCATCTTGCTTTGACTGTCACCCTTCCTTTATTACCCCAGCATACTTTTTGATACACCACCAAATAGCTTAATATTATAGTTCGTTGTAAATTAGGCAGGTACTACCTTTAATTGAGTATTGATTTTTGGACTACCTTAATTTTTCTTTTCTACAGAGCAAATAAAATGGCTAATATAACAGGTGAAGTGGTTTACGAATGGGATGAAAATGTTAGTGATAAAAACGATTTTGGTTCAGATTATGATATTTCTGACCTCGAAGATGTGTTTTTAGCACAAGATTTCTCATTAGAAGAGTCAGGAAAGCGTCACGATGATTTGTTTATACAAATGTATATCGGATTCATATATCATCCGTTTACAAATGAAGAAGGTAAAATATTTTTAGAAGTAGGACTTGATAGACAAGGCTCCGTATTATGGGTTGAGGGCCCTAACCCAGAAGGTCCTTTTAGTATTATTAAGAGCAACATAGAAGTGTTAGGTGCAGATTTAAGAGATGATGATTTCGATGATTTTGCTGATGAAGATGATTACTGATCTTCAGTATAGAGCCTTATCAATAAAAAACCCGCTATATCAGTAGGGTTTTTTATTATCTATTAACCAGTCCCTAACCACTACAAACTTTCTTAGACTGGCTAATCTTGCCATTCTTACAGACAAACTTACCATCTTTGCAATGCGATACACCGCCCATGCTTTTTGAACAAGGGTAGTTCTGAGCATTCGCCTGTACTACTGGCGTCATCATTAACATAGATACGAAAAACGCTGATAATAGCTTCATAGCAATAGCCTTAATAGGTAAATGACGTAAGCTTAAAATGTATCCCTGCCCTATTCTATTAGCAACGATTATCTTACTTATGTTTATTTATATAAAGAATTGATGGAATTATAACTCCATAACCTGCGTCGAGCGGGTTTCTTATTACATTTCGAACAATCACAGCCTATTCACTATAAACTTTCTTAGACTGGCTAGACTTGTTATTACAAACTTACCATCCTTACAATGCAAAAAACCACCCATGCTTCTATAGCAAAGATGGTTTGAGCTTTCGTCTACGTTCAAAAAATTATTTTACTTTGCTAAAGTAAGCGTCATTAATTGCTGTTTCGTTTGAATTGAAGGAAACACGTATACCTTCATTATCTTTTGTGGCGTACCAGTATTCACCATTCGGACCCACTTTTACTTCAAATAGCTCGCTAGTCAAAATATCCCCAACAGTATATATCGATCCCTCTTTAAAAAAAGGATTCCCATCTGTACACACCAACTTATCACCAGCACATATCATAAACTTATCCTCCAGAAATTGACTGGATGGAATATATAACACTTACTGACAAATGCCAACATAGGAACTGTTAAGAATTATGCGAGGATACTTATTTGAACATGAAACAAACTACAACTATCTAGACAACTCAAACTATTGACGTACAAAGAGAAATTAAGGAATTATAAACTTCACTAAGTAACCATTTTAATTTCATTAAGAGACACTACTGAAAAAAATAATATAGATAGCGCGAGTTCAAGATATAGCGCTATGCATTGTTTTTATCTTTATAACAAACTTATGTTTATATACATAAAAGTTATCTGTTATGCAAACACCCGCCTATATCTGAGCGGGTGTTCTTATTAACTACTAACAAAAACCTTCTTAGGTGACTAACACTGCCTTCTCAAACTGCCATAGCCTCTCGTGTCAATGCAACTATCTTAATTGGTACTGCATACTTCCAAGGCATGCCACCTTCACAATAGAATTGCCCGTCTTCAAAAGCTACAATGCGAGACGTAAAATCATTGCCGACTTGATCTTCCATAGCATTTTCATCGCTCTCATCACTCACCGCACACCATATTTCTTTATGGCCATTTTTGAGCATTGCACGAGCTAAATCACTACCTACTATTAACGTATCCATATCTCTAACTCCTAATCAATAATGATGACTATTAAGCTAAACAAGTGGTCTTAAAGGAGCTGTCACTTGACCATCTTTAGACTCATTGTGCTGGTAACTACACTCTGATCGTCAGAAGTTAGATGTGCCTACAACTATAATATAAGAGTAATTTATTATCATAGGCTAGTGATATTGGATAAACGGCATATTTATCAGCATAAACTGCAATACTAGTATGTACATAGAACGCAACAGTCATTTATATATAGATTTTTTTATAGTCCTACGTCTTGCTGAGTGAGCTCAACCTTCTTAACT
This sequence comes from Psychrobacter piscatorii, assembly GCF_904846415.1. Classification (GTDB taxonomy): domain Bacteria; phylum Pseudomonadota; class Gammaproteobacteria; order Pseudomonadales; family Moraxellaceae; genus Psychrobacter; species Psychrobacter piscatorii. The sequence goes on along the minus strand of NZ_CAJHAR010000062.1, from coordinate 4,630 downwards.
GGTACAGCATGATGCCATGAATTACCTTGTCTACAGACAAAACCATCCTCAAAAGACACGATAGGCACCAACAGCTCGTAATAGCCATTCTCGACCGTTTCCATAGCATGCTTATCACTAATATTACTGACAGCACACCATACCATTCTATCGCCACGCTCCAACATAGCCTGAGTCAAATCGCTACCTTTTAGTTCAATAATCATTGCTAAGCCTTATGGTTTATTAAATCGAATCGACACTTTATAGATAAATTCATTTTTTGCAATATAAGTTTTTAAACTTGGAAGTTTTAGATAGAGGCATTGAGAAACTCACCCGCTATTGAGCGGTTTTTTTTGTGCTTACATATTTAATTAAGGTCATAATATATATTGTGAACAGTTGCCGAATAGTTACCAATCAGTTAAAGTCGAGTAAATTACTAATTTATATATTCAGGCGAGCGATATGGCACAAAAAGTTTATTGCAATAACTGCGGATCAATAACTAATCCTAAAGTAGCTGGCAGCATAATTATTACATTAATACTTGTGTGGTTCGCCATAGTACCAGCAGTTATTTATGAAATATGGCGTAGTAAAAATAAGAGATGTAGACAGTGTAGTAGCCCTGCTATCATGCCTTTACACTCCCCCGCTGCGCAACAGGCTATACAGCGTCAACAAGCACCAGTACAACAAGCCCATACACAACCGGATCCTACGCCAGTATCAGTTGTGCCCTCTGAGTCGAAACCAGATTTACCACCGGCAGAAACCTTTGCTATTGATCAGAATATTAATGGTGGCTTAATTGAATTTTTCGGATTAAAAAGGTGGTACCAAGCTGCTTTTAATGACGAGCAAAAACACAGACTAGAAGATCGCTTTGGTATTGTATCTGGCAACAAACTAGCTTCAGGCCCAGTACGCTTTAAGTTTGCCAATGTCGATATACTGCAGTTTCTCTATGGACTAGAAGAAAAGCTGAAGCCGCAAGAATTCAGCGATATTTATAAGTTGATAGATGAACAGTACAAAGTAGAAGCTAGTAAATTCTGTAACATTGATGACAATAGATGGAATAATGAAAAATACTATAAATCATGGTTTGCACTGATGAAGCCTAGAATTGACGCGCTTACCAAGTTAAAAGAAGATGGCTATTTCAAACAAGGTCAGTTTGATATGGTTAATAATAATTACGCAACTCAGCCTTGCTTAGATTGAGCTATGCTGAAAAAACTGTAGAACCAAACTTGGTAAACTAACGACTCAATGAGGATTTTATCATGACTAAGAAGATCAGAACCTATAGTGCAGCATTCAAAGCAGAGGCCGTTAAAAAGGTAGCAGATAATGATGGCAATGTTTCAGCAACGGTAAAGCAGCTTGGCATCGCTATGCAGACATTATCTAACTGGCAAAACAAAGCTAATAAAGGCAAGCTAATCGGTACTAAAGGATATGACCCTGAGATTATGGCTATACTAGAAGAGAATAAACGTCTTAAACGTGATCTCAAAGTTGCTCAAGAAGAGCGAGACATTCTAAAAAAGGCCACGGCGTACTTCGCGAAGCACAGTTGATGAAGTACGTCTTTATCAAGGATAACCAGAAAATATTTAGCATCACCTGCATGTGTCACGTATTAGATGTTAAGCCATCAAGCTATTACAACTGGATCAATCGTGGTATCAGTAATCAGCAGATTCATCGTAATCAGTGTGAGTTGCTAGTTCGCGTGGCTCATGATGAGACTAAGCAGCGCTATGGCTATGAGCGATTGTATGCTTACCTTACAGGGCAAGAATATGCCATAAGTAAATATATGGTTAGACGCATTAAAGAAGAGTGCGGCATTAAATGCCGACGTCACAATCGCTTTAAAGTCACCACCAACTCAAACCATAACAAGCTTATCTATCCAAACCGTCTAGAACAGAAATTTAATGCCAATCACCCTAATGAGGCTTGGGTCAGTGACATCACTTATATATGGACAGATGAAGGTTGGCTATACTTAGCAGGTGTTAAAGACCTATATACTAAAGAGCTGGTCGGCTATGCTATCCACAAGCGCATGACAGCAGATTTAGTCTGCCGTGCACTTGATATGGCCATCAAGAACAAACGACCTAGTCAAGGTTTGATTTTACATTCTGATAGAGGTAGTCAGTACTGTAGTTATGACTATCATAAGATCATTAAGAAACATAGATTTAAGGGCTCAATGTCCAGACGTGGTAATTGCTTTGACAATGCGCCAATAGAAAGCTTCTGGGGCGTATTGAAGAATGAGTTGGTGTATCACGAAGACTATAAAACAAGGTTCGAAGCCATCAGTGATATCACTAAATATATTGAGCTTGAGTACAATCAGACTAGAATCCAAAAGGGTTTGGGCTATAAAACGCCAAGACAGGTGTGGTTTGACTTTTATCGTCAGGCTGCGTAAGTAAAATCTCCCAAGTCAATGTCTACAGATTTGACAGCATAGCTCATCTTGCATCTCTGCGAGCATAGTCATCATCTGCTTGCTCAAGCAAAAAAGCCCAACACTACTTATATCGCAGTGTTGGGCTTTTTTTTATATCTTTTCTATATTAAAAAGAAGTACGGCGATAGTGACGGTATTCGGGTAACCAAAAGTTTGCCTCTATTCGGCGTTGTAAATTTTCTGCGGTATCAGGTAGTGCCAGCTTATCTTCAACCGCTTGCACTGCTACGGCATAGGCTATTTTTTCACTAATCTCTCTGATAACTTTGATTGGTGGTAGTATGGCACCTGGTACTTTTTCGTACTCCATAGAGATATCTGCAAGGGCTTGGCTTGCCGCCATTAACATATTATCACTAATAATTGTCGCCTGAGCCGCCAGAACGCCAAGACCGATACCTGGGAATATATAGCTGTTATTACACTGAGATACCTCAAAAGTCTGGCCATTGAAGGTCGTAGGAGGAAAAGGACTACCTGTTGCAATGATGGCTTTGCCACGACTCCAGTTCATCACTTCTTGCGGGGTTGCCTCTACACGAGATGTTGGGTTTGACAACGGTAATACAATTGGATGTTCCGTATTGGCGCATAACGCTTCGATGACTTCTTGGGTAAACAGACCTTTTTGGCCACTGACACCAAACAATACAGTGACTTCTGCTTGTTTGACTACTTGCGCTAAGCCCAGTTTGTTACTTTTATCCCAGTGTGCGATAGCGGATTCTTTTTGTACCAATGGGACTTGGAATTTTTGTAGCTCTGTCATGTTATCAGTCAATAGGCCATAACGATCAACCATAAATACTTGGCTGCGTGCTTGCGCTTCAGTCAATCCTTCACGCTGCATTTGGCGAACAATATGTTCGGCGATACCACAACCTGCCGATCCTGCTCCCAAAAATGCGATTTTTTGCTCACTCAGTTTTTGACCTTTATTCAAGCAGGCAGCAATCAAGGTACCGACCGATACCGCAGCCGTCCCTTGAATATCATCATTGAAACAGCATAACTGGTCACGATACTTATTCAATAATGGGGTGGCATTTTCCTGTGCAAAATCTTCGAACTGTAATAATGCTTCTGGCCAACGGCGCTTAACGGCTTGAATGAATAAATCCACAAATTCATTATACTCATCGCCAGAAATACGTGGGTTTCTCCAGCCCATATACATAGGATCGTCAAGGAGCTGTTGATTATTGGTGCCGACATCTAGCAAGATTGGTAAGCAATACGCTGGGCTAATACCACCGCACGCCGTGTATAAAGACAATTTACCGATTGGAATGCCCATACCGCCAATCCCTTGGTCCCCAAGGCCTAATATACGTTCGCCGTCAGTGACAACGATTACTTTGACGTTTTGTTTGGTGGCATTTTGCAATATATCATCGATTTGATGGCGCTCAGCATATGAGACAAATAGCCCCCGTTTACGGCGATAGATTTGCGAGAATTTTTCACACGCTTGACCAACTGTCGGGGTGTAGATAAGCGGCATGATTTCTTCGATGTGCTGCTCAACCAAATGATAAAACAAGGTTTCATTGGTGTCTTGGATATTACGCAAGTAGATATGCTTGTCCATATCACTAGTGAATGAGCGCAGCTGATGATAAGCACGCAATGATTGCTCTTCAATCGTCTCAATATTATGCGGTAGTAGCCCAGTTAAATTAAAGCTATTGCGCTCTTCTGCTGAGAAGGCACTTCCTTTATTGAGTAAAGGGGTCTCTAAAAGAGCGGGGCCAGCAACGGGAATATATAAGGGACGCTTATTTGACATGATAAAATCTTCTTCTTAAGGGCATATGAATGAAAACTGTACTAGTGCTGCATTATACATAGCATCGGCTAATATTTAACAATATGTAACAAAATATTTTTAAGTATGTATGGTTTTAGAGATGTTTATCATTATGCATCGCATCCTGATTTGTATCCAATCGCTGACAACATATGATTATCTTGATAAACAATTGCCCAATCGACATGGCGGATATATACTCTTATAAAAGTACCCCACTCTCAACTTGAAATAAGCAAATCAAACTGAAGAGGCGGGTTACCAAGTTTTTTATTGAGTACAAAGCACAGATTATGCGACAGAATCTTACGAATCAATCGATGAGACAAATGCCATAA
>NZ_CAJHAR010000061.1 GCF_904846415.1 Psychrobacter piscatorii | reverse complement strand
CTTTATCGGAACAATGAGCGATTTTGTAGTGTTACTGGTATAGTCACATTTTGATTTAAGTGTAGTTTAGGAGCGTTATTTTGAGAGATGTATTTAGTAGGTTACTAAAAGTACTTTGGGCTTTTAATATTTTATATATTGTTGGTTTACCTGTTCTAACCATTCTTGCTTTTGTTGGATCGCTTTTCACTGGCCACATTATTCGTGGATTGGGAGAGGAGATTATAAAATTCATAGGAATTTCTCTTTCTACGACATCAATACTTGTATTCCTGCAGTATGTACTTCTTGGTAGTTTTAATCCTAAAAGTTTATTAAAGAGAGGGAGTTTCTAAACAAGTTCGGTGCACTATCAAGGAGTCGAACTATAACCTATAGGCTAAGCCTTATTAGCGACCCATACTCGGAGATCGTGACCTTTTAGGCGCTCTAGCACGCTCAAGCTCTTGCTCCTTAGCTTTGATCACTTCTCTAATTTGTCCAGTAAGGTCTTTAATTCCTTCAGTTCTGCTTCTATTGCCGTCTGCGATCCGGTTATTTTCGCTTGTGACTGCTCTATTTTGCTCTGTACGTTCACTAATTCGCTCAATCCGCTCTCCCACTTCACGGTATCGTTCTCTAATTGCGTCGTAACGCTCTTGAGATAGTCGGGCTGCGCTATCGTACTCTGATACGTCTTTAACTGCTCTACGAGCTGAATTTGTATGTTCCCTAAAGCCAATAATTCGCTTGCTAATGATGCTTGCGTTGTTACGTGATTGTTCTGATGATCTACCCATCCGTTGAATACGTTCGTTTGTTCTGTCATTGAAGTTTGCAACTGTTTGAATAACGTTGGCAAGCGTTCCAGCTCTTGTATCTTTGTCTGTGCCAATTTGTTCAATGAGGCCGTCAATTCCGCTATATCTTGGTCTTTCTGGCGTAGCTGCTGATCCATGTATCGCTGTTGGTTGTCGAGCATCTGCGCTTGGCGTTTGATGGTATCCTGCTGTGCTTGCAGCGCTTTCTGTACTTGGTCTAATAGTCTCTTGTCCATGACTTACTTTTTCCCGTAGTTTATTGGGGGCGGCTGTACCTGTGTTTGTGGCTGCACTTGTTGAATGGTATAGGTCGGTTTTGAGAACTTGTTGAACAGCAATGCCCCGATGATTAAGCCCAATAGCAGCATGGCGAGTGCGCCCAAACTGGCTGCCATGAGCCATTTTTTCATCTCTGACTTGATGATTTTCGCTATCCGGTCTTCTCTTTGCTCGATCAGCTGCGCTATGTGCTGTGTGTAGGCTTCTATCGTCTTCTCTAGGTCTTTTGCGTATAGGTTTAAATGCTTGACGGTATGGGCTTGGACGTTGCTCATATAGGTGTCGAGGGCTGAAGACATATCGGTTTGATGCTGGGCTAAGGTTTTTAGCAGCTGCTCGTTGCTCACGTCTAGGCTTTCCATGCCTTGCTTGATGATAGTTTCGCTTTCTTTCAATTTCGCTGTCATAAAGCTGTTTAGTTGCGTCGTAGCGTTCTGAACTTCCTGCTCGATAGTCTTCGCTTGCTGCTGTGATTGTGTCTTGAACTTCTGGGCTAAACTTAAAATCTCGCTCATATAATCCGCCTGTTAGCCTGATATTTCGTTTCGCTTTGGGATCTGGGTTTTTGATACTGATTGCTTTGTCGGTCTGTCTTACGATTTCAAAGCCACCATCCGTTAGGGCTTGAATAACATCAGCACGACTGGTGATTGCGCCCTGACTCACGAACTCTGTTAAGCCGTCAGTAATGACTTGCCTTGCGTCTTTAACGTCTCGTGGTAAGTTGTCACGCTGCGCCATGAGTCGCTTTTTAGCAGGATCATTGGGGTCGGTAAATCCATGCTCGATGTTCTGCATGTCTTTCCATGCGTTGACACGACGCTTATCCACGTTATGGACATAGGGCTGAAAGGCTCTACCATGCTCTAAATCAACATTGGCAAAGACAAAGTTTAGCTCTAACCGGCCTTTGTCTCTGTGTTCTATCCAGCTTACACTGACCCTATCAACGTCTAGCCCTGCTCGAATGGTTTCTTCAAAGCCATCCATCAAGGCGTTTTTTTGTTCTGCACTGACTTGGTTGGCGGTCTCGGTAAACGATAAGCAGCCACTGGTATATTTTTGCTTGAAGTCTAGGCTATCAATAAGCAAGGCTTGATTGTCTATATCGCCCCTCAAAATTTTAGCACCAAGACGTTTGCCGTCGGGCTGCTCTTTGTCTTTAAGCAGATAATCAAATACGCCTTTGCTACCACCGGTGCCATTCGTGAAAAATTTAACGATCATCGGGCACACTCGATGCTAGTGCTTTGTCTAGCGTGGTTTGCAAATCAAGCAATGCAATTAATACGGCATTTCCGACTTCTTGCCCTGTATTGGTTTGCTTGGCGATTTGATTGATATTGATACCAATGCGATTAACGGCTCGCACCAATTCGGGGTCGGCACTATGCACGATTTTTTTGGTCTTAGGTTCAGGCGCGGCTACCGGCTGATCGAGTATCAATCCGCGAGCATAGGTTGACATATCGTGCTGACCTGCACGCTTTTTAATATCTACTATCTCATCGTCAGATACTCTGATTTTTAGCCATTTCGTCCTTGCCATTTTAACCTCGATAATTGCTGTTGTTTTTTACCCCTCACGGGTTTTTGTGAGGGGTTGGGGTTAAGGGGTTTCCCCTTACCGGCATGCCTTGGGTCAATAGTAACGTAGTGGATATTGTACCCACGGTATATGCTGGCTTAAAACAACTAATTTATATATTATATAGAAGTAAACTATTAAACTAACAAGCCTAAACGGCAGACCTATCCATAAAGGATAAACACCATGTCTAGTTATAGAGATAATGACATTACCCATCATATAAAGAATATGAACATAAAAGAAGCTAGAGATCGAAAGGTTTTTATCACAGAGATAGACTGCAGAATAGTCTCTTCTGCAACTAGAAGAACTATAGATAGAAATATAAATAACTGGGTCAAAAAGAATAACATACTACTAAACGAAAAAAATAGCGTAGAGAAATATTCATATGGAGGAGCTGCATACAATGGCAGAACACTTACAGGAAGAAGCTACAAGAAGGAAAGGATTTTCAGCAACTTTTGTTACGTAGCAAGCAACGATGACGGATACGTAGAAGGTATGAAGTTCAGAATAATATATAGCGATGAAATTGAAAAGTACAAGACTCATAAAAACTTCGACACTAAGAATGTCCCAACTATGCTACAAATTGCATTCGGCTTGATCAAGAAGTATAAAGGAGAGCGATTTGAAATCAAAGGATTCATAACTGGAATAAATGAACCAAACGAGTTCGAGAAACAAATCTACAAGCTTTAAGAACCAAACTAAAAATAATAGCCTAAGCAAGCATCGACAAAAAGGCTGTTATCTGATTTAGGCTTATCCAGTGCAACTTTTGTGTGTGATTTTTAGATCTTTAATAACTGCTAGATAACCAAAGCCTAAAACACCCTATCGGGGGGTTAACTGATATGGCTTGCACTTGGTACACTTTTTTTATGCCTTAATCCACTTTTGAACGCTGGTTTTACTGACTTGCATTTGCTCCGAAATCTTGCGAATACTTAACCCCTGTTGCCTTAATTTTTTAGCTTCTTCACGCTTAGGGTTGTACTTTTCTGACCTGGCTTTACCGCCATTTGATGAGTTACTAGCTTTACCGCCTTTCGCACCTCTGTGTGCTTGTAGCTGACTAAAATCACGCCTAAATTCATCCTTGGTGTAATACCCTGCGATACTCTTAGAAATGCTTTTAAGCTCGTTGTACGGCAACTGTGGGCTATATTTTGTGTTCTGCTCCTCACACCACTGCAAGCATTGCTCGTATATCTGCGTGTAAGTGCCTGTGTATGCTATTGATATGGCCATCTTACGCACAATGTTAAATATAGCGTCATTCCTACCATAAAACTCGTCATTTCTGGCTTGTGTGGGCTTGTTATTGGGTAAGTCTAGGTATTCGGCTAGTTGGTGCAACGTGTACGGCTCTGCCCCTGTGTAATACACCTCATGGGCTGAATTTAGAGCGTTCTTTGCAAGATAGCCTGTAAATGCCTTATCACCGCTTAAAACATCGTTAAGGGCGTATTCTACGGCGTTTAACAGGTCAATAGGGGCTTGGTGTGAGTTCTTGAAAAAAGATACTGGATCTTTGAGTCGGTAAAGGTACTGACAGTGACCGTTTTTAGGGTTTTTTAAGACAAACTGAGGGCGTGGTATTCCTGCGTCATGGTAGGCAAATATTGAGCCGTCATAATCTAGATCAATGACAATAAACGTGGTGACTTTGGGCGTGTTATAGTCCACGTATGCGTTTTGGGTGGCCTGCTTGGGTGTTTTGCGTCTGAAATCTGTATTGTTTTTATGAGGACTGCAACGCAAGGTTTTAGGCAAGTCTTGATACAACTCGGCCAAAGGTGGGGTATTTTCCCACTCGTCAGGGTTAACCTGTTTCAAATATTCCATTACATCTACGCTTTTGTATTATGGCGATAGCGTGATATAATGAACCTGCCAAGGAAGCACTATATCTGCTATCACAGATTAGTATTCTAGAAACCCTCACAGCGACCAACTGTGGGGGTTTCGTCTTTCTAGCTAGTGTACTCTTTTATTATATTCCTCACAAACCCTTTAGCATCAAGCTATGCAGTTTGCATAGTATTCTTATTTAAACAACTTAGCCTGTCCGTTCTTACGCACGTACTCACGCATAAAGGCTCTGACTGCCTGTGATGCTGTTATGTCTTGGTTTTGACAAGCGTATTTAAATGCTTTTAGTAGATCTTCATCAACTTTAGCAGTGAATATTTTTGTTTTTGGCTCGGTCATAATTATAGTTCCGTAAAAATATACATATAATATATACCATGTATATACCTATTAATACCTGTAACTAACAACATATCCATTTTACGTTTATGAAGATTTTGTAATTCTTCATCGATAACTCTTATGCTGATTTCACGATTACGTTTGACAGTTCAATTTTTGGAGCTAAGCATAAATACCTTCTGTCTTAAATAGTATTGAATACTATAAATCCTGTATTTTGCTACCTATAGTCTGTCGACTTATAGCATGCAACAAACCAGAATTTCCCTATGAATATAACCCATACTTTTGGCCTACAAGTAAGGCATTACAGGAAAAAGAAAGGTGTTTCTCAAGAGGAGCTTGCTCATATTTGCGGGCTTCATAGAACATATATTGGCTCTGTAGAAAGAGGCGAGAGAAATATAACTTTAAAAAATGCTGAAAAAATTGCGCTAGCACTTGATGAGCCATTAGTATCGTTTTTTATAGGAACTAATGGTGAGTATAGAAAATAGACTTAATGAAATATTAGCAGGATACCAAACATCTTTTATCGATAAAGTCTACTCCAATGAAAATAACGATTACGACTTATTGATGCAAGCCTTTGGCATTACACCTGAACTTAAAAGAGAGAACAGACAATACTGGGGTCGTGAACTTGGTAAATGTTGGGAGAGCCTAATAATTCAAGCATCTTTAGATCATCCAACTTTTCAACCAGCGTTAAGATTAGGTGCTGATGAACCGTGTGACTTGATATTAGATAACTACGCCATAGATGCTAAGTATCGTGTCGGCTCTGGAGATTCAGGAACTCTTAAGAAGTTTAAGCAGTATGGGCCTTTATTAAGAGAAATGGGTTATCAACCAGTATTTCTCTTCCTACGTGACGATAACTTACCGGCAGCTATGCAAGCATGCCGACAAGGTGGATGGGATATATATATTGGGCAGGAGTCATTTGACTTCATCAAAAGCCTAACTGGATTCGATTTAAAAGAATATTTGATTAGAAAAGCTGGAGCGTACCCTGTAAATCGTTAGTCTCAGCGAGCCTTTGTTCTATTATTTCGATATATGAAGGCTCAATTTCTATGCCAATGTAGTCAATACCATAGCTTTTTGCTGCTACTAAGGTAGTGCCGGAACCAGCAAAAGGATCGAGAACTATAGAACCCTCTGCTCTAGGAACAAATATTTCTACTAGTCTTTGCATTAAGTCGAGGGGTTTTACAGTACAGTGAATGTTGTAGTTAGCGGGCTTATCTCGCTTAATATTCTCTAGGATATTAGATTGAAACCCTCCATCACTCATTTCTGTGTAAAAAAGACCTGTATCGTATTCAAGTAATGTCTCGATATAGTTGTTTTGCAATGGCTTTTGCAAAACGCAAATAGCTTCCCACTCACTACGTAAACAGCTATGCCAGCCTTTCATGTCAGCAGATTTAGGATTACCCATTTTCCCAAGCTTTTTCTCCATGTTTATTCCCTTAGGAATACCACTTGTACGTCTATAAACAACCATATCCCTAGCATAGAAACCAGCCTTCTCTAGAGCTACCTGCACATGCGCTACCGTTCTTGTACTATTAAATACAGCAACAGTTGCTCCTGGCTTGCATATCCTATACAGCTCTGTTGCCCAATCAAAACACCATTTTTCATACTCTAAAATATTATCTCTATTCTTCTGATACCAACGTTTATTTCTAACTCCACCTGATAGCCCACTCCCATAGGGTATGTTTTTTACTAATGTATTGCTGTTCTTAACATTATCTTTCCTTCTTTGAATTTCTTTATCATCCCATTTGTGACCAATAAACTCATAGTTGTAGGGGGGATCAGTGATACATGCAGAAATATAATTATCGGGCATTTTACTCATAGCTTCCCGACAGTCAGCATTAATAATTTTATTCAAAAATTGATCAGTCATCTTACAAACTCCTTTGCTACTTATAGTAGTCATTTATCTATAAAAATGCAATGGAGCTCTCATTAAATAGTACTATTTTAAAAAATAAAAATGGTTGAGGGAGACAAAGGTTATGGGGGCTTTGTACATTAAATCTTAAAACACTCTAAAGCGAAGTCATTTACCATAATGTACCTTTATCGGAACAATGAGCGATTTTGTAGTGTTACTGGTATAGTCACATTTTGATTTAAGTGTAGTTTAGGAGCGTTATTTTGAGAGATGTATTTAGTAGGTTACTAAAAGTACTTTGGGCTTTTAA
>NZ_CAJHAR010000060.1 GCF_904846415.1 Psychrobacter piscatorii | reverse complement strand
ATCTGGGGCTATTATCAAACTGTGAGACCCCATACTTTCAACAATTACTTAACACCATTAGAAACAGAGAGACGCTATTTTAACAAAAACCTCTTATCAGGTGTCCTAAATTAGTTGACCACTACAGTTAAATTGATTATAGAGGGCGGCACTGTTTGGATTCAGGATGGGTAAAGACGGATAGTAAAAGGTTTTTTGAATTTGCGCTTTGGTGTTCCCCTCCGCTGCGGCATAGAGCACGGCTATAGCACTGGTTAAACTATAAGGTGAGAAAAATACGTTAGCATCCACTTGCTTTGATTGACCATTTAGCTGTTGATACATGGTCACTGCGAATTGGTTGTTAGCGTTAACTACTGCGCTTATACCTTCAGACGTTGAAGCAGAGTCGTCTGCAGCAGTATGGTCATCTTTACTATCGGCTTTAGAGTCCGGCTGCTCTTTAGTCTTGTCTAGTAAGGAAGGTATATTGGTGACTGGTTGGGCGGCTTTGTTGTTTACAAGGCTATTATTACAGCCAGTAATGACCAACAATAAGCCACTAAGAGCAAGACTACGGGCGATATGCTTGTTCGTCATAATTTTGATTGGGTTGTTGTTATTCATAATGTTTTATACTTTTGATATTTGAAGGATGCTTTGATTATATACAGGGGTGTAAACTGACTTAGTAAACAAATGCTAATAAGTTCCGAGATAATAGATGAGTCAGCAATAAGCGTATGAGGTATTTATGAAAAAAATTGTGTTGAAATGGCTGGTTATACTAGTGGTGATGGTTTCCGCAGTTTGGATATTTTTAGATATCGTAAGCGTAAAAGAGACCAAGTCATTTAGTAGCAGTGACGGTGATATTCTCAATAGCCCTGCTGCCGATAAAATTTCCAGTTTCTTCATGATCTTTAGCAATCAAGGGAATGAGAAGCAAATATTCTATGAAAAACTTGATAAGCTGGAAGACGTTAGTCATGAATTAGACGAAAGCGTAGAAGCAGTAGAAGATAAGACCTCTGAAGACAAATAAGGCTGTGAGAAGTAATATTTATTTGTGACGGTGTAAACTTACTTAATTAACTCACTCCATATTTTAATATGAACTCTGGTGACAGTAGAATGCTTAAATGGATTGTGCTTTATATTTTCCTTTGCTTACTCTTCAGATGGCTTATCCTTTCTGATATTACAAAGAGATTTGGCTCTTGGGGCTGGACTTCAGATCAAAACAAACTTTACCTGTCGATTATGTGGGTGTTCTCAACCTTTGTGTTTCTGTACGGCATATTCAACAGTAGTTTTCGCAATGCTTTCTTACTAGAGTATTTGTTTTAAACGCGCTCTTCTTTTTATAGTCAGAAAACCAGCATTAACCCTTTAAATCAGAGCAGGTCATGAAACCTCTTAATTCATTAGCAATGTGGGAATCTATAAAAAATACAGTCGAAACGGATGATTGGGTGAGCTACTTTAATAAAAATGAATCTCTACCGCTTATTAATCGTCTCATAAAAAATTGGCTTAATAATGGTTAAAACATTTAAATAAACAGGGTGCAATAAGCTTTATTGTCTTTATCAAATTCTTTGCCAAGTAGCTTAACAGGCTTCAACGTTTCCCCACCGTCGCTTGAAACCATAACCGTCAAATCTTGATCTTCAAAAGTTTTTAATTCATCAATAACTTGAGCGATATTTTTATCTTTTTCGCCCCATTCATTCTGGTTAGTCATATATAGACCTCATGTGTGTATAACGATTATAAAATACAGATTGTATTAAATTAGGAAACATAACAGCGATTAAGAATTACTCCATAATATACAGCCCTGTACCGCCAACTTCCCAATACTCATCAGCAGTACAATGATCTGGTACAGGAACATATTCCATGTCAGACGGATAAGAGGTCCAAAATTCTCTAATGGTTCCGCGTCCACTCATCTCAACATAATCGCCATCTCGATAAATCTTGTCATTGACTTCAATAGTTTGACCATTTTCGATAAATTTTGAGTAGCTAGGGAAAATAGGCATACTAGCAAAATCGTCTGGCGCTGTAGATTCCGTGTAATACTCTTTAGGGTAGGTCAAAGTGACACAGCCGTCTTTTATAGTGAGTCTGCCTGAGTTCCGTGCTTCATACTCTGTCACAACACTACCAGCAGGTAATGGGTCACTTGAGCCATAAGTAGGCAAGACAAACTCAGGCTTGGCATCTACAGTGGCTGTATTATTGCCTGTAGCCTTGTTCGCTGGATTTTCAGTAAGCTCAGTGGGTTCTTGAATAGAATTTTGACAGCCTGTGATCAGTAAAGACATGACAGTAAGTATTGGGATATAAGCTTTCATTTTATGGTGTCCATAATCAGTTGCTAAATTATAATCATATTTATTTTTAAGATTCATATTTAACAGAATCTTTAGAATGCTAAAAAGGTATAGATCGAACGTGCGACTAAAAAAACACCCTCTACAACCACGGCTCAAACCATAATTTAATCTTCTCCCAAAACGATGTTTGAGGATGGCTGTCTTGTTCCGATGTACTATGCGTACTGGCTGACTCAGTGCTATTGCTCAACTCATTTTTATTAGCATCGCTAGGGAACGCAGCGTTTAGCTTATTGCAGGTAGGATATTTGGCTTGTAACTGCTGTAAATAATATTCCTGATCTTTGTATATAAATCCGTCTAATATTCCTATAGCATCGTGGCTATTATGGCGACAACTGCCGTTCTCTCGATTCCAAGCCAGAAATGGCACTAATGGTTTACCAACTATTAATTCATTATTTTCACAGCTCAGTGTCGCTAGTGATGTCACCGTATAGTTTGCTGGCTCATTACCGCTGGCCGCATATGCTAAGCCAATAACTAGGTCATTTGGCTTGATACTTTTTAGCTCAAAATCACTTTGCCAATATTCAGGGGTCTTGTAGAAAAACCACATTTTAAGCGTGCGAAAGACAAAGCGTGGATTGCTAAATTGCAAGTCGAAGCCTTTTTGCTGATTATCCATTAATGTAGGCTGCGATGATTGCAGACGAGCAATAAATACATCATTTGTTGAATGCGGCATACAAGCCCATACGGTTTGCATGGACAAAAATAGTATGATCGAAATAGGTAAGGGATATAAAAAATGCATTTCGTGTTTTTCCTTATCTCTAGCATTCCATTTTTAGGCCACAAACCATACCTTATTTAATTGGCACTTAGAGTGAGGTTTAATACGCTTGTCATTAAGCGTGCCACTAAAACCACCAAAACGATAATCTTGACCAATCTTATATTGGTCATAGGCGCTGATTTGATGAAAAAGAATGCCAGCATTGATGCTGGTCGTGTTTTCTGGAAATACTAAAGCACTTTTAATTACCGCCTCGTTTTTATAGTTGTCATGTTTAATGATTAAACAGCCGTTTTCGACCAATAAAGTGCCATCAGCGACTGTAATACCGCCATCTACTGAGCTTTCATAAAGCGGAGGGCTATATTCTAAAATCTCTACTTTCTCCTCAATAGCTTTAGTCAGTACTTTTTCTTTTCCCTCAGATGATTTATCTACAGGCTCATTTTTAGCGGCACAGCCTGAAAACAATAAAACCATCACAACGGCCAAACAACTTAAGGTATTCAATTGAAAACGCGGCATGTTCAATCACTCCAAATTAGATATTGCTAAGGCTTATTCACCTGACCTAAAAACAGTATTGCATCGGTCTTATTATCTTTAATCATAAACATAAATGGATGATCGGCTTTAAATTCCACAGGATAAGACATACCAACGTACATACCTACAGCACCGGCGGCGGCTGCCGCCTCGGTTCCTTTTTCATCGACGGTGACCACCGCTTGATGATAAACCTCATCGAGCCTTATCGGTGTACCATCAGCATATAAGTTAAATTCAGCCCCATTATTAAACGCTTTTGGCATACCCATATCAGCGAGCAACGTTTTCATCTGATAACGCGCATCTAATTTAAACTTTGGCAGTTGAAGGTCCACCTCTTGTCTTACTAAGCCTGAACGCCATTGCTTAATCTTAGTTGCACTTAAACTCTTAGTTAATTGCTGCATAGCAAGTTTATGATTGAATTTGGGTAATACTACGAGCATAGATAGGTCATCGCCTTTGTAAGGCAATTGCACGACCTGTATATGTTTGTCCTCATAATAACTAAAATAAGACTGTTGCTGCATCATCTGGACGGTAGAGGCTCTGCCGATAGCATTATAAAAAGGCTGGGCACTGGTTCTTTCAGCTGTAAAAGGCAGGGTCCAATCGCCCTTGAAATAGACGGCGTTGGTTAGTACCACGGCAGTATCAGATTTAATACTGCCCTTAGGTAGTAATTCAGGAATCATTTGCTTGGTTTTCTCAACAATTTTTTTATTAATGGTCTGACGTGCAGAATCAGGACTGCCTTCAAAATCAAGAGCGGTCACTTGGCCGCTGTAATAACGTTGCACGGTGTCTATGTAAGATTTAGTGGGTGTTAACCCTTGTTGCATCCATAAGTCATTGACCGTGGCAAGCTTGTAGTCGGGATTGGGTTTATTAAATTGATTATAGAGTGCTGCACTATTAGGGTTGAGGATAGCTGGTGCTGGATAATGAAACGTCTTTTGGATTTGCGCTTTCGTTTCCCCTTCGGCTGCGGCATAGACCATTGCCATAGCAGTAGACAAGCTATACGGTGAGAAAAATACATTTTTATCTGCTTGGTCAGGTTGCCCATTTATCTGCTGATACATACCAATGGCAAACTGGTTATTGGCAGTGACGACTTCAGCTATACCCTCTGATGTCGAGATCAAAGCCTTTACCTCAGTCGGAGGCGCTTGATGGTTAATGGTTGGCTGATTAGGAGTAACCATGCCTGTAACAGCACCCGTTCTATTATTTTTTATGGCGTTGTCACAGCCACTAACACCCAACACTAAGCTGGTAATAGCTAAGGCACTGATAACACGATTATGGGCTGCATATCTAAAATAGCGAAGTGGGTCATTTTGCATATCAGGCTCAACAATAAATTATAATTATAAGAATATCCAAAGCTCAATAGTGACTGTGATAGCCACACTTTCAGCTGCTGTATAGGGAGCCGCACATATATATTTGGCGGTTTTAGAATAACTGATTTACTCTGTATTCATCATCCCAGTTGTTTTGTATTAACGTTTTTAGCTCCTTTTTACTTTGTAATTTGCTGAAATCTTCCCCGTACCACTCTATTAGAGCGTCCTTTGTTATCTTGTATTCTTGATGATCAAAATTAAACGTTATCCATTCTACATTCTGAATCAACGCAAATAAGTAAGTGGCGTTGTATACCACTGTCTTTTTATGACTCTTTTCTGACTCTGACCCATCATAATTTAAGATAATCCCATAGGGTGTCTCTTTCGTTTTGAGCTCGAGGCCCTTGAAGTTATCTGATTGCATAGAGTGGTTGACAATATTTATGACTGCACTATTATCACCAACATAGGCATTCTTGTATTGAAACACATCTTCTTCATTGGTCTTCGTATTACATCCACTAGCGACTGAAATCACCAACAGTGAACACGATAATAATTTAAGCCTTTTTTTCATAATGTCTCATCAACAGTCAGTTAAGTCTTAGTGCCGTCATTCGCTATTTTAAGGCTTATTAACCTGACCTAAAAACAATATCGCATCGGTTTTATTGTCTTTAATCATAAACATAAACGGGTGATCGGCTTTAAAAACAGGTGGTGGAGCAGAGGCAGATTCAGTAGATACTACAATGCCAGTCGCTGCCGCTGCTTCGGTGCCTTTTTCATCGACGATGACCACCGCCTGATGATAGATCTCATCTATCCATGTAGATAAAGGCTGATCAAACAGTTTGAAAGTAGCCTTGTCTTGATTAAAAGCAATGGGCATGCCCATATCTGACAGCATATCTTTCATGTCGTAGCGTTCTTTAAGCTTGAACTTTGGTAAGTGAAGGTTCACTTCTTGCGTAATTAAGTCTTTATTCCACTCTTTAATCTTATCAGCGCTTAAATCACGCACCAGCTGCTGCATGGCTGTCTTGTCTTTAGATTTTGGTAATATCACCAGCATAGATAAGTCATCACCCTTGTAAGGCAATTGCACGACCTGCACCTGTTTGTCCTCGCTATAACCAAAATCCGCCTGTGTATGCATCATTTTTATATTAGGACTTGTACCCACATGGTTATAAAAAGGCTGCTCACTGGTGCTTTGAATATTGAATGGCGTTTTCCAATCGCCCTTAAAGTAAACGGCGTTGGTTAATACGGCAACTGTGATGGGCTTGATACTGCCCTTTGGTAGCAACTCAGGAATCAATTGATTGGTATGCTGAGCAATTTTTTTATTAATGATGAGCCGCGAAGGCTCAGGACTGCCGTTAAAATCAAGATTGGTCACTTGACCACCATAATAGCGTTGAACGGTGTCGACGTAGGACTTGTTAGGCGTTAGCCCTTGTTGCATCCATAAATCATTGACTGTGGCGAGCTTATAATCAGGATTGGGTTTATTAAATTGATTATAGAGCGCGGCGCTATTAGGGTTTAGAGTATCCATCGACGGATAATAAAAGGTCTTTTGAATTTGCGCTTTCGTTTCCCCTTCCGCTGCGGCATACAGCATGGCCATCGCCGTAGACAAACTATAGGGTGAGAAAAACACGTTGTCATCTGCTTGATCAGGTTGACCGTTGATCTGTTGGTACATATCAACAGCGAACTGGTTGTTAGCAGTCGTGACTTTTTCGATGCCGTCTGGTGTTGAAGCGGAATCGTCAGCGGCAATAAAGCCGTCTTTGCTAACAGCCTTATAATCAGAGTTGTTTTTATTATTCTCTGGTAAGGAGGATTGGTCTGAGTTTGATGGGCTATTGACTACGCTGTCAGTAGATTTAGACTCTTTGATAGTGCTATCACAGCCACTGACAATCAATAGCAGGCTGCTGATCGCAAATGCACTTATGATACGGTTACCACGTTCTTTTTTAAGATAACCCCAGTTCGGGATAAGCCACATTGTAACTCATTGATACTATTTATAATGTTGCTACCTGTCCCTGCTGAGGCATGTTTTTGATGGTGGGCTTATAGGGAAACCAGCAATAAGCAATCAAACCC
>NZ_CAJHAR010000059.1 GCF_904846415.1 Psychrobacter piscatorii | reverse complement strand
GTACTGTTTATAGCTGAAGCCAAGCTATCATAACCTGATGCTGTGGTACGATCGGCAAGCGCTTCACTTTGAGCACCGTTTGCTGTAGAGCCAAGTCCTAAAGCAATAGTTCGACTACCTGATGCTGTCGCATAAGCCCCTGATGCATCGGCTTCAAAGCCTGTTGCCGTAGCTTCTATACCAGTTGCTTCACTATTCACACCTAAAGCCGTCGTGTAGACAGCAGTAGCTTGCGCGTTTTGTCCCGTTGCGGTGCTGTTCTCAGCTGTCGCACGAGAGTTTGCGCCAGTTGCCGTACTGTTTATAGCTGAAGCCAAGCTATCATAACCTGATGCTGTGGTACGATCGGCAAGCGCTTCACTTTGAGCACCGTTTGCTGTAGAGCCAAGTCCTAAAGCAATAGTTCGACTACCTGATGCTGTCGCATAAGCCCCTGATGCATCGGCTTCAAAGCCCGCTGCGGTGGCTTCTATACCAGTTGCTTCACTATTCACACCCAAAGCCGTCGTGTAGACAGCAGTAGCTTGCGCGTTTTGTCCCGTTGCGGTGCTGTTTTCACCTTCTGCTAGAGCATTCTGTCCCGTTGCTGTGGTATTTACTGCTGTCGCTTGTGCGTTTTGTCCCGTTGCCGTTGCATTTTTTTGAGTCGCTTGAGAGTTTGCACCCGTTGCTGTACTATTCTCAGCGGTTGCTCTACTGCTCACACCTATTGCGGTAGTGTTCTTATTATTGATAGCTTGTGCATCTCGTCCAATAGCGGTGCTGTTTTCGCCAGTAGCCTGAGACTGACCTCCATAACTACTTGAATTTACCCCAGTTGCTATAGCACTCTCTCCAATAGCAGTACTATTTATTTTAGTAGCTTGAGCACTATTACCGATGGCAATAGCAGTAGCATCTGATGCTGTCGCCGCATTTCCGTTATTACTATCACCAGCTCCTAAAATCTGCCCGCCACCGATAGATACTCCTGATTGTAGGTTGCCATTTGAGTCAGGACCTAGTGAAACTGTTGCGGTACCGGCTGCATTTCCAACAACAACACCTGCGCCTTCAGTTACCTCTATATCACCGACGAACTCTTGTCCGCATGATGGTGCATCTGCAGCTTGGGCATCTTTATCAAGTACCACAAACCCAAGCGCTGTATTTACTATTTGAGCCGTTAGTGAAGCAACCACAATGGCTCCGCCTGCCATACCTGCACCAAAAGGTAATCCTTGCACTGCTTCGCCACCTGCTTCTAAAACTGTTTGAGCGATATCTACGCCCAGCATTCCGTATTCTATGTTACGAATCTCATTTTCAAAGGTTTCTGAACATTTTCTATTACTTATTGGTCCCTCTGTTAGAGACTGGTTAGATTGTGGAGCATTGGGATCACTGTAAGCTGGATTTACTGGCACAGTTGTAGGAACTCCTGGATTAGTTGGAGTTACTGGTGTTGATACTTGCTGGCTTGCTTTGTCCTTGATGTCTTGTATAAAAGTATCGTTGTCACTGATCCAGTCACGATTATCTACGATAACTTGCCCTTCATCAGCAAATGTATAATCATCATCACCACTACCTAAAGCATAGGATGGAAAACTAATAGCACTCATCGCCAGTACTAGGACCGTTCTCTGTAACGTTGGTTTTTTGATAGTCGTCTTTGTCATAAGGTGTGCTCTGCTTTGAATAGGGATTCATTACAATACGTGGTAAAAATATTGTTGAAATTCAGATGTTTATCCTTGTCAGATAGATACCGCATAAGGATTCGTATGGATTGATTTAATGATTTAAGACAAGACCGTATAAACGAATATATTGAGAAATATAAAATATTGTATTTCTAAACTAGAACTGTGAGAAATGTAAACAGTAGTTAGTACTAATGTAACTTAAGATATCTAACTATGTAATTTATTATTGTTTTGTAAATAGTGCAAGCAAATGTTTTTTATTTTATCTGATTAAAAACTATCACTCCTTAGATAATTAATGACGGTAAGCTGTTTGAAACTACGAAGATACTTTAAGTTTTAACATACCTATCTCTGATAAATAAATTAAATTATTTATTGTTTGCCTCATGCTGATCTTAATGCAATAGTTGTCCACTGAACGTTCAGAACAGTCGTATTGTACAGACACTAAAAACGTACTTGGACACTAGGTGAACAATGATCATATCAGTTACGAAAGCGGCAAAAGAATGGGGTGTATCAAGAACCACGATCTATCAGAAAGTCAATGATGGCGAGCTATCTAGGACAGCAGATAAGAAAATAGACGTTTCAGAAATGTTGCGCGTGTTTGGTGAGCCAATTTCTAAAAAACATACTGAACGTTCGGCGGACACTGTCCAAAGTACACCTCTGAACAATCAAAGTGTTCAGTACAATACGGACATTGAACACCTATTAGCGCTTGAAAAGCTCAAGAATGAACATCTCAGCCAACAAGTCAGTGATCAAAAGAAATTAATTGAAAATTATCAGCAGCAGATAGGACAGTTGAACAAAACGCTGGATAAAGCCAACGCCAGTATCCAAAATTTCGCACAAGTGAGACTGTTAGAGTTCAGACAATCTGAACCCAATGATGAGATACAATCCGAAAAAAAACAGGATACTGAAATAACAGCTATCGCCGAGAAGAAGAAAAAGTGGTGGGTTTTTTAAATACCTCCTTACGATGCCGAAGCCCGAAAACCTAATTTATCGAGATAGGGTGCGTAAAAAGAATGCTTACTTTCATCTAATAGCTCAGTCTCAATCCGTTCAGCAAATGCTTTATAATCCTCACCCTGCTTAGCATAGTTAGCCAACTCACTCATTTTCGATAGCTTAGCCGCAAACACACCCTTTTGTTTATCTGTCATTTCTAAGGGGGTTAGCATATCGGGCATATCACTGTCTCTCTTTTTTCCTAACAACTTCTTAGCTTGGGTTTTTATTCTGAATTTGAATGTAAAACCTGTAATAACCCTGCCTTGTTTATGCTGTTCATATTCAACAGTAATATCAGTATGTTCGTTGATTTGTTTAACCGCTAAATCTAAAACCCTTCTTTTGAAAGCTTCTATTCTCTTGTATTCATCTACCAATCCCAGCTTTTCTCGTAATTCTGAAAGTGATATTAGGTTTGTTTTCCTTACTGAGCGCCATTGTATAACCAACTCATAGAGCCTGATAGCATATTCACTTTGTAGCCCTACAACCTGTTTTAATTCATATTCTGTATATCTAGCTTCAAGCCTGGTAATTAGCGGTATTACATCGCTAGCAAAAACAAGTTCAACACATCCTAAATCATCAATGTAACCAATCTTATCAACCCATCGACTTTTATAGTGACCTACTTTTCCTGTTCGTTCGTCAAGTTTACTGTAAGCAAAACCTGCTTCATACAACCCTTCCACAGCCCTTTTCATAGCTTCATAAGATGTATGCTTCTCTACATCAAACTGTTTTGCATAGCTCTGAGCATAAATCCTTAATAGTCCGCCAGCTTCTATTAAAGTTTTTTGCTCTCTAGCTTCAATAATAGCTAAAAATATTAGTCGTTGCTCAACTACACCTAAGCTATAACTTGCCCCAATCAAAGAATTATCTTTAGTAACTAGCTGCTTTTGCATTATGACCCCTCATATGTTCTAAGTAACTTTAATACACATACCTCTATAAAGCAACAAAATAAAAACCGCGTTGCTTTATAGGTCGTAAAACGTTGCTTTAAGGTCGTAAAACGTTGCTTTATAGGTCGTAAAACGTTGCTTTATAGGTCGTAAAACGTTGCTTTATAGGTCGTAAAACGTTGCTTTATAGGTCGTAAGAACCATTACTATCAATGGCTACAGCGAACGTAAAAGCTTTTAAAAACTATTAAAAACATTAAAAACCTTTTTCTCTTATTTCTTTTAATTCTTCCATAGTGAAGAACTTTAATTTAGCTTGAAGCTCAGCTCCTTGTCTAAACCATTCCCAATAATTTAGGAAAGCATCGTAATGTTCACTTATATAATCCATCAGTTGAGAAGTAGAAAGATCGTAATGGTGATCTTTAGGTTTAGAGAATCTGGTTAGTTTGCCTTTACTGACACTTACACCAAAATACTGAGCTATCTTCATTGCTCTATATGAATTAATTTGACGCTCTAATCTATAACCATCGTAGACACCCAATACATCAAGCTCGCTACAACCATAGTCAATAGTATTTATCATATCAATCATACCCTCTACTCTGGCTGAACGAAGTGCATTATATAACTGCATATTTTTACGTCTCTTATCCATATTTAATAGTCCTTAACTCTAGGTACAGCCATTATTTTTTTATATAAGTACAGCCAATCATAATAGCATAGGTACAGTCATTTATTTCCAATTAGGTACAGCCAAATATAGATTATATGATATTATTTATTAAGCCAGCAGTCACAAGAGGGGGCTATTTATTACTACGTAATAATTATCCTATCCCTCGTATGAGCTGGTTAAGGGGAGACCCCTTAAAATCCCCTACCAATCCTTACCTAGGTAATCGTTATGATTGAGCCAAAAACTGCCGTTCTTGACAAGAGAGCCAAGCGAAATAGAGAGATTGCAATTCGCGTCAATGACTACGAACTTGCTGAGATTAAGAAAAGAAACCGCGAAAATACAGTGGCCAGTTGGTTACGAGGATTGGCATTAGGGGTTACTCCTGTTAAGCCAGTTGATCCTGAATTGGTGCGTCAGTTGGGTAGAATCGGTAGCAATCTTAATCAGCTGACCAAGCATGTGAATATCGAAAAGCACGTTGATGCCGAGGTGCTTAATGAGATTAAGGCGATTAGGAAACAGTTGCATGTGCTGATAGAGACGAGTATCGAATACTCAAAAGTAGCCGCGAGGGATGGTGATGATTGTTAAGTTCTCTAAGCATGGTAAAGGCAAAGCGAGTGGCGTTTTAGACTACCTTCTTAAAGAGAAAGGGAGTAAGGGTACTTTGGTACCTAGAACGCATGCAAAAGTGCTGTACGGCGATCCTGTGCTCACTGAGCACTTAATTAACACGACCTTTCACAAGACTAAGTATAAGTCAGGGTACTTGTCTTTTAGTGAACGTGCGGATGAGATTAGTGAGGCGGATAAAAAGCGCATTATGCAGGAGTTTGAGGCGGTTATATTCTGCGGTTTGGATAGCGATCAGTACGACATTCTGTGGGTTCAGCATGCGGATAAAGACATTGATGAGAATCATCCAGTCGGACGATTGGAGCTGAACTTTGTGATTCCCTGTCAGGAACTACGATCAGGTAAGTCTTTTCAGCCGTACTATGAGCCGGCAGACCAAAAAAGGGTTAACGCTTGGAAGAATATTATCAATTCAGAAGTCAAAACCATCAAGGGTGAGCCGTTAAGTGATCCTAATGATCCTGAGCGCAAACGTTTAGTGAACCCATACAGCAGTAATGCACCACGCCCTACGCCTTTTGATTTGAAGAGCTATACGAAAAAAGATGCAGATAAGGATGAGGAGACTATCGCTAATCCTCCTAGCCGTAAGCTATTAGAGGAAGCAATTAAACGTCGTCTCTTGCTGGACTGGCAAAACGATATCGCTATGAATCGTCGAAGGGTATTGGGTAGGCTTGAACAGTGGGGCTTGAAGATTAATCGAGGTAATAGCGAGAAGACGTTGTCAGTGACAAGCGACAAGCTAACGGATAAGAATGGTAAGCCAATGGGTGTTAGGCTCAAAGGCGGGATGTTTGAAAAAGGGTTTGATGGTTATGATTTTGAGCCAGAAGCGAAAGAAGAAAACCATTCTGCGTACGACCATAGAGCTAGTAGAAATGAGCGCAAGCAGTTAGATGAGCAGCTGCTAGCCACTGGAATAAAAATAAAGGAAGCTTATCATCAGGAGAGATACAAGAGTTCAGCTACGCTTGAGCCGTTGGTATCAGACAAGGTAGTTGAACAGAAGCTGGAAGTAGTTAAACCAGCTCCTGCAGAAAACTATCACGCGAGTTTGCGACCAAGGTTTTGATAGTTGTTAAGTTGCTATATTTGAGCGTTCGTTCATTTTAGGAATAGAGGTAAAAACAATATAAATCAAAACTAAATAAGATTTAAGCCTAACAGTTAAGTGCTAGATTTGCCATACAAGTAACTATTAGGCTGAATCCTACAAACTACCCTAAACTTAATCAATAAAGATGACTATTAATTAATTAGGAAAGATACCCCTAAATTACCACCTTGCTCATCACTATTACCACCGAAAGCACTATTGAATCCAAATTTACCATCTACAGTGGTGTAGTTAACGCCTAGCGCATAACCCGTCTCACCAGACCAAGTGCCACCTGCTAAACCGACACTGAACTTACCTGGAACGGTTGAATATTTAAGACCAGCAAAGGCTAATGACGAGGCCAATCCCTTGTTTTGACGATCTTCTAGAGAGTTGATCTCACGATCGGTATAGCCAAATGCTTCAGCTTGACTTTGGAACAATTGACCACCGTTCACAGCATCAGTTGAGCCAGCAGAAATATTACCTGCTGCTACACCTTGTACCACGTTGCCACCCATATTCACGGTAGCACCTTGACTGACATTAAGTGATTGTGAAACATCTAAAGTATTGGTATCGATATCAGTTGTCACAATATTGCTAGGTGCAAAAGTACCAGCAGTTAAAGTGCCTGACACTGATAGGTTACCAGTCGTACTGATATTACCTGTGTTAACAATACCGTTAGTAGTAGTGACCCCAGTGGCTGTCAGGTTAGTCGTATTCAAACTACCCGTGTTGATAGCGCCAGTGTTGGTAATACCATTGGTAGTGGTTTGACCTGTTGCTGTCAAAGTAGTCGTTGTCAAACCATCTGTACTGATAGTACCTGTATTAGCAATACCATTGGTGGTAATTTGACCTGTTGCTGTTAAGGTAGTCGTGTTCAAACTATCCGTATTGATAGTGCCAGTGTTAGTGATACCAGCTGTCGTGGATAAGCCTGTAACTCCTAGCGTGCCGTTCAACTGAGATGCGCCAGTATTGGTTAGAGTACCAGTATTAGTAAGATTACCTACGCTATCGATATCGCCTGTGTTATCAATACCAGCTGTCGTGGATAAGCCTGTAACTCCTAGCGTGCCGTTCAACTGAGATGCGCCAGTATTGGTTAGAGTACCAGTATTAGTAAGATTACCTACGCTATCGATATCGCCTGTGTTATCAATACCAGCTGTCGTGGATAAGCCTGTAACTCCTAGCGTGC
>NZ_CAJHAR010000058.1 GCF_904846415.1 Psychrobacter piscatorii | reverse complement strand
AATGCCGATTGCGAATGTGAGATAAAATCATTGCCTAAACGCTCATACTGTAGCTCTGCAAGTGTTTTTTGGTGTTTGGTGGTACTAGGGTCTTCTTGATAGCGTGTCAGCGCTTGCATACGGCTGTCTGTGGCTAGAATGGCGACAAAGTGCTTTCCAAACTCGCTATTTTGATCGATTTTTTGCAGGTGCGACTGATCAACGCTCATGGGCTGCTGTTTTAGCTGCTGATAGAAATGCTTAAACTCTCCTGTCTCCGTAGCAATCCTTTCGCGTATCTGTTCCCTACGCTGCTGTCGCTCTAGTTTCTCTTGTTCGGCCTGTTCTCGTTCTTTCCGTTCCGCTATTTCTAATTGCTGCTGTTGTAGGCGCTCTTGCTCGACTTGCTGCGCCTTCTCGCGGTTAAGTCGTATCGCTTTTAGCTTATTTACCGTATCGTTGGCGCTTTCTATTCTCTCTTGAGTGACTTTTTTAGGCTTAAAGTTAGGTTTAGGCATATCGGGGACAATGAATAGTTTGCTTTCGCGCAGGTCGGCGATAGTACGATCCGCTTTATCATTGGTTTTTTGGTTATTGGCTAGGTGTTTGTTCCAAACCAGCTCATTAGACTGGATAATTTCACGGTTAAATTGACCTTTGGCGGTCGGTATTCCTTTCCGCTCCATGTGGGTCGCGTCTTTACCCATCTTGATTTGTGGCACTAGGTCGATACCTTGCGACTTATAGCTACGGCTGTCGATTAGGTTATGCCCTTTTGCTTCTAATACCTTGTTGGCGGTATGCTCCCACAGCTCGCGCACGGCCTTAACTTCAACACTCATGCGCGGCAAGCCTTTTTTTCTGCGGTCATCGTCTGATATTTCGCTGTCAGCTTTGTCTTTGGTAAGGTAAATTTTTCCGTCATCGTCGATGGTGGCCGTGCGCGTGGTCAATAAGATATGAGCATGGAAGTTAAGAGGACTGGCACCGCGCTCGATTTCCTTATCGGTTGGTACATGGATCGCACAATCTGCGATCACCTGATATCTATCGGCTAAGGTTCTAGCGAAGTCATGAGCTAAGTCTTTGCGATCTTGTTCGCTCAATTCATGCGGTAGGGCGATTAACCATTCGCGAGCCACGCGACTATTTTTTCGGGTTTCATTACGTTCTGCCATGTTCCATAATTCAGCTCTGCCAATCTCACCATCAGCTAAGTCAGTCGGCAAAATAATATCAGCACTTAATACGCCACTGCGTTTTTTATAATCGTGCGTTTTGCCGTGATCTTTGTCCTCATCGAGCAATTTATCACCGGCACGATAAGCAGCGGCTGCAATGGCACTTTGTCCTTTTGCTCTCGATATTGACTTGGTGCTTGCCATGTATATCGCCATAATGACTGCCTATTTTGAGGGTGGTTTTTTGGGGTTTGGGGTGTCCCCAACGTGTTTTGAGAACTGTGAAATATAAGCCGTTAGGTGAATATATCACAGTTCTCGAAAACGCGCTCTTAGTCAGAGGGACACAACCATTGCTAAGTTGAAGAATTTATACTTGGGATTATACCTTCCTATTGATTGTCGAGTTAAAGCATTCTGATATAGTGATCATCTATTTCACAGGAGGCAGTTATGTCTATAACAGAATTAAATTCAAAT
This sequence comes from Psychrobacter piscatorii, assembly GCF_904846415.1. Classification (GTDB taxonomy): domain Bacteria; phylum Pseudomonadota; class Gammaproteobacteria; order Pseudomonadales; family Moraxellaceae; genus Psychrobacter; species Psychrobacter piscatorii. Next base: position 5,722 of record NZ_CAJHAR010000058.1, on the reverse strand, counting down.
ATTGAGCTCATCGATGCTTACAATAGGCAATCTCATTCAAAGGCTTCTGAAGAGTATATTGCTGTTAAATTTAACTATGAGGATAGAGTGTGGGAAGGTTGGGTACCAGTTCAATATAGAAGAACTGGGTTAAATTTAACTGATGTATCTGATGTTAACCAACATCTTAACAAAGTTTACTTGCAAATCGGTGAGTCATTTGATGGATCATGGTTGTCCCAGCAAAAAACTTATTGGCAAGAAGAGAAGTCTCGAGCAAAAGTAACAAAACCGTTTTTTGATATTTTAGCTCAAGGTGGATGGCAATGTGTAAACTGTAAACTACCTCCAAATCCTAATTTTGCACGAAGAATTCAGGACTTGAAAGAATTTGGTTATACATTAGCTACCGATACAAATCGTTTTTGTTCTGATTGTGGCCAAAACAAAACTCATTTAATGCTTTTGAAAATACAAAGAGGGGCAATAGATGGCAATGGTTACGAAACATGGAGCCCTAATTTAAGAAGGCGAATGTTAAAGGTTTTAGGGGGTATTGATGTATATGAAAACAGAGCTAACCCCCACTCTCTGCCAGATCATAAGTTTCCTGAGATTAGATGGGACAGTCAGACCAAAGCTGATAACCCAGACACAATGACTGATGCTGAGATTAAGGCTAAATATCAGCTACTTACTAATCAAAGAAATCAGCAAAAAAGAGAGGTTTGTAGAGAGTGTTATCAGACAGGAAGACGTGGGGTTATATTTGGGATTCCTTATTATTATAAAGGTAATCAAGAATGGGATAAAAGCTTTCCGAGGACGGGTAAAGAAGCAGAAAAAGGTTGTGAGGGTTGTGGGTGGTATGATGTAGCAAAGTGGAGACAGAGTCTTAATCAAGAACACATTCAAGATTAATCTATAAGATAAACACTTATCCGCCTCTTGTATGCTACTTTTCGATTAAATAAAGTTTATACAAGAGGTTTGGTATAGGTAAAGCTTTTACTTTTTATCGAGCCTTTCCCAAACTTTGTGTAACTGCTTATAACCCCAAACCTAGTAAGTCAGCCTAGTCTGGGTATACTGTATAAGTAAAAAATTACGTCTCTCTCAAGTGAAAACCTTTAATAGCAACCAAAAATCAATAAGCACCTAAAATGAGATAATTGCCGTTATCAAGTTTTGTGAAATCGTTTTCACGAGCTAGAATGGCCGCAACCTCATTAAAATAATCGGGCGACTTCATCAACTCAGATTGTAAAAATTGTAGCAATTCCTCATCGTTTAAATCATGTTGCAAGCTGTCAAACTTTTCTTTCGCATCAGCACTAATGCTAATAACAGTAGAACGGACCATATTGATGATTTCGCTGGTATGTTCTTTTACTTCGCTCCTAAGCTCGTAAACAACACCCGAAGCATCCCACTCTAGGGCGTCATTAAAGAGCGGCTCCCAAGCAATAGATGCTGAGTCATTACTTTCGCTTTGCACACGCTGATATTGGCTTAAAATAGCATTAATCGCTTCTACGCTAAAATCGCTTACAAGCTCATGCCGCCCAAATTCTGCAATAAAATCCTGCGCATTTAGTTCTGACGTACCAGTAGTCATGTCTATGGTCCTTGATTTCGTCTTGATGTGTTTATTATAATCCTAATTCGGCGTAAGCCACACTTACACAAAGTTTAGGAAAGGCTCTTTTTATCCTCACTGAACCTTCCACGTTTTTGTACCCTTGATCTCTTTTCTATCTCTTCTGCAGATATTTCGTTGGCAGTTCTAGATAGCACTTCTTCTAACCTTGGATTCATTTTTAAACCTCTTTCTGTTTTTCTACGAACAATACCTGCGCAAGCAGTAGGGGATAAATAAAGATTTTTAGGTGCGTCCGAAGATACAATGTCATACATATGACCAAAGCAATAATCATTTGGAACTTCTGTGCAATTTAAAACCCCACCCTCCTTTAGACGTATCATTCCCTTAGCCAAATTATAAAAGAAACTAGATTCAGTAATAACTTCTTTAGGGTATGAAATATCTTTTAATTTACTTATAGGGCTTGGACGTTTATTAATAGAGCTATCAAATATACGCTCACCGATCCACTTAACTACTGGCACTGCCCAGGAGTTTCCCACAGCTTGATATCGCCCTGTCCTCGATGCTTTCTGGCTCAAGGTATAGTTGTCAGGTAGGCCCATGAGCCTTTCGCATTCTAGCGGTGTTAATCTTCGAATACGACTGTCTTGCACGATAAAAAGAGAGCCGTTATAAGCAGCAGCATTTCCGTTCCATTTTGTACCGTAAGCAGAATATAAGCAGTCGGTATAGTTCCGAAAAACTTCATAGTCTACATTATTTTTTGAAAACGTAAGCTTTTGCTCAGGAAAAGCAACAGTTCCCAATACTTCAGAGTCGGAGATACAATCTTCAAATAATACTGACGATGGATTAAAATCTTTTCCCCCAGCTAAAAGATAAAGCCTTTTTCTTTGGTGCGGTAGTCCAAAATACTTAGAATCTAATACTCTCCATGCAACATTTCTCTTAGGCCCCTCTAAGATCCCTGCCTTCGGCCATTTTTTCTGTTCGAAAACCTCATCTAACCCTGCTAAAGAAGATACTAATGACCCAAAAGCATTCGTTTTATCGGTTAGTACACCTTCAACATTCTCCCAAAAAACTAAACAGCGTTCTAAACCCTCTTTTAACCTTACTTCGTCATTTGCATTAACAATATCTACAAATGTTAATGTTAAGTTCCCTCTACAATCTTCCAACCCATTCTTGAAACCAGCAAGTGAAAATGATTGGCAAGGTGTTCCACCACAAATTACGTCAGGACTGGCTATTTTTTTTTCTCTTATTAAATGTGGAATATTTAACATATCCCCTAGGTTTTCTATATTTGGATAATTAGAAGAAAGTATAGTAGATGGAAACTCAGATATTTCTGAAAACCACTGGAAGTTTACATCTAACGAACTCCAAGCTACAGAAGCAGCCTCTATACCTGAACAAACACTACCGACTGTTTTAATAGGATTATTGAGCATTTATTTACCTGTATCATCTTTTTTATTTTCAAATAGACGTTGTTTAGCGATTGTAGATATAAAACTTTTCTCTGCTAACCATGCTATGACTATATTCCTAACAACCTCCGCATCTGTATCTCCTAATTCGCCTTTTAAGGATTGCAGGATAGCGATTTGGCCATCAGAGAAAGAGACTTGAATTTTTTTGGACATAAACCCTCTTTGGAATCTAATTAGAATCTTTATAGATTCTAATACTTATATTTATTTATGTCAATTGGATTCTAATAATCAAGATATTCTCTGATTGGGCGCTTCTTAAACTGTGATGCGTCCTTTTTTAGTCTATTAAGCATTTCAAACTCCCATCCCTGCTGCGACTGCCCCGCTGGGCTAGTGGGGCTTACTAAATGATTGTATTCCGCTATAAAAGTAGGGTTGCGGACGATCCGACCTAATTGTTTATCGTTTAGCCCTTCTACGGTAAACATATCTGCTGTATTTATACCTCTAACGCCTTCTTGTTTATCATTCTTTGGCTTATTTTTAGCCAACACCTTGAACTTAAAACCAGCTATGCTACGACCCTTTTTAACCTGCTCATAGCTAATTTTAATATCTGATTTTTCATTAATCTCATTGATAGCTACTTGTAAAACACGCTTTTTAAAATCGCACATTGCCTTGTATTCATTAACTTCAACACCTAGTTGATCTCTAAACTTCTCAAGCTCAAACATAGGTGTCTGCTTAGCAGCTTTCCACTGTACTAGCAGCTCATAAAGCCTAACGGAGTAAATACTATCCATACTGGCAGTTTGCTCAAGAAGGTATGAAGTGAAAAAGTCTTCTGCACCATCAATACGGCTAATTCCATTGACCACCGCAAGGGTAAAAACTAATTCAATTGCGCCCTCGTCATCAAGATATCGTACTTGCTGTATCCAGCGTGATTTAATAACTTTGCCGTCATCGTCAATATAGCTAAAACGCCTATTAAACAGGGTTTCCTCAGCCTCTTTCATGCGTTTATAGCCATTCTGTCTAGTGGTTTCAAATATCTCAGCGTAGCGTAAAGCATCGATACGCAATGGTTTATCGGTACTTAACCCTGTATTGGTTTCCCTAGCGTCTACTATTGCTAATTGTACGATTCGGATTTCAGGCAACGATAGATTTTGCAGCGCTGAATTTAACTTGTTTGTTTTAACGACTAAATTACTTTTACTCACAAGATTGCTTCCCTGTTATAATTCGATGACACTATATAATAACGTCCTTACAATGACAACTATACATAAGTCCTTAAAAGGTAACTAAACGTCCTTATATGGGTAACTAAACGTCCTTATATGGGTAACTAAACGTCCTTATATGGGTAACTAAACGTCCTTATATGGGTCGCGTAAGCTAATAACAGCAAGGGTTGTAGAGTGCTTAAAAGCATTTAAAAGCATTTAAAAGCATTAAAAGCCTTTTTGGTTGTTGATAACTAAAAAATAAAAAGCTGCTTTTTACTACTTAGAACTAGGTTTATAGTTACTTAAATTTGCACCAAGTAGAGTTACTCCAAAAGCTAGATTTGAAATCTTTTCTACATTTGGTTGTATCTACTTCTGCATAGTAACCATCATCAGCTTGAATAACTTTGTTAAATAACTGAGCTCTCTCAAGTGCATTGTATTGAGACTGCCTTTGAGAAATTTCAGCTTTGCTAGGAACCAACAACCAAGTTGAACCAAACGTTAGCAGCATAATGCAAATGCAGACAGCACCAAGCATAGCGGTTACCTTCCAGCTGAGATGCTTGACTAAGTTATAGCTAAAATCATTAGCCACATCATCAAGCCTATCTTTGGTACTATTGATAACAGCAGTCGTTGTGCTATCTACGCTCTCTTTCATCTTTCGGCTTTGAGTATCGTAGGTATCTTCATACATTTTGAAAAAACCTTGTCTGCTCTCAAATTCAGTTTTTGAGTTATGAGCAGCAGTCTCAAGATCGTCAAATTGCTTTTCAATCTTAACGGCAACCGTTGATAGCCTTTTACTGGCTGTGTCTATATGTGTGGTAAAGCCTTGATCTATTAGTGCATGATAGGATTTTTGGTTTTGCTGAAAGGCAGCATTGATATTATTTTTGAGTGCTTGACTTGTGTTATCTATGATCAGCTGTTCTTTATCCTGATAGGTTTTTAATAGCCCAGTGAGCTGCTTTATCATTGCTGATATTTGCTGTACGTGCTCATTGTTGGTTTTACCTTGATCCTGACTGTCTGCTAATAGTTCTTTCTGCTGTTCAACAAGATCATGAATAGCGATTACCAATTCTTCTATTGCAATCGACTGGGCGTTGTCTGTCATATCTAAAATCCTAGTGTCATGCCACGACTGCGATTGATATCATGGCTATGGTCATTAATGGCTACTGAGACGCTCTGTAGACGCTCCTGCTGCGTTTCAGAGAGGTTTTGCTTATGCTCAGGTACCATAGCATCAAATACGCCCTTTAATGCCGCTGTATCGGCCTTTTGCGACACGGTGTGTCGCGAGTTTTTTACATTCTCTAATGCCGATTGCGAATGTGAGATAAAATCATTGCCTAAACGCTCATACTGTAGCTCTGCAAGTGTTTTTTGGTGTTTGGTGGTACTAGGGTCTTCTTGATAGCGTGTCAGCGCTTGCATACGGCTGT
>NZ_CAJHAR010000057.1 GCF_904846415.1 Psychrobacter piscatorii | reverse complement strand
GGAGAATATAGCAAAAACTATGTAATCCTGCTGACTGACTGACTGAAAGCCCCTTAAATACTGAGTTCTTGGGGCTTTTTTATTTTTACACAGTGTGTAATAAAGTGTGTAAAAAGCAAAAGCGGTAATTAGGGCGCGTGTCAGGTTCAGAGGCGGTATCGACTTCGGTAGCCGCGAAGAAGGTTAGAGGCTGCATCGGGTTTCGTGGAAGTTGGGCGAGTCACGATTGCACAGCTCAGTGGTCGAGGTTCCGCTCTGTTGAGACCTGAGCACTAAACACGTTCATAGTGTCGCTAATAAGGTCAGCCAGAGGCTGACCTGTCGGGGCAGAGGAACGGCGCAATGTTAGTGATTCGTTTGAGGGATGAATTTCCCATCTCGATAGCGCTTTGAATCAAGCTTGAATCTCCCATCATCACCAACTCACTGGATGGGCGAGTAACCGCCGTATATAGCAAGGATTGATCTGTCATCCTTGAGGCGTAGCTTGGCAGCATGAGTATGCACTTAGGCCACTGTGACCCTTGTGATTTGTGGATCGTGATTGCATAGCCAAGGTCGATGTTTTCGATGGTGTCGTCAGTTATATCGATCAGATTCCCATCGATATTCATAACCCCATACACTCCGTCTTGGGGGCTATCATAGACCTCAACGATTTCACCCAGATCGCCGTTGCGTATATCAGCCTCGTAGTCGTTTCGCGTGACCATAATGCGGTCACCCAACCTGAGTTTTGCCCCACTTCGAGTAATCCATGGAATCCACTCTAGCCAAGGGTGCTTGTGGTGAAGCTCATCAGGTGCATAATCATCATATTGTGCCTGTATAAGCTTATTGATCTCTTCAACTCCCAATGGCCCTTTGCGGGTTGGTGTCAGCACAATGCAGTCGGCGGCTGCCTTGGTTTTCTTGTACTCTTTAACTAGGGTTTCATGTGTGGACTCTGGCAAGTATCGGGTATCACCTGTTGAGCTATTGAGCAGTTTGGCATCCAGCTCTCCATTTCGGATTGAAGTCGCCAGTTGATGGATGCCACTTTGCTCGCCCTGACGCTTAACCTGTGTCAGTTCGAACACAGGTAGTGCGCTGTTCATCGCTGCGTGGAAAATAAGACCACCGCCAACAGGCGGGAGCTGTGAGACATCGCCAACCAAAACAATGCGTGTGGCGTAAGGCAACAGCCCAGTAATCTTATAGGCAGAGACCAGATCGACCATGGAGGCTTCATCGACTACGAGGAGGAGGTGCTCTTCTACATCAGGCTTCTTCTCGCCGAGGTGGTCGGATATAAACTTGGCAATCGTTTGGGCTGGTCGGCCAGTGCTTTCCGCCATTCGCTGTGCAGCTCGACCTGACAGTGCCAGTTGATGAATCGCCATGCCCGATGAAAGCTTTTCGTAAACAGCCAACATCGCTAGAAGAATGGTCGTTTTACCTGTTCCAGCCCCGCCTGAAATGATGGAGACCGACGACTTTACTGCACCGATAACAGCCTCACGTTGTTCGGCAGTCATGGCGAAGGGTAAGGAGCTTTCAAACGATTCGAGCGCCGCCTCAATCTTGTCGCTTGTGAGGTCTTTCTCCCACGCAGCGAGCAATGAACCCGATCCTTGCGGACGTTGATGACACTTGACCAAGAAGCGACCCACAGTGCGTTCCTGAATCGCTGCGCCGAGGCTCTGAAAACCACCCTCAACCTTGAGGAGCGAACCGTGTTTTAGTGCTGCATCAGTCACACCGTTTGAATCGAGTTTGAGTCCTTTGCAAATTACCGTTGATCGCTCTAAAAGTTTATCTTCAGGGATTACTGTCGAGCCTGTTGAGAAACAATGCTCGGTGGCGATCTGTTCTGCTATCGCCGATTTGATACGACTCTCGGAGACATCTAGCTTCATGCTTTTGATCAGCTTGAGCGTGTCATCAAAAGACACGCCAAACGCAGTGAGAATCAGGGGATCATCACTGATCGTCTTCACGGGATCGTCATAGACTCTGGCAAGAGCCTGAGCAAGTGAAAGGGGGAGCTTAGAACCTTGCAGCCACTCTAGCGCCGCGTAGAAGCTCTCTGACGGCCATTTCTCAATGATTGCGTGTGCGGATTGGGTTGATACGCCTGCAACGCTTGTAAGCGCCTCTACGTCCTTCTGACGGACTCTAGTATCAAGGTCGGGGTATTGGCGCACCAAGCGCTTTGCTTTTACTTCGCCGACACCCTCGATATTCGCAGCAATCCATCTCGCCAACAGTTCGCCTGATGGACGCAGGAACTCAGCCTCTTTGACCTTCATGTAGCGCTCAGTAATATCCTGATTGCCTGCTTTGAACGTATGATTCCTCGTACCGCCCGCTACGTTCCAGACAGTGCCCACCTCAGCGGCATCCCTGTACTTCTCAGGAAATAACAAACACAACGTAGTCATGCGTCTGATGATCGATCCATCCTCAGCAATCTCCCACGCTGTACGGACTCCTGAGCCGCGTATCTTAGCGATTTGAACCCTCATCATCGTGGCTGATAACCTGTTTCCAGCAGCACCTCTTTCATCGCTGCATACTTTTCGTTCTCACGTTTGAGTTGAGCGTTTTCGGCTTTAAGCTTCACGATCTGATCCATCAGCTTACTGACTTCGGCACTGGTGGATGCAACCCGTTTTTCAGATCGTTCGCGAGCCGCTTTGTGAGCCTTTGTGTCAGCCTCTTTCTCTCCGAACCAACGGACATCTGCCGCCTCAATCATCTGGCGAATTTGGTCGTTCGAACCCATTGAGGAACGAGGTATGCCCAGCTCATCGAACAGTGCCGAACGATTGATAATTCCACGGCGCTCATACTCACCGTAGTCGCCTGTCGCATCGCGCTCGGCAATCCACTGCTGGACAGCCAGAGCATTGTCTTTGCCCTTCTGAACCCCGTTACTCATCGATCTCACCAATGAGCTTCTTTAGACCTGTCAAAAAGCCGCGAGGCAGGATCTCTTGACCATACTCATCCTTCACCTGACCCAAGGCATTAGCCTTAAAATCCAGCGCTTCAAGCCATTCATCCGTGCAAACTGACTGAAGGGCTTTGATCTCGTTCTCGGAGCAGATCCCTTTCAGTGACGGAAGTAGTTCAACCTTGGATTCAGACTGGGGCGCGGTGTACGTTGTCGGGCGCTTATCAATCACGATCTGCGTCTGATTTTTGAGCATGTTCACTTCGCTCTTATAGCGATCTCGCTCACGGATAATCTGACCAAACAGAGCACGGACTGCCGTATCATCAATGCGCTCTAGCAACTGATAATCCTGCCCCGATTTGCGAGCAGCAACTGAAGGTGGCTTCTTGGTTGTGGTTTGAGCCTTAGCTGCCCAAGCTTCAATCAAGTCGCGGTAATGCTTGTTGGCTGTTGCGCGAATCGACTGATAACCAACGCCGTTTTCCTCCTCTGAAACACGCCCAATCGTCGTGATCGAAAAGTCGCGCTTACCCTCCTCAAAATAGACTTTGAGCGTCTCGTTGAGCTTATCCAGCGAAGATTGCGTTTTAGCTGTTTTGCCAGCCTTCAACGTCTCCAATACAGCGTCTATATCAATCTGCATCAGTCAGCCTCCACCAAGGAAATGCGCTTGGCGTTATCACTCGCTAGTGTCAGCGGCGTGATGTTGCGTAGCTCCTCAAAGCCTGATTCCAGCAAGCGTGCATCGGTCAGATATTGCTGAGCTTCAATGTAATTTGAGGCGATTCGATACCCCTCAAGCTTGTCATCTGGGTTCGCAATCATCGCCATTTTTCGCATGATCGCATTACCTGCAATAAGCTGAGTCTGCTCATCCATTTCAAGGAAAACAGGCTGGTAGCCAGAGCGTGCCATCATGCGGCTAAGAGCGTTGGTACGCTTCGCGATGGCAGGGGTTTTACGCAGATCATCGTGCAGGTCGGGATAGAACTCAGCATCATCACACAGTAGCGACAAGTGCAGCAGTTCAGACTCGGTTTCGATGAACTTCATGCTTACACTGAGGTCGTCACCAGAACCCACAGCAATCAGCTTCTGCCCCTCATCGTCATCTTCACGCTGGTTTTCAATCTGGATGATGCGGTTAATCAGATTGAAGGTCGCAATGTAGTCCTTGGCATACTCGTCCGCTTCAACACGCTGCTTCTCATAACGGCGCTCAAGGGCTTGCAGTTGCTCGTGTTTCAGGAATGGGTGGCCCTGTTCCTCGGCCATGTACAGCTCATCTTTAAGCACATCCATATCGCCCTCAAGCTCAGTCGCCAGCTCTGCCGCCTGATGCGCTTTGTAGCTGATTTGATTGAAGTGCGAGTTGAGTGCAGGGAGGTAGCTGGCATCGGTAATAAACCAACGGCAACGCGCACAGTTTTCAGGGCCATGCGGTACTGAGCCATAAACGCGAAGATTTTTGCTGCTTGAATCTCTGATTATCGGGCCACCATTCCAGCAACCGCCCACGGTTGACAGTTCATCGGAACGCACCGTGTTGCCGCCCACCAAGCAAAGCCCCGTTGCACGCTCTTCCCAACCAATCGGATTGCGATTCGCCAATACTGCTTCGATTGAGTCATATGTATTCGAATGATAAGCGGCACGAAGTTCGATCTGATTCATCTCAGCATCGACAAGGAAATTCTTAAGCGACGACTCGCCTTTCTCAATGAGTGCTGCGTTGGCCTCTTTCATCTTTTCAGCCATGACTGAAGGCGTGATCTTGTTGTAGTAGATCGTCATCAGCAGGCGCGTATGCCCTGCTAAAAGTTTAGATATAACAGGCAGAGGAAGATCAGTATCCATGGCGTAGCAAGTGATCAGCGATACCCTCAAGCTGTGTAGGGGGTATTCTGTCGCTACTTTTGCAGATTCGTTACCAGCGTAATCCTCACCGTAATCCTTAACGAAGCGCAGGCGTTCACCGTTCGACATCGTTTGGCCACTGGCAAACACATCATCCTCAAGTTTGGATAAGAGGCGATACCAAGGATTCACTACGCTTCTAGCATCAATGCAATGATGGGAGGCTGGTACGCGGAACAAGAACGCAAACTCTCCTAGTTCCTTTTTTTGAGTTTCGGATTTGGTCTGTCCGAAGTGAACACGCTCAAGCTCTGAGCCTTTGGTTAGACGGTCTATCGGATTATATTTCTCTTGCCAATTACGAAGTTTTTCCAGCCAATACAGCAGTTCTTCGTGCTCCCACGGGACGGTGTAGCCGCGTTGGATTTCATCTTTATTCTGGTCGGCTGTTTTGTTTGTGGAGATGTACAGACCCGTTGAATAGCTCTCGCTCATCGAGTCGAAAATACGCTTGAACACACCTTTCTGATAAGGGCGTTTAGCGGTGCCGTACTTAAACGTGTGCTTGGTGTTTTCCACCCACTGACCCTGTTCGTAACGCCACGTATCGCCTTCACCAGAGTCCAGAAAACGCACCTGAAACGAGCGCAGCGGCAGGTGAAGTTTGGTAAACATAAACATCGCCATAACAGGCGACCAGATTTCGTGAATCTCTATCGGTTCATAGTTTTTACCGACTTTGCGTGAAACAGTTCGAGTGCGGGAGATACAGTCTGGATCGTCAGGGTCAATCACCTCAGGCGAAACCTCCATCCACGCAAGATTTCCACTTTGAAGGTGTTCAATTGACCAGTGCCAATCGCTGAAATGACGACCTATCCACGGCTTCTGAGTATTGGATTCGGGAGGATAAGGACAGACAATCTGGCGTAACTGCTGGATGTAACGGTAAGGTAGTGGGCTGTGGACGGTTTCAGTATTTGAGCGCGAGCTGGCAATTCTATCAAAAGGGTTCTGATACAGAGGAATAGAAGTTCCATTATCAGCTTCGGCGCACAAATGTGTCTTTAGAATGTAATCCGACAACTCAACAGTGTAAGTAACATACATTTGATTATCTGAATTTACCCCTTTGGATTTGAGGTAGTTATTAAACTCTTCGCTTGAGACCTTGTGCCCCTGAGGGTGTCCTTGAAACATGGAGACGACATCAACCGCATACGGAGCGTGGGTCGCAAGATAGTTTAAGAAGTGTCTGATACCTTTGAGTTTATGACTAATACCTGCCTGTTCTTGAGCAAGCCATTCAGTCCCATACTGCTGCCACTGTAGCCAGTCTGGCCCTAAATCTTCAGCAATCCAACTCAGCGTTAGATCGGTGGTGTAACCTTTCGGTTTTGATTTCTTAGCCATCGTTATTTCTTCCCTAGTCGTGGATTCTTGCCCGTGAAATACCCATCGGGATCTATATCTTCAAAACCGTGTTCTGCCAGTGTTTTCCAGTCGAATGAGCTGCCCAGTTTTGGCTTGTCCGATTCCAGCTTGAGCTGCTCAGAAGCATTGGAAAGGGAGTTAGAAACTTGTTGACTGGACGGCATCGTATAGACCGTCTGAGACTCAAGACTTTTATGATGCAGGCACTTTTTGCGAATGAGCGGATCAACTCCAGCCTCGGTAAGCACGCGTCCATAGCGATGTCGGTGTCCGTGAGGGTCAAGACCTTCTGCTTTGTTCGGCGCTAAGCCGATTCGTCTCAGCCCCGCAGCATAGTTCTGGTTAAAGGCATTTTGGGTGTAAGGATTGCCTAAGTGGCGCGGGTCGAAGCTGATAAATGCATACGGGTGATTGCAGGGTACAGCGGCTCGGTAAACCAGATATTCACGCCACAGTTTCATGAACACATAGCGGTATTCGTTAGGGAAAAAGTAACCTTCTAGGTAACTATCCTTGTGGTCTACCACTCTCGACTTCCACCCAAGGCTCTGAGTGCCTAGCATCTCTTGTCGTGGGATTCTTCCGTATTTTTCCTGTAGATAGGCTTTGCGCTTATTTACACCTTTGCGTGACTTCCAATTATCAGGAGCCTTACCATCGATCTCGTTGTAGATTCGGACAATCACCGCATCATTGTCATTTGGGTCTTCAAAAACGTCCGTCACCCACAGCAACAGAGCCTCACTGGCCCTGAATCCAGCGCCTTGCATCAGTAACAGGATAAGCTTGTCACGCAGAGCCACACGAGGATCGCTAGCGCCACCGACACCATTCAGGTAAAAGTTCTCGAAATGCTTTGCTGGAAAGGCGATAGCATCATCTTCCGTCTTGGCGAGGGGCGTTCTTCCTTTGATAGAGCGCGCCCTTTTGACCGTGGTGTTGAACGACTTGTCTTTGATGTGTCCCAAGAAGTCATTTCGATTTCGGCGGAACCACGCAGCATACTGAATGCGCTCTTCATGTTTGGTGGCAGATCTGAGCGTGTTAAGCTCTTTGCCCAGTCCCTGATCACTCATCCACTGAGTGAAGCTAGTGAGATGCGATATATGTCGGGAAACGGTGTCTGTCGTTGCTGGAATCCAGTACAGACCTGACGGATCAAGTCCATCATCGCCAACTGTTCCGCTATACAATCGACGGACGAACACTCTGAATAAGTCTTCGGGATCGTTGAACATGGACTTGTTAGCGTCCATGAATTCGATCAGCAAGATAATAGATTGAATGTGCTTGGAAATAGTCGATTGAGAAGTACCGTTCACATGCAAACTCAGCACATAGTCGGCTACTGATTCCAGCACGCCTTCATCAGTCAAAATGACAGGTATTTCTGTGGCGATGCCACTACTGTCCTCGACTATTTTTGCAGTAACTTTGGTCGCTATCATCTCGATTCCTTACACATATTACACACATTATACTATACGTACGTGTAAATTTCAAGCAAAAAATAACCCCCTTTACAGGAGGCTATTGTCAGAATTACACACTTTTAGGTACTATAAAGAAC
>NZ_CAJHAR010000056.1 GCF_904846415.1 Psychrobacter piscatorii | reverse complement strand
CATTAATACACTATATTAATAAATCTGATTTATTAATATAGTGTAATTAAGCGTTATAGCAAGAGTATATGAACTTGCGAACGCTTGTCTAAACCCTGATTACTTTTATTTAGCCTTTTTGTGCACTCAGCTCATTCATTAACCCATGGGCAGATTCAGCATTTAGCAGGTAAGGGTTAAAACCAATAGTCGTAGAGTATTTCAAATAGATTGCAGCGTTTTCTTCGGTCGGAGACGCATAGTTCATCGACCATTTTGACCACTCTCTGTGCTTTAGCTCACGTGTGTCAATAATCTGTAGATCATGGTGACGCTGATCAGCAATAAGACTATATAGCAATTGATTAATCTGCGCTCTTGGGCCTTCTATCGTCTGCAAAAAATAATCTTTATTAAACGTTAGCATTCCAGTGATACCATTAGCAGCGTTATTTATCTGTGCTTGCTGTAGTATTTCATTGAAATCTTTGGCCGATACATTTGGGTTTGCGCGGCTGGCATAGGTCATGCTGATTAAAATGTGTGCATCTGTCGTTACTGAGTTCATAGCTTTTCTCTCATACAAGTGTCATGGGTGCAGGTCTGGTTATCAGTATCGATGGACTAACTAAAATCGTACCAAGGTTTCTTCTTCTGAATGGTCTGCACATCACTCTTTGCTTGTTGCTCTTGCAGCTCAGATAATGTATCAATCAACATCGTGATTTGGTTGGTACTCATTAAGTAAGGATTGAACTCACTTCCTGTCGAGAATTTTAACGCCAGTCCTTTGTTCTCCTCACTTGGAATCAAGTACTTCATTGACCACTTACTCCAATGACGCTGCTCAACTTCACGGCACTCTATCACCTGCAGAGAATGATGACGCTCATCTTGCACAAGTTTTCTAAGCAGGCCATTGATAACCGGTCTTGCCCCTTCAATACTTTGTAAAAAGTAGTTATGGTTAAATACCAAAGCACCAGTGATGCCATTGCGCTCGTTATTTTGCTGAGCTTGCTCAAGGATACGAGTCACCTCACCATTGAGGTTATCGTTGTTATAACGACTGATATAAGTCAAACGTAGAATGATATGCTCACCCTGCCGCATTTTTAGACGATTTGACTCTGAAAGATCGACTGATTCCATAATTTTTTCCAATTAATTTGCTAGATTTATAAAAAAGGCTGTGCAGGTATTGCTAATCACTCATCAATGGCCGGACTAATGTGACTGTTGAATTTTTTTGATAAATTCACTCATACCACGTGCTAGATTCGCGTTACTGCTCTTTTGTACTTCTTGTGCCAACAGTAATAATTGCGCGCTGTCCTCACACTGCTCTAGACTCAGTAAATAGCCCCAAGCTTCTGCAGGTGGTGCATTTTTTTCAATATAGGTTGCCAATTCAGATTTAATGGTTCCATAGTTGGCACCAGCAACTTTTGACTTAAACATACTACCGATAGACTTTTTGCCAGTCTCTGCAATTTTGCTTGGCGGTTTACTATTAGAAGTACGATCGAACTCTATCTCAGTACTGACATCAAATGAGTTGTCTGTGGATTGAGGTTGCTCAGCGACTGGAACTTGAGGGATAGTAGGTGCTTCGGTTACAGTAGATACCTGAGGTGCTGTTTGAGTTTGCGAACTAGCGTTAGCGGCACCAATCAGCTCAATACACTCAAGCTCTACAAGCAATTCAAATAAAGGCCCGACACCGCCAAAATCAGCAAACATTTTGCTATTATCAAGCGTATCAAGGTAGTTTTGATACGTGCGCTTGCCATCAATCATAATCAGCAATGTTCTCGCTTCTCGCGGCAATATACCGAGACTTTGAGACTTTATTTCTGCTCTACCTAAATCGCTTTTGCGAAACACGTCACCGTAGTTCATTCTTTATACTCAGTATTGACAGCAAGATAGGCACCTTACCGATAAGACGCCGACCCAGATAATTTTTGTTCTTTTCAGCCATGAATGGCCAAACTCTGATAGATTTAAATTCATTGTTAACTGATGCTTTACATGCAACCTTGGCGCTTAAAATCAGCTACACTATTTAATTAAATAGAGTATATCAATGTCATTAATAGACTGTTAGCACTAATTGAATTGGATAGCACAAACGGTTTATATAAGGTATGAAAGGTAGTTTTTATAAATTTCAATATAAAAACTGATAATGAAAACAATGATAAATATCGTTTTTATAAGACTAATTTTATAAATGAATAGCCGTAGCCATATATTTTGAATAAACAATATAATAGTAGTTTTATACCATCTAAAGATAAAATAATATAAACATAAGTTTTGTTTTTTTAATAATGTTAATAATGAATAGTGCGTACATTTTTTATATTTGATGCTTATTTAATACAGTCTTAAGCACATATCTTCTTTACGTTATTTTATTTATATATATACTATTAACCCCCGTGATTACGGGGGTTAATAGTATATTCTTTACATATAAGTCTTAGGTAAATCCTAGAACGGTAGTTCTTATAAGATAGTATTCATATACCCTAAGTTTCTGATCAATAAGGTTATTATTATTTATTACCTTAAGTATGTAAAGATATAACTCAAAAATACCTATGTTAATACCTTCCATAACCAGTTATTTTGGATAGAATGTAAAGTATAGTGACATATCAAGTTAACTGGAATGTAAGCTTATCGTCGATACCGATATCGTACTCTTTAACTTACTATGACTCTAGCAACTAACATAATCCTTAATCTGACTACTCACTAACTTACTGAAGACTAATTTAATGCTTCCTATCAAAGATTATTTAGACAATGCCGAAAATTCAAGCTCATTTAAAGATTTAGTTAATCTTAAACTCATCGTACCTGACTCATATATTCTAGACATAAGTTCTTTGGATGAAAAAAATCAATCCTTGTATGAGAGATCTGTACTTGTATCTTGTAATCTCATTGAAAACCCATATGACCTACAAGAGAGATATAGTGATTATTGTCCAATTGAATTGGAAGCTTACCTTACATCAAGAATAATCATTACCAATTCAAAATACTTAAAGCTATTGTATAAACTCGCACTACTAGATAAACAATTTGAACTCAAAAAATCCATCAGAAATTTACCTGAAAAACTAAACTTGTGGTATTCGGATTTGGAACAAGCTATTTCCTCATCTAACCGAGAGGCTGACTACCTTATCGTACTTCCTAGATTATTATTGAAGTACCTTCAACTGTCAAAATCGTTAAATAAGAAAATCCCAGACCAATTATACAAAGTTAAATGTACTATATGTAATTTGCAACCAAATATAGAAGAAGCTTGCGCTCTAGTAGACAGTGAATTACTCGACTTTTTCCGAGAAGATGACGGATTAGTAGAAATTATTGAATATTTTTTTGGCTCAGTCAAAGCCAATGTACAGTACACTCCTAATATCTCTGAGAACCCAATGCTTACTGGATTCTTCGATAAATCTATAAAATATTGTGATCAGAGACACTTAAATGAAACTAAGCACATATTGTGTGATTACATAGTTAATCTAATAGAACAACATATTAGGAGTGGTACACAACACCCTCTTCAAAAACTCGGTTTTTATCAAAAAATGATTGAATGGTCTAAATATCATCAAGATTCAAGCACGATTAAAAACTTTGCTCTAATACAAATCGTTTCTTTAGCAGAGGAAATTAAAAAAGATACCGCTCAATGTGTTGAAAATATTGAAATCCCTATTTCCGAGACAGTAAGAAAAGGTTTAGTAGAGGAAGATAAAAAATTTGCAGAACAATCTACTTATGATTGTTTAATTGAAATGTCTTGTAATTTATTTAAGCTTGCTAATCAAAGCTTTGGTAAAGAGGATAATGAGTTGCACCCTAGTCATATCACAAGTCACGTTATGATTGACGAAAGTGGCTTGCCAATCGGAATGATTAGATCTGACGAGGATAGGTATTTTGATAAAACTAAATCTCTGATTGTTATTTCCATGCAACTAAAAATGAGTAGATATACTACTTTAAAAAATAGAGATGACTTTGCTAAAACATTGTTGAGCATAAAGTTATTTAAATCAGGTGAAGATAAGCACGTTAGCAATGCTATCAAGGATTTTTTGAATGATGATTACTATGGATTTGTTAGCCGATCAATCCCATTAATTGAAAAGAAATTAAGATTAATCTTACGAGAGCTAGGTGAAGCAGACATATGGCCTAATGACAACGGTGGTTTTGATTACAAGACAATATATGGTTTTATGTCGAGCGATAAAGTAGCTGAGGCTTTTTCAGAGCCAGTAAGATTTATGTTTCAAGCTATTTATCATGATAGACGAGGATTTAATTTAAGAAATAAAATGGCACATGGTATTATAGAAGCAGATGAGATCAGCTTACTTCATGGTTTACTTGTCTTATTTACAATCACCTTTCTTTCAACGATTGAGTTTGAGTAAGTCAGCCATTGGCAATTTAATATAACCAGCATCGAGTAATCATTCACTTCAAGCAACTTTTTCTAAATTTTAGAAACTGCTTTAGTAAACTAGTTTTTAGAAAAAGTTATAGTTTTATACTTACTTGATTCTTCTAGATCGAACCAAATTTTCACGAAGATAATATGCTCTTGCAGATCCAGTCTCAACGAGACTAGTAAGTAAAAACAAGCAAACATCATACATTTTACGACTCAACACACCTCTTTCCTCAAATTGAAGGTATCGTCCTAATATCATTTCTAAGTAGAAGGCAGTATCTCCTTGCCTATTGATGAGTTGAGGACTATTAGAGAGATTCTCAGCTAGTATATAGATACCTTCACTGAAGAAAACATCATAAAAATCATAAATTAAGGCCGACAAACCTTTAAATACATTACTGTTATTATTATATTTACTCGCAAATTCCAGTAGATTTTTAGCACCAACTTTCATGAAAATTATATCTTTCTCAACTCCGTTCCACGTATATCCAAGAAACACTATACTACGTAGCAAGTTATTTAGGTCATTTTGATGCCCTATGTAAGGATCATCTAGATCATTTAACGCTATATCATGGACGCCTTGAGCCAATATAGACCAAAACACCCATATTGAAACAAAATCTTCTTGCTTGTCCATTTCTGTTTCAAATAATAGCTTCACAAAGTACATAAAGCTTGGAGCTTTAGTACATCCTGCGATTAACAAGTCTTTGAAATTTTCAAAACCATCTATTCTTGAAGAAAGAAGGTGTTCAGTTAAGCACTTACGTACCTCTTCTTTTTGATTTATTATTTGATCCTTAGGTAAACTTTCACGGTTCTGCTCTGATTCAAATGCAAAGCCAACAATCTTGTTTATTAACTTTATATAATCAGGATTATCATTTTTTAAGGGAATCATAAGCATTGGAAGATATATGAGTGAAGAACTATGGGTAGTTAGATTAATGTTATCAACATTAATCTCGAATCTACCACTGATTAATTTAACTCGAAATTCTTCAATTAAATCTTTCCAACTGCTAAGTGCAGCTATTCTTTCAGGCTCTCTTAAGTGATGGAGTCTTCGTAAAGAAATAGTTTCTTTATAAAACTTTGCATACTCAACGACTCCAGCTAAGCAGTTAGCAGCTAGCTTTGGATCTATTGACCACAAGAAATCTCTAACTCCTTTAGCTGCATAACTTTTAACTCCAAAATTTATATGAGTCAACCCTTTTGCTAAAGCTAATTCTATCTTCTCTCTCTGACTATCAATGACGTCTAAAGTAAATAGCTTTGATATAGAGTATGCACAAGCCCCTGCACCGAGTAAAACGACGTTACTACTATTTCCTATATCATCTGCATTGATAGATATTGAATCAATAATAATATTAGTACACCACTCTTTGTCTTCATCATTCAACGAGTCTAAAATATCACGAACACAAACTGCGGCAGTCGTTGCTATTGCTTCAACAGCTATTCTTTCTAAACCATAAACCTCGCTATTTTGTAAACACTCAAGCAACATCTTTGCTTCTATCAATGCATCTTGATATGTAAGGTAATATTTTTCTTTAAAAGTATTTTCTTTAAACAAACTATCTGACCATAAACTCAAAGCATTGATCTTATTGGTTTTTTCCAACCTCTTACTAAGCTCTTTTTGCTCTTGTTCCATGTCTGGCGGGAGTTCAGACAAATTCTGCAAACCAATTACATTGTTTTCTTCATCTTTAATAGCCTGCATCATACGTGTATCAACACGACGAATCATATATCGAAGAGACTTTACCTCTCGGCTCACTGCTTCATTTGTTAATTTTTCAACAACTTCTATGGCATCATCTCTCAAATCATTATCAAACTGCATTTCAAATAAAAGTGTCTCTAAACTTTTCTGCCTCCACGGTTTGAGTGCTGCGTCTCTTCGTTCCGCAATATATAATTTCATCATAGGCTCTTGCGACATAAAGAAATGTAACTCGTTAGCTCCTCCTTCTTGACACTTCCGGTTCAAATCTAAACCATATAAATCAGCAGTTCTTAATAAAGGTAACGAAGATTTACCTACTTTTTTAAGAAATCCTGTTGCTACTGATGACAGAACGGAAGTAGGCATTATAGAATTACTATTCCGCAATAAATAATCATAAATAAACTCTATGAACCGCCCCGGGATTGTCGGAGACTCAACATTCTGAGAGAATACGACAATGAAAACACGAAACTACACTCCTGAGATTAAAGAACGCGCCGTTCGCATGCTCATTGAATCAGCAAATGACTATCCCTCCACCTGGTCAGCGATTCAAGCCATTGCCCCTAAGATTGGCTGCACACCTGAAACTCTACGCTCGTGGCATAAAAAGCACATCGATCAAACCATTCCTGCAAATGTGCAAGCTCAAAGTCAAGAGCAGCGTATTAAGGATCTCGAGCGCGAGAATAGAGAACTCAAGCAAGCCAACGAGATTATACGTAAGGCTGCCGCTTTTTTCGCCCAGGCGGAGCTCGACCGCCCACCGAAATAATGGTCGATTTTATTGATGTTAACAAGCAAGAATATGGGATCGAGCTGATTTGTAGAGTACTACCGATTGCCCCGTCAACCTATCACCGTGCTAAAGACTTAGAAGAGTGCCCTGACAAGCGCTCACTACGCAGTCAGCATGACGACTATTATATTAGCGAGATTAAACGCATCTGGCAGGACAGCAAATGCCGCTATGGCGCTCGTAAGGTCTGGCAACAGATGAAAGCGGACGGGCTACAGGTTGCTCGGTGTACTGTAGAGCGTTTAATGAAGCAATATGAGCTGCAAGGGGTTTGGCGTGGCAAAGGTAAGATTACGACTAATAGCCGTGATGACCAGAAGCGCGCTGATGATTTGGTTAATCGTAACTTTAACGCCCAGCGTCCTAACCAGCTGTGGGTGGCGGACTTCACTTATATCAAGACCATGAGCGGCTGGGTCTATACCGCTTTTATCATTGATGTGTTTGCCCGCGCTATTGTGGGCTGGAAAGTCTCTAATCGTATGAATACCGATATGGTGATGGCGGCGTTAAATCAGGCAATAACAGATAGGAATAATCCTAAAGCTGTGATTCATCATAGTGATCGAGGGGTTCAGTATTTATCCATTCGTTATACTGATAAGATGGCTGATTCTGGCGTCATTGCCTCTGTTGGCACAACAGGCGATTCATACGATAATGCGTTGGCTGAAACGGTTAACGGGCTTTATAAAACGGAAGTGATTGATTATTTAAAACAGCAGTGGCAAGGCGTGAATGATGTTGAACTGGCTACTTTAGAGTGGGTCGATTGGTTCAACAAAACACGTTTGCACAGCACGATTGGTTATGTGTCGCCTTTTGAGTTTGAAAAGCGGTATTATGACAATTTAACCCTGTCAGGCATGGCTGCCTGACTCAAGTAAAACACTCTCCGATATACTCGGGGCGGTTCACTATCTGATTATCATCACTACACACCTCTAGGTAACCTATTAACCAGTTCTCTAAAGCCATGAGAGCACATTGAAGTACGTCAGGTAATGTTGAATGCCCTCGATATCCTTTCCAAAGATGAGGAGAAGCGTATTGCTTCACCACAGACCCATCATTTAGAATTAATTCTACCTCTTTTACTGTAAGTTCTGTACTGTAGTGGCATAATTAAATCGGACCATGTTTAAGAGGTTATACTAACCCAAAAGAAGGAACATAGTATGACCAGCAAACGCAGAGAATATACCCGAGAATTCAAGTTAGAAGCCGTCTGCTTAGTCGTTGATCATAAGCGCAAAGTAGCAGAAGTGGCAGAGTCTTTAGGAATTGGTGCATCAACCCTAGATAACTGGGTACGCAAGTATAAAAAAGAGCAGCAAGGGGTTGCACCAGCTGCAGG
>NZ_CAJHAR010000055.1 GCF_904846415.1 Psychrobacter piscatorii | reverse complement strand
TGCAGGCACTTAGTTCAGTCGATTGAAGACAGTTTAAATAATCGACCAAGAAAGGTGCTAGGGTTTAGAACACCGCTTGAGGTAAAATCTAGCTTCGGGTGCGTTGCACTTCAATGTTGAATCTAAGAATAATAAAATAATACCTAACACCAACCCGAGATAAAAAGGCGCCAGTATCCAGCGGCTATTAAATATGGTTTTTTCTAAGTAAAGCTCAAACTTCTTTAGCATGGGTATCTCTTCAGTTTCAAATACAAAAAAGTTTTAAAGATATAAATATAGGTAAGTTTAGCTCTGGTCAGGCGATATGTTGTCTATATCAGCAAGCTGCGTTACTACTTGCTGGACACGTTCTTTTCTATCGCCACTAATTCGCTGAAAAGGTTTTTGGTGCTTACTTAATTGACTGGCAAAATAGGCACTTATCTCATCACGTTGGTGCGGACTGTCTCGCAGGTCATCAGCCACCCATGGTATATCAACCTCAGTTAATAGTATCAAATCATAATGATGCGCCAATGCTGCTTGCTCAAGAGCGACAGGGCAGTCGCCATAATACCAATGAGAGTAGACCATCAGCTCAAACAGACTGGTATCACAAAACAAATAGCGGTTTTTATTAGACATTTGGGTGACTTGTTTGGCCAGTTTGTTCTCTAACGCTATCTGACCTTGTGCGATAGGTAGCAGGTCATCCCATGTACAAGTCAGATGCTCATCATCCCACTTCGCTTGCAAGTAAGTACGCATATATTCTGACACCCACAGATTATCGAAATGCGCTGCCAAATCACGGCATAGGGTTGTTTTCCCCGTACTTTCTGCGCCCAAAACCGCGACAGTAATGACAGATTCAGGCGTATGCTGCTCGAGGTTGTATACGGTAGCGTCGTTGCCATTCATAATATGCCCAGATTGCAATGAGAGTGAAGACTACATATTGTAGCGCGGTAAAAGTAAAGCCTTTATAAAAGTATAGTGGTACCGATATCGCATCAGCAATGATCCATAGTATCCAATGCTCAATTTTGCGCCGTGCCATAAGCCACATTGCCATCAGGAACAAAGCTGTAGTGAGCATGTCGGTATAGTCCACCCAAGTGAATAAATGCACACCAAGGACGGCACCATCAAAACTAAAGCCATTATTAATCACTGGACGGAAATAATATATCAGCGCCACAAAAGACATGGTTCCTACTGCCAAAGCAGACAAGATAGGTACATCGCCTGCATGTAAGTGCTCAATACGGACGTTGTTTGACTCATGAGTCTCTATAGACTGATTCTTTTTGTTTTTTGACCAGTTAATCCAACCATATAAACTCATCACCGTATAGTAGGCATTGATGAACATATCGCCAAACAACTGCCACTTCCATAGCAAATACACAAATATCGCTGTACTGACTAAGCCAATTGGAAAGACTAAGATGTTGGTTCTGCTGGCAAGCAAGACACTTGCCACTCCAAAGACAACGGCAATCAACTCTAGGACGATGAATGTCGTGGAGTAGTCCGCATATTGACCAAATAACCAGTTAAGAAGTTCTGCCATTAGTATTCCTAAAGATGAGCGTGTATGGAGTGCTTGGTTGGTTACACAGAGCAAAATGGCGCTAATTATAACGTAGCTATCAAAGAATGACGTGAGTCTTTGCTTATTTATCGCCAGAAACAGATTATTTGTAACAAAGCATTAGAAAAAATTTAATATTCAGGCATAATAAAGGCACTGATTTTAAGTTTACAGTTATTCACTGAAACTGAATGGCTATTATTTTCCACTTTTATGCTTATTCCAAGCACCACAGTAGTAGACAAGGAAGCGTATCATGACGACTTGTATCACGGGCACAGGCCTGTATATCCCACCTTACAGCATCAGTAACGAAGAGTTAGTT
Organism: Psychrobacter piscatorii; assembly: GCF_904846415.1. GTDB lineage: Bacteria > Pseudomonadota > Gammaproteobacteria > Pseudomonadales > Moraxellaceae > Psychrobacter > Psychrobacter piscatorii. Next base: position 6,723 of record NZ_CAJHAR010000055.1, on the reverse strand, counting down.
GAGTCATTTAACCAGTATGTTGAAAATTATAATGCAAAGCATGCTGATGAGATAGCAGCAGAGACTGTTACAGCACTTCAGCCTTCTTCGGCCGCTTTTATCGAAAAAGTATCTGGTATCAAATCACGTTATGTGATGGAAAAAGACGGTATTTTAGACCCTGAAATCATGGCACCAGTCATTGCCTATCGTAACTTAGGCGAAGAGCTGTCTGTTATGGCAGAAATGGGCGCGGCTGCGTTAAAAGACGCATTGGCTGATGCCGGACTTGAGGCCAACGATCTAGATGGTATCATCCTTGCTTGCTCAAACTTCCAGCGTACGTATCCTGCGGTTGCCATCGAAATTCAGAATGAGATTGGGATGGTTGGCGGCTTTGCTTATGATATGAATGTTGCTTGTAGTGCTGCAACGTTTGGTTTATCGCAAGCGCATGGCTCTATCGTTTCTGGTCTGGCTAAGCGTATCGCTGTGGTTAATGTTGAGATTACCTCAGCGCATCTAAACTGGCGCAACCGTGACAGCCACTTTATCTTTGGTGATGTAGCGACTGCTTCTATTGTTGAAGAATTAGACACACCAAAGGGTTATGAGATTCTAAACGCTAAGCTATTTACTCAGTTTTCGACCAATATCAAAAACGAATATGGCTTTATGGATCGCTCAGAGTATCTAGCCGCGCAGACTGAAATGTATCCAGATATCAAAGCGCCGGTCACTGATAAACTGTTTTTGCAAAATGGTCGCAAAGTGTTCCGTGAAGTTTGTCCAAAGGTATCTGAGGTTATCACTGAGCATCTACAAGAAAATGATATACCGACCTCTGATGTTAAGATGATGTGGCTACACCAAGCCAATGCCAATATGCTAGATTTGATTTTACGCACTGTCATCGGTAAAGAAGCAGATAAAGCGATTGTCCCAAGCGTCATTGCTGAATTCGCTAATACCAGCTCAGCGAGCCCTATGATTGTATTCCATCGCCACAAAGACGACTTAGCATCAGGTGATTTGGGTGTTATTTGCTCATTTGGTGCCGGTTACTCTATTGGCTCAGTATTGGTTCGTAAAGTCTAATGTCTCAATACGACACCTTTATATAGATAACAATATTATAGATAAAAATAGCTAAGAGTCTTCTTGGCTATTTTTTTGTCTACTAATATTGATATCAGAACCAAGTATCTTTATTTAAGAATAAGTAGAGATATTTGAGAATATAGTGACAAGATTGCTCAGAATATCGAGAAGAATGCTTAGAGGTTTTAATTTACCCCAAAAAATTTGCTATAATCACGAGCTTATTCCTCTTATCCAATTAAAAGTCCTTTTATGAAAGAATCCTTACGCCTGCGTTTAGACCAGATGGTAGACCGTTATGAAGAGGTCACCGCTTTATTATCCGATCCTAGTGTCATCAGTGATAATAATAAATTTCGCGAATTGTCTGTCGAGCACAGCGACTTGATGGACATCACGACCTTATGGCAGAACTATTTGGGCGCAGAAACGGATCAGGCCGACGCTGAGGCAATGCTAGCCGATGCAACAGATCCTGACATGAAAGAGATGATGCAAGACGAAATTGAGACGGCGCGTGATACTATCGTAGAGATGGAAGAAGCGCTTAATGTCATGATGCTACCAAAAGATCCTAACGATAAGGTGCCAGCATTCTTGGAGATTCGTGCTGGGACGGGCGGCGATGAAGCAGCGATTTTCTCTGGTGACTTGTTCCGTATGTATCAAAAATACGCACAGAGCCAAGGCTGGACACTAGAAGTGCTCTCTGCAAATGAAGGTGAACATGGTGGTTATAAAGAAATCATCACTCGCGTATCGGGTAATAGCGTATATGGACGTTTAAAGTTTGAATCGGGCGCTCACCGTGTACAGCGTGTCCCTGAAACCGAGAGCCAAGGTCGTGTTCACACATCAGCTTGTACGGTCGCAGTCATGCCAGAAGTTGAAATCGATGATACCGTTGATATCAATCCTGCCGATATTAAAATGGATACTTTTCGCTCAAGCGGCGCGGGTGGTCAGCACGTGAACACGACTGATTCCGCCGTACGTTTGACGCATATTCCGACGGGTACTGTGGTAGAGTGTCAGCAAGAGCGTAGTCAGCACAAAAACCGTGCACATGCGATGAAGATGCTGGTCTCTAAAATCCAGCAAGCCAAAGTGCAAGCGCAGGTCGATGTAGCGGACTCTATACGCCGTGACTTGGTCGGTAGTGGCGACCGCTCAGAGCGTATCCGTACTTACAATTTTCCACAAGGCCGTATGACCGATCACCGTATCAACTTAACGCTATATAAGCTTGACTCTATCATGGAAGGTGACTTGGATGAGATTCTTGATGCACTGTTACGTGAGCATCAGGCTGACTTGATGGCCAGCATCGGCGGTGACTAATTGCTTTCTAAACGTCAATAAATTGAAATAATTTTTAGATGAAATAGTCAGTAAATCCATATCTTACAGGTAAGAAAAATTATGAATAATCGCTTAGCTTTATTTTTTATGGGTTTGTTTTCCTTATTATTTATATCTGCCTGTCAGACACCAGCAATGACAGAAGAACAAAATAATGCCAATTCTGCATCCAAAAGCGTAGAGATGCTGGCAAAAGAATGCCTTGCAAAAGGCGGTGAGTACACTAAAGAAGGTCGACTACAAGCCTATCGCTGTGTACAACAGTTTTCAGATGCAGGAAAATCTTGTAGCGACAGTTCTGAGTGCCAAGGCGAATGTACCAATTCGGATACTGCTATTGAAGCTGGCACGGCAAACGTAACCGGAACCTGTGCCGCCAATGATAACCCTTTTGGTTGCCGTCAAACTATTGAGGGCGGCGTTGCTAAAGGATTTTTGTGCGTAGATTAATCTTATAAATTTTTAAATATAAAAACTAACTTATCAACATTTGAGAGTGTTATGTCAAAAGCCAATAATCAAAATCAAGACCAAACTCCAGTACAAGATACCAATGAGCTAATCGCACAGCTGCAAGCCAAGCTAGACGATATCAGCGCATCAGGCAAACAGCCGTATCCGAATACCTTTAAACGTACGGATTATGCGCAAGATTTGCAAACGGCTTTTGATGGTGTGTCAAAACAAGAAATCGAAGAAAAAGCCGCGAATGGTGAAAAAACACAGGTAAATGTGGCAGGTCGCGTTATGCTCAACCGTGGCTCATTCATCGTAATTCAAGACATGACGGGCCGTATCCAGTTATATGTGGCGCGTAAAGAACTTGATGACGAGACGCGTGCAAGTATCAAATCCCTAGATTTGGGTGACATCGTTGGGGTATCAGGCTATATCGGTCGCTCGGGCAAAGGCGACTTATATGTGCATATTGAAGAGATTACCTTATTAACTAAATCGCTACGTCCGATGCCAAACAAATTCCATGGCCTAGCAGATGTAGAAGCGCGCTATCGCAATCGTCATCTTGATTTGATGACCAATGAGACGACTCGTGACACTTTTATGGTTCGCAGTCAGATCGTCAGCGGCATTCGTCAGTTTATGCTGAATGAGCGTTTTATGGAAGTTGAAACGCCAATGATGCATCCGATTCCAGGTGGCGCGGTAGCACGTCCATTTGAGACGCATCATAATGCTTTAGACATGCCATTATACCTACGTATTGCACCTGAGCTTTATTTGAAGCGCTTGGTTGTTGGTGGATTTGAGCGCGTATTTGAAATCAATCGTAGTTTCCGTAATGAAGGAGTCTCAACCCGACACAACCCTGAATTCACCATGATTGAGTTTTATCAAGCTTATGCTGATTATCATGATTTGATGGATTTGACTGAGCGCATGTTTAACCAGCTGGCAACCGATGTATTGGGCACAACAGAGCTGACCTATCAAGAAGAAGCCATCAGTCTAAAAGCACCGTTTGCTCGTCTATCTATGTCTGATGCGATTGCACAATATGCTGAAGGCTTTGATATGAGCCGCATTGATGATCGCGAGTATTTGGCTGATTATGTCGCTAACACGCTCAAGCAGCAAGTGAAAGATGTGTTTGGTGTGGGCAAATTAAAAACCATCATCTTTGAAGAAACCGCTGAGCATCAACTGCGCCAACCAACGTTCATCACTGAGTATCCAGCTGAAACGTCACCACTTGCGCGCCGTAGTGATGACAATCCTGAAATTACCGATCGTTTTGAATTGTTCATTGGTGGTCGTGAGTTGGCGAATGGTTTTAGCGAGCTTAACGATCCAGCGGATCAGGCTGAGCGCTTCCGTGGTCAAGTCGCTGAAAAAGACGCAGGCGATGATGAAGCGATGCATTTTGATGAAGAATATATCGAAGCATTGTCTTATGGTCTGCCGCCAACAGCAGGTGAAGGTATTGGTATTGATCGTCTAGTGATGCTATTTACTGACTCGGCCAGTATCCGTGATGTGATTTTATTCCCACACATGCGCCGCAAAAATGATTAATGAGTCGTTAAACAAAGTCGCTTATTAAGCGCGGCTGAGTCATAATCAAATCAGCAAGAAGCCAGACGAATGCGCTGGCTTTTTGCTATAATAAATACCGAAAAACCGTATTAAAAATAAGAATATTAACCACTTGGCACAATGGATAGCTATGTCGCAGCAATATCAAGTTTTAGCTCGCAAATACCGACCCAAAAACTTTCATGAGTTGATTGGGCAGACGCATGTCTCGCAAGCGCTGATTAATGCGATTGATTATAACCGTCTGCATCATGCGTATCTGTTTACTGGTACCCGCGGTGTGGGTAAAACAACGATTGCGCGTATTTTATCTAAATGCTTGAACTGTGATACTGGTATTACTAGCACACCGTGCGGTGTTTGTGATAATTGTGTTGCGATTGATCAAGGACGCTTTATTGATCTTATTGAGATTGATGCCGCCTCTCGTACCAAGGTTGAAGACACGCGCGAGTTGTTAGACAACGTTCCTTATGCGCCAAGCCAAGGCCGTTATAAAGTTTATTTGATTGATGAAGTACACATGCTGTCGACCCACAGCTTTAATGCGCTTCTCAAAACGTTAGAAGAGCCGCCTGAGCATGTAAAGTTTTTGCTAGCGACTACTGATCCACAAAAACTACCAATCACAATTATTTCGCGCTGCTTGCAGTTCGTACTGCGTCCACTACCACAAACGTTACTTAGCGAGCATTTAGCAAATATTCTAACCCAAGAACAGGTTGGGTATACTCAGCCTGCCATTTGGCAACTGGCAAGTGCAGCCAAAGGCTCTGTGCGCGATGCGTTATCCTTGACAGATCAGGCCATTGCTTTTGGCCAAGGTGCGCTTGATGATGCGACCGTCAATGCGATGCTTGGTCTTATCGACGCCGCTGACTTAGTACGTTTGATTACAGATATTTATAATCACGACAAGTCTGCCGTCGCAGCTCATATTGAGCAAATGCGTGCGCAAATGGTTGATGCAACGAGCATGTTTGATGGACTTGCTGAGCTACTACATCAATTGGCATTGACCCAGCTGTTGCCTGAGGTTGCTCTCAATGTAAACGAGGCGCAAGCAAAAGACATTTATGCGCTTGCTCATCATATCAGTCCTGATGTGCTACAACTGTATTATGAGATTATTGTGCAGGCACGTGAAGGTGTCAAGCTTGCTAGTACGCCTATGCAAGCGCTTGAGATGTGCATTTTGCGATTACTGGCATTTCGCCCATTGCCAGTCGATGAAGTATTGAGTAACACTTATGATAGTGAGGTTCCTTCTACAGAAGCGGCAACTGTAGAACCGGCTACTTTGATGCCGCCTTCAAGTGCTATTGTGCATGAAGCTTCAGCGCCATTACAGCCTTATGATATTGACTATCAAGCGCAAAGTCATGATCAATTACAAAGCCCCATTTATGATGACAGCTTCAGCATAGATAACTCTATTGGACAAAATGATAGCGTAGCACACTCAGCTACTAGTCCTGAGCCAATTGTTGAGCCTGAGCCGATTGTTGAGCCTGAGCCGATTGTTGAGCCTGAGCCGATTGTTGAGCCTGAGCCGATTGTTGAGCCTGAGCCGATTGTTGAGCCTGAGCCGATTGTTGAGCCTGAGCCGATTGTTGAGCCTGATGCAAATGATTCTCAATCAATATCGCCATTTGATGAAGATCCACGCACCTTACTGCGTTGTACGCCTCAAGAGCTGACGGGTGAGTGGAATTCAGAAAAATGGGATTACTGGTTACAAACTGCTCGTGAAGACAACGTACTGGCACAGGACGAGCTGGCACTTGCTCGTCAAGGCACTATGATAGGTCAATGCAATGGCAAAGCCACGTTTTTGACCAGTGTTGATAGTAAGCATTTGCAAGTCACTTTTCAGCAGTTAGCTGCTAAGCTGCAGCAGCAGTTTACGAATGCAGAAATTGATTTGAAAATTGACAACAGTATTATGCAAAGTGATGATAAAACACCAGAGCGTCGCCAGCAAAAACGTTTGGAGCAAGCAAAAACGGTTGCTGAGACGAAATTGCTACACACTCCAGTAATGCAATACTTGACTGAACGTGGTGAAGGAAAAATGGGTAAAGTACAATTATATTAAGTCTTAGATTAACACATGAAGTGCAATACCAAATGCAAGGTGAAAAAAAGACCTAGATGCGCTAGCATCAAAGTCTTTATCCACCGACCAAAGTGAGATTGCAACCATGAACTATACGCATCTAAGCC
>NZ_CAJHAR010000054.1 GCF_904846415.1 Psychrobacter piscatorii | reverse complement strand
GGGTAATCGTCTTTAGCTTCAATTAGCATACGGACGGCGCGCTCTTTCATTTCAGGGGTATAGTTTCGTGTTTTCATTGTCGTATTCTCTCAGAAAATTGAGTCTCCGACAATTCCGGGGCGGTTCACAATCCAGAACGTACGGCCACCCCTATGCGTACTGCGAACTTTGGTATTGAACCACTTGAGCTTTTATTAGATGCAGAACAGGTAGCTAGAGTAAGTTTAAAAGCTTTGTCTTCGCAAAAAACTGGAATTGTGATTGATGTACGTAAAGATGGAAGATGATTGTGCAAACTGAGATAACGAGCAATCTATACTATATCTATATAGACACGAAAATATTAGGTGCTGTCAAACAGTTATTGAATTACTTTCAGTCACATGTCTTTCATCGTAATGCGTGTATTTCTGTCTATGTAAAATATTATAAGGAAAATTATCGAATAATTTCAGATTTATTTGAAAGTCATAGTATTTCTTATAAGTTTATCAAAAAATATTCAGACATTTCATTCGATGATGGTAAAGTAGTTTTTTATCTATTTAATGCTCAATCTAATTGTCGTATGGTTGCTTTTAGAAACGTATCTCATGTATTTATTACACATGGTGAAAGCAATAAAAAGTCTTCTGTTAAACCAATAGTTCGTATCTATGACCATGTCATAACATCTGGTCAAGTTGGTATTGATAGATACTTAAAGGCAGGTCTGTTTACTGAATCTGATATAGAAAATAATAGAGTTATTAGATTAGGCAGTACTTTTGTGGGACAGAATAACTATTCTTATAAAGAAGAGAGTCGTAATTTATTATATGCACCTACATGGGAAGGGGGAGTACCAGATGAGAATTTCTCTTCGATTGTAAACGGTATTGATAAATTACTACTTAAAGTTATTAAAGATAATGATATTAGAGAAATTATTATTCAAGTACATCCAAACCTAGGCCATAGAAATAGGGACTATATATCTTTTCTAAACAACACCATGTCAATACTCGTTAAAAACAGCGTAAAAGTTTCCATAGTGGAAGATAATGTATCTGTTAAAAAAAGATTGAAAGCTTTTTGTACTGGGTTTAAATATATATCATCAAATAAAAAAATTAGCGTATCGTATGCCATAACTGATATTTCTGCAATGGAAGTACAGCTTCTAATGAAGAACATACCCACTATGGTAGTAGCTTATAAATATAGGTATCAAGAATTAATAGTTCCTGAAAGAATGAAAACATACTATTTAGATAGTATATTTTATTTGGATGATAATAGTGATCAGATAGTATTTACTAACCCTGAATATATTTCTTCTTACATAGAAAGCTACCAAGAAGAATTTTTAGAGAGTTTAAGCTTTGATAAAAGAGTTGAATGGCTATGTAGATATGTTGAAAAAAATAGAATTTCACAAATAAGATATAGGAAAAATATTTAAAAAATTTATTAGTAATATATTCATCTATATAGATTTTTGATATAGGTAATAGCACAAATACATCAATCTTCGCTTATCGTTAATATTGAGTGTCTTAACACTATTAGTCATAGTATAATAAAAAGGTCGCCCTAATACGGTGACTTTTTTTCCTCTTAATAATGCTTCAAATCCACCTAACGATGTAATCGTATAGACATGATCGATAGTTTTCAATGCATCGACCAAATGAATAGATTGAGTGAGGATAAGGCAATCCAGTTCGATGAGTATACTAACGATGTCAGGGTTATCTAACGTCATTGGGTGTGGTTTTACAATAATTTGCGCATCAGGATTTTCTTGAATTGCCTTTTTCACTACATCAAGTAGAGTAATGTCCTTACCGCCACCGTATGTCAATGAGTCGTCATGTGGTACTTGACCTAATACCAGAATACGTTCTTTATTCTTAGTACCATATATTGGTGCGACATCGACATAGGGTTGATGATTGTATTTGCTCACTTTATGCGACACATAATAATCAAGCATTTTCTGTGCTAACGTCTCATCATAGCCATTCTGTTCAAAGTCAAAATTTGCAATGAGGTCGGTCAGATCGTTTGGTCGCGTGGTATCAAAATATGGTGCTTGGCTATCCATTACAATAGATAATGGTGGAGCGCTACTATCATCTTCAGGACCTGAGCGGATAAAACCATCTTCTAAGAAAAAAATATCTAAACCTTGTGCGCGGACATACTCAATAAAGTGTTGAGGCGCTTTATAACCCCAAATATAGATGACAGGATTGACCTTTTGGATAAAAGGCTTGAGCCAAAGATTAAAATACTGCTTATCAAAGTGTCGTTGTATTTGTACATGTGTCGACTCAAGCACCCATTCGCTGACGATATTTTTCCATGGTAGCATGCCAACCACTAGCGCCAAACGCTGATTAGGGTAGCGATAGTGTTTATAGTAACCTGACAATAGTGGCTTGAAGTAGTTATTGAATTTCATGACGTAGTCGATAGCTTGGGTTGGTAGCGGAAAATTGGATATGTATTATTAATATATTTACGTTGGCAATGTATTATAGTTCCCAGTATAGTTGCATTGATGAGCAAAGACGAATAACTAATTCATAAAGTAACGGATCGATGTTATGAAAAATAAAATATTAGTTACTGGCGGTGCTGGATATATCGGTTCTCATACTTGTATAGCACTACATGAAGCAGGCTACGAGATAGTCGTTTATGACAATCTGTCTAATAGTAGCCGTGAAGCGATTAACCGTGTCTTTACTCTCATTGGACAGACAATTGAGTTTATCCAAGGGGATATTCGAGATACTGAGTTACTGAGAGAAGTCTTTACTTCGCATGAATTCTTTGGCGTGATCCATTTCGCTGGGTTAAAAGCAGTTGGGGAGTCAGTAGCAAAGCCATTGCTGTATTACAATAACAATATCAGCGGCACCATAACCTTATTAGAAGTTATGGCAGAGTATAATATTAAAAATATAGTTTTTTCATCATCTGCTACTGTCTATGGTGAGCCTGAATCCTTACCCATCGATGAAAACTCACCACGTTCTTGTACCAATCCTTATGGTCAGAGCAAGCTGACAGTTGAACATATCTTGGAAGATTTAGCTGTGTCTGATGACAGCTGGAACCTGATTGCTCTTAGATACTTTAATCCAGTAGGGGCGCATTCATCTGGGCAAATTGGCGAAGACCCAAACGATATTCCTAATAACTTGATGCCTTATATCTCGCAAGTGGCCGTCGGCAAACTTGATAAGCTCAGTATCTTTGGTAATGACTATCCTACTATCGATGGAACAGGTGTCCGTGACTTCATTCATGTTACTGATTTGGCTCAAGGTCATGTGGCTGCCCTAAATTATCTAGATAAACAAACCAGTCTAAATGAGGGTGGAAAGGCACAACAAGACTCAGTAGGCTTTTTACCTATTAATCTAGGAACTGGCAAAGGCACGTCTGTATTAGAGTTGGTATCTGCATTTTCTGATGTATCTGGACAGGCTATTCCTTATCAGTTTACAGATCGCCGTGCGGGTGACATTGCGAGTTGTTATGCCAGTGCCGATAAAGCGAAAACGTTGTTAGGGTGGCAAGCTGAATTATCAATTATTGATATGTGTCAAGACACATGGCGTTGGCAGAGCATGAACCCAAATGGCTACGATGTCTCTTAAGCCGTATGGCGTTACAGCTGTCTAATAATGCGTTATGATTGTCTCATTTTCACCCATTTTCTTAATATAGCTAACATACTATGAAAAAAATCACTCACGCCGTTATTCCTGTCGCAGGCTTTGGTACTCGTATGTTGCCATTGTCGAAATCTGTACCAAAAGAGTTGTTACCGCTTGGCAATCGTCCTGCGATTCATTACGTGGTCGAAGAGGCAGTCGCTGCGGGTATTAAGCATATTGTCTTGGTCGGTCATGCGCAAAAGAGCGCGATTGAAAATTACTTTGACATCAATGCGGAGTTGGACAATCAATTGCGTCATAAAGGCAAAGATGAGCTGGCTGATAGTTTAAATTGGTTGCCAGAAGATGTGACGGTATCGATGATACGTCAAGGTAAGGCGTTAGGATTGGGTCATGCAGTATTGGCAGCGCGACCAATTATTGGTAAGCATGACTTTGCCGTATTGTTACCTGATGTCGTACTCGATCCATTTACCACTGATATGTCAGCTAATAATTTAGCCTTTATGTTAGATGCCTTTGCTACAGATGGTTACTCACAGATATTGGTCGATAAGGTAGCAGATAAAGATGTACATAAGTATGGTATCGCTCGACTAGATGAAAAGCTCAGTGATACTAATGATACTAATGATACTAATGAAGAAATAAATACTAATGCTAGCTTTAAAGTGGCTGGTTTTGTAGAAAAGCCTAATTTAGCTGATGCTCCTTCCAATCTAGCTGTGGTAGGACGCTATGTATTCAGCAACCATATCTTTGATTACCTAGCCAGTACTAAAGCTTCAGTCGGTGGTGAGATTCAGCTAACAGATGCGATTGATGCTTTGATTGATGCATATGGTGTTCAAGTCACGATTATGCGTGGTAACAGTTATGACGCAGGTGATATGCGTTCGTATATGCAGGCGTTTATCTACTTTGCCGAGCAGCAATTAGCAAATAATGAGTAACTAATGAAAGAAATAAAGGGCGACAAGGCATATAGTAGTGCTCGACATTCTAAATATTGGCAGCAACTACAAACGCTTGCAAAACATCCTTGGTCGCTTGCACAGTTATTTGCGCAAGATGACAAGCGCGCTAAACATTTTAGTGTACAGGCTGGTACGCTGTATATGGACTTTAGTAAGCAGCGTATCGATCAGACAATATTGTCTAACTTACTAAGTTTGGCCGATAGTTGTGAGCTAGATGCTCGTATTGATTCGTTACTACAAGGGGCGATGGTAAATACCAGCGAGCAGCGTGCTGCATTGCACACAGCATTACGATTGCCAGAGACAGCGACATTACAAGTCGATGGACAAAATATCGTCGCTGATGTACATCATAGTTTGACACAAGTAGCACGCCTATCTGAGCGCGTGCGCAATGGTACATGGCGCGGGTTTTCGGGCAAGGCAATTACAGATGTTGTCAATATTGGAGTTGGCGGCTCCGATCTAGGCCCACTCATGGCAACTACAGCACTCGACGAATGGGCAGATACCAGTATTGAGGTGCATTTTGTCTCCAATATGGACGGCACTCAGCTTGACAATCGACTCAAGCATTTAAATCCTGAGACCACACTATTTATTATCTCTTCCAAATCCTTTGGTACGGTTGATACTTTATCAAATGCTAAGACAGCATTATCTTGGCTACTTGCAACGGCAAAACTCCGTGCAGGCACAGAAGGTAGTGTATTACGTCGTCACTTTATCGGTATCTCAGCCAATAGTGAAAAAATGAGTGCTTGGGGAATTCATCCTGAGCATCAGTTGCAGCTTTGGGAGTGGGTTGGCGGTCGATTTTCTCTATGGTCAGCAATTGGCCTTGCCATTGCTATTCGTATCGGTATGAATGGCTTTAAGGCGCTATTAAGCGGTGCTCATAGTATGGATGAGCATTTTGCACAGGCTGATTTTGCTGATAACTTACCAGTATTGCTAGGCTTACTGGCTGTTTGGAACAGTACTTTTTTACAAGTAAATGCGCACACTGTATTGCCTTATGATGGCAGGCTAGGCTATTTGCCGAGTTATCTTACCCAGCTAGAGATGGAGAGTAATGGTAAGTCCGTTACTCGGAATGGGGATCATATTGACTATGATACGTGTCCAATTCTATGGGGTGAAATTGGCTCAAATGCGCAACATGCATTCTATCAACTGCTACATCAAGGCACGCAGCAGGTCTCCTGTGACTTTATCGCTTGCGTACGTCGCTACGGTGATGATGCACAAAACTCCTCATTGCAACAACAGCACGAGTTGTCTTTAGCCAACTGTTTGGCGCAAAGTCGAGTATTGGCATTTGGCAATGCTGCTGTGACAGATCTGGTCGATCCACAGACAGTTTCCGAAGCAGACAAATATAAGTACTACCGTGGTAATCAACCATCAACTACCTTGCTTATTGATGAGCTTACGCCTCATAGTTTGGGTGCGCTGGTTGCGCTCTATGAGCATAAGGTTTACGTGATGGCCAGTATTTGGGATATCAATCCGTTTGATCAATGGGGGGTTGAGATGGGCAAGCAAATGGCAGAGTCTGTGCATGACGCTATGCAGCAAGAGACTCACAGCCAATTTGATACTTCTACCGACCAATTATTACAGCATATCAAAAAACTGTCTTAGTAATACTGATCAATCAATAATGTAAAAAGGTACACTCATGGGGACTACTACAAACGATCAATGTACGCCTTATAATGAATTTGCATCAAACCCATTGATCAATTCCAATGTGTGTGTGCTAGTTGGCCATAGTATTGAAGCGATTACCAGTGCAGTGGTGCTGGCAAGTTTAGGTCAACGCGTTCACCTGTATGCAGACATGGATCTATTGGCTCAGCAGATACAGCAATATAGCTTTGAGCATCATCTGCAAGCGCTATGGCAAATGTATGTACAGCAGCGAGTTATTACGAGTCAAGCATTGCCAGATAGTGCAGAGACGTTAATACAATATTATGAAACGGCAAATCATGGTGACAGCCACGTCGTCAGTCAGAGCATTCATAGTGATGATCGAAATAAAGTGGCGCTTTACTGGTTGTTTTTAGACAGTATTAAGCCAACATGGAACGACGACAGCTGGATTACGGCATTTAACCACAGTCACCAACAGGCATTACCTGTGATTATGAGTGGTATTGAGCAATTAGGAGCTATCTCAGCGCTATCTGAGCGTTTACAGCGCGCTTGGGTTTATTATGTCCCGTTCGTATTTTTACAAGATGGTGATGCTTATAATTCCATGTTGAACCCTGCATTATGGTTGCTGGGTGAAAAAACAGCAGACAGCAACCAACATTTAGAGATGTTACAGCCGTTAATGCAGCATGCTCGCGCCGCTCATCATGCCGATATCGCCACGATAGAGTTTGCTCGTAGTAGTATCATGGCGATGCTCGCGACCCGAGTAAGCTTTATGAATGAGATGTCACGCTTGGCGGATAGCCAGCAGGTGGATATCAGTCAGGTGAGTCGTATCATGGGGTTGGACGAGCGCGTAGGCAGTAGCTATCTACAGGCAGGCTGGGGGTTTGGCGGTAATACACTACCTACCGAGCTGGCTAAGTTACAGCAGTCGAGCACAATGCACAGTTTAGATATGCCTCTTTTACAGTCTGTCGTGCATATTAACGAAGACCAAAAAGAGCTGATATTTCGCAAGTTTTGGCAGTATTTTGATGGCTTCATTGATAATAAAACAGTCATGATCTGGGGCGGCAGCTATAAAGCAGGCTCAGGCCGTACCGCAGGCTCAGCTATCCATCCGTTATTAGCATTACTGTGGTCTTATAATATCCGTACACTAGTCTATAGCGATAAGGCACAGGTTGAGCTTGCTGCACTGTACGAACAACAACCTTTACTTGAATTGATTAGCAGTCCTTATCAGAGAATCAATGATGCTCAGGCCGTTTTTTTGATCAGTTGGTCGCCACGAGATCGACTAGATATTGATAAAATCAATCAGCAAGCCATGCCAGTATTTGATGCGCAAAATATATTTACTCGGTCGCAAATTGATCGCTTAGTAGGCGACTATGTGGGCATTGGCCGATCTAAATAATGTTATTGAAGTTCTTCATTATCAAAAAAGCTCGCTAATCATGATTAGCGAGCTTTTTTGTGATTTTATGCTGGAACCGCACCTTGTGCTGCTAGCCATTGCTGAATTTCTTGAGTTTTATCAGACAATAACGCGTGATCGCCGCGACTTTCGATATTCAATCTGATAAGTGGTTCAGTATTTGAAGCACGCAAATTGAAGCGCCATTCGCCAAAATTCAGACTCAAACCATCAAGCAGAGATTTAGTTGGATTGTCGATACTAAATTTTTCTTCGATTGCGCTGATGATCGTTGGAGCATCATGAGTCGTGAGGCGAAAGTTTAGTTCGCCTGAGCTGGGATAAGACTGAATATAGCCTGTGACCAATTCTGATAAGGTTTTACCCGTGATAGACAGCAGCTCTATGGTGAGTAACCAAGGAATCATACCGCTGTCGCAATAGAAAAAGTCACGGAAGTAATGATGGGCGGACATCTCACCACCATAGACCGCACCTGAATGACGCATGACTTGCTTGATAAATGAGTGTCCAGACTTGCTGATGACGGCATTTCCATCATGTTCTCTAATAACGGCTTCCGTGTTGTATATGACTCGTGGATCATAAACAATGGACTCGTTTGGATACTTATTCAGAAAAGCTTGAGCGAGCATACCGACGATGTAACTACCATCAATGAACACGCCATTTTCATCAAACAAGAAGCAGCGATCAAAATCACCATCGAAGGCAATACCAAGATCCGCTTTGTTTTCCAAAACGGCCTGCTGGGTCGCCAGTCTATTGGATTCAATCATTGGATTGGGAATACCGTTAGGGAAGCTACCATCAGGCGTATGATGCAATGTGATAATTTCAATGGGTGCACCAGCTTTTACCAGTCTATCGATTAACAAGTCAACGACTGGACCTGCGCTACCATTACCAGAGTTAATAATCAGTTTAAGGGGCTTTAATTTATCAACATCAACAAAAGTCATGACATGATCGATATAAGCACTTTTATCAGTCAATAATTGCAACTGTCCTGATTGATTGTCAGTGGTAAATTGTCCTGATTCTGCCAATGCCTGAATCTCTGCCAAACCATCATCCGCACTGATAGGTTTTGAGTGCTCTTTGACCAGTTTTAAACCATTGTAGTTGATAGGGTTGTGGCTTGCCGTAACTTCTATACCGCCCAGTGCCTGATAATGACTGGTAGCAAAGTAGACCTCTTCCGTACCACTCATGCCCAAATCAATAACGTCGACGCCTGCATCAACGATGCCTTTGATAGCGGCTTGTTTTAATTGCTCACTAGAGTGGCGAATATCACTACCAATGACGATAGCGGGCTGTAGTTCTGCCATATCATTGGTTTGAGTTTCAATGGCTGCGTGATAGCGCTGATATAAAATCTGAGCAAAAGCCCGACCAATACGGTAGGCGATGTCTTCATCGAGATTGACGCCAAGCTCACCGCGTATATCATAGGCTTTAAACGAGTTGATGGTGATAGCATTGAATTCCATGGCTGGCTGATAGCTGGTGGTCGCAGAAGTCGACATAATGATAAAATTCCTTGCGCGTGAGCAATGATAAAATAAGAAAGTAGATCGCATAATTATAAGCCAATCAGGGTTCAATGATACATTAACTGCTCAATGAGTTAGATACATGTCGATATGTATGACGCAGATTTATGCTGATCGATCACTAAGCCTCGTACTACACTGACATACGAGAATGATAAACTATCAAAAAAGCGAAAGAGGACTCCACCCGACATTAGGGCGGAGGTGAATTTCGCATCACTGGCTAGCCTTGCTGGTTCTGAATATATTGTTTAATAATATCTAATGGCGCACCGCCACAAGAGCTTGCAAAATAGGAGCGTGACCAAAGCACAGGTTTAGAATAAG
>NZ_CAJHAR010000053.1 GCF_904846415.1 Psychrobacter piscatorii | reverse complement strand
TCATCATATTTTAGCATGTTAGTGCAGTAAGTAACAGTTTATTCATATTATAGTCACCGTAAAAATACGTATATTGACACTTAACTATTCTTAAGCTAGTCTAGAACTACTCCTACCCTATCAATATTATTTCTAGGACGGTTAATTTTTCTAGAGAGGAGAGGTGTTCAATGACAGAAATACTCTTAGCTCGTAATAATTTTTTTACTCCTAATTATATTACCTTGACCGTCCACCCTAAAGCGTCACTAGCCTATAAAACTTGGCTGAAATATCGTCCTAAAACCTCACCTATTCATCTTGTTAGTATCAATAAGTACCATAAGCCTCCGACAAGAATTATTTTTTGCGATAAGAAAAGTTATCTGTATTTTGATAATTTTGAGCGCATGGCGAATATTCTTCATCACGAGGCTAATGTAAGCCAGCCATTTATAATTATTGCAGGTAATGATGAACAAATTACTAAAATGGCCTGGGCAGACGTATTGAGATTATGCTTCCATCGCGATGTCGACCATGTCTCTTTATGGCAGCATCTTCAGAAGCATTGTGCTCAAACAACGCTGAAAGAGCTAATGGGGTGTGATAGCTTATTTAATGAAGATTACTGTAACTTCGCCGGCATCAACATCGACCAGTATTTATACGCACAAAGGTCTTTGAAGAAAGAGAAACAAGCGTTTGATTTACCACAAAACATGGACTGGACCAATGGATGAAGTAAAGAGGTGGCCTGTTAGCACTATGGAGGCCGAAGAGGCTCATGCTTTGATCAGACAGATTGTGCCACATGATTCACCATTGTCAGCTCAAGTGCAGAGAGTTATTTTTGGGCTGATAATTTTGTCTCCAAACTACTTGATGACAATTAGTGATCAGAGTGCCGGTTTGAGTTTGACGGAGCTAACGTATGACGAATGCAATACTATTATAGAAGCAGTAAATTCTCATAAAAATACTGATGTTTGGTCCGTTTCTTATATGTTAGCTACATTTAATGTTTACTATAGGCAAGAACCGTTCACTAACAAATCTTGGCTTTTTATGAGCAAGTATTTGCAACTTACATTACTCATAGTAAAGCGTCAGGATAAGCATTTTAATAAAGTTAACAAGCTTGGCGTTCGCATAAGAATGGCGCTCAAAAAGAACTCATCTCAAACGGCAATTATTGATGAGCTGATAGACATACATGACTCATCTGCCAATGTCTTTCAAAACTTCGCTGATATTGAATTATACGAACAAGATATGCGGCATAGGGAGGAGACAGGTTTAGTTAAAACTCATAATCTAGCTAAGAAGATAGGTGAGATAAGACTTGCTTATGAAGTTGTTATTAAAGATAAGAGTTATATCGAAAGGCAACGTAGGGGAAATGGACAGTCTGTAATCGTAAAGAAGGTGAGAGAAGACCAAGATGTACTTCTTACGGATGAAGAAACTCGACGAATGCGTTTCCCTGAGGAGTACTCAGGCAACAATGTTGTTAAATCAGAAAACTTAGCTGACGATGACCCACCAACGCTTTTAGACAATAAATATAAACCTACTAGGAAAACAGCTAAATCATCGCAACTACAACAGTACCAAGTTAAAACCAGCTATCTGCATAGTAAACGTAATCGATTTATGTTCCCTAGTAGTACCAGAATATTAACATTATCTAATTATCAGTCAGTTTTTGTAAAACTGTGGGATATGGTTTCTAACGAAGAACAACATAATAAGCGTACTGCTTGTATATTATTGTTATCGATGATAACCGGTAGATCGATCAAATACGTGATCAGTGAGGTGTCGAGTAACAAAAGCCAAAGACAGTTTTTGGTGGAAGAAGAGAGCGGTGTGGCAGTGATTCAAAATAGTATTAATGTCACTGTTAATAGGCGCGATGTAATAAAGTCCGTCGTTAAAAGCAATAGCAATCATTTTAGTTTACCATTACCAGTAACTTTACAAGCTTTATTACAATATAAGTTTGAAGTAGAACCTAATGATGTCAATCAACTTCTAAAAACGCTTAAAGAGAGTTTGTCGTTAGGTTTATTATCAAGCCAGCATATAGAATCAGCGCTAGCATCTATTATTACTCACCACATCGGCGAATCATTACAATCAGATATCATCACTGGTGTAGAGGTGGAGCACTCAGCACCGCTATACTATACTAGTATAAAAACATCGTATTTAATCAGTACCTATCAAGCGGCAATTAAAATACTGAGTAATCGATGTTTTAAAAGCTTGAAGAGTATCGACTTCTATAGACCCAATAAATCTAAAAAAATTTCGCATCTACTAAACCCAAAAAACCATAAATTATGGCAAGCTCACAGATACCCTTATTTGGTGGATATGCCAATTGTCGCTAGTAACATTAACAAAATCTACATTGGTAGTGAGATGGCACTGACTGATAAGGTCTGTGGTCAGTTTTTTGCCATGCTTGCAGAACAAGTGCATGGCGATAAACAACAATTAAATCATGGCGTAAACGATCGTGAAGATGAATATATTAAACAGTTCAATGCTTATAGTTTATGGCTCTGGCACATTATTCAGATTCAAACAGGCATAAGACCTGTAAATGACGCACCTGGATTTTTAAATCAATTTAATTTTAATCATGATATCTATTGGATGTCTGATAAATCCATACGACAAGGCAAAGACTATGGTCGCCTTATTCCTATCAGCACTTTTCTGAAAACGGCGATAAAAAACTACATTAGTTATATAGAACACTTTGCTAGTGTGCATAATCCTTTGTATCCGGAACATAAACTTGAAATCGACCAAATTTTGCATTCAAAAGTGCCTTTTTTACAGATATTTAGCTTAAATCCAAAAAAGTTTATGCCTATCACACCAAGACGTATTAGAAGTATAGTAGGCAAGGCTCTTCCTCATCAAGACAATTGGCTGCGGCATCAATTACGCTCCATGCTGACCAATGAAGTCAAAGAATTACACATTTGTGCTTTATTTGGTCATGAACATTCTGATCAAGAGATATTTCATCCTATGTCCTCATTATCAGTCAATCAATATAGAAGAGAGCTATTGCCGCAGTTAGATCGTGTGGCAAAAAAGCTTGATCTTAAACAGGTGGAGATCAAGCCCCATGTCTAAATCGTCAGAGTTATCATCGCATGAGAAAAGAGCGGCCAACTTACAGCGGCAGAAGCTAGCGCTCATTAACAAAGCTAGAGAGATGGTCACTGAGTATTTATATGAACATCAACCCTTTGATGAATCCGATATGGAAGAGCATTATTGTGCTATTGATAATGAGTTATCGAACATTTTCAAAACATTCAATCAATACCGCTGTGCAAGAGTAGGGTTCTTAAAAGCTGTCAGAAATTATAATAAAGATAACAATTGCGCGCTAGATGAACCTGTTGTTCCTATTGTAGCCGAACGGGACAAACTCACTATAAGCTATGACTGGTTCGTTGAAGGCTCAAAGGTCTCAAAAACATGGCAAGCTATGCAGCTGTTTTGGCAACGTAAGCTTAAGTTTAGTGCCAACGATTATGTTTCTTATTTCTTGTATAGCAGTATCATGTTTGGTGGTCTAAATGATATTGAGGCATTGAGAGCATTGTATCAATGGCTATTTAGCGATCGAAAATTGTATCTTATTAATATGGAAAAACAGACTGTACATCATAAGAAGCTAGATGCTGATAATATCTTACTCGTGATTCCTTTGGAGATCAGTGATGATAAATATGGATGTAGAGGGGATACTGATAATGATGCATTAATTCGTTATATCACTTATGTTCCTGACGATCTCAGTCTCATATTTTTACATGCTTTAGGCGATACTGATATAAACAAGCGTAAAATAAGCCAGTTCGAGACAATCGTTAAAGAGCTAAACAATAAGTTTGGGCTCACTTGCCGCGATCCGCAAAAAATTCATTTATCGCATCTTATTAGATACGCTAATTTTCACTGGCGCCAATGGCCTGATAGCGCTATTGATGGAGCTGGTAGTTTGGTTATGCAAGGACAGCTTAAAAGCACGTCATTGCCTACAGACCAGTTACTCACTTATAACCGAGAAGACATTCAAAATACCCAATCTGCCATTACTTGGCAACAGCTATTTGTTCAAAATATCTTAAGAAGTGAAAATCTTGGAAGGAGTGAAGGCTATCCTGCTTTTAGCAAAAATATCATTCAGCTAATCCAAGAGAGCTTGAAAGGAGCTCGATCATCTGCCAAAGAAAAAATAAGTCACCTAAAAAACGATTTTCCTCAGCCTAATGCCATACGTCTGCTCGGTTGGGTGCTGTCTTTACTAGAAAGTAACCAAACCAATTTAAACTCAGTCAGTAAATACGTTGGTTGTATTGGACGTGAGTGGCTTATGCTGACGATTGATGAAGATTTAGAGGAATGGGGTAGCAATGATTATGAAGACATATATGAGCAAATCATCTTAAGTAAAGTCAAAGATGCGCGCAAAAATGATGTTTTACAGAAAGACCCAATTGATGATCGAGACGATATTGAGCTTGATGAGAATGATATCAAGAATATTGAAAATGATGATTTAAATGATCCAAAATCTAATTTAGAGCAGGCGCTAGATGAAAGTAACGACACAAAAAATGAGAGTCAACAATCAATCAGCTTAGATGAACTCAAAAACACTCAGTCTTATACTTATGGGCGATTACGCGCTTTTCATCGATATCAGATGCAGTATTTCGATGCTCCTGACGTGATTTTTGCATGGGGAGAAAATAAGCAGGTCGTCAAAGCAAGTATGGTATCGCCTCGAGTGTATAGCGCCATGCATAGCGCTATACAAGCATCTGAATTAAACCATAGCCAAAAGCTTTTATGCCAGACGATACTGATTCTAGCGTATCGTACTGGCATGCGCATTAATGAGATTGCAGGTATAAAACTCAAGAACGTAAAAAGTATCTCGGATATTAGCGTTGTACTGACGCCAAACCCTTATCTACGTCTTAAAAGTAGTAGTGCTAAAAGAAGAGTATTATTAACGGCGCTTGTAAAAAAAGATGAGTTAAAAATATTGACGTTGTTTATTGCTCAGCAAGAAAGAATGGGGGTGTCCTATTTGTTCTCTCAAGGCGTAAATAAGCAGCCACTACCAACATATTTTTTTAGCAATTTGATGAGGATACTATGGGATGGAGTGCTTGGACAAGACAACCACAGTTACACTTTCCATAGCCTTAGACATACGGCAATCAGCCAGTTAACGCTAGCTATCAATGGTTCGGCATTAGCAGAGGTGATGACTGACTATACTGTCGAGGACTGCCAAAATATTGCTGACAGTCTTGCTGGTTACCATCAAAATCAAGGTGCTTGGTTTGGGTTAGCGAGCTTTGTAGGTCATCTAACTTGTGACACTACCTTTGAGCATTATATCCATACCGCACATTTATTAGCAGGGTGGCAGCTAAGCCACGCTAAAATCGAAATACCTTTCACTGTTTTTCAGAATATAACAGGTATAGATTATCAAAAGGTAAATTATCATAGTAAAACCGCTTATGATAAAGCTTCTAAGATGGTAGCACTAAAAGAGCTAAGATTTTATTTTGCCAAAAAACTAAAGGCGCATCATGCTCCTTTGTTTACAGCGCCCGATGTGAGCGCTCAACTTATCCAACAGAATACTGAAGGTGAGGGGATATATCGTTCTATCTTTATTGATGCTAGATATGACGCTGTTATAAGCTTTATAAGAAAGCTAGATAACCTTAAACCTGAGCTGCGTGATAGAGAATTGGAAAATAAAGCGACAGAACACGGTATTCATCTTCACAAAGCGAAAAAGCTTTATCAAAATGCAAATGACTTAAATAATAATGACAAGCTCATCACTCAAGTTAAAGGTCAAACTGCTCAAGCGATTATTACAACAGCATTGGATAAAGCGTATCATATGTCAGTACATAACCCTGATAAATTACGCCAGTTTGTCAGAACCTATCAAAAAAAGCACATTACTTCTAGATCTTACTTAAAGTTTGGTATTAAACAGTCTCAACATAAGCTATTAGCTGAATTTTTGAAGATAGGCTGTGAAATTATTGCCCCTCAGCATTGGCAAATGACTTCTAATAGCGTGAAAGAAGTTAGGGAGTTCAAGAAAAAGTATAAACTAGATAGCGCCATTAGAGTTGAGGCTAACCAAAATGGTGCAGAATTTGAAGTTAGAGTTGTGAGAAAAATGAACGCCAAATCTGAGAAAAAAACTACGTATGAGTCCTCCGGCGTCTTGAAGTTTTTGGGAGAGATGTTAGTGATAATGCTTGAACAAGATAGTGAGAAGTGAGGCTGATGTAGAATAGTTTTTGTTGTCAGGCTACATAATTAAAACCTCCCAAGTTTGGTTCTACGCGATTGACAGTAGGGGTCACTTATTAATGGGCTTAATTTACCAATTTTAGTTGTACGGTTTCTTCAGCATAGCTCATAGTAGTTAATCTCTATTTCTACGTGTTCTTATTTATTGGGGGAATTATCATAGGGGTTAAATCCATAAATCATTGTATACGTTTTAAGAATATAATAGGTTTAGAGCTATAATAGGTATAGTTAAGAAACAATAAAATGCTACCTTATTGCTGGGACGAATTTTTCAATACCTCTACCACGCTTGCGAACAGCCAGAGAGAAAGATTTATATTGGTCGATTGGTGTACCAATTTAATTTTGCATTGACTATGCTTTAGATAAACTCTAGAAATGGGCTGATACTATGCGTCTTACTAATTATAGTGATTATGCGTTACGAACATTAATATATTTAACGGTGATGCCAACCTCGGAAGCTTTGGCAACGATATCTGACATTGCTGATAGCTATCAGATATCTAAGAGTCATTTGACTAAAATCGTGCATCAACTCGCGCAGCTTGGCTATATAGATAGTGTACGCGGTAAAAGCGGTGGCATTCGACTGGCTATGGCTGCCAAAGACATTAATCTGGGCCAAGTTTTACGTCATACTGAGCCTGACTTTGCCATTGTTCCTTGCTTTGAGAGCAAGTTTCTAGAAGGCAATAGCAGTGATGTTGTAGGTAAAAATGAAAATAGTAGTGTGGACAGTAATGATAATCAAAAGCTACTAACTGAGAAAATAAGGGTTGATCTGATTGATAGTTCGCCCAAAACGATGTGTACCATCAGTCCCTCATGCCAGCTAAAAGGCGTGCTTTATGAAGCCACACAAGCTTTTATTGAAGTGATGGATAATTATACCCTAGCTGATATTACTTTAAATAATAAAGAGCTTCAGAAACTGCTATTTTAAATAGGGTTTGGAGCTGGCTATAACGCATTATGATGGGTAGCCTATTTAACCAACTTACTCACCATCCATACGGCAGCGCCAATTTGAGTGCTTAAGCATGTCTTATTAAGTCTATGCTTCACATGTACTTTCACCATTGATTCTGCAATGTCCAACTTATTAGCAATCATCTTACTACTCAAATCTTCGGCGATCATTTGAATGACTTCCCACTCTCTTGTTGTCAAGAACAACCAAATCAACCTGATTGGCTGCCAAAAAGCCTAAGCATTGCCATTCATCGTTCGCTTCGCCAACCGCTTCCACACTGTTCTCAAGACTTAGCAAATCAGACAAGCCTCGACGTAACATTGGATTATTGTCAAACAATAACTACTTAGCGAGCGAGCCTGCGGTATAAGCAATGCTCCTCTTAACATTCTCGAAAATTGAATTTATATAACTAAGACGTGTTTGATTATCTCATTCTGCGTTACAACACTTGCTATGGCATTAGAGATTACTCTAAAAATTCTCAATAATAGGACGTGTCATCAATTCAATTAATTATCTTTTAAATGCGCTAAAAATGGCTATATTTTGCCAAACCGTGTCAAATAGCTGGTTGATATATCAATATTATTTGAGCTAATTCCCTTGTTTAATGGCAACTTGTCTCATGTTTATCACTATTTTTGGAATGAAAGAATAGCCTAGTAAAAGGGAAGTTAAAAATGTTATTATAAGATGTATTTTAAATGAATGTTTAAAGATGGTTATGTAGCTGGCCTATAAACCGTCATTAAATAGATTGAATACAGGTATCAATTAACTTCTCAGACCCTAAAAGAGAGAAATATTATGGCTACTGCACAAACGCTAAAAATTGTTAAAGCAACTGTTCCTGTATTGGAGGAGTATGGTACAAAGATTACCACGGCTTTTTATCAAAATATGTTTAATGAGCATCCAGAGTTATTAGATATCTTTAATGAAACCAATCAAAAGCTAGGTCGTCAACAGACAGCATTGGCAATGACGGTTCTGGCAGCTGCGAAACATCTTGAGCATTTAGAAGTGTTATTACCACAAGTTACCGAAATAAGTCATAAGCATCGTGCTTTGCAAATCCTACCAGAGCATTATCCCATTGTAGGTCAGCATCTAATAGGCGCTATCAAACAAGTATTAGGAGAAGCAGCAAATGATGACATCATAGCGGCTTGGACGGAAGCTTATGGTGAAATCGCTGACGTCTTTATTCAACTTGAAAAAGGCTTATATGAAGAGGCGATGTGGAAAGGCTTTGCGAACTTTGAAGTGGTTGAAAAGGTAGCTGTTGCCGCTGATATTGTTGCGTTTACTGTTGTACCAACGAAAGATAGCCGAAACGATGGGCAGGATATTGATTTAAGCAAGCTTACTTTAACGGCTGGTCAATATATTACGGTAAAAACTGATCCCCAAGATAGCAATCATCTAGCACTGCGTCATTATTCTTTGAATGCCACTACTACTGACAATGGCATTCAGTTCGCCGTCAAAAGAGACAATCGTGATGGTCATTATGGCTTAGTCTCCAACTATCTACACGACGAGTTACAAGTTGGCGAGACGCTATTACTATCAGCACCAGCGGGCGATTTCGCACTTAATAAAGCGCTAATTCACCAGAACGATATTCCATTAGTACTTATCAGCGCAGGCGTTGGGATTACACCTATTTTAGCGATGTTAGAGACACAAGTAATGGCAAACCCGCAGCGTCCTATCATTTGGGCCTACGCTTGTCAGAATAAAGATCATCATGCTTTTGAGGGTCGAGTGAATCAACTGTTAGAAGCAGCGACAACGGTAGAAAAAAATATTTTTTATTTTGATAGTGGACAGCTATTAGACAATAACTCACTGGCTAATTTACCTAAACCTGCTGATATCTATGTGTGCGGCTCTATGCCATTTATGGAAAGTATGATTAGTGGCTTAATAGCGCTTGAGCATAGCTCTGACAGCGTCCACTACGAACCCTTTGGCCCTAAAATGAGTTTGCAAATAGCCTAATTTTTAGCGATATATTTAAGGTATGTCATCAGACACTTATAGTGGTGATATACCTTAACCCAATAGTTTTTTTATTTTTCTGATAAAAATTTTAGCAGAGTATATGATGCGATCACCGGTAATATGATGACTATTATAGGTAAGTTTAATTACATTCAATCGTTCAGTTGATTAATTTTAAATATAACTAAGTCATGTTCTCAATTCAATTGATGCTCGACTAAATGGACTAAAATTGGTTGAGTTTTGTCAAACCGTATCAAATACATGGTTAATATTTTGATATTATTTGCGCTATTTTCCTTGTTTGACGGCAATTTACCTCATTTTTGAAATGAGGACACGCCCTAAGTATCTACCTTGCTTTAAGTAAAATTTGGTCGGTGCTTATTTTATTGCTATTTCGTCCGACTAGTACACTCTGGATTATAAAAATATTGGTTTTAGTGCTAAAATTATCAACCATTATTCTCTCTATAAAAGACACTTATCTAAAGGGTGTCTGAGTCATTGAAATCATTCAATTGCCAAGCATATGGCACATTTGCTAGCCACTGTCTAAAATTTATCGGTAAAAAACTGTTATGATCGTTCGACAAAAACCAAATGCATTCAAGATACTTTTCACCTTACGTGGTTCTGTGATCCCACAAATTTATCCTCAAGTTTTATTCATTACCTTACTCAGTGCAATCATATCAGCGGTTCAACACTCGATTCCAAGCTCTTTTTCTACTTATGGTGCTGTGCCTTTTACTGTGCTTGGCATCGCTTTATCTCTATTTTTAGGCTTTCGCAATAATGCGACTTATCAGCGATGGTGGGAAGCTCGAGGATTATGGGGACAGTTGGTTTTTGACTCTCGCAGTTTAACACGTCAAATAATTTCATTTATCGATGATGAGACGGAAGTTGGGCGTCATACACAGCGATCTATTATCCGCCTTAATATTGCTTTTGTTCACGCGCTACGACATAGACTGCGTAGTACGTCACCATGGGAAGATGTTGAGAGTTTTGTTGAGCCTGATCATCATAACGATATACACCAAGCGCGAAACCTACCTGAGTATTTGCTACGACTGATGGGTAAAAAGTTGGGCTATAGTCGACGTCAAAATTTGTCATCAGATCTTATGATACAGAACATGGACAATACATTATCTTCGTTGACAGTTGTTTTAGCAGCTTGTGAGCGTATTTATACGACGCCGTTGCCTTTTGCTTATACTTTATTGGTGCATCGAACTACTTATCTATTTTGTTTCTTGTTGCCTTTTGGCTTGGCAAATTCTTTAGGTTGGGCGACTCCTCTAGTGTGTGGTGTCATTGCCTATACATTTTTTGGTCTTGATGCTTTGAGTGAAGAGATAACAGACCCTTTTGGCATAGCTCCTAACAATTTACCACTTACCGCTATATCACGAATTATCGAAATTAATCTATTAGAAGCATTAGAAGAAACAGATATTCCATCTGAGATAGTACCAATAGACGGTTATTTTTTACGGTAAGTTATGTTAGAGACGCTGTCTTACCTCAATAAAAGCATTTCTTACGGTGGCTGAATTATTCACTAGACCTCTTGCAAAAGTCATAGCTTAAGCTCGAAATTGACCAAACCTGCGAACAGTTTCATTCTTAAATCATAACGCTGACGACGATTACGGTAGCGCTGAGCCACGATTTTGAATAGCTTAATTA
>NZ_CAJHAR010000052.1 GCF_904846415.1 Psychrobacter piscatorii | reverse complement strand
GTCTATAGTTTAGGAGTATATTCAATAAATACATTCTTTTTTATGAATATATAGGTATATTAGGGTGGTTTGGTTTGATTCACAAATATAAATATGAGTAACTGTTATGGTTTATAAATATTTCATTTTTGTACACAGACGCTTCTTAACAGTAAGTATATCTTGCTTATTTTTGATGGGGTTGCTGACTGGTTGTACCATTAATTCAGGACTTCAGTCAGGAGTATTACCAGAATCTGGTACTTTTACTGCGGAAAACGGTTTGCAGTTTCATATTCAGCCGTTGAGTCTGCCGACCTTGCCCCGCAAAGTAGCACCCATGCCCAACCAAGACCTCTATCATCTAATCAAAACTTCTGGACGAGTCAGCTATGGCATCTCCAAAGGGGATACGCTCAATATTATCCTTACCAGCTATCCAGATATTAACGCCTCAACTGCTAGCCTGACCGTTGACCAACAAGGTTTTATACAGTTTCCGTTGATAGGCCGTATTCAAGCCAGTGGTATGAGCGTACCGCAATTCACCGCAGTGCTACAAAGTAAGCTACAACGTTATCTCAAGTACTCAGATCCACAGGTGAAAATTATTAATTACCGTGGCAGTAAGTTCTTTGTTGATGGGGCAGTGAAGCAATCTGGAGAGTTTGCTATTGCGGATGTACCGATCTCAGTATATGGGGCCATCTCTATGGCAGGTGGTACAACTGAGACTGGTGATTCCAATAATATCGTACTGAATCGTCAAGGTAATAGCTATCACTTAGGACTTCAATCGTTACAACAGATGGGATTGTCTGCCAATCAAATATACCTACGAGATGGCGACTCTATTCACGTCAACAGCCAAAGCCGTAATAAAGTCTATGTACTGGGAGAGTTTGGAAAGATTGAGCCAGTTGCTATTCCTGAGCAAGGCTTGAGCTTAGCGCATGTGCTGGGCGAGTCAAACGGGTTGGATTCCAATACCGCCAATGCGGCTAAGGTATACATCGTTCGCGATAACCCGCAGTACCAATACACTAATATTTACTATATCGATATGCAGAGCATCACGAGTTTGGCGCTAGCCAGCCGTTTTAATATGCAGGCCAATGACATACTTTATGTTGACCCAACAGGCTTGGCACGCTGGAACCGTATCATTAGCGCGATACTGCCATCAACTTCTGCAATCAATGTAATCTCAGGACTATAGGTATCAGTTATGGACGCATTTGATAACATTTTAGTCGTTTGTATTGGCAATATCTGTCGTAGCCCGATGGCAGCTGCTCTATTGACTGAGCGCTATTCTGACAAACATATCGAATCTGCGGGTTTGTCCGCACTAATAGGACACTCTGCGGATACAACAGCGATTGAATTAATGGCTAGGCACGATATAGACATCAGCTCACATGTTACCAAGCAAATCAGCGAAACGCTGGTGAGAGAGGCAGATTTAATTTTAACGATGACAACCGAGCAAACCAAATGGATTGAAAGTCGATGGCCATACTGCCGTGGTAAAACGTTTCGAATCGGTTGTTGGCTGCATAAAGATATTATCGACCCTTACCAGCTTGACGTTGAAGTATTTGAGATCAGTAGACAAGATATTGTCGATAGTCTTGAGCAATGGAATGACAAAATTAGTGACGCGATGCCAATCCAAACTTCGACGCTAAGCGAGTGCTATTAAGCGATCAACATTGAATGATGAGTATATGGTTATGAATAATATGGATTCAAAAGACCTATCAATGCCTATGGGCGAAAAAGACAATGACAACATCGACTTAATGGCGCTGGTTTTGGTTTTGGTGCGTGGCTGGAAAATCATCGCACTCATGGCATTACTAGGGTTCTTGATAGGCTTTCTGTATACCCGCTATGTCAATCCAACTTTCCAATCGGACGCGCTGATACAGATCGAAGAAAACACGCAAGGCGTAGAGGCGCTTGGTGAAAATATCTCGGGTTTGGTCAAAGAAGAAACAAGTAAAGCAGAGACAGAGGCCGAACTCATACGTTCGCGCATGATATTAGAGCCTGTGGTTGATTTATTGAATTTACGTACTCGACTGACAGATCCCAATATTGGATATATCGATAGAATAAAAAACAATCGTATCGATACGCAAATAAATACCCCTGATAGTGTGTCGCTCAACACGGGAAACGGTCTAGTACAAATTGAGCAATTTGATGTAGCACCTGAGTATCTTAACCAATCCTTTACGTTGATCAGGTCTGCAACGGGATTTATCTTGAGCAATGGCTTTGATGAATTCAAAGGTCAACTTGGTCAGCCGCACCAATTTGAAGGACTGAATGGTCAGATTAATATCACGGTGACTGAGCTACCAACGGATAGCTATCCTATTAATATTACTAAACAGACGTTAAAGACCACGACAGATGCTATCAATAGCACTTTGTCTGTTGAAGAAAGAGGGGATCAAACCAGTATTATTCAACTGTCTATGATAGGCACCAACCAGCAGCAAATTACTATCATACTCAATCAGATAGTCCAGTCCTATGTCGATCAAAACCAATCCCGTGGCTCGGAAGAAACCACCAAAACCCTTGCCTTTATGGAAACGCAAATTCCAGCGTTGAAAGAAAAGCTAGAAAACTCTGAAGCGCTGTTTAATAGTTTTCGTAAAAAATATGGCACTATTGATGTGGGCAAAGAAGCAGAGCTTTTACTGAATGAAAAGTCTCGAATCGGTGAACAGCTCAATGACCTTAAGCTCAAAAAAGCAGATCTAACGACCTACTATACTGAAGAGCATCCAATGGTCATTCAGATAAATGAGCAGCTCAAAGTCCTGAATAGTCGGACGCAAGCAATAGACAATACCGTTGCTGGCTTGCCTGAAATCCAGCGAGAGTTTTTGAAATTATCAGAAGATACAGCACTCAACAGAGAAATCTATCTGACACTGCTCAAAAATTATGAACAACTCAAAATCGTTGAAGCCGGTCAAATTGGTTATGCTCGTATTTTGGACAGACCAACCAGCACCTTTGATGCTATAGCACCAAACAAACTGCAGATCATCATGCTGACTGTGCTTATAGGCACCATGCTTGGGATAATATTGGTTCTACTCAAAAACCTAATTCGAAATGTTGTAAAAGATCCAGAGCATTTGGAAGCCAAAACAGGCATACCTGTCATCGCGACGATTCCACGCTCCCCCTCAATATCTAAGCTCGGTAAAAACAAAAAAAATACCGATCGTATGCTTGCCCATGTGGATCACAACGGCTTAAGTTACGAAGCAATTAAGAGTTTGAGGACAAATCTTATATTTGGGATGCCAATAGGAGCGGTAGCTGGACAGTCTGCTAAGGTGATACTGATCACAGGAGAGAGTCCGGGTGTCGGCAAGTCTTTTATTACTGCTAATCTGGCAGAGGTGTTCTCACAGCTTAACAAAAAGATTTTGGTCATTGATGGAGATATGCGCTTAGGAGAGCTACACAAAATGTTTGGCATGAGCCAGCATGAAGGTTTGGCTGATTATCTGCTACAGGATGAAACTGGCCTTATCCCAGTAAGCGAACCGCAAATCAATACTGATATCTCTAAATTGAATCTCGAAAGCTTTATTCAACCAACTGGTATGAAGCATATTGATTTCATATCACGAGGTCGACAGTCTCATAACCCTACATCATTACTGACAGGAGAGAGCTTCAATCATTTGATGGCAGAGTTGAAAAAGCAGTACGACTATATTGTTATTGATGCGCCACCAATATTAGCGGCTTCAGATGCCATGGTATTAGGGCAACATGCAGACAAAGTACTACTTGTCACTAAGTTCAATCATTCAGTAGAAGGACAACTGGTTTATGCCATCAAACAGATGAGCAGAGCCAATGTACAAGTAGATGGCATTATCCTCAACGATGTACGTCAGAGCATTATAAATAAGTATAGTTATAACTACCATTATGCTTATGGACATACCCAATAACTTGTTTTTTTACGGCTGCTTCTCATGAGTAACATAACTTAAGTAGGTGAGTCTTATGTTTATAAAAACAGAGTTTAACGAAGCTTATCAGGCGCCCAATGACGTGAGTCGATGGTCGAAGCGTGTGGCTCTGTATTTATTGTCATTACCACGGTTTGCCAAGTGCTCTATATTATTTAGCATAGATTTTGCAATCTCGATACTTTGCTTATGCTCTGCATTGGCGTTACGACAAGGTTATATTGACTATCATATCAGCCTTGCTGGATTGGTGTTTTACGCGCTTATTCCAGTGGCTAGCTTGTACTTGATAGGTTTTTATAAGAGCGCCTCTAGAGGGTTTTTTGATGCCGCTATGGGACGTATATTACAGTTATTTTTATTACTCATTATTGTCTATGAGCTCATTATTTATTCAAATATAGTGGCGACAATGCCGCGCTCAGCACCAATTATATTTTTATTTCTATTTTTTATTTGGTTATGGAACAGTCGGCTGGCGATACGTGGACTGCTGACACGATCAAAAAGATCAGATGAGCAGAAGGGCTTAGACAGTTGCTGCGATAACGTAATTATTTATGGTGCTGGAGAAGCTGGTAGAGAGCTATTAGAAAGCTTGAGACACTCTCATAAATATAATGTGATGGCATATATCGATGATGATCCACAGCTAACAGGTGCTTATCTGCATGGCAAAAGAATCTATGCTGCTCATGCTCTGCCTTGGCTCATTGAGAAATGTGATGTTGCACAAGTGATTTTAGCGATTCCATCTATGAGTCGTCTGCGCAAAAAGCAAATTATGGACAGCCTAGCCAGTATATCGGTCAAGATAAAGGATCTGCCAAGCTTGCGAGAGCTTGCTGATGAGAGAGTGACCGTCAGTCATATACGGCCAGTTGACATATTAGATGTACTCGAAAGAGAAACTGTCGAGCCAGTCGCAGAACTACTGCAAAAAAACATCACTGGTAAAAATGTTCTTGTTACAGGCGCTGGTGGATCTATCGGTAGCGAGCTGTGTCGACAAATAATGAAAAACAAACCCTCATGTTTAGTGTTGTACGAACAGTCCGAGTATGCCTTATATACGATAGATCAGGAGCTCAGGAAGCAAGTAGCAGATGATAGTAATTGTCGTAATATTGAGATCGTTAGTATCATCGGGAGCGTGGGCAACGAAAAAAAATTAATTAATATATTCAAAAATAGACATATAAACACGATTTATCATGCGGCGGCCTACAAACATGTGCCTATTGTGGAGTCTAATCCTTTTGAGGGAACCATCAATAATACCAAAGGCACGTACCATTGTGCTCGTGCTGCGATACGGGCAAACGTCGAAACCTTTGTATTGATCTCTACTGATAAAGCAGTTCGACCAACCAACGTGATGGGCGCATCTAAGCGCTTGGCTGAATTGGTTTGCCAAGGGTTCAGTCAAAGCAACAGCAAAACCTGTTTTAGCATGGTGCGCTTCGGCAATGTTTTAGGCTCTTCAGGCTCGGTCGTACCATTATTTACCAAACAGATTGAACAGGGTGGCCCGATTACCATCACTCATCCAGAAATAACACGCTACTTCATGACCATTCCAGAAGCGGCAAGCCTTGTTATCCAAGCAGGGGCAATGGCATTTGGTGGTGAAGTGTTTGTTCTGGATATGGGCGCACCAGTTAAAATCGTTGATCTTGCTAAGCGCATGATTCGTTTGACAGGGTATGAGCTAAAAGATGCGAGCAACCCAAATGGTGACATCGAAATTGTCTTTACAGGATTGAGGCCTGGCGAGAAGCTCTATGAGGAGTTGATTATCGGTGAAGACAACATCGAAGCTACGTTTCATCCACTCATCATGCAAGCTATGGAGCATAGCTGTCCTTTAGAAGATATCGAGACTATTTTATTTGAATTTATCGCAAGAGCAAAACAGCAAGATACTGAATGGTTGAAAGAACAGTTTAGAACCTTTGTCGAGGGCTACCAAGAAGGCGATAACACTGAAATTGAAAAGAAAAATATAGAACAATTAGAGGTGGTTGGTTAAGGGGTAGTAGTGATATTAAGTAGGGCTGTTAAATAGCAGTGATAGGATTGGTCTACATTATATATTCCAAGGGATTAGAGCATTGATACCTTGATATTTAGCTTTTCCACTAAACAGGCTGTAGTTGAGTAAACCATGTTAAAAGTAATTAAACAGCTGTTTTCACTGCTGACAGATAAGCAGCTAAAACAATTTTATATATTACAAGTGCTAGTAGTCGTAATGGCTTTTACGGAGCTATTAGGGATTGCTTCTATAGCACCATTCATGGCGCTGGTCGGTGATATCAGCATCTTAGAAACGAATACAGTTTTTGCTGAGATATACCAACTATCTGGCTTAAACAATCCAACAGACTTTTTGTTCTATAGCGGTTTTTTCGTTCTGATTATGTTGATGGTTTCTACTATAGTCTCAATGTTTACCATTTGGAAATTATCGATTTTTGGCGCTCGCATCGGTACAGAGATTGCTGATCTCTTATATACATATTATATGCAGCAAAGCTGGCAGTTCCATGCAAGTAGTAGTAGTGCACAGCTGACCAAGCAAGTATCTACAGAGGCTGCGCGAATCAGTATCGGAATTATGCAGCCGCTTGTACAGATGAATGCAAAGATCGTTTTGGCCGCTTTTATCTCTATTAGTATCGTCATCTACGACCCTCTAATAGCTATTTTGGGATTGGTTATATTTTCATTAGCATATTTTTTACTCTATAGCTTGGTTCGTGAAAAACTCGCTGCAAATGGAGATAAATTGTCAGAGATCTCTACTGAACGTTTCAGGCTCATGAATGAAGGGTTTGGCGGTATCAAGGACGTATTACTACTGGATCGCAGCCATGATTTTATAGAAAGCTTTCAAAACAGTGGCAAAGTGTTTGCGCGAGCTCAAGGTACCAATATAGCTATTAGCCAAGTACCACGTTACTTCATAGAACTTATAGCTTTTGGTGCGATGATTTCTTTGGTGTTGCTATTGATAAAATTACACGCTGGTAATTTAGGAGAAGTCTTACCTATTTTGGCAGTTTATGCACTTGCAGCTTTTAAATTACTGCCCGCATTACAGCAAATTTATTCTAGTGTTTCCCAAATCAAAGGAAATATAGCAGCTTTTGAAGCGGTCAAAGAAGATTTAGAGCGCGCATTTAATAATCAAAAACCTATAAATAGTGATTCATCACCTATACCAATATACCTAAGAAAAAGCATCGTTTTAAAAGATATTGAGTTCAGTTATCCAGGTAAACACAGAGTGGCAATAAACGGCGTCAACATGAACATTCCAGTGAATAGCGTGATTGGCTTGGTAGGTTCGTCAGGCTCTGGTAAGTCTACCTTGATAGATTTATTACTTGGCCTACTGACACCGCAACAAGGCAGTCTATATATAGATGATACCCGTATTACCGCTACAAATAAGCGGGCATGGCAGGACTTGTTAGGGTTTGTACCGCAAAGTATTTTTTTGAGTGAAGGAACGATTGCGGAAAATATTGCTTTTGGTATTCCCAAAAAAGACATTGCGTTGAACAAAGTGAATAGAGCACTGATTTTAGCCAACTTATCTGAGTTAGTGGCGCAGCTACCAGATGGTATCAATACAAGAGTAGGCGAGCGCGGCGTTCAGTTGTCAGGGGGGCAGCGTCAACGTATCGGTATTGCACGAGCACTTTATCATGAGGCAGAAGTTCTGGTATTTGATGAAGCAACCAGTGCGCTAGACGGTATTACAGAAAAGATAGTAATGGATGCTATTCATGAATTTAGTGGTCAAAAAACCATCATTATGATTGCCCATCGCCTAAAGACGGTCGAAAAATGTGACCTTATCTACTTTATGGAACAAGGAAAAATTATTGATTACGGCACTTATCAAGAGCTTGTGGTGCGTAATCTGAAGTTTAAGGAAATGGCTAAGCATGCCTAAGCTTGATGTACTTTTATAGGGATATGATTATGTCTGATTTTATAGTTAGCAGTGTCAAATTAAGAAATTCTGGAAAGGGGGTTTTGTACTCATATGAAGTCTCAGACAGTATAAAAAAATTCTTCAAAGAACCTTTTTTTATTGACTATGACGTCAGTATCGAAGACGTACCAGATAGTATTTTGATTATCCCATTATTAGCAAATGTATTGCCGATATCTTGGTTGGTTGGCTTCAACATAACGGTTGATTCACTTGATGAGCAATTTTATCAAGCGGTATTAGAGATTAAGAAAGTCTTTATAGAAGAGTTTCCAGAGATATCAAATAAACAATCTAATATTATTTTTAGTCAATTAGAGCGTAATCATACAGAGCTCAAAAAGGATGCGATGTTATTTAGTAGTGGGGTAGATGCTTATGCTTCTTACTTTAGTCATCAACAAGATGATTTGGACTTGATCCTTATAAAAGGAGCAGACATTCCATTGGAGGACACCAAGCAATGGGAGACTGCTAAGAGCAATGTGAATGATGAGGTTCTATTGCGTCGCAACCAAAAACATTATATCGCCATGAATTGCCGTGACTTTTACTCTTATAGAGTAAAGGAGCTCATCTCTGGCGGAGGCTGGTGGGGTAAGATTCAACATGGATTGACATTGACCTGTGCCGTTGCTCCTTTAGCCCATAAGCTGGGCTATGGAACGGTATACATTGCTGCCACAGATACGCCGGATTTTAAGGTGTTTTGGGGGTCTATGCCTGAGATAGATAATAATGTGAAATGGGCTAATACTCGTGTAGTGCATGACTGCTATCACATGCATCGCACTGAAAAAGTAGAGTCGATAGTCAAAAATACAAAGCAGCTCAACAAAAAAATAAACCTCCGAGTTTGCTATTCCGAATTCAATAATGGTCTTAACTGCAATCAATGCGAAAAATGCTATCGAACGATTTTTGCCTTAACGTTATTCGGTTGCAACCCTAACGATTTTGGTTTCAATGTCGATAAAAACTTATATAAAGATATTGAGAAAAAATGGGAAGGAGGGTTTGTTAGTGAAGGCATTCGGTATGACTGGGAGCCTATGCTAGCACTGCTAAAAACGAATAACTTGTATCAGTTTGCAGGTTATGAACATAGCACACAACAACTAGAAGATAAGCTCAGATCTGCACTGCTATCAGAGATTGTTCATGATGATTCTAAAACAGCAAAAAGCAAAAGAATAATAATTGCGACCTTTCCTAAAGCATTCAAAAACTACTTAAAAATTAGAGGGCTATTTAGATGAAATATGGTCTGATGACGTATACGGAAAATAAGAAGACTTTCAATATTGGCGACTATATTCAAAGCCTTGCTGCTAAGCAATTCTTGCCACAAGTCGATTGTTTTATCAATCGTGAAAAGCTTGCTGAGTATCAAGACAGCGAGGCCATATTGATTATGAACGGTTGGTTTACACACAATACGACCAATTGGGTGCCATCGAAAAATATAAGACCGCTACTTATATCGTTTCACGTAAACAATACGGCCGCGCCTAATATGTTAAATGATAAAGGTGTTAACTTTTTAAAAAATAATGAGCCTATCGGTTGCCGAGATTATTTCACGATGAACTTGTTACAAGCAAAAGGTATTGATGCTTATTTTTCAGGTTGTCTGACATTGACGTTAGACAATTACAGGGTTGATGACTCTGAACGCGGCAATGATATTTATATCGTTGATCCATTATATGGTTTCCCAAACAAGCAGCGCATTTTCTACGATATCAAATCATTGTTAAGAGCGACTCGCAATGGTGATGTTTTTAATATGCATCTCAAAAAGAGATATCTCAAAAAAATATTCACCAGAGAGTTTTTGAGAAAAGCACATTACATTAAACAGGAATTACCAGCAAAAACTTATACAGAAGAGCAGAAGTTTGCGATGGCAGAAGCGCTCTTACATAAATATGCGCGTGCAAAACTGGTCGTTACGTCACGTATTCACTGTGCGCTACCATGTCTTGCTTTAGGTACACCCGTTATTTATATCAATGGTTTCGACAGTTTTGTTGACTCATGTAGATTAGATGGTCTGGCAGACTTATTCAATCGTGTGGATGTGGACCGATCTAAAGGTAAAGTGAGCAACAGTTTTAATATAAAAGGAAAGATAAGTTCGAAATCAAGAGTGGTAAACCCTATTTTTTATAAAAATCTAAAAAAATCTATGAAGAATAAATGTCAGGAGTTTATTAAGAATGATGTTATATCTAGTTAGTCGTTAAATCTATTAATTAGATTACGAAAAATGAGGGTTGATTTTTATCTTAATCAAGTATTTGGTTTTTTATCTAAAGGAGTATGGAGCGATGAGTATTGATAGAAAGATCCATTACTGCTGGTTTGGTAAAAATCCTAAGCCAGATTCGGTTTTACAGTACCTTGAAGGCTGGAAAAGAAAGCTACCAAAATATGAAATTATAGAATGGAATGAAAGTAACTTTGATATAGATGTTTGCAAATATGTGAGAGAAGCTTACGATTCTAAAAAGTATGCTTTTGTTAGCGATTATGCGCGTTTATTAGCTCTTTATAATCATGGCGGTATTTATTTAGATACAGATGTAGAGGTTCGTAATAATTTAGACCCTCTATTAAAAACAGGCAAGCTCACTTTCGGTTTTGAAGAATTAAATTTTATCGCAACCAGCACGATTATTGCACCGAAGTCTAGTGCGTTTATCAAACAGTTTTTAGACAGTTATCATGCTAGAAGCTTCATAAGTAGTACAGGAGAGCTAGATACCAGTACCAATGTGCAAGCGCTTACAAGATTGCTAGAGGATATTGGACTAGAGAAAAATGGTCGCTATCAAAGGTTAAGATTTGAGGGAGAGGATATTATTATTTTAGAACAAGACAGGCTTTCCCCTTTTGACTATATCAATTATCACGACAGATCAAGCGCCAACACTTATACCGTTCATCACTTTAGTAACTCTTGGGCCGGTGCTAACAGCCTTAGGAAAAGCAAAATAAAGAAAATAATAGGAAAGAATAACTTACGTATTCTTAGAAAGATATTTAGTTAGTGCTTTGATATATAGTTAAATCTTTATAAAATCGATACAGCCCATATCATGAAACAGTTTAGGTAGATTATTCTCCATCCACCCTTGGCGTAGAAATTTAGCCTGTGCCCACTTTTTCTCAATAGGGTTCAGATCAG
>NZ_CAJHAR010000051.1 GCF_904846415.1 Psychrobacter piscatorii | reverse complement strand
TTCTCTCCCATTGGTCATCACGTAGGGCATGTCGTCTTGTCATAGTCATTGAGCTCAAATTCCTAAATACGATCTAAGTATAGCTTATTCTGAAATATCCATGCTAATTGATGACACGCCCTAGTACGGCTAAAAAGACATTAGCGACTGCATTACAAAAACAGCGCCGCCAATCGTTCAGCTACCATAGTAATATCGAGATCAGTAATCATCAGCAGCTTGCCGCCGCACCTGGCACGCAAATAGTGGCATCAGATTATGTAGATGCACATTGCGAAGAGACGCATGACCAAGCCTATGCGGCATTGATCATGCAGGCAGAAACACAAAACAAAGATATTTCAGCTGCGGATTACGATGACAAGCGTGATGCTCTCAAACAGTCTTATTTTGAGTGCGTCGATGCCTACCATGCATGGGATGATCATCAGTACGATAGTGATGTCAAGGTTGCGCCAGATTATCAGGCACTATTTGACAATTATGAAGACAAACCAAAGCCGCTAGATATCAAAAAAGCGCAATTGCTAGATGAGTACTTGCTAAAACCGTTATCTATCAATGCTCAAGGCATCTATCAGCCGATGGCAGGCAAGGCGACGATGCTCGCCAGCGCTCAGTATCAAGCGCGCAATCATCATAGCAGTATCAATCAGCCTGTCTACATCGACCTGAAAAATGGTGATATCTACCTATGGGCAGATAACTTTGCGATGTTCAATTCTGAGCTATTAGACGATAAGCTCGGTACAAAATGGCAAAACAAATGGCTCAAAATAGCGATTGATGATGGAACGCTCCCTAAAGGATTCGGTAGTGAGGTGATAAAAAGCCACTTTGCTGCGTTGGATCTGACTTATGAGGCGACGCCTGTTAGCCAGTTTAGCTATGTCGCGCCTAATACGCTTGCATCGCTGTCTCCCAAGTTGCCTGCGCATCAGCTATCAGCAATGCTCTCGACTGACCAAGTGATTCGCCGAGTACAAAGTTTCGATAGCTATCAAGACGATTATCAAAACTATCTGCAAATCTTCTACAAGCGCATTAGCCAAAAATATCCAGAGCTGGTCAAAGAAGCCGAGCCTAGGACAGCCTTTGAGACGATTCAAAGCTCAAAGGAGTTCACTAGTAAAGCGATGGTACAAACAATACTGGCTATGATAAATGCTCAAATAAATGATGAAGACAAGGCGGTATCTAAAGCCGCTGCAAACGCTACAGTAGAAGAGCTATATGGATTTGACAAAGGTGGTCAGCTCAAATGGCAGCATCTGCACCGCCAATTAGATAACACTGGCAAAACTGCGTCAGATAAAAGTATGACAATAGATGTCTTGCAGCAGTATTCTGCTATTAATGGCAAAGATAAAGCATTTCCGAATCTGCCAAATAATGTTCAATCACCGAACGCCAGCAATAGCATTGATATGCGAGAATACGGCCCTGAGCTGTTGCAATATTATCGCGATGGTAACGGTACCGCAGTGGGTAAAATGATCTTTACTATATTGCCAATGGCGAAAGCTCGCTTTGATGCGATTGAATAATTCACAGTTGGGTAATTACTAGCTAGGCTCACTGAGTTTTGAGTAGAACGATTTTATATTAAAAAAGCGCACCGTTTATACGATACGCTTTTTCTATACAAGTCACTATTTTTCTATGCAAATCACTAAAACTTCATAAATGGTTATGGGCACTAATCAGATGGCTAGTGACAGACGGTTAGTGACAGGCGGCTAATAACAAGTTACATACCTTGATGATGTGGTTTGCCATGGCCTTTGCGGTCTTTTGAGTGCTTACGACCTTTTTCTTGTCTTTCTGATTTGAGCTGTTCCATTTTTGCACGCTGCTCAACAGTCAACACCTGAGAGATGGCATGCTGCGTTTGGACGCGCTCAATAAAGCGCTGTTTTGCTTTTGCCGCTTGCTGATCGGCCAAACGATTTACCGCCGCATTGTTCAATGTACTTGCATTGGTCAGTGCTTGTATTTGTTGTTCCATTTGTGCGCGTTCTGCTTGGTTTTTTGCACGGTCAGCAGTACGATCGCCATGTTTTTCCTGCATGATGGCTTTGATTTGCGCTTGCTGCGTCGCTGTTAGATCCAGTTTTGACATTGGGCCTCTCATGGCGCCGTCTTTATGGTTCTTTTGCATTTGATTCATTGGCGCGGTGTCAGAGGCTGCATTGACACTAGAACATGCTGTCACAGTAAATACGCTAGAAGCTGCTAATACTGAGCCCAATAATAATTTTTTCATGATGACATCCTTTAATTACAGTGAGTTTGGTTAAGTAAACACTAAAGTCTTATCTTGCAAGCATCGCGTTTTAAGCGCTATTAATCGTTGTGATTAGTCGTCTTAAAAGTGCAGGTCTTGCGGTTGATAGAAGCTATCTTACGGCAGTTAAAGGTTACGAACATTTATGAAGTATTAAGAAAGGTAACGTTTATAGCGAATTGATATGCGCTTGCCTGATAATATGGGCAAGTAAATGAATGAAAGCCAATTAAAATCATGGAAAGGAGGTAAGTGTGCCAAATATATTGATAGGTGATGATGATGAAGAATTGACTCAGTTACTACAAGAGTATTTGCACAACCATGGTATTCATTGCGACTGTGTCCATGATGGGGCGGCAGTTATACAACGATTGAAGGCGGTGGCGCACGATGACTCTGCTTATGATTTGCTCGTCCTCGATATCATGATGCCAAAAATAGATGGGCTAAGTGTGCTGCGGCAACTGCCAAATATCAGTGATATCCCCGTGATTATGCTGACGGCAAAGGGCGAGGAGATTGATCGTATTATTGGTTTGGAGTTGGGCGCTGACGATTACATCACCAAGCCCTGTAACCCCCGCGAGCTACTGGCACGTATCAATGCTGTGATTAAGCGTACCAACACGACCACGTCTGAGCATACGCCGCTACCAGAGAGTCGCTTGCATCTTGATCAAAATCAGCGTGTTTGTGAAATAGATGGCGTAGCATTACAAGTGACGGGAACAGAGTTTGACTTACTCGTGGCGCTGCTCAAGCAAAAAGGGGAAGTGGTCAGCAAAGCATGGCTGTCAGAGAATGTCTTGCAGCGTGAGTTGCAGCCTTTTGATCGTAGCCTTGATGTGCATGTGTCTCGCCTGCGCAAGAAACTTCAGCCTTTTCATGACGAACCAATAAAAGCGGTGCGTGGTAAAGGCTATCAACTGGTGCTCTAATGATAAAAACTTCCAGTAATCCCGTCAAATCACCGAAATTCAAAGTGCGAATCACGCTGTTTTGGCGTTTATTCCTGAGTCTATTACTGACGATACTAATTACCTCACTATTATCCATTATGGTGGAGCGTTGGCTGGCTGAAAAAGAGCTAACGGCTCGTATGGATATACAAATTGAGAGTCTATTAATTCAGCGTCAAGAGATGGTCGATGCGCTGCGAGTGGGTGATTTGATAGCTGTCAGGCAGATGTATCGTCAAGATCGACGCCTCATGAGTCAAATCAGAGTCTACGATGAGCAAGGCGCTATTATATTTCCGCGTTATCGGGACAGAGACGAGCGTACGCAAGGACGTGGGCAGAGCGGGCAGCAGTCGATGGAACGTGCCATGCAGCAACCACTGCCGTCACCGCCTAGAGCTTACGATAACAATAAACCAATCAATCCGAATGATGAGATACCCACAAAACAGCCTTCTGTTTTGCACGAAATATTAAAACCAATAATGTCGAGCAGTGCTGCAATAGCGGATATTGATGCGCGTCCTGAACTGGCAGACATCTCGGTTGAACTGCCTGATGGACAGTCAGTCATTATACAGTTGCGCCCGCACCTACGTTTTGCAGATGTGGTGGAGCTACAGCATGGTAATTTTCCCATACGTTTACTATTGATTATTGCCTTTAGTGTGTTGGTTTGTGTCTGGCTTAGCCGTACATTGACTCAGCGTATTGGACGTGTGCAGAGTACCGTGCACCGTATGATTGATGGGGATTATCAAGCCAATCCAGCGCTGTCAAAAATGGGTGATGATGAGCTGGGACTACTGGCCAAAGACGTGGCTCATTTATCAACGAGACTGGCTGATAGTGAGCTGGCGCGTAAACAGATGCTCAGTGATATCTCGCATGAGCTGCGCTCACCGCTCGCGCGTCTCGATGTTGCAACTGAGCTGACTCGTGATTTTGCACCCAACGCTCATCGTTATTTAGACCGTATTGACAAAGAGTCTGCGCGGATGAATGAGTTAATTGAGCAAATCATCCATATTCAGTCCTTACAAATGCAGCAATATACGATTGATAATTTGGAGAGCGAAGCTGTCGATTTGTCCGAGATTATCAGTGACATCGGGCAGGATGTGTGTTTTGAGTTTCAGCATAAAGAGGTCAGATGGCAGTGGCAACCACCTGAATATTCATTTTCCAATGATTTAAAAAGCGCTTGGACAGTACAAGGCAATCAAGAACAATTATATAGCGCACTTGAGAATGTTGTTCGCAATGCTTTTATGCATACGGCAGCGGGCTCAACGGTCATCGCTGAGATGAAAGCGGTGCAGATAGATAATAAGATGCCTGCAATTCAGATTACCATCACGGATGAGGGTGGCGGTGTCGCGGATGAGGATTTAGAACGTATTTTTCAACCATTTGTCCGTCTCGACACGGCTCGTCATCGTGATACGGGCGGTTATGGGTTGGGGCTGGCCATTGTTCATGCTGTAGTGATGGCGCATAAGGGATATATCAACGCCCATAATCGACGAGATGGTGTACTAGGGTTGGTGGTGCAGATAGTATTGCCGATTAAATAGTAAAATTTATCATGAGGAAAAAGTTTAACGTACCAGTAGATACTTTTCATGGATTGATGTTCTATGTTCTATAAACATTAAGACAGCGATATTAAAAGAAACATCAAAAGAAATTATTAGAATATTGATCGTAAATCAATATGGGAGTATTTATATTCATTTATTGCCATAAATATATTTGTTTGTATGAATATAATAGATGAACGGTATTAAATCCCAGATGAACGGCATTGTTACTCTATATATATTCGGTAATACTAATATATATAGAGAGTGATACAGAACTTACAAAACAAAACGCCTCATTTATCGAACATTAACACCAGTAACATTTAACAAGGTTTCATTATTATAGATTCATAACTCGTTTTATTTGGTCATATCAACTCTCTTGCAAGATGGATTTTATCTCTGATTTTTTAAATCTGACAAATCTGTAAGGGAGTATACATCATGAACCGCATCTATAAAGTCATCTGGAATGAAGCCTTAAATTGTTTTACCGCAGTCGGTGAATACGCAAAAGGGCGTGGCAAATCTTCCAAATCTAGTGTTAGCTCTAACGCTACTATCAATACCACATCCAATATATCTGCTATCAAGACATTACGCTTAAGTGCCATGGCGCTTGGGCTATTGACGGCTGGTTTTGGTATGCAGGCAAATGCAGTTGGTACTTACTTCGCTGGGGATGATCCAGCACCTAAGATTTATACCAATCCGTTGTATCATCAAACTTTGACAGTTCAAGGTGGCGAGACAGTCATTGGCGACTCAAATACTAAGAATATAAGCGTCACGGCTGATCAATGG
Organism: Psychrobacter piscatorii; assembly: GCF_904846415.1. GTDB lineage: Bacteria > Pseudomonadota > Gammaproteobacteria > Pseudomonadales > Moraxellaceae > Psychrobacter > Psychrobacter piscatorii. The sequence continues at coordinate 7,118 of NZ_CAJHAR010000051.1, read as the reverse complement.
GATAAATCACTGACGATAAAGCTCGATAAAACTATTGATTTAGGCGCTGATGGCAGTCTCAAAACAGGTGATACTTTGGTTGATAATTCAGGTATTACGATTACAGCAAGCAATCCAATTGATAACGTCGTACTGGGCAACACTGGTTTAAATAATGGCGGCAATCAAATTACAAACGTCGCAAGTGGTGTGGGTAATGACTCCAATGCAGCAAACATCGGTGATCTGAACAATGCAGTCGCCGCTAACAAAACCAAGTACTATAGTGTCAACTCAACTGCTGTTGGCAATGCCAATAACGATGGCGCAACCGGACCCAATGCTATGGCGATGGGCGGTAATGCTAGTGCTACTGGCGGGCAAGCCATTGCAATTGGTAGCGGTGAAAGTGGACAGAATACTGCTGCACTAGGTGAGCAGTCCATTGCAATTGGTGCTAATGTGGTGTCAAGAGGCGGCTCATCTATTGCCATTGGTGGCGATGATCTGAATGCGGCATCTGAAGCAAACCTTGATGGCACAGCTAACATTGGCAAAAATACAGGTACCGTTAATACAGTGTTTAAATCTTATACTGGTCGAGATCTTGTTGAGCCAGCGTATTATGCGAGAAATACTGAAGCTGCAGGTGCCGCTTCCATAGCCATTGGGGCAAAAGCGCTGTCTGAAGGCGCATTATCTACCGCAATTGGTGTGCAGTCCTCTTCATCTGGTGTTGCGTCTTCTGCCTTTGGTATAGGTGCATCAGCGAGCAAAGATGGTTCTGTGGCTCTGGGTGCAGGAGCATTTGGTAATATTGAGGATGGTGTGGCTTTAGGTTCCAAATCGCTCGCTAACCGTGCTGCTACTGGTGCACAGGGACAAGTATTTGTTCCAACCTCAGCGAATGGATTAATGATTGAATCTACTAGGAGTGTAACGCTCGGTGCCGTATCGGTTGGTACAGGAGAGGATGGTGGAAACCGTCAGATCGTCAATGTTGCAGCAGGTAGTCAAGACAGCGATGCAGTGAACGTGTCTCAGCTAAAAGCACTAGACACTATCGTTGCTGGCATTGATTTCCCTATCCGCTCTAGTAGTACACAGCCATACACTACGTCAGTAACAGGCACTGATGCGCTTGCCGTTGGCTCTAATGCCAATGCAAACGGTAATAACTCAACCGTGGTTGGAGAGAATGCATTTGGGAACTCAAATGCAACCGTCATTGGTGAAGGCGCAAGATCTTCATTCAACGGCTTTGCTGGTGGTCAAGATGCAAAAGCAGGTGTTAATTCAGTTGCGATAGGGCAACGAGCCACAAACGGAACCGCAAGTCGTGCGGTTGCGATAGGCTACGAAGCCAAAGCGACTGCTCACGATACCGTTGCACTTGGTCTTGATGCGCAAGCTCAGGCTTTAGGCGGCGTTGCACTAGGTAAAGGTTCTAAAGCAAACGCTTTAAACAGTGTCGCTTTAGGTCAAAACTCTGTTGGCGCGGTACAAAGTGGCGCTTCATTCTTAACCAACATTGCTGCTGATGCCAATAATGGCACAGTCTCGGTAGGAGCTGTTGGAAGCGAACGTCGTATCGTCAATGTTGCAGGTGGCTCAGCAGATACTGATGCAGTGAACGTCTCTCAGTTAAAAGTGGTTACAGAAACGGCTAATAGAGGCTGGGACATCAGTGCACAAGGCAACAGTGCTACCGCAAGTACAGTAAAACCTGGTGACTCAGTTGATTTCAATAGTAAAAACAGTAACATTATCGTATCCAAAACAGCAAACAGTAATGATGTCTCATTCGAGCTTAACAACAACCTAGATCTAGGTAAGAGTGGTAGCGTGGAAATAGGCTCAAGTTCTCCTTTTGGACTGGGTAGCACAACGACACTTGATCGCTCTGGTCTAACAACAGGTAACTCATACTTTAGTACGACTGTAAATGGCTTAGGTGTCAGAACAGGTAATGGGTTAATCAGCACAACCGTTAGCAGCGTGGGTGTAGCAGTCTCAAGCCCTCTCTCTACGACCCTTATATCTAGTAATGGACTTAATATTATCGGCGGCCCAAGCGTGACCAAATCGGGTGGTATCAACGCTGGAAACAAAAAGATTGTAAATGTTGATGATGGTGAGAATCCAAATGATGCTGTCAATGTTAGTCAGCTCAACAGTTCATCTGCATCTGCTAGAACAGAGGTTGTCGCAGGTACTAACGTAGCCAGTGTGGACTTTTCAACTGACAATATTACAGGGCAAGATGTGTATACCGTCAATGCTAATGGTTCTAAAACCTCAGCAGGTTCTACAGCTATAGACGTAAGTGCTACGACGGATGCCAGTAATTTGACTGATTACACAGTTGACTTAAGCCAAGGCACTAAAGATAGTCTAATCAAAGCAGATAATTCAGTGCAGTATGATAACTTAGCCAAAACTAGTGTGACACTAGGTAGCATAGGTTCTACTACCCCCGTTACACTGACTAACGTCGCTGCAGGCGAGATAAGCGAAGATAGCTCTGATGCAGTTAATGGAAGCCAGTTATTTGAAACCAATACTAAAGTCGATAAAGGCTTCGCTCTGAAAGCTGCTGATGGTAATACCGTACAAAAGTCATTTGGTCAAGCGGTAGAAGTCGTCGGCTCTAATGACAATATCGACACAAGAGTGAGAAATGGCAAAATCGAAGTCAAGCTTAATAACGATCTTGATCTAGGCAGTAATGGTAGTGTCAGTACAGGTAATGTTGTGAATGGCACAAGTGTTAATCGCTTAGGCATCGTCACAGGCGGTCTACTCACAGGCGGCGTCACCACCGTCAGTGGAGCAGGTGTCAGCGTGACCGGTCTCAACCCCTTTAACCCGACTAGTGCCGCCCTAACCAATGATGGTCTCACTATCCTAAATGGACCAAGCGTGACCAAATCGGGTGGTATCAATGCTGGTAATAAAAGAGTTATTAACGTTGACGATGGCGTACAGGCTAAAGACGCCGTCAATGTCAGCCAGCTCACCAACGCCTCTGCTGCTGCTAGAACCAAAGTGCTCAAAGGAACGAACGTAGCAAGTGTGGACTTCTCAATTGACAGTATCACTGGTCAAGACGTCTACACCGTCAATGCAGATGGCGTTACTGCTTCAGCAGGCTCTTCCGCTGTCACAGTCACAGCTAGTGAAAAAGACGAGTCGACCAACATAACTGACTATGCCGTTGACCTAAGTGCCGACAGCAAAGCCAGCTTAGTAAAAGCTGATAGTGCCATGCAAAGTGTCATCACTCAAATCGATGGTGAAGATGTCAAGACACTGACCAAAGATAACAACACCGCTAACTTCCTCACAGGAGACAACATTGTTCTTAGTGCTGAAGAGGGCGGTATAAAAGTTGCTACAAAAGACGAGGTTACTTTTACTAGAGTCAGCTTCGTTGACAGTACAGTCCGTTTGAGTAGTGAAGGACTTGATAATGGTGGTAATAGAATCACTGAGGTTGCTGATGGTGAAGACGATACAGATGCCGTTAATGTTAGACAATTGAATGCAACCAACAGTACAGTCGACTTGGGATTGGACTTTACAGGAGACGATACCGCAGTTGTCGTCAATCGTAAATTAGGTCAAACCTTAACGATCCAAGGCGGCGCGACAGAGTTGACTGAGAATAACATCGGGGTGGTCGCTGATGAAGAAGGCAACCTAAACGTTAGATTGGCTGAAGATGTAATGCTTGGTAGAGATGGTAGCGTAAGAATGGAAAGCACAGTACTTAACAATGCAGGTGTCACCATCACTGATGGTCCTAATCAGACCATTACCTTAAGCAACGAAGGTCTTGATAATGGTAACAACAGAATTATCAAGGTTGGTGAAGGTATTGCGCCAACTGATGCTGTCAACTTTGCACAGCTCACAACGACCAATAACGAAATTGCCAAAGGTATCAAAATTGGTGATGGCAATAGCGACAACGACCAGCAGTTTGCGCTAGGCGATACGATCAATATTACTGGTGATAGTAATCTGACCACCACAGCTTCTGCAACGGGTGTCCAAGTTACGCTCAACAATCAGTTGGACTTGGGCGACGAAGGTCGTCTGCAAATAGGCAATAGCATCATGAATAGCACAGGTTTTACCTTTGTTGATAATGGCATGGGTAGAACCGTCAGACTAAGCCGCACTGGTCTTGATAACGGCGGCAACACTATCCGCAATGTTGGCAGAGGCGAGCTAAATTCTGATGCCGTAAACGTCGGACAACTAAGAGAAGTGACCACTGCCTTGGATCGAGGTTGGGATATTACTGCTCAAGGTGACATTGCTACTCAGGTAAGACAAGGAGATGCAATCGATCTTAATAGCAGAGACGGTAATATCAAAGTATCTAGAACCTTAATCAATAATGGGGCTGCTCTTGATGCTAATACAGGCCTAGCTGCTGTACCTGCTGGCGCTAATGATATTAGCTTTGATCTAAATCCAGACATCAGCGTCGTTAGCGTCACAGCTGGCGATACGACCATCAATGATAATGGACTCACGATTGCAGGTGGTCCTAGTATCACAAAAAGTGGTATTGATGCCGCTGATAACAAGGTTACCAATGTCCAAAACGGCGAAGTGACTGCAGAAAGCCAAGATGCTATCAACGGTAGTCAGCTCTATGCACAAGGCACTGGTATCAGTAGCATCATCGGTGGCAACACGGTCTATAATCCTGACGATGGTACTTTTACCAACAGCAATATTGGCGGAACCGGTCAAAGTAATATCGATGGTGCGATTGCTTCTATTAGACAAGGCACGATAGAAATCAATGAAAACGTACAGGTCAATACAACTAATATCACCAATAACACAACCGATATTGCGGCCAACACCACAAATATTGCTACTAATACTAGCAATATCATGACCAATACTGCCAATATTACGACCAACACTACCAGCATCAAGACCAACACGAATAGGCTCGATGCTGGGCTCAATTTTGGTGCCGATAGTGGCGCTACCATCAACAAGCCAGTTGGAGATGAGAGTGTCCTAAGCTTCACAGGTGGTAATAACATCACCACCACCGCAGAGGGTAGTAACATCAAGTTTGATTTGAATGGTAATATTAGCGTCGATAGTGTCACAGCTGGGACAACGGTTATCAATAGTAGTGGCATTACTATGCAAGATGGGCCAAGTATGACTGCTCAAGGTTTATATGCAGGCAATCAACGTATGACTGGTGTTGCCGAGGGTGTCGAGGCAACAGATGCTGTCAACTACAGTCAGCTTAGTGCACTTGATAGTCGACTCAATAACAACATGAACGATCTTGGCTACAGAATCGATGAAGTAGAAGACGATGCCAATGCAGGTATCTCAGCTGCGATGGCAATGTCTGCACTACCTCAGGCCTTTATCTCAGGTAAGTCACTCATCGGTGGCGGTGTGAGTACATACAATGGAGAAAGTGCAGTAGCGATCGGTTTTTCCAAACTCTCTAACGACGGTCGCTGGGTTATCAAGGTGAACGGCACGGCAGACACTCAAGGCAACGTCGGTGGCGCGATTGGCGCAGGGTTCCATTTTGACTAAAGAGGCTGCTCAACTGTAACTGTCAATAAGATATAAAAAGCAAGGCATTAGATGTCTTGCTTTTTTATGGGTGAAGAATAGATTTTCAATACAATGAAGCTAGGGGTAATCAGGCATTATCAATGATTTGTTTGGTTTCTACGCAGCGACTGAGCAATAACAAGCGCTTGTAATATCTATTTTACAAGCGTTACTGTTTATCGCAAAAGCTGTTCTTATACTCTGAACATTGCCCCATTTGGTGTTAATCCGACATAAGCCATACCTGCTTGATTCATCCAATGGGGTTGAATGATGCCGTGCTGTAAAATCGCATGAATATCTCGATGCGCTCTTTCTATCTTATGTTTTTTATATAATGAGGCGGTACCAGCAACGGCATAAATCTCAGATACCATCAATCTGGCTTCTCTTGCCCCCTCGCAAGCTGCTGCCCATACATCAGCAAGTTGCACGTCACTAAAAGGTTTTTGTTGCTGTGATTCTTCCCATAATGTTTCAACACTATGATGCAGCTGTAAGCGTCTAGATGCCAATAGTGTTTTACTCTTTGCAATAGTGGCTTGTACGGTTGCACGGTCGCGTAGATCTGGGCTCTTACCGGGCGTCACTTTCTCAAGACACATATCAATTAAGTCATCCATGGCTGCTTTTAAAACACCTAAGGACATTGCAGCACAGCCCGCAGCGTTGATACAACCGATAGGTAGGCGACTATAGGCGTTATCTAAAGCTACGGGACTATCGAAATCAACAACATACTCTTTTTTTACCAATGCCTTTTTTATGACGATATCGTGGCTACCTGTACCGTTTAAGCCACCTACATGCCAAGTATCAATGACTTGTACATCTTCTTTTGGAATAAAAAATAGTTTCAAATTTGCGTCCGGTCCTAGGCTGGTAGGCGAACCTTCTGAAATGACTAAGCAACGTAATACAAACCAATCTGCCAGCTGACACCCAGATACAAGCGTCCATTGCCCAGATACCAAGTATCCCTCATCAACTGTGTGCGCCACACCCTCGGGGCGGGCAGAATTGGCATAAATATGAGAGGGGTCGCTGTATACCTCTTTCATACTGGACTCGTCCAAAAATCGACCGAACGTACAGGCCAAATGGTTGTTCCAAACGATCCAAGCAACCGAGGCCTCAGCGCTTGCTAACGTCTCATAAGCTTTTAGAGTTTCTACGGGATTCCCTTCCCATCCCCCTAAAGACTTTGGTAGCCCCATTCTAAAAAAAGATAGCTCAGAAAGCTTCTTGACCACGGCTGGCGCAACCTTTCTAGTATTTTCTGTCTCTTCTCTAGATAGGATTGCTAACTTAGAAATCTCATTGGCTGCATCAGATGGTAGGGTGTTCGTTGTCCCTGCTAAAGATATGTCGTTCATATGGCTCAACCTTATTATAACTTAGATTAACACACCAAGTGCAACGCTAATTAATATTATAGAACGCCTGCATAGGCGTTTTAAACCCTAAGCGTTTTCTTGGTCTGTTATTTAGTTTGTTCTCAATGTCCTGCATCTCATCATCAG
>NZ_CAJHAR010000050.1 GCF_904846415.1 Psychrobacter piscatorii | reverse complement strand
AACCAAACGAGGATTCAAAAGGGCTTGAGCTATAAATCGCCAAGACAGGTGTGGTTTGATTATTATCGTCAAGCGGCGTAACTAAAATCTCCCAAGTTTAACTGTACGGATTTGACGGCAGGGGTCAATCGCTGCTGACTGTGAATATCCAGAGCGCGTGGCAGGGTTTCATTTCTTTAACCCCGTTCCCTTGATGAAAATTGTTGAAATCATCCCTGGCATTTCTACTCAGCAGTCGGTCGTTGACGTTCTCACTGATTTGGCCAAACGGATGGGGCATCTGGGCGTGGTGGCAAAAGACACACCCGGATTTATCGTCAACCATGGTGGCAGAGCCTATGGTACCGAGGCATTAAAAATATTGGGTGAAGGCGTCGCAAGTTTTGAGCAAATCGACCGAATTTTGCGTGATGGTGCAGGGTTTCGTATGGGGCCGTTTGAGCTGATGGATCTGACGGGCGTTGATGTGTCTCATCCTGTGATGGAGTCAATTTACAACCAGTTCTATCATGAAGCGCGTTATCGCCCGCATCCATTGACTCGCCAAATGCTAGTAGGCAAAAAGCTCGGCCGTAAGGTTGGTGAAGGTTTTTATCAATACGAAAAAGGTCAGAAATTGCCAATGGACGGCGCTCAAAATCAATCGTCCAAAGCGCTTGTATCTGATGCCACTATTACCTCAGTTTGGATCGGCGCTGATTTGGCAGAAGACAAAACTCAGCTGGTTGATTACCTAAAGTCTCAGGGTATCACTATCGATGACAACGACAAGCCGAGTCCTGATAGTTTGGTATTGCTGGCCATCTATGGCGAGGATACAACCAATGCCGCGATTCGTTATCAGGTCGATCCCAAGCAAGCCGTTGCTATTGATATGCTCACCGAACTTACAAACCATCGTACGTTGATGCCGAGTCTCATCACGCAAAAACAGTTTGTGGCGCAAGCCTATGCGCTATTTGGCAGCAGTAAAGGTAATAAAGACTTAGATAGGACTCAGACAGATGCGCAAGAGGCGGGTAGTGCCACGCTGATTTCCGAAAGCATCGGCTTTGTGGCACAACGTGTGGTCGCTATGGTGATCAATCTTGGCTGCGATATCGCGATGCAAGGGATTGCCACGCCAGAAGATATCGACAATGCCGTTAAGCTTGGGCTAGGTTATCCATATGGTCCTATCTCTTGGGGCGACCATCTTGGCGCTTCGCGTATATTGCTCATTTTAGAGCGTATATACAGGTTAACAGGTGATCCCCGTTACCGCCCAAGTCCTTGGTTACAACGCCGCGCCAAACTGGACGTGTCATTGTTCACTCAGCAGGCCATTTATTAGTACAAACAACAAAATATCGTTATAAAACCATGATTCAAAGTTAAAAAATACAACAAGGAAACGTTATGTTAGATGCCTATATTTATGATGGATTAAGAAGCCCTTTTGGTCGCTATGTTGGTGCATTAGCAACGGTACGCCCTGATGATTTGGTCGCTACCGTGATAAAAGCGCTGGTCGAAAAACATCAATTGCCGAGCGATATTTTTGATGAAGTGCTGCTAGGCAGTGCCAACCAAGCGGGTGAGGACTCTCGCAATATTGCACGTAACGCTGCTTTGTTGGCAGGACTGGATATCAAAACGCCAGGTCAGACAGTAAACCGTTTATGTGCGTCAGGTCTGTCCACTGTTGTCGATGCTGCTCGCAGTATTACGTGCAATGAAGGGGATATTATTTTAGCAGGTGGGGTCGAGTCGATGACGCGTGCACCGTTTGTATTTGCCAAGACAGAGCAACCTTTTAGCCGTGACTTCAAAGTATTTGATACGACCATTGGTAGCCGTTTCCCCAACCCAAAAATTATTGAGCAGTTCGGCAGTGATACCATGCCGCAGACGGGCGATAATGTCGCGCAGAAGTATGGTATTACGCGCGAGGAAGCCGATAAGTTTGCAGCCGCATCACAAGCCAAGTACCAAGCTGCTAAGCAAGCAGGGTTTTTTAACGATGAAATAACACCTATCACCGTACCCCAAGGTAAGAAATTGCCTGCAAAAGTAGTCATAGAGGATGAGCATCCGCGTGCCAGCTCTAATATTCAAGCACTACAAAAGCTCAAACCGTTAAACAAAGATGGAATCGTCACCGCAGGTAATGCGTCTGGTATCAATGATGGTGCTGCCGCGCTCATCATTGGCTCAAAGCAAGCAGAGGAAAAGCTAGGCTTTAAACCGATTGCCAAGATCTTATCATCAGGTGCAATGGGTGTTGAACCCAATATCATGGGTGTGGGTCCTGTTGAAGCAATTAAGCTAGCACTAAAGCGTGCGGATCTGACCCTCGAGGACATGTCTGTCATTGAGATTAATGAAGCTTTTGCTTCTCAAGTGCTTGGCTGTCTAAAAGGGTTGGACATTGAATTTGATGATAAGCGTGTCAATCCCAATGGTGGCGCCATCGCTGTCGGCCATCCGCTTGGCGCATCAGGTGCAAGAATCGCCTTGAGTACCGCTCGAGAGCTACAGCGTACGGGTGGCAAATATGCCGTGGTCAGCTTATGTATTGGTATTGGGCAAGGGCTTGCCATGGTGATAGAACGCGTCTAAGACTCAAAAGCACGCTCGCCCCATTACTGATTATAGTTGATTCAGTTTAGAAGAGAGACAATGCAACCGAGCGCAGATGTAACTGTGATACTTCAAGAGAGGTTAACGCTGTCACTCTTTTATAGAGGGTTGACTATATCAAGGACAATTTATTATCAAGGAAGATACCATGACAACCATACTTAACGAACACGATAACTACCATCAAGCCGAAGACGCGTATGGGTTTCCGTTAATTATCAAACAGTTACTAAACCGTGCCAAGATTGCTTCCACCAACCAAACTATCAGTTATGCCGACAAAGTCACTTATACCTATGCTGAGTTTTTTAAGCGTATCAATCGCTTGGCCAATGTATTAAAAAATATGGGCTTGCAGGCAGGTGATGTGGTCGCGGTCATGGATTGGGACAGTCATCGTTACCTTGAGGCATACTTTGCAGTACCAATGTCGGGCATGATTTTGCAAACCGTTAATGTGCGTCTGTCTGAAGAAAAAGTGCTATATACCGTCAACCATGCAGCGCCAAAAGCCTTATTGTTGAATGCTGAGTTTGCGCCGATGATTAAAGATTATCGTGACGACGCGCCTTCTATTGAGCATGTGATGTGGGCTGATGATGCAGAGGGTGATAAAGCCGATACGCCAGACTATGTCGATGGCGAATATGAGGCGCTATTAGCAGCTGCTAGTGATGAATTTGTCTTCCCAGATTTTGATGAAAATACCATCGCTACTACGTTTTACACCAGTGGTACGACAGGCGATCCAAAAGGGGTTTTCTTTACTCATCGTCAGATCGTACTACAGACGATGGCAAGCACACTGGCGTCAGCCCTCAATGCCGAAGGTCAAGGCGCGCGCTACAACGATGTCTATATGCCAATGACGCCTTTGTTTCATGTACATGCGTGGTGCTGGCCGTATGGCGCTACCATGATAGGGCTCAAGCAAGTATATCCAGGACGATATCTGGCACCAAAACTGGTCGATTTGATTGAGGAGCATAAGGTCACGCTGTCACACGGTGTCCCCGCTATATTACAGATGCTCCTCAAAGAAATGGCAGAGCGAGGTCGCAAATTTGAGAATCTCAAACTGCTGCTAGGGGGCTCAAAGCTCAATGAAGGCTTGGCCAAAGCCGCTATCGAGTGCGGTATCGAGTTTATGTCAGGGTTTGGGATGTCAGAGTCCTGTCCTGTGCTGTCTCGAGCGGTATTTGATGACAAAACCGAGTCGATGAGCCTAGAGGACAATCTCAATTATCGTTGTCTATCAGGTTCGCCAATCATGTTGGTATCAATGGAAATCTGGGACGAGAATGGCAAACCCCAACCAATGGATGGTGAGTCAACAGGCGAGCTTGTGATACGAGCACCGTGGCTGACCCAAAGCTATTTCAAAAATCCCGATGCAGGTAATGAGCTGTGGAAAGGCGGCTGGATGCATACGCAGGATATTGCTTGTATGACCGCTGATGGCACGCTCAGCATTACCGATAGACTAAAGGACGTCATCAAGTCAGGCGGTGAGTGGGTGTCCTCGCTTGAAGTCGAAACCATTTTATCCTTTCATCCGAGCGTGGCTGATATCGCGGTGATTGGTGTCCCAGATGAGCGCTGGGGTGAGCGTCCTCTCGCCTTGATTGTGCTAAAACCAGATTATGTCGATACAACATCGACAGATATTTTGGCACTGGGTCATCAAGCGGTTGAGAGAGGTCATTTGCCAAAATATGGCGTGCCAAGTGAAGTGAGGTTTTTGTCAGAAATGCCAAAAACCAGCGTCGGTAAACTCGATAAAAAACGCATGCGTTCGATGTACTCAGAAAATTTAATCTAACCAAACAAACCTATCACCATCACAGTGACTTTGATAATAGAGAAGATTTGTATAAACCCCAGTGTCTGCATAAATGCTAGGGATGGGAGAGGTATGTGTGAGTCACGAGCATTCTGAGTCAAACGCATCATCTGCATAACAAAACCTACATAACAAGAAGAGAAAACTATGGAAGCTGTGCCTACATTTCCAGAAATACAAAAGATTGTCACAAGCGATGACAATCACCCATTGCGTGATTTTACGGTTATTTATCCTCAGCAAGTTGAATGGGGCGATATGGATACCTTTGGTCATGTCAATAACGTTATCTATTATGAATATTCGCAAAATGCTCGTATCTATTACAACAGGCGGCTTGGTTTATTTAACGAAAAAACGTTTTCGGTGATGGCGGCCTCGTCATGTCGATATCTCAAATCTGTTGCTTATCCTGATGAATTATGGATTGGCGTCAAGGTCAAAAAAATCGGCAACTCCAGTCTGGTTCATGAATATACCTATTATAGTACAGTGCAGCAGACAGTCGTTGCGATCGGTGAGTCGGTGCTGGTCTATCTCGATAAATTGAGCGGACAAAAAAAGCCAATCGATGAGACACAAAAAAAAGCCATTGCGGCGTTAGAGAATATTGACCAAGAAGCATAGAATTCAATTTCGGGTGATTTTAGGTATTTGAAATATTGGTAAAATCCGACTTCTGGTTAAATAGAAACACCCCATACATTGGTAAATGTACGGGGTGTTTTGTTTAGATAGTCGTTACTATGTTTCTTTGGAGATTATGCTTCTCTTGAGACTACGCTTCTTTTGAGCGGGCAATGTCCAAAATTAACGCTTTTAATAGACTGATTGCCATTAAGATAATGATAAAGGAGAAGGGGATAGCGGCCACAATCATGGCTGAAGTAATGGCATTTAACCCGCCTGCCAATATCAATGCGCCAATCACCGCAGTCAGCGCAATGCTCCAAACGATGATATGTTTCGGGCCGTTCTCGATATGGACTTCACCCGCCGCATTTAAGGTATTGACGACCAGTAATGCAGAGTCGGCCGACGTCACCAAATAGGTGAGTAGGAGCACAACCACCATCGACGACAAGACACCTGCCATCGCTGGGTTTAGCATAAAGCCAATAATCTCAAACAGCTGCGCGGTCAATCCTGAATCAAATATCTGACCGTTTGCGATACCGCTTAACTCTAAATCAATACCAGTACCACCGATGAAGGAGAACCAAACAAACAGGGTCAAACTTGGGGCGACAATCCCAATCAAGCCAAATTCACGAATGGTACGGTTTTTGGAGATACGCGCCAAGAACAATCCAACAAATGGCGCAAACGCAATCCACCATGCCCAGTAAAAAATAGACCAGCTGGTTTGCCAAGCGCCCAATTCAGTATTAGGGTCCCAAACCGTTACTGCCATTGCGGGCAGATGCACAATATAGCTAAAGATACCTTTGCCCAGCATCTCTAAGGCAAACATCGTTGCGCCAAAAATCAAGAAGAAGGCAAGCAGCAAAAAGGACAGCACCATATTAATGTTACTGAGCCATTTTACCCCGCGTCCTACCCCTGACAGGGCTGAAACCATGGAAAGACACATGACCACAAACAATGACATCAATAGTGCGCCTGTCGTCGGTTCAGGATTGACAGCGTCCGTCACTAACCATGAGATACCCGTAATACTATACAATCCTGAGGCAAAAGAGCTAAGTCCAAGGCCAATAGTTTGCGCCACGCCAAAGATAGTCGCAATGACGGCAGCCACATCGATGATATTGCCAAGTGGCCCTTCTAAATACTTGCCAAATAAAGGTGTGAGCGCCGAGCGCATGGTGAGCGGCAAACCGCGAACGTAGGTAAAAAACGCTAAACAGATACCGACTAAGCAATACGTGGCCCACGCACTGATACCCCAGTGAAAAAAGGAATAACGAAACGCGGTGTCCAATGCTTCCTCACTCTTGGGTAGGACGAGCCCATCAATGGGCGCCAATGCACTGGCAGTGACTTGGTTTTGATAAAAGCTAAAGACATCCGTGCCTTCAGGTACGGTCATGCCATTACTACTTAGTGCCGATACGATCAGCTCTTTTGACATGATGATATCGGGGTTGTTGGCGAGATGCCATAGCGGTTCAGCGGCGCTATAAGTCAGCACCCCAATACCGATTCCTGCCCCAAAGATCATCGAAAACCATGAAAAATTAGAAAATTCAGGTTTACCATTTGGGTCGGAGCCAAGTTTAATACGCCCAAATGACGGCCACAGAATAACCGTTAAACAGACTAAAATATAAAAGGCGATGGCATAAGTATAATAGCCATTAAGGTTGGTGTAAGACCAGTTCTTCATGGCATCGAGCATCGCGCCAGAACGCTCGATATCACTCAAAATCCAAATCACCACTAAGGTGACAAAGATTTTTGAGGTGACCGTAACAAAACGGTTAAACCCTTTATAAAAACCTTTGTCATGGGTTTTTATGTTGAGTTCCTTTAGGGGAGGACGGATAGCCATAGTTTTTTCCTTAAAACTGAATGTAGCTGACTACACTGATCGGTTATCTCATAATAAAAGGATTAGCCATCGGCTCCGCCGAGATATTAATCCATGTCGTTTTTGTGCGTGTATATTGCAGAACAGATTCGCTACCAGCCTCACGCCCGTAGCCTGATTGGTTGTAACCACCAAACGGCGCAGTTGGTGAAATCGCGCGGTACGTATTGATCCAGCAAACGCCTGACTTAATTTGCTTAGAGACGCGATGGGCGCGAGCCAAATTTTGGGTAAATACGCCTGAACCTAAGCCGTACACACTATCGTTTGCCATCGCGATGGCTTCTTCTTCAGTATCAAACGCGACCAATGACATGACAGGGCCAAACATCTCGATGGTCTGCGTTTCAATATCGGTATTTGGGCATTCTACCAGCGTTGGGCAAAAGTAATTGCCGTCAGCCAAAGCGTCATCTTCAGGCGCATGACCGCCGAACCGAATGGTCGCGCCTTGTGCGACAGATTTTTTGAGCGTGTCTTTAATGCGCTCAACTTGCGCTTTGGTACATAAAGGACCAACGTGTGTTTCAGGATTGAGCGGATTACCGATGACAATACCTTTGGCTTTTTCTTCTACGCGTTTGATAATCTCAGGCAAGATAGAGCGCTGTACAAATCCTCGTGAACCTGCGACACAAGACTGACCAGACGCACCAAAGTTACCAGCGATTAAGCCATTTGCCGCGCTTTCCAAATCTGAGTCTTCAAAGACGATAATCGGTGACTTACCGCCCAGCTCCAAGCTTGTCACCGCAAAGCTATTGGCAGAGTTTCTGACTACGTGACGCGCCGCTTCAGGGCCACCGGTAAAGGCAATCTTATCTACATCAGGATGACTGGTCAGTGGAATGGCACAGTTTTCGGCGTCACCCGTGATGACAGAGACGACACCTTTTGGAAAGCCTGCTTGTTCGATCAGTTCAGCAAACGCAAACATCGGACATGGGGCGACTTCAGACGCTTTTAAAATAATGGTGCAACCAGCCGCTAGCGCAGGGCCAAGTTTGGTAGCAGTCAAAAACATCTGCGCATTCCACGGGACCACAGCCGCGACCACACCAATCGGTTCACGCGTGGTAAAGACGTGCATGTCAGGCTTGTCAATTGGTAGGGTAGCGCCCTCTAGTTTATCAGCCAGACCTGCAAAGTAACGATAATAATCGCTGACATAGCGCGTTTGTGCCACGGTTTCGTGTGCCAATTTACCGCTGTCTGTCGTTTCGATCTTGCCGAGTTTTTCAGCATTTTGTTCGATCAAATCTGCCAAGCGATATATGAGTTTGCCGCGCTGAGTGGCAGTCATTTTTGCCCATTCAGGATTATTAAGTGCCGCTTTGGCACCATCGACCGCGCGTGCAACATCTTCAGGACTGGCACAGGCAAACGTCGCCCACGCCGCACCCGTTGCAGGGTTATAGCTCTCTAGGGTTTGGTTATTACTGCCTTCGCACCACTCACCATTGATATAGAGCTTGTAATGAGGTTTGGACATTGTGGTTCTCCAAATTGCTTGTTGGGGTATGTGTTTGTCATTTATAAGCAAAGTGCGGTTAGGCAAGTGCTGGCATGACATCATCAATAAAACGGCGTAATGAGTCGCGTTTTTGCTCAAAGCTCATACTAGAGTCAATCCAAAAGGCAAACTCGTCATAGCCCAACGCTTCATATACTTTGAGTTTTTCAATCACTTGCTCAGCGGTGCCAATTGGCATGTTCTCTAACATTTTTTCAGGGGCATACATGTCGATGGCTGCCATCTCTTCTTCGCTCAATGGCTCAAGCAGTCCTTGGCGAATGAGGCGTTCGTTTTTGAACCAAGCACCAAAGTAGCAATAAAAGCGACTGATACATTTGGCTGCGCTTGTCACATCATCAGCATCACTACCGACGTAAGCATGTTGCAACAGCATGATTTTTGGGTCTTTGCCCGCGCCGTGTTCAGCTTTGGCACCTTTAAAGGCGGTCATAAGGTTTTGAATCTCTGTCATGCCTTGCCATAGCGGCGTCACTTGTACGTTGCAGCCATGTTCAACCGCGAATTTATGGCTATGCGGGTCACGAGCTGCAATCCACATGGGTACACCGCCACTTTGCACTGGTTTTGGTGCTGACGTGGTCGATGGGAATTGGGTGAATTTACCATCGTGGGCGTAATCACCTTTCCATAGTTTTTGTACTGCAGGAACAAGCTCACGCATACGCCCGCCTGCTTCCATGGCATCCATACCCGGCATCAAGCGCTCATATTCAAAGTTATAAGCACCGCGCGCAATACCCAGATCCAATCTACCGCCCGTGATGATATCCGTCATGGCCGCTTCACCCGCCAGCTTGATCGGATGCCAAAACGGTGCAATCACCGTGCCAGTCCCAAGACGGACGTTTTTGGTATGATGGGATAGATCGATCAGATTTAAGAATGGGTTGGGGGCGATGGTAAAATCCATACCATGGTGTTCGCCTGTCCAGATAGCGTGCATCCCGCCTTGGTCAGCCATTTTTGCGAGCTCAATAAAATCATTATGGAGCTGTTCATAAGACTGTGATTCGTCGAGGCGTTCCATGTGTAGGAATAATGAAAATTTCATAAGGCAACTCCTTTGCTATTTGTTTTAACTTAATTTTTTTGAATATCGTGTTTGGTTAACTGTCGTTTAGATATAAAATTTAGTGGACGCGGCCTTGCTCTTCTTGGCCAACATAGACACCGTATAGGCCATTTTCGCTTTCAGTTGCATAACGATTCATCATCGAATTCATAGCAGTGGTGGCAAAATCTTGCTTTGCGATATCATCAATGGCGACATATTCACCCAGTCCACTGGTCTCTGCTGAGTTGGCAATGGCGCGATAAAAGATATAGTTGGTATTGGTCTTGCTGTTCTCATAGATAGAGAAAACTGCACCCAATTGTGCGTCTATACCATTCGCTGTCAAAAACTGCTTGATGGTGCTAACTGCATTGGTATTGTCATCGGTCGTCGTTGCAGGTAACAATGCCTTGCCGTCTTTTTGGCTCAGTAGTACTTTGCCATTGTGTTCGATAATCACGCCTACACTGACATGCTTTTCTTGCGTGCTGATTTCTGCCGCTTCACGTTCTAGTGCTAAGCTAAAATAACCACCAGATGCGTATCCTAAGCCGTAACCTTCACGATTCGAAAAACTTAGTACTTCGCCCACCAATAGGTTGTGATCACCGGCCTCTAGATTGCGATCTGTTTTACAAGAAAAATGCGTCAAAGCACCATCGATGATAGGATTGCCTTGCTCATCTTTATGCCACTCTATTTGACTAAAACGATCGTCTTTGGAGCCTGCAAAAATATTCGAGATGTTTTGCTGATCTTCGCTCAAGATATTGACCACAAAGCTATCGCAGTTGGCAAAGACCTCAAAGCTCGATAAGGATTTTGCTGGGCAAACCAGTAGCAGTGGTGGATTAAGCGATACCGACGTGAACGAATTGGCGGTAAAGCCAACAGGGGTGCCGTCCTTACTCGTGGCTGTGATTACCGTCACCCCAGTCATATAACTGCCAAAGGCGTTGCGTAACATTTTAGGATCAAGTTGTTTCATGGGAACCTCTTTTTCATAGTGGGCGATGGGGTGCGTTAAGCGTTAACGGTAGAGTCTGAGTCACATCGGACAAAAAATCTTGCCAAGGCCGCGTTGACGGCGCTGGCGTGTGTCATCTGCGTCATATGACGGGCATCGGGAACGATAACGGCATTAGCATGGGGGAGTAGATCAGCCATTGCTAATGACATTTTGGCGCTAGAGTTGACATCCAGCTCACCGGTCAAAAACAAGGTAGGCACAGTAATGGTTTTTAAGTCAGCAGCATTGATACCGCGCAGATGAGCAAACATCTGATAGGCACGCGCATAGCCTAAACGATTGCCCTCATCCAACCAGCTCTGACACAGCTTGGCCTCTGAGCGATATTTAGGATTGCCATCAAACCATCTGGCAATCGGTTGATCGGTTACATTTTGAGTGAGGTCATCGATCAGCGACGCGGCCCGCGCTTGTACGTTTTGGGCCGCCTTATCTGGACGCTCGTAGATGGCATTCAATGCCGCGACACCGCATACGACTTTGGGTGACGACACGGCAGTTTGTAACGCCGTCATCGCTCCCAACGAATGACCCACAATGATGGCCGGTCGACCCACCACATTGGTGATAAAGGTAGTGAGCACATCCGCAAAGTCTTGTAGTGTCAATATAGGGTTTGGTAATAAATCGCTGTCGCCATGTCCTGGCATATCAATCGCATAACAGCGATAGCGCTCGCTAAATACAGACAGCTGCTGGTGCCAACTCTCTGCACGCAAACCCACACCATGAATAAAAACGATAGGGGTGGCTTTTTCATCAACGCTATCACTGGCATCAGCATGATAGTGATAAGCGATTCCATCTGAGATTTTACGTGACCACTTCATGACTGGCTGCTCCTTATACGGCTGCTGGATTGTCTAAATCGCGACCCAAATCTTTGAGGTCTTGATAACGATCACCAATGCGGTGATGCGGACGGCCACCTGTCGCACCGCCTAGGACGATGACCACTTCATCATCACGAGGCGCATCTGGGATAGCAAACTGAATGGTCAAATAATGTGAGCGTCGACCGACATCATCTTTGTCCATCAGCGGTACCATAATGGGCGAATTTGCTGTACCACGCATATTGGTGAATGATAAATAACTGCTCGCAGACAGGGCCTCACGGTAGAAGTTGCCAAAACGCAGGGTATGAATCAAACCTGATGCATGTTCAATCTCGCCATTTAAACCAACGACAGCGGCCTTACCATAAGCCTGTATCTTGTCTGCACCGCCCGCCAACGCGATAATTTTGTCAGTCAGTAACTTACCCAATACAGGGCCAAAGGCTTGGATTTCCGGCTTTAGGTCTTCGACATAGCGTCCAGCCCACGGATTGGTAATCACCGCCGCAACGGCAAACATACGCAAAGGCGTCTCAGCAGCTTTGAATCCTTCAATGAACGTTTCTTCTTCAAAAGTGACAATTTTTCTGATTTCTGGTTTTAGCATGATAGTGTCCCTACGGTCATAAAAGATGATAAAGAATTAGTTTCAATTGTTGGTATACCATAATATGGTATTAAATTAATTACTAGCTTTTTTTGAAAAATAATATTATGGTATACCGTATGACGATATGAAAGCGTACTGATTTTTTGTCTGATAGCCGTTATACTCTGCATTTCCATCCAAAAGAGTAGAGGTCCTATGTTAGAGAAAGTAGAAAAACCAAAAACGCTAAAAGAGACAACGTTAGAGCAATTACGTTTAGCGATTATGACAGGACAGCTTGCGCCAGGTCAGCGCTTGGTTGAGCGTACGATCTGCGAGCAATTAGGTGTCAGTCGGACGGTCGTGCGTGAATGCATTAGGCATTTAGAGAGCGAGCATTTGGTGACTTTTTCGGCAGGTGGCTCTTCGGTTGCAGTGCTAGAAAGTGATGAGATTCGTCAAATTTATCACTTGCGGGCAACACTTGAGAGTGAGGCCGTTCGTCACTGCGCTGAGCAAGTGACCTCTGAGCTGGTAGAGACATTACAGAGTCACTTGGTACATATTCGCGATAACTTGCATGCAGGCGATGTGGTAGAAGCACTGGCGCATTCTTACGCGTTTTATGAGCATCTATTCGTGACGGCGGGTATGACGGTCGCATGGGAGTTAACTGAGCGACTCAACGGACGTATTGGCCGTTTGCGATTCATGACCTTATCTACCAAAGAGCGGGCAACCAAAGGCCCAAGTAATTTACAAGAGATTGTCAGTAGTATCGCTAAAGGGGATAGCAAAGCGGCAGTCAAAGCGTGCCGTCAACACATTGATGAAGCCTGTCAGATGGGGCTGCATCTTAATAAATACTTAGATTAACACATGAAGTGCAATACCAAATGCAAGGTGAAAAAAAGACCTAGATGCGCTAGCATCAAAGTCTTTATCCACCGACCAAAGTGAGATTGCAACCATGAACTATACGCATCTAAGC
>NZ_CAJHAR010000049.1 GCF_904846415.1 Psychrobacter piscatorii | reverse complement strand
CCGGTATAACGTTTAAAACCTGCATCATTTTGTTCAAGTAGTTTGGCTATGTTTGGCATATCTTTTAATTATTTAGGGTTCAGTTGTATACTTTGAGATTTGAAGCTACTTTTGCAAGAGGTCTATTTTAGATGCAGAAAAAGGTGAGAATATTGAAATTATTGTAGAGAACATAGTTTTATACTTAAAAAATATTGGGTTCATAAATCCTATTGTTATACCAGTATCTGCACTTGCAGCATTAAATGCCAGAAAAGCATTAAACCAACAGCCTCTTACTCGACGGGAGCGCAACACGCTACAACAAAACTTAAATGATCTTAATAACGATAGACTTGTAAAAGCAGCTCATAATGTAACTGATAAAATCAAAGTACTATCACTACCTAATAAAGAGAGAAAAGACACTCCAATTATAATAAAAGACGGATTAGAGATACCAAGGAATCAAATCGAAAATCTAGTTTATTTTAGTGGTTTACCACTGTTAGAAAGTATTATTAATTATAAATTTCAAGAAACCATTTTATAACATTAACGGAGTATTTCATGATTAAAGTAGATATCACACATAACCCTTTTACAGTTGAAACTTGTTTCCTAATCGACGACCAAAAACCTGAGAGTAATTCTCAGTTTGCTGAATATGAAAATCAACGTCTACAGCTATGGATTGAAGATTTTTTCCAGAAGCTATATGATATATTCAATTGTGAAAAAGAGTATAGGGTTCATTTCAAAGGGGTTGAAGCAGACTGTACTGATATGGAAGAAGCAGTTCAGCAAGCTAACAAGGATGGCTTAGATGTCAAGATGTCGTGTGAAATAGTACCAGGTTCAGAAGAACGCCTAGAAAACATTCAACAACTTGTGTTAGAAGCAAAGCAAGATCCGTTGTTTAAACAGTATGTTAATGCTCCCGATATACTCAAGAAGTTTGATACGGCGTTTGATAAAAACTTTGATGTCTATGTAGTGGCAACCATGTCATCTGGTAAGTCTACCTTGATTAATGCTATGTTAGGTTGTGACTTATTGCCAGCGTTAAACGAAGCAACCACAGCTACGATTGCTAAAATTACTGATAACGACCATATGCCACAAGGTCACTTTACGGTAAGTTGTACAGATAATGAAGAATATATAGTCAGTGAGAAACAAGAATTAAATCTTACAACAAAAACAGGCACTGACTCGGCATCTAAGCTAATGAACGAGTGGAATAAATCATCTGATGTATTCCAAATTAATGTAGAGGGGAAAATACCCGCAATAGAAGAACGAGAGAGTGTTCGCTTAGTTTTAACAGATACCCCAGGACCTAATAACAGTCAAGACATCGAACACAACCTAACAACTATGCGATATATTAGTGATTCTGATCGTAATCCATTAGTTCTATACATTCTAAATGGACAACAACTTGGCATTAACGACGATCAAAGTCTGTTAAAGCAAATTGCTGATGTTATGAGCAAAGGAGGCAAGCAAAGTAAAGATCGCTTTATTTTTGTCATTAATAAAGCAGATGTTTTCGATCCAGAGAAAGGAGAGTTCGTTAAAGATGTCGTTACGCGTGCCAAACAGTATCTAGAAAATAATGGTATCGCTAATCCTTTGGTATATCCAGTATCTGCCAACTTAACCTCCCTATTTCGTAAACGAGAGCTAAGTATTGACTTATTAACACGTACAGAGCGTAATCAATTAGTAGCAATGGAAGACTTATTCAATGAAGAACCACTGATGGACTTGGTTCAATACATGCCCTTATCTAAAAAAACTCAAGAAAAAATAAATAATAAGAAATATCCAACAGCGTTATATCGTAGTGGCCTACCCGCAGTTGAGATGATGATAGACGACTATATCGAAAAATACAGTCTTCCTAACCGTGTAACACGAGCCAACCAAGCACTCAGTCAAATAATACAACAATGTACTAATGCTGCTGAACTACAAAAATCACTTGAAACTGATCAGCAAGCACTTAATAGTCTGCAAGAGACTATTAATATACTGCGGGGAAAAGAAAAACAAGCGTTCAAAACAGATGGTTATATTACTAAATTGAAGAAGCAGCAAAAAGGGCTAAGAAAAGAAACAGCTCAAGCATTTATGCAGGAAGAAAAAAACCTAAGAGAGACTACTTTTGACTTTGGAAACAAATTTCAAGGAGAAGCCTCTAAGAGACAAGCTCAAGAGAAAATTAAAAAATTAACTCATGATTTACAAAGTGAATTTAACTTACTTATTATCAATTTAGAAAAGATTATTGAGTCTGACCAATTAGAGATACAGTCAGAATTAGCAGCAGATTATAATAAATATATAACTAGCTTATTTAATGATGTATCAGAGTTAGAGCTACCAATGTTAGAGGGTTTAAAGAACCAAATAGCATCTTTTAATATGGCTTTAGGACAAGATGAGGTACAGGTTAAACATCATAGAGTTCAAACAGGAACAAAAACTGTTAGTGCTTCAACATGGTACAACCCTTTTAGTTGGTTTAGTACAAAAGAAGAAGCTGTTTATGAAACACAAGAAGAAGAGTTTGTTAGCCTTGATGATTTATGGGCGACACGGGGTCCAGAAATAGACGCTGTGTTTGAAAATCTTTTTGCAGAAGCAGTAAAGAAAGTTAAGGACAATAGCAATAAAACTATAGAGATATATATTGATTTTATGAATGAAGAGTTTGGTGAACGCTTTAATAATCTAATGGCAGATTTAGAAAATAAGATTAATGATAAAGATGAACGTGAGAAAGCTATTAACACGGCTAAAGCAGAACTTAATCACATTAGTACGTTTAATACTAAAATTACCAATATTTTAGCTCTATAGGCTGTTATATTTTATAAGCTTTGAATAGAAATATAGTCAAATCTATATAAATCTGCTACATCGTCATCCTCGCTAAGCATACTAATGTATAACTTGCACTCGGTTTCTTTGTATCGGAATTATATGGATTCAATTATATATGCCATATTACAGCTAATCCTGATATGCCGTAAAACTCTATTTATCTAAGCCCATATATCCTAAGGAATGTTATGAACACAAGTAATAGTAAAAGTGAATTTATCGAACTATCTGCTGATGGTTCAATACCAGCTAAAACATCTCAGGTTATACTTGACAGTATTCCATCTATTAGTTTCGTAGAATTCAATGATGAAACATACCCAATTAAAAAAAATGAAAGTATGTGGAATGAAGACTATTTCCGAGGAGAGCTGAGCCTAATACAGCGTAAGGAATTCTCCAAAGAGCGTTGTGAACATCTCATAGCTGTAAAAAAACATCTACAAGATATTAAAGTAGTAGGCTTCACTATTGCTGATGAGCAACATACCTCTGGAGTAACCGAAACCTCCGAGTCGACACTAGAAAATAGTAATGAAGCTCAAGAAATTGATATGAGTCTAATATCTGAAAATCCTGATACTGATGTCTCAAAGGATATTCTCAAAGGATATGAACCTAAAGAAAGTCTACAGCTAGCAATCGAAAAAAAAGATATTAGAGCTGTACAAAATATTATTAAGTTTGATTTAAAAAATAATCGTTTACTAATAGAAGATATTATTCAAGAGGTTATGTTTGTAAATCAAAATTTACCAGAGGCCTTTGTTGAATATGAAGAAGATAAGTTTTGTCTTGCCATAGTCGAAAACAATAATAGTTGGAATAAGGATTATTTCCTTTTACAGCAAAGCTATCTTAACCATAACTTCGCTATGGAAAGATTAATGCATCTTATCAATGTTCGCGATTACTTAGCGCAAAAAGGTGTAGAAGGTTTTGAGCATATAAAAGTTCAGCCTAAGCCGAAACTTCAGTTTAACAATACCTCCAGTAGCAGTTCAAGCAGTAAGCGGTCGAACCAGGTTAAACAAGAAAATAGCTTTATGAAGACTGCCGTTATAATTGGTGGCGCTGTTCTAGCAGGCATACTGGCTTTGATAGCAAAGTTAAGATAACTATAAATATAGGATAAAATATGACTAACCAGATAGCACTTGCTACTAAAACAGAAGCTGAACTTATACGACAACAGGCATTTAGTGCCCTTCAAGATGCTAGCGATCTGATAAACAAAAGCTACCTATCACAGCTGAGTAATTGTGATATTGCACCACGATTTAATCACAAGATTAACTTAAACTCTGACGTTAGAATATTTAAAGTCGAGCGCATTGTCCTTGAAAATAAGCAATCAGTTTTAGAGAGCATGACTGCAGCCTATAATGCATTAGGTGCTGCTGGGTTTTCGGTGTTTATATTTTTAGACTGTGACGGTTCTGAAACTCACTTATACTTAGGTACTCGTGGTCAATCCGGTGGCACTCAAGGTGGCACCGCAGGTCAGCTATTGCAGGAAACCTTTAAAGGTCACTTTTCTGGTAGTGAGCTTACGCTATTAAATGGTTCAGCAACTCAAACCCTAATGGATAGTCTATACTGCGAAAACCATGATGGTACGTCTACAGTCCAGTCCGTAACTGCAGTTACCGGTGTACCTTCTCTGTCTGTAGAAGAAAGAGAGCACTTTATGCAAGGGCTCGAGCGCTTCATTGATGCTGCCGAAGGACATAATTATTCTGCAATCATCCTAGCTGAGCCTGTTACCCCTACTCAGCTTTCTCATATTCGGTCTGGTTACGAAAGTGTTGCCACTCAACTCTCACCATTACTAAAACAGCAAGTATCTTATGGCGAAAATGATAGTGAAGCTATGAGCTTATCTATCAGTCATGGGCTCAGCCAGTCATTAAGTGATAGCTTGAGCCAAACCGAAACGTCTGGAATTACCGAAGGAACAAACACCTCTAAAGCTTATGGGACTTCAGAATCACTTTCTGAACAAACCAATAAATCTAAAGTAGCGTCTTTTAGTGGAACTGCTATCACATTAGGCGCTACTGTAGCAGGTGGCATATTGGGTGCACCATTAGGTGGACCAGTAGGGGTTAGTATAGGAGCTGGCATTGGCTCAATGGTAGGTAGTAATTTAGGTAGGTTACTAACTGACCCTTTCACTGAAAACCAAACAACTGGCACCAGCTCTACTACGTCACAAGGAGTTAATAAAGGTACTAGCTTTAGTACTGCCGCCGGGCGAACGACTGGTGAAACTAGTACCAATAGTGAAACCAACTCTCAGTCAGACACTAAAACTACAGGCTCAAGCCGTCAATTAACTCTTGATATGACTGATAAAAGTATTGAGCAGATGCTTAAGAAAATTGATAAGCAACTAGAGCGTGTTGATGAAGCCTCTCGCTATGGTGGCTGGCAAACAGCTGCGTACTTTATTGGTAATAGCACTGCTTCATCCGAAACGCTAGCCAGTATCTTCTTAGGTTTAATGCGTGGTGGTAATTCAGATACAGAAGATTTTGCTTTGACTACATGGGATAAATCTAATAACAGTAAAATGAGAAGCGTGCTTGAGTGGTTAAAGCTGATTAGCCATCCTCGACTCAATGCCAGCTTTTTTAACACCCTACCGCTTAAATATTTGGTGGTGTTCTAAAAAGTATGCTGACATCAGACATAGCCATAATTGATATAAAAGAACACCAGATCGAATACTTTAAAGTGATTATCAAGCTTTTTTGAGAAGCAACAAGTCTTTCTAACCGATCGTCTTAATCGGTGTCTAAGACGGCAGTTATTACCTTCTATACCTACCGTATGCTGTTTGCCAACTCGTTTGTTATCTGGTTTAAAGGCCGTTATGAAACTGTCCCAATTGTCCATACTGATTGAGCCATAGCTGACTTTGAGCTGCTTTAGACGCGCTCTTAGTTTCTGAGCCGTTTTTAGGTCACGTTTGCCCCAGACATAAGCGACAATCTCATTAGTAGCACGGTCATAAGCATAAATAAGCCAAACTTTACGCTTCTTGCGATATACGTAAGTCCAGAACTCATCAACCTCTAAGCGTTCATAGTAGCGCTTCTTAGGTACAATCTTGTAAATGGATGAGCCTATGGTGCTAAGCACTTTTCCAATACTAACCTTGGCTATAACGGCTATGTCTCTAACACCACAACCTCGGACAGTCATCAGTCGTATGAGATCTTCTATTCTAGAGTGACAGCCGTTATAGGTTACCGCATGATCGCCAATAAACTGGCGTTTGCAGTCCTTGCACTGGTAGTTCTGCTTGCCATAGCTTTTTATGCCATTTTTCTTTAAACTGGGACTGTGACAGTCGGGGCAATTGATCTGTATTTGTGTCTTCATAACCTCAAATATATCATCTTGCCTCGGCTGTCACTCTCCTTTATTAACTCAGCATACTTTCTGATACACCACCAAAGAGGGATCTCCGATGACTGTTGAATCGAGAATATTTTCTGTAGCCGAGTATGTTCAGCCGTCCGAAGGCGAGCCTATTCGTTCCGTTGTGCTTGAAACCCGAGACTCAATTATCGTGGTTTGGCATGTCCATCCCGGGCAGGAAATTGCGGCTCACATTCATCCTCACGGCCAAGACACGTGGACTGTTTTGTCGGGAATGGCTGATTACTTTCAGGGCAATGGGATTGTTCGTGCCCTCAGGGAAGGTGAGATAGCCGTGGCAAGACCGGGCCAAGTGCACGGGGCGCGAAATACAGGTACCGAGCCATTTGTGTTCGTCTCGGTTGTGGCATCAGCCAATGCCGGTTTCGTATTGGCTGAGCGATAGAGCCCAATCTCTGGAGTTGGTCCAATGAGCGGTCGGGGAGATAGGTAACAGACATGCAGCGGACACGGCTGCTAAACCAGGTCGCAAACTAACTGGGGGCGCTGGTAAGCGTAATGCAATACTACGCTAAGCGAGGCGAGACGATGATGCACAAGCATGGGATGGGCAGATAGGTTTTTTGAGGCTGTAAAAAAGTTAACACACTCACATGAAGGGGATGAAATGGATACACGATTATTTGCATTCGTCGGCGGAGACAGCGGTCTTTGGCGGATCGTTGGAACCGAAACCATAGTTGGCAAGTCACTGCCTGAAGCCAAAAGGCTCAACGTAATATCTGCCTCAGAGTTGCAGCCCGAAACCAATGCACCCTGGGTACTTCGCGGAATAACAAGCAATGAACGGTATGTCATGCGCGAAGAGAAGAACGAAATTGTGGTGAAGCAGCAAGGGCTAGCGCGCCCAGAAGCAACTTGCGCTGCGTTGATACCGATCCGAAAAAACGCAGCTTGGTGGGAATTCACGCAAGACGAGCGCCGGAGCGTTTTCGAAAAGTCAAAGCACATCCAAATCGGGCTCAACTACTTGCCTGCAGTAGCGCGCAAGCTCCACCACTGCCGCGACCTCTCTGAAAATGAACCGTTCGATTTTCTCAATTGGTTCGAGTTCGCGCCAACCCATGAGGCTGAGTTCAACGCATTGCTTTCCGAACTGCGTGCAACAGAGGAATGGAAGTACGTTGACAGAGAAGTCGATATCCGTCTCGTGCGAGAGGCGCCGTAGGTCAATCCCCGTCTGACCGCTCAGAGGCGTTAGCGGGCAGCCGGCACTGCATCTATTGATTTTGGATAGCTTGGAACCCGGCATTTCACTTGCAATTAATTCGAGCACGCCGCCATGAAATGCGAGCCGCCGCCGTCGATTGCAAGCTCGTTTGCAGATAGCGTGAGCATCAGCGCGCCGTCAGTTGCAGTTAATTCGAGCCGAAAGCGGCGTCGAATGCGAGCACGCCCGTTTTCAAACGCGAGCCGCTACAGCTAGCGAAGCTATTCAGGAGCAGATTCGGGAGCGCATCGTCGCCACCAACGACATGCGGCTGTTCAGCCTGCTGCACCTGCTGGGTCAGGCGTCGCTGCGCATGGAGCAAGCGCTGTGGCCGGAGGATTACGAGCGGATGACGCGCGAGGTTGAGGAAGCCCTGCGGCAAGCCACCGACGCCAACGCCAGATCGTACACCCACGAAGAAGTGATGCAGGCGATGCAGGAACGCATCGACCGGGCGCGAGACAAGCCATGTTGATTGGCTATGCGCGCGTCTCGACGCAGGATCAGAACCTGGAGCTGCAACGCGAAGCCTTGAGCAAGGCCGGATGTAAAAAGGTCTTCGAGGACAAGGTGAGTGGCACGCGGGCAGACCGGCCTGGCTTGGCCAAGACGCTCGAAATGCTGCGCGAAGGCGATACTTTGGTCGTCTGGAAGCTCGACCGGCTGGGCCGGTCGGTCAAGCAACTGGTCGATCTGGTCGGCGATCTGCACAAGCACGGTGTCCAGTTCAGGAGCCTCACCGACTCCATCGACACCGGCACACCATCCGGGCGGTTCTTCTTCCACGTCATGGCGAGCCTTGCCGAAATGGAGCGCGAGCTGACCGTCGAGCGCACCCGCGCCGGGCTGGAAGTCGCCAAGCAGCTCGGCCGCAAAGGCGGCCGCAAGCCGAAGATGACCGACAGCAAGATCGAGTCGGCCAAGAAGCTGCTGGCCAGCGGGGTGCCGCCCAAGGACGTGGCCAAGAACCTCGGCGTGTCCATTCCGACGCTGTACCGCTGGGTGCCAGCCTCCACGCACGCTTAGCGTGCTTTATTTTCCGTTTTCTGAGACGACCCCTTATAAGTCTATGCCCTTATCCTGACTTACTTTATCCCTTGTTTTTACTTCAACTGTTGGCTGTACGGTTATTGTCGGTGGTGTAAGCTCATACTTACCAGCTACCATATCAGGAATTTTCTCATTTAAAGCGTCATGTCTGGCTTGGCGTTGTACAGGGTAATCTTTAAACCGTTCATCAATTATCTTACGCATGGCTTCAAGTGCTACTTTTTGTCTGTTATCCAAACTGTCTTCAATATTTTCTTCTACCTCATTTTGCTGTGCTGGGTTTATGTACTTATCAATATCAGCTAGCTCTTGGTAAAATGCTTCCTGTAGCACATGAGCGTCACGCTTCGCTTCTATCTCGGCTATTATTTGCGCTTCTGCCTGCGCTAACTGGTGTTTAATTTCTTCCTCAAACTCACCATCAAATTCCATCAATACCCATAGTTCAGCCTTAAAATCCTCTACTTGTGCTTCCAGCACCGCTTGGTACGCTTCCCTGATTTCAGGCTGTTTGAGCTGCGCCATTGTTAGGTTTACTGGCTCTCTATCTATGCCCTGCTCTTTCAAAGACTTCATACTAATACGCTGCGAGCATCCTGCTCGCTCCAAGTGAGCGTTACAGGTCTTCTCCCATCGGTCACGCATCGCTTTTAGTTCCTCTTTGCGCTCTACTGCCTTCTTGGGCGTATTAGCTTTTTTTGCTCCGCCTTTTTCGGGGTTTTTGCTGTTGTAGCGTTTAAAATATTGGTCAGGGTCACGCTCCACATCGTCTATGGTGCGTTCACTGAACATAATATGAGCGTGGGGCTGTTCGCCACCGTCTAGGGCTGGTGGGTTATGAATGGCGTACTGGTAGGCGTGTTTTTCGCCTATTTCTTGGGCTATCCAATCTTGGATTAGCTGATTTCTTTCGTTTTCGTCTAGCTCTCTAGGCAAGGCTATAACGTGTTCACGGTAGGTACTGCCGTTTTTTCTCTCGTGTTCATCTGCCATTTGCCAAAAATAATTAGGGTTATGCTCTGCCCATTTGGGCATATTGCCATGCCCTGTGTTTTCTAACTTCTCTTCGTGGTTGCTTGGCTTGGCATATTTTCCTTCCCTAGCGATATATTGAGCATGAGGACTTGCCTTGCCTTTTTTGCCAATTCCTACACTTAACCTACCGATTGCCATTACCTTACCTCTTTGTCTTTTTGGGGTTGTTAGGGGGTCGCCCCTGACTGGGGATTTCAAAGGGGCTAGTCCCTTGACACGCTAGTTTCTCATTTTTTCGCGAAGCGGAATAATGAGAAACTACTAAGCGTGCCTTGTTTCCTCAACAAGGCTACAAACTACCACAACTATGCAAATAATTCACCTAATGATAGACTCAAGGTAATAACAACATAACTAACGAAAAGGATTAAGTATGGCTGCCGTAGATGAAAAGTATCTTGACGATTTAGTGAAAAGATTTAAAGGGTTTAAGTCGCCCAATGATATGCAAAAACTTATTGTCCTACTGGGAGAAAAAAACAATAGGAATGATGAAGATAATCGTAAGCTATCGGTATTACTCAAGGCTGAGAAAAAAGCAGACCAGCTGGTAAAAGCTAGGGCTGATGCTAGACGATTGATTGATGCGGATAAATCAAAAGCTCGTAAAGCTGAAGTAAGACGTAAAATCATTTGGCAAAGTGCTTTTGAAGCAATGGCTGAAGATAGTATGGCAGCCAAGCGTAATTTAGACCAACTCAAAGCTGATGCCTATGAAAAAGGATATGTGTCAGAAAGGGATAAAGACGCAGTTAAAAATGATTTAATCCATCAACCAACAGAAGCCAGTGAAGTAGAATTAAACTTCTAGTAATTTAAATAGGTCTATTTAGCCCATATTAGCCGTCTAAGAGCTTTTATCATCAATTAGGTAGTAAGTGTCATAAAGCAGTAATTGAAGCTATGTGAGCTAAAATAAGGCTGTTTTTAAGGGTAGTACACAAGCATCATTACTAGATAAAGAATTACTGGTTAAGCTTTTATTTTGTCTTTTTTATTAGTTATCAACAACCAAAAAGGCTTTTAATGTTTTTAAATGCTTTTAAGTGCTTTTAGACACTCTGTAACCCTTGCTAATAAAGGGCTGTAGAGTTGATATGAATACGTTTACCCTGTCATATGAATACGTTTACCCTGTCATATGAATACGTTTACCCTGTCATATGAATACGTTTACCCTGATTTTAAATACATTGGTTGATAGTGTAATTAAAATACATTATAGTACAAAGTATCTTAATAAGGAAAGGATATGGATGTGTCTGAATTAGTAGTTAAAGATAACGCACTCATTCAAGCTAGCTATACACTGGGTTTAGCTGAACAAAGACTAATGTTATTAGCCATTCTTGAAGCAAGAGAAACAGGTGAGGGTATTGACCATACTAGCTTATTAAGGGTTCATGCTCACGCCTATGCTGACCATTTTGATATAGATAAGGGTAACGCTTACGAGGTTGTAAAAGAAGCAAGCAAGGGTCTGTTTGATAGATATGTGACATATCACGATAAGAACCCTAAGAACGGTAATGACAGGTCATTTCATTGTCGCTGGGTAGATAAAATAGGTTATGAGAAAGCGACTGGTACAGTCTTTTTGCGTTTTACTTCTGACGTTGTGCCACTGATAACACGGCTAGAAAACAACTTCACTAGCTATGAAATTGAACAGGTGGCTAACCTTGATAGTGGTTATGCAATTCGTCTTTATGAGTTACTAATTCAGTGGCGTATTGCAGGAAAAACACCAGTGTTTGAGTTACAAGACTTCAGGCGCAAGCTGGGGGTTGAAGACAACCAATATAAAACGATGAGTAACTTTAAAAGCAGGGTGTTAGACCCAGCCATTAAACAAATTAATGAGCATACAGATATTATAGCTAAGTATGAGCAAAGCAAGAGAGGGCGTACTATTACTGGCTTCATGTTTACTTTTAAGCCCAAGAAGACAAAGACAAAAGAAGCTGGTATTCAGCGTGACTCTGCCAATGGCGATATGTTCACAATTGATGGGTTGTCGGATAAGCAGCTGAAGCGGATTGTTCTTCATAAGGGGTTTATTAGCACTTATGGGGGTTTAGCGACTGGTGACAATGGGCGTGATTGGAAGTTGTTTACTGAATTTATGGTGAATGAGATTAAGAAAGACCCTAGCAAGTTCAGTCAGAAAAAACCTATTAGAGAATATTTGAACGGCAAAGACGGTGATTACGAGTATGCGTAGTGACTTGAGGTAGAGGCGGATCTGAATGGGGGCAGTTTCCCATTAAGACCCGTTTCTATCTCTCTATTTTTATATTCTTAATCTTTATGATTATCGCTTGCTTCAGGCTCTATTCTAAACGTCAACATGAATTGATTTGCTTCAACCATATAAGCCTTGTCACCCTTAATTTCGACTTTTCTTTGAGGTTTTTCAGTCTTAGAAAACTTAGTAGCTGTGCTTCCTATAAGTTTAGCAGCAAATTGCAATGCTTCATCCTCTGAAAGCTCGGGGCTTAATATACTCGTGGATGCTCCTGACAAGAACGAAAAAACCAAACCTATACTTTCAGCATTAGTCGTATTTAAATCACTGGTATTTATTTGATATTCTAGGCTTTTAAGCTCTCCGTTTTTATCTACAGCTCCCACTAGTGTTATGTCTGAAGGATAGTCTACAACGAAAACATCGAGATACTCTTGCTTATTTAAATTTAAGCCAGCATCACTCCAATTTGTTTGTTTTAAGCCTGCTTCTTTGGTTAGTTTATTGAACTTCTTACCATACTCTTCGGGTGTTATTCCAAGAGTAATACCAACTTCCATTATTTTATTTAATTTAGCCTGTTCATCATCAACGATAGCTACAGCCTTTTGTTCTTCAGCTACTTCAACAGCTGGTTCAGGTTCTGTAGTAGGCTTAGGTTTTACAGCATCTTGCTCCGTCTTTGCTGCTGCTGACTCGCTAGTTAAATCTTGGTCTTCATCGGTTACTTCAGTATCCAGCGGAAGAAAAAAGAAAGAAATAACGACTAAGATTGTTCCTGCTGCTGTAATTTTACCCTTACTTAAATTAGGCTGTTTATCTAAAATTAAGCGTTTAATAGGTGGTAAGAATAAAATACCTGCAACTAGCATCAGTAATCCAGCAACTAAACTTCCCTCAAGGAAAGCTCCTAATGCTCCCATGATGAAAATTACCCCAAAAAACCAAGCAACAACTGATAAAACCTTTGATTGTAAGTTGTTCATTGTGAATACCTCTAAAACAAAACACTTTGATAGAACTTATTTTTATAGTAATTAGCTATTTAATATCTTCTCTTTCTGTGCCAAAAACTCATCTTCTGTAAGAATACCTTTATCTTTAAGAGTAGCCAGTCTTTCTAGTTTCTCTATCATAATGTCAGCACTATCTACAGCTACATTGGCTTGGGTGGTACTTTGTGGTTGTTCTATGGAAGAGCCAGCTGATATTTTCGAGCGAGCATATTCAGCGAAAGTTCTTGTTCTTTTTTTCTCAACTTGGTCAATTTCAGCACGATTTCCTGAAGCAAATATGGTTATTTTTCCAAAAATCATACCTGTTTCATACTGAATAGATGACACATTATTAAGGGGGAAGTCCTCTACTTTTAGATTAAAAACGCCCTTGTTAATAAATATGGTGGTGTTCTAAAAAGTATGCTGACATCAGACATAGCCATAATTGATATAAAAGAACACCAGATCGAATACTTTAAAGTGATTATCAAGCTTTTTTGAGAAGCAACAAGTCTTTCTAACCGATCG
>NZ_CAJHAR010000048.1 GCF_904846415.1 Psychrobacter piscatorii | reverse complement strand
TCCATTATTTAACCAGCCACCTTAATTCATTAAGCCATTTATAAGGAATTTATTATGGAAACCATCGCATTAAACACAACCACTCAGCCAAGACGCGCAAAGCGTTCAACTGTTAAAGCAAAAACAAAGCATATCCCTTCAAAAACGAAAGCCAACACTGAGCACTCAACGCCTTTGGTGTCAAAGACTCAATCAACCACTGCCAAACGTCTTGTCAGTACCAAAGACTTGAGCCGTGAAGACTGGTTAGCCGTTCGCAAGCAAGGTATTGGTAGCTCTGATGCAGCTGCTGCCTGCGGTATCCACCCATACTTGTCCATGCTTGAGCTATGGATGATTAAGACAGGGCGCATGACATCGGATTTAGATGAGAGCATTGAAGGTTACTCTCCACTGTACTGGGGCAATACGCTTGAGCCGATGGTCGCTAAATACTATCAAGAGCAGACAGGCAATAAAGTACGTCGGGTAAATGCCGTCTTGCAACACGCTGATCCTGATAATCACTTTATGCTAGCGAATCTAGACTATGCAGTGACAGCAAGCGACGATGTACAAATACTGGAGTGCAAAACAGCAGGAGAACATGGCGCGAAGCTATGGAAGCATGGTGTGCCTTTGTATGTGACTTGCCAAGTCCAGCACCAGTTAGCGGTCACAGGTAAAAGCGCGGCTCATATCTGTGTGCTGCTATGTGGACACGAAGCCAAAATATACAAGGTTGAGCGTGATGAGCACTTGATTGAATCTATTATCCGTCATGAGCGTTTGTTCTGGCATTACGTAGAGACGGACACACCACCAACCCCTGACCATAGTGAGTCAGCCGCCCGTGCACTAAAGCTGCTTTACCCAAAGCCCAAGCCCTCAAGCAAGATTGATTTGCGAGAAGATGATCACGCTAATAGCTTGTTCGCTAAGCTGCTTAATCATCGCATGTCTATTGAAGAACTAGAGCAACGTCATGATCAGATTAAGCATCAGCTACAAACGCTTATCAAAGACAATGAGGTCGCGCTCTTCGATAAAGGCGCGATCTCATGGAAGCGCTCTAAAGATAGTGTCGGTCTTGATAGTAAAGCGGTTATCAAGGCACATCCTGACTTACTCACTCAATTTAGTAAAACAAAGCAAGGCAGTCGTCGCTTCGTTGTACTTAGTGACTAAGCTAAATATCACTCAATCATCAACACAATAAACAACCAGTCAAAGCTAATTAATCAAAGCAAGCGCATAACCGCCCACCTATCACAGATGGGCTTTTTTATGGCTAAGCGCATTTTATTAAACACACAAGGAATATAACCATGATTAAAGGTCTAACGATAACCCCACCTGTACTCGGTCGCATTAGCATTGGTAAAGTCGTTCAAAAAGACGGCAAGCGTCTACCAGCTAAAGACGATCAATTCACTATCACCAGCCAAGTTCAAAACAAGGATGGATGGATCAATCATCCACTTGATGCAAGGCTACGCGAAAAGAATGACGGTAAGCTCAGACAGATTCCCGTACGCATGTTATTTAATGATCCTGAACTGAATTTGCGAGCTGAATACACGCTATTTGATAGGCAGACTGGACGCCCCCTTTGCGTAGGTGATGGTGAACATTGCCAACGTCGAACCAATAACGGCGTAGAGCAGCTGTCATGCCCATCGCCCGATCGCTGTCCACTAGCGCAAGGCGGTGCTTGTAAGCCCTACGGCAGGCTCTACGTTAATTTGAGTGAAGACGATGAGCTTGGCACCTTTATCTTTCGTACCACTGGCTTTAATAGCATTCGTACGCTTGCCGCAAGGCTTAGTTATTTTGCAGCGGTATCAGGCAATAAGCTGTCCTGTCTCCCACTCCAATTAACGCTACGCGGCAAAAGCACCACGCAAAGCTATCGCACACCGATTTACTTTGTGGATTTGACGCTACGTGATGATGTGACTTTAAAGCAAGCGGTACAAGATGCGCAATCGATTGATTGTGAGCTTAGCGAACACGGTTTTGACCAAGCGGCGCTAGAAATAGCTGCAAAGCAAGGCTATATTAATTCTTGCTTTGAGGTTGATAGCGATAATCTATTGGATGTGGCAGAAGAATTTTATTCAGTAGATACGGATGAGGCTAATAGTAATGATCGAGGAGGGTCGCAAAATGGTATTGCTCCCTACAATGTCGGTAATATCGAAAGAAGTTTAAGGGAGAGTGTGACAGCTATAAGTTAAAGCAGTGATAAGGATAGACGACAAAAAAAGGAGCTGATTATTCAGCTCCTTTTTTTATTCGATTGATAAGGAGGACGCGCGGTCAGTATAGGACGCCGTAAAAAAATATGGGACTCCGTAACTGTATGAGAGGAAATGCTCTCATTCACTCATAAGGAGCTA
Organism: Psychrobacter piscatorii; assembly: GCF_904846415.1. Lineage (GTDB taxonomy): Bacteria > Pseudomonadota > Gammaproteobacteria > Pseudomonadales > Moraxellaceae > Psychrobacter > Psychrobacter piscatorii. Next base: position 11,362 of record NZ_CAJHAR010000048.1, on the reverse strand, counting down.
GTCATGGAAAATTTGAATGCAACACAGCCTGTAATCAAACAATGTAATCATATCCCACAGTTACTGAGCATCAAAGACGTTGGTCATTACACGGGTCTTAGTCGTTCCACGATATATGAGCTTATCAACGAAGACTCCGGCCGTTATGACCCAACATTTCCCAAGAAAGTACAGCTTACGCAGGTTAGAGTAGTGTGGGTAGCTAGTGAAATAGCAGAATGGATCGAGGCTAAGATAGCTGAGCGTTCAGCCTAGAATTATCGAGCCGCCTTAACTATAAGAGTAACGCGGCTTATTTTTTGTTAGATTTTATGATTCTTACGACTGAAGTTACATAATCTTTAGCCGACCTAATGTATTGTTTCTTTCGAAAAATATCACATATACTTTTATCTATATAATTACAGATAATCTAATACAAGTGGTTCAATTATAGAAGTCTATGAATAGAATTAAAGTACAAAAATAACCTTTTTTTTAGGTGTATCAATTGGAATCAACTAAAATAGTTATTCCAGTTTGCTTTTAGCCTTAAATGGTTCTGAAAACTGTAGTATTAAGAAATTAACGACTGACAATATAATCGCTATTTCGTAACGCCCATAAGCAACGGAGATACCTATCGCAGAAGTATTCCATAAACTTGCTGCTGTGGCAGTCCCCTTCACCGTATTGTCGCCTTTAAAAATAGCACCCCCACCGATAAAGCCCATACCAGTAATAATAGCGTACATAATTCTCGCTTCAGGGTCTGAACCATCATAGATATCGATAGCAACAAGCATAAAAGCACACGATGCAATACCTACTAAGGGAAACGTTCTGAGTCCTGCACCCTTATCTTTCATTTCGCGATTAAGCGCAATAGGGAGGGAGAGTATGAAAGCAATTGCTAATTGAATAAAGTGATATGTCATTAATTTTAAGTCTAAATCAAACATACTCTGTTGCGCTCTTTAAGAAGGAGTTGCCAGTGAAACTGGCCTCTTATTGTTGATAAAAATTAGCAACTACTGCTGCTCATTTATAAGTTATTCTTATTGCACACGAGGCGATTTTCTATCCCGTATTTTGCCAGTCATAGTAACAATAGCCACGAAGATAACACCGACAATTAAGCCTACCAACGCATTTAAGAGCATGGTTGCTAAGCTTTCAAACATAATACGCCTGCAGTTTTTTAACAGCGACTTTGCTCATCACTGAAACGTCATCTAGTATTACACTGATGTCATAAAGTAAGGTTAGTAAACTGGCACCTGCCATATATATTCCTTAGTGTCTATTTACGTAGATTAATAAGTTACTTTATTAATGTTTTTTGGTATCGCCAATAATCTTATCCATGAAGGCAAATAACAAGCCAGATAATACAAACGTCATATGAATGATGACCTTCCACATTAATCTATCAGCATCTCCGTCAGTAAACTCTTTAGGTATTGCCATAAATGACTTCAGAAGATCAATGGCAGAAATGGCGACAATAGCACCAATGACTTTAAGTTTTAAGCCTGAAAAATCAATTGTCCCCATCCATTCAGGACGGTCTTCATGGTCATGAGTATCAATCTTGGAGACAAAAATCTCATACCCACTAAATATGATAATGAGCAATAAGCTTGCAACTAGTGCCATATCGATAAGAGCCAATGTACCCACGATCACATCAGCTTCAGAAGAAGTAAACACATGAGTGAGCATATGCCATAGTTCTTGTGAAAACTTAACAAATAATAAAACAATGCCAAGCACCAACCCCAAATAAAACGGGGCTAATAACCAGCGGCTCTTAAATATAGTCTTCTCTAATGCATGTTCAATTTTTTTTTGCATGTGTGTCACTTATTTCCACCAATACGAGTTATAAAGGAAGGTACTTCTTTTGGGTACAGAGAGTGATGTGTGAAAGATAGTGGGTTATACCAATTACTTGATATAACCCTTTATTAACGAGGAATTGAGACAAAAAGTATTAATTCATTTTATCCATGTACTAAGTAATTGACTTTGCTTGTTGTTTACGATGCTTCAGCGACGCCCATAATGCAAAACCGATAAAGGCAATACCGATAAGCCCAGTAATCAGCTCAGGCACATGGAATTTCACTGATAGCAACATGATAACCGCAAGGGCACCAATGGCGTAATGCGCTCCATGCTCAAGATAGATGAATTCATCAAGAGTGCCTTTGTCTACCAAGAAAATAGTCATAGAACGTACGAACATCGCACCAATAGCAAGACCAAGCATAATCACGATGACGTCATTGGTAATGGCAAATGCACCAATTACACCGTCAAAACTGAATGACGCATCAAGGACTTCTAGGTATAAGAAACCAATGATGCCGCCTTTCATAATAGCGCTAGTGGCCTCACCAGTACGATTACCTTCGGCATCAAGCTCTTCCTCAAGATCACCTTCAAGCATACCAGAGACGACTTGTACGCCCAGATACACCAAGATACCCCAAACACCGGCAATCAATACAGCAGAAGCTTGTTCAGCGGCGGCCCAAGATACTGAAATCATCAAAACGATAAGCGCAACAAATACGCTCATCGCATCGACTTTTCCCAGTTTTGCTAAACGGCTCTCAAGCCAGTTGAACCAATGTACTTCTTTTTCATCAAAAATAAAGTTTAAGAAGACTAGTAGTAAGAAGATACCACCAAAGGCTGAGATTTCAGCGTGATGGGCCATCAATCTTGCTGAGTACTCTTCAGGGTTGTTCAATGCCAAATCGATTACTTGCATCATACCAAGGTCAGCCGTAACGGCAACGATGACAATAGGGAAAACTAAGCGCATACCGAATACCGCGATTAAAATGCCCACGGTTAAAAATATCTTTTTCCAAAACTCGTCCCAGCCCTTAAGGACTGAGGCGTTGACCACCGCATTGTCAAAAGATAATGAAATCTCCATGACGGCCAAAATAGCAGTAATAGATAGTGTGGTGATTAAACCACCCATACCGCCATGTGAATATCCCCACCACGCTGCTATTGCTAAAGCAATGGCCGTGAAGATAAAATCGAAATAAAAATGTCTCATGACACATCCTGTCTGGTGATATAAGGCTAAACGTATCTATTAAAGGGGTAGGCCATAAAAAAAGTGGCTATTGCTAGCCACCTTCTACGCATAATTTAAGATGAAAGATAAATCATTATGTACTATTTTTCTATAGCAAATTGTATACGTATCTGCCATGACTTTACTCTATGCTTTTAGCACAAAGAAATATTTTCTGAGCTATGCATCACATCTTACTTCACTAGCTATAACTCAAGGGTTCTAGCATTTGCGATTAACCTCATCCTCTGGATTTATAGCTATTTTCAACCGACAAATCACTGCGCTTAATAACATCTCGTCAACCTCAGACAATGTATTCAACCCATAGTCATAAGTTTTTAAAATCATGGCCTGTTGGTCTTGTGTCAAATGTACGGTTATATCGCCATTTTTAGTAAGGGGTCTGTAGTCTTGTAGGTTTTTTCGATCAATATTACTCATTTTTTTATCCTCTTTTTTGGTTTTAAAAGAAGTAAATATTTCTTTCACAGTCTCATTATTTTAAGATGAGTAAAACCTTACAAAAACGATATCAATGTTCCATTATCTATCAGTATAGCAAGTTTTTTTTAATTCTAAATGAGGACAATCGTACTAAAAGTTTTATCCAATATAGTATAAGGATTTCACGGCCGACTTGGTAAAGAGGCTTGAGAATAAAGTCAAGACCAATAGCGCCTAGGATACTGAAACAGATGCCGATGTTTTTCAATGAGCAACAGGCGTACCCTCTGTACTGAATGCGAATGCTTTATTGCTAAAATTACCAAGCATGACGGCTTCAATGACAGGCTTAACGGTTTCATCCATTCCTTCGACTTCGATAATGAAGTTGGCACCTGACCCCCCTTTAGTTTCTTCTTTCTCAACGATATAGTTAAGCGTACCCATAGCCGGCAGCTCAAGTGGAGCGTTTAAATAGGATTTAATTAAGGTTCCATCAGTATCATAGTAATCAATTTTATTAACGTAGAGTGATTTTTTCAAAGTTGTATTCCTAACACTCAGAGTCGCTGATAATAAAACCGTACGATTCTCTTTATCTATATAAATATCAGAATAAATCGGTACATAAAACGTTTCCTTATAGCTAAGCCGGCTGTGATCCACGTCCGCCGTCATTTCTAATTCTTCAATCGGATCTTGCTTATGTTCTGAGAACACTACATTGGGATTTGTCGCGGAAGGGTCACAACCTATTAACATAAAAATTGTAGTGACTAGTAGAACGGATACATGAAATTTATTCATAACATTCCTCTTTACCACATTATTTTATTTCCACACCCACACTACGTAAGAACTGGTTGATGTGTTTATTCGCACCATAAATTATTAAAACGTCTTTATCCTTTAATATTTGATTAGGCATCGCCAACCCTTGAATACTAGGTTTCTTTTGCGTACGACCAAAGCTGTCTTCATAATACTCATAGCGCAAGGTACTAAGCAATCGGATATTGAATTTTTGCTCCAGCTGCAACTCATCAACGGTCTTGCCGATCAATACATTTGGAATCTTAATCTCCACCATACTAAAGTTATCGCTTAATTCAAAAGAATCGACAAAGTAGCGTAGCGACAGACGTTTGGCCCAGCGTTTGGCTGCTTCTTTTTCAGGGTGAATAAGGTCGTCGACGCCGATGGCTTGCAGGACTTTTTCGTGTAGCGGATTGATGCTTCGACTAATCAAACGCTTGGCTTTTAAGGTTTTAAAGAGCGCCGTTGCCATGACATTCTCGCCTTGATCTTCCCCAATGGCTACGACAACTATGTCTGCATTACTAATAGGCAAGCCTTTAACGGTGTGCTCATCAGTGGCATCCATACAAATAGTGTGAGAAATCATTTCTTTATAAGCCTCGACCTTTTGCATACTGCTGTCAATAGCAATGACCTCGTGACCTTGACGGGTCAAAGCCATACCTAGCGAGGAGCCGAAATTCCCTAACCCTACGATAATATATTTCATGGCCTTTTCCTTTTAATCGTTTTTTAACATCTCAATAGCCAGTTTCAGACAGCCCATTTGCGATAAATTTAGTTAATGGTAATCTCTTCTGTCGGGTAACTATAGTTACCTTGGCGACTATTTTTGAGTAGTGCAATAAATATCGTCAGCATACTGACCCTTCCAACAAACATGATGACCGAAACCACCACTTTGCTAAAATCTGATAAGTCTGCTGTCAGGTTTAAACTTAAGCCCACCGTGCTATAAGCTGAGAAACATTCAAACACCACTTTGATCAAATCAAGCTCTGGCTGATCATAACTAATCAGCGTCACACCCATGCCGATGACCAATAATGATAACCACATAATAGAGAACGCGCGGCGCACGGAGATCTCCGCAATCTGGCGTTTGAACACTTCTATCTTCGTTTGCCCACGTGCCAAACTCAATGTATTTAATAGCGCGATCGCAAAGGTACTGGTCTTGATACCACCACCTGTCGAGTTGGGTGACGCCCCAATCCACATCAAAAATATCGTTAGCATTACAGTCGGGAACGCAAGCTCACCCATATCAATGACATTGAACCCTGCGGTTCGCGGCGTGGCAGCCGTAAAAAACCCTGTGATAAGCTTACCAAAAAAGCTGGTATGGTCAGCGAGTACATTATGGTATTCGAACCACATCACACCGATGAGGCCAACAAGTAATAACGCGCCTGTTGTAATTAAGGTAATACGGCTATTGATATTCAGTAACCAAGGTTGATAGTCGCAGCGCTGATCAGCGCTGCGATATATCAGTCGTTCAGCACGGTAACGTATATACCGTAGCACATTGACCACAATGACGAAGCCCATACCACCAAAGATAAAGGTCGTCGCAATGATAAGCTGCAATGGATAATTAAAGCGTACCGAGTCGTCATACATACCCGCGCTAAAGGTAGAAAACCCAGCATTACAAAAAGCTGAAATTGCATGAAAGACCGAAAAAAACAGTCGCTCAGTCCACTCCATACTTGGTATATCGTGGATGCTGATATAAATGAGTGCCGCCGCCACCGCCTCAACAGCGAATGTCACGTATAAAATAGACTTAAGCGTCGACACCACATTACCCATGCCGCGCATATAAGACATCTCGCTAATGCTTGCTTGCGTCTCATAGCTGACACCGCCCTTAAAAAAGTAACTAAAATACGTCACGAACGTCAAAATACCTAGGCCGCCGATTTGTATCAGCCCCATGATAATGACTTGGCCAAACGTCGTAAAATAGGTTGCCGTATCGACCACAATAAGCCCAGTCACACAAACGGCGCTGGTCGCGGTGAAGAGCGCATCAATAAAGGACAGCGGCTGCGTTGTCGCATTGGGCATCATCAAGAGCAAAGCACCAGCCAAAACTACTGTTAAAAAGCTCAAGATAAAAAACTGTGCAGGGTTTAGAAAGGTACGATTAAGATTAAAGTCATGATCAGAGAGTTCACGGATAAAGGTAACAAACACGGCTAGCTTTATCGCGACAAAACCTTCAATCGTTGCTGACAGTCCTAAACGCACTAAGTCATTAAAATGTGCTGCCAATAAAATGATAATCGCGATACTGGTGAGCAAATCAAAAACCGCTACCTTGTTTAAGGTTAGCGGTTTTTTTGTGTAGAGATAACGGCCAGCAGTGACAATAAAACTTAGAAAAATAATGACTAGATAAACAATATGAAAGACTTGTTGCAACCATTCCGGTAGCGTAAAGCCACTATCTAACAAGGCAATAACTACCCCGATAACACTAATGAGAATCGTAAAATTACTTAGTAATCGATAACGCGTGGCTGCATTCATAGACTTAATTCATGATAGAAGTAACCGCTACAATTGTACTCCTTTTTCTTATTATTACAAAAAAACAGATAAATTCTAGGTCAAGAGGTAACTATATGGAGCAATGACCGTTCATACTAAGTATTTCTTGGAGCATAATTTTTTAGTGTATTACTATATTTTTAAAACTTTATTACATTGCCTTGTCAGGCGGATTAAAGAAAAATTTAGCATCAGGTATACTCACTATAAACACATTAATTACAACTTAATATAGTAACTATGCGGTAATAAATAATCACTGAAGCTGTGTGATCTTACAGTTTGATAATAGCCCCAGATATAATACATAATAGCGTCCTCAGCTTCTGCAATGTCCTCATAGTCACCCTTTATCATCCGTTCGGTCTTAAAGCATTTGAAGAATCGTTCAAGTGGGCGCATTATTCTGGCAGTTACCACGACGGCTCATGCTTTGAATCATACCATCGCAGTCAGCGACTGATTTTGCGAACTTTTTACTGGGGTAATGCGTGCCTTGATCAGAATGAAATAGTACATCATTAGGTTTAAGTCTGGTGTGATAGACGGCTTCAGGTGATGTTTCAGAGCTATATTCTATTCGTGACGTTAGATAGAATTCAGCTTTAAAAGAGTTTTGACACCCTCTGTTAATATTGGAGCTTAACTGTGTTCGATATTCTACAAGCTATCCCTACTTGGTACCTTGTAGGACTGTTCTTAGCTAGTATGGTTGCTTTTGTGATTTCCACCATATCAGGAGGTGGCGGTGCGCTTTTGCTTATACCCGTTACCTCTGCGCTGATAGGAACCTCAGCTGCGCCACCTGTCATCAGTTTGGGTAATTTTATTAGCCGTCTCAATAGCAGCTGGATTCAATTATTAGTTGGCGCATTTTTGATATTTATCGTTTTTCAGTATCGTTTTGGCAAAGTAGAGAAGTCTTTTAATATGCCTAAATTGGGTTTTGTGCCTTTAGGCCTTATCACTGTATTTATTAGAAGCTACCTTTTTGACCACTTTTAAAGTTAAAGCGGTCTTATATGTTGCGATTTTCTATTTACATGATTTAGGTTTGACAATATAAAGCCTATTGGTATCTTCGATCTTTTTATTAATATCTAAATATTTTTGTTCTATATTCTCATCTTCATCAGTGATACCAAAGTCATCATCATTCAATAACCCAATACATCCATCCTCTCTCAACCAAATGCCTTCAAGCTTATCATGCGGATAATCAATCTCTGACATTACATCGACGGCTAACTGCTTTTTCACAGGTAGAATTGCAAGCTCAAATAAACGCTCCCATCCCAAACTTTCTGAGGCAACAATCTGTTCAAGGGTTTGCCCATCAATAAGTAACCCCAAATTCTCATCCTGTACTAAATCTAATTCCCTGTGTGGGTTATCGACTATGCTGGAATAATGAGCCTTTACAATACTCTCAATATCAGTAGCCTGTGAGATATCTATTTTGTAAATATGTTTTTGAGGATGCTCAGTCTGTAATGGGAATTTCCTGTCATGTTCAATTACATAAAATTTATCATTATCTATGGCGACAATACCCGATGTAAATTGTTTTGCATTGTTCAATCTATATAAGTATTGAGCAATCTGTCCCGTTTTAAGGTTGATGGTCACTATTCGGGTGAGGTCACATGATGCATCAGAATCTGAAGGGTTATTCAAAGAAGCCTCAATCACGGCAACCAAAGTTGTTTGATCTGGAGTAATGGTCAAAGACTCCATACCTTTATTTGCATTACGTTTGCACAGCTCATAGGGCAGTAGGAGGGTTTTGTCATTTACGACAACATTATTACGCTTATCGTTATTAAAGGGGTTGATTCGCTCAACCTCTACACCTTCAGCATTAAAATGCACAATGTGTGGACCATATTCATCACTAACCCAAAAGCTACCATCTATCAAAGCGACTAAACCTTCAGGGTCAAGCCCCCATATATCTGTCTTAATTGGATTGGTTGCTACATCGAATGGTCGTGTAGAGTCACAAGTCATTAGTTGACCATTGATATCATAAGGCACCTCATTTGTACCTCCTAATGCCTTGGGGTTTGGCAGTCCACTTATTGGGTTTTTCGAGGTATCTTTTAGTAGTATTTCTTTTATTTTGGTAATAGTGCCATCACTTTGAATCTCAAAGAGCCCAATACGAGGTGTGTAGTCTGCTATTAAAAATTTCTTACCTGCACCTTCTGAGCCTTCAAAGTCCGCATTAGGGCCTCTATCAGTCAAAGCGTAAAACTGATTGGGGTTAGTAGGATGGGATGCTAAATCCGATCCAAACCCTCCATTACGCACTTCAACAATTTTATTAGAATTGTTTGTACTACCTTGTAAGCTCAGTATGGTCTTATGAGGTAGTGCGCCGCCTTGAACTATCTTTTTAGGTGGCATCATAGAGTTGTTGTTGTGCTTGTTACTCATATTAAAAACCTCATTGTTGGCATGTGGGAAGCTATCTTATAAAGGTGAACCTATTAAGGCTAAAATCATCGCTGGACATCCACCGACGGAAGCAATCACTACCGCAATACAAAAAAAGACGTAAGGGCCAAATTGTGAATCGATATAATACCCGTAATAATATTACTATAGCCAGCGTAATAGAACTGCATATTTATTCAACTAAATTTTAATAGAGAGATGAACCAATTCTATTGGCTGTTATGATTTAGACTAACCTATGCTATATAAATCATTGTCTAAAAAAGTAAGTCGAGACATCTAATAAATACTGCTTTACATTTGCCCTTTAGCAGCCGAGTTACGTATACTAGCGGGCAATTAAATTGTAAATTTTGAGTAACACTGAATGAATCATGCCGCCCATAATAAATTAGTTTCCTTTATCTGGTCTATCGCTGATGATTGCTTAAGAGATGTCTATGTCCGAGGTAAGTACCGCGACGTCATACTACCGATGGTGGTGCTCAGACGCTTAGACAGTCTACTAGAGCCGACTAAATCTGCGGTTATGGATGAGCTGACCTTTCAAAAGGATGAGCTTGATTTAACAGAATATGATGAAGATGGACTACAAGAAGCATCAGGCTATGTGTTCTATAACACCAGCAAATGGACACTAAAAACGCTCAAAGAAACCACAACCAATAGCCAGCAAATTTTGCTAGATAATTTTAACGAGTATCTGCATGGCTACAGTGATAACGTCAAAGAAATTATCGCTTGCTTTAAGTTAAAAGCACAGCTTGAGCATATGGCGGATAAAAACGTACTGCATGAAGTGTTAGAGAAGTTTGTCTCGCCTTACATCAACTTGTCTCCTAATGAGCTGCTTGACCCTGATGAAAACCGTTTGCCTACCTTGTCTAACCTAGGTATGGGCTACGTCTTTGAAGAGCTTATCCGCAAGTTTAACGAAGATAACAACGAAGAAGCAGGGGAGCATTTCACCCCTCGTGAAGTCATTGAGCTGATGACGCATCTTATCTTTGACCCACTTAAAGACAATTTACCGAATACTATTACCGTGTACGACCCAGCTTGTGGTAGTGGCGGTATGCTGACTGAGTCCGAAAACTTTATCCTTGAAAAATACCCAAGCGAAGGCTTTAAGCGCAGTATTTATTTATACGGTAAAGAAATAAACGATGAGACTTACGCTATCTGTAAGTCAGATATGATGATTAGGGGTAACAATCCTGAAAATATCAAGGTAGGGTCAACACTAGAGACCAATACTTTTGCAGGAACGCAGTTTGACTTTATGCTGTCCAATCCGCCTTATGGCAAAAGCTGGGCCAGTGAGAAGAAAAACATCACTGATGGTAAAGACACTACTGACACGCGCTTTTTAGTGGAGCTACCTAATTACTGGGGTGAGATTGAGACCGCAGATGCCACCCCACGATCAAGCGATGGTCAGCTATTATTTATGATGGAAATGGTCGATAAGATGAAATCGACCGCGAACGGCTCACAAGGGTCGCGCATTGCGTCAGTACATAATGGCTCAAGCTTATTCACAGGGGATGCAGGCTCAGGTGAAAGTAACACGAGGCGCTATCTCATCGAAAATGATTATCTCGATGCCATCATTCAGATGCCTAACAACCTGTTTTATAACACTGGTATCACGACCTATATCTGGCTAGTCAGCAATAACAAGCCAGCACAACGTCAAGGCAAAGTGCAGCTGATTGATGCCAGCCAAATGTATCAAAAGCTACGCAAAAATCTTGGTGATAAAAACTGTGAGTTCAGTCCAGAGCATATCGCTAGTATCACCCAAACCTACTTAGATATGTTAGCCATTACTCGTAGTGCAGACGCTTTTAACGCTAAAGGTGTGACCCCTGCCGTCAAATCCGTACAGTTAAACTTGGGAGATTTTAGTTACGCCGCTTGACGATAATAATCAAACCACACCTGTCTTGGCGATTTATAGCTCAAGCCCTTTTGAATCCTCGTTTGGTT
>NZ_CAJHAR010000047.1 GCF_904846415.1 Psychrobacter piscatorii | reverse complement strand
CATCAAGAAACTGGCTGAGCAAATGGCCAACAGCATGAAAAGCTTCGATGACATCAAAGACTTTCAAAAGCAGCTCATGCAGTCCTTCATCGACACTGCCCTAGAAGCAGAAATGGAAGAGCATCTCACTAATCTATTGTTTTCGACCAAGAATACAACGGAGTCACGAGATGCCCATATACGAATTTATCATTATGCTATAGAAAAAATCTTAATCTTCTACAAACATATTGTCTTCATCAATAGGGAAGCCCGTATCTGCAATATTGGCAACTAATGTATCATCATCCATACCTTCATCTCCTTCATTAGTAATATTTTTTAGTTTTTCTATAAAATCAGACATTAAATCTCTGTCACTTCCTCTAGTTAAAAATCTGTTTAAATTATTAGAAACATAAACACGTAAGCCTTCAATTTCGTTCTTTTCTAAAGTTTCTATCAAGAAAGCACCCAGTAGTATTTTCTGCCGTGTCAGCTTCTTATCTAACTTTTGCCTCTCTCTATTTATTTTAAGCTCAAGCTCATTGATCTTCTGCTGCTCTTTCAAATCATTACCACCAAGTAAGCTCACAACATCCTCCTAAACTATTAAATTTTTTACTTATTGACTATAACAAGTTCACCAGTACCTAACAACAGTTTATGATATAGTTAATTGACGGATGGTTGCGTCCCACTGACTAAGTGCGAGTTTTCGACTTTACAAATGTTTATCCCTATCGGTCAACCATTTATAAAATCAAAACATCGGCAGGGGCAAGCCCCCACACCCCCAACATTGCAAAAAGACGCAATGTTAAAAACCTGAAAACAGAGCTTGTAGAAATGGCTATTTTTATCGCATCGACCAAATCAATATCTCGCAGTAACGGACAAAGTGCCGTTGCTTCTGCGAGCTATCGCGCTGGTGTTGAGCTTGACGATAAGCGATACGGTAAAACCCATGATTACTCTAAACGATCAGGCGTTATGAGTGCCGATATCATTTTACCGACAGCATTGGCTTCTGCTTATACTGATATTTCACGCAGCGATTTATGGAATAAGGCAGAGGCTGCCGAGAAGCGTAAAGATGCGCGTGTGGCTCGCGAATGGCTGGTCAATCTGCCGCATGAGTTAAGCGCAGAAGACCGAAAATCCATCGCGCACCAGTTCGCCCAAACGCTTGCGGATCGTTACGGTACGATTGCCGATTGCGCCATTCACAAGCCGACGCAAAGAGAGATTGAGCGAGGGGCAGACCCTCGTAACTTCCACGCCCATATCATGTTTACCACGCGTACCGCTAAGCTTGACGATAATAACGAGATTGTATTGACCGATAAGGCGACCATTGAGCTGTCCGATAATAAGCGGCGTGAGCTTGGCATGGAGCGCGTCAATGTTGAAATCAAAGAAGTACGGCAACTATGGGAACAGATCGCTAATGAGAAACTGGCCGAGCATGACCATGAGCTGATTGATTCGCGCAGCTATAGTGATCAAGGCAAAGATATTGAGCCGCAGCTTAAAATGGGTTCGGTGGCGACAAAACTAGAGCGTGACGCATACGAGACCGCAAAAGCGGCAGCAGAGGAAAAAGGCGAGGTATTTAACGGCATCGCCCCAGTGACGACTAGGGGTAAGATTAACCTGATGATCAATGAGCGCAATCGTCTCGTACGGACACGCGAACTTGCCGATCTGCGCGAAAAACAGTTATTTATCGTCCCAGCAGCGCCTACGCCTGAATATAAACCCAGTAACGTGAGCAATGACGAGCTAGAGCAAGCTGAATCAGTGGTTGAGCGCGTCAAACAGGTACGTATTCAGCGCCAGATTGCAATCGATGCCGCTGAGGCGCTTGAAAAAGAGCGTATTGCTCAGCAGCAGCAAGATATGGCGGACAAAAAAGAGCGTGAGCGCCTATTAGCGCAAGAAGAAGCGCGTCAAGCAAAGCTTGAGCAGCAACGCGCCAAAAGAGCAGAAGAAGAAGCCGACTTTAAGGCGCAACACGATCATATCTCGCATCAAGGGCTATCGGATCAGCACCAGCTTCTAAAAATCATCGACCAAAAAAGCGACTTTGGCCAACACTTAAACATCCTCCTGCATCTTGATCAGCAAATGAGCGCATGGCAGCGCTACCGCAGTGAGCCGAGTACCACTGACCACCAAAAACAGCTTGCAGACCGTGAACAGCATGAAATTGGCAGCCACATTATCGGCCACAGCCAGCAGCTGCTTGATCACATCAAGTCTATAAGCGACCTATCGACAAGAAAAACCCACACCAAAACCTTAGAGCGCGTCTTTGATGACATCAAAGATCGACAACAAAGCGCCCTCAGCCCCGAACACCAGCGCCAAATACGAACGGTATCCACTGAAATCACCGGTTATAGCCGTGATATCAACCGCAGCCGAGGCATGAGTCTTGGCTTTTAAGCTCACAAGCAATACTAAACGACACTGACGGTCGCATAGAATCACCTCAGATGCTTCTCAGGCATCCCACAGCGCCATTTTGATGCTAGGGTACCCATAAGCATATAAACCACCCTAAAAACGCCCACAGCGCCATTTAGAGGCCAAACAGCATCATAACTAGCGACTAGGAACGATCCATGCCAGAAAAAGACCTCTCTATCCGACTAGAAGACCTATTGCTTGCACTTGAGACCTACACCAAAAAAATAGATAAGCAGCTGATTGACAGCTCAAACTTACATCATGCGCACTACAAACAAGCGCAAGATATTGCTAATTGGGCAAAAGCACTGACTTCACTGTTAAAAACCTATCAAAACAAAGAAACCTTACTGCAAACTGAATTTGTTGAAGCTATTAACAAAGAGATTGCAACCGTCTTTAAAAACAATGAAGACAACTATCACAAGCGTATTGATGAAGGCTTCACTAAGCACATCACTGATGCGAGTGATACGTTCTTAAAAACAACAAAGCTGCTTAATAGAGATTTAGGGAAAATACAGACCTCTGTTACCAGTGTTGCTAGTAACCTTGACGATACTAAAGACAAGATAGCTGAGCTAAATGTAGATGCCTCCAAGCAGATGCTGGATAACGTTAAGCGAGAGTTTGGCCGTCAATTAATACTAACTTTGGTCGTTATGGTTGTTGTGGTATTAGCATTAGCCTCTGGAGCAGCTTGGCTGTTTATTCCTAGCAAAAGCGAGATAGCAAAACGTCAAGATGATTATCAATATCTGGAAAAGGCTGGTGTGGCTCATAACATTGTCAAAATAAGTGGACAAGATGGTCACTATGCGAGGATTGATCCCAAAGACTGTTTTGAAGATGAGAAGAGTTCGTTCTATAGCAAATCAAAGCTATGCAAATTTAAGTAACTTACTTCCTAAATTAACCATTAAAAATAGCCCTTTGTTTTTTAAGCTTATCCACAACCAAAAATGCTTTTAATGCTTTTAAATGCTTTTAAATGCTTTTAAGTTAGCTACAGACCCTACAGTTAAAGGTCTGTAGAGGAGCTATGACGACAAATTCCTACCCATATGACGACAAATTCCTACCCATATGACGACAAATTCCTACCCATATGACGACAAATTCCTACCCATATGACGACAGATAATAATTTGACTATAAAGAGTCATGATAATATCATGTCGTTATAAACTTTTAATGGTATTAACTATGGAAAATAATAAAACCGAATTGGTAGTAAAATCAAATCGCCTTAATACAGCGATTCAGAATTTATCACTTGCTGAAATTAGACTGATACAGTTAGCTATTATTGATAGTAGAGAGCAAAACAAGGGTCTTAGCTCTGAGACCCCATTAAGAATAAACGCCATGAGATACGCTGAAGTTTTTGAGGTTTCTAAGCAAACTGCTTATGAGGCACTTATAGATGCAGAAGCTAACTTGTTCGAGCGTCGCTTCACCTTCATGGACGAACGTGATCTTAAAGTAAAATCACGTTGGATCAGTCAAGCTACATATATTGATGGTGAGGGAGCGATAGAGGTAATATTTACCCCTGCTGTTGTTAATGAGATCACGCGTATTCACGGAATTGAGCAGTTCTTTACAAAATATACTCTAGAACAAACGGCACAATTAAAGAGCTTATATGCTGTAAGACTTTACGAGCTTCTCATACAGTGGCGTGAAGCTCGTAAAACCCCGTTATTTGAATTAGAGACTTTCAGAGAGCAGCTTGGTCTAGGAGTTAATGACTACAAACGCATGAGTGACTTCAAACGTCGTGTTTTAGAGTCGTCTATAAAAGAAATTAACGAAAAGACAGATATAAAAGTTAGTTATACCCAAGAAAAAAAGAGTACTACGATAGTAGGCTTCAAATTTGTAGTTCGTGAGAAATCGAAACCTAAGGCTAAACAGGTAGCTGAGGCTCGCGATGTTGATAACGGTGATATGTTCACTATAGATGGATTGTCTGACAAGCAGCTGTGGCGTATCAGTCGGCATAAAGAGTTTATAAGTACATATAGCGGTCTTGCTAAAGGCGATGCTGGGAAGAGCTGGTCAGCATACAGCGACTTTATAGTCGGTGAGATCAAGAAGGATGCTTCTAAATTCAGTAAAAAACGCCCTATACGTGAGTATTTAGATGGGAATGAAGAGGAATACGATTTCTCAAAATAGCGAGAGAAACTGACAACCTAGGACAGACTGTTATAAGTGGTTCGCTTACAACAGTCTGTTTTATATGGTCTATTAGCTGCTAATAGTCAATGATTGAGTGGTTCTGCTAGGGTATGAGCTATTCTTAATGGCAATAAACTAAAAAATCACGTTCAAAAAATACCAATATAAACGTTCATCGTACCTTGTAGTCGTCTTTTGACTTAAAACCTAACTGCTTTTTGGTAATAGTAGGAAAGAAGAGTACAATTGTCGCGGTTACTTTTATGATGAATTAAGTCTATGAATGCAGCCACGCGTTATCGATTGCTAAATAATTTTACTATTTTCATTAGTGTTGTTGGGGTCATTATAGCCTTATTAGATAGTGGTTTTACACTACCGGCATGGCTACAACAAGTCTTTCATATTATTTATCTTGTCATTATTTTTCTAAGTTTTGTAGTAACTGCTGGTCGTTATCTCTACACCAAAAAGCCACTAACTTTTAATAAAGTAGTTGTTTTTGATGCGATTACCAGTATCGCGATTATCATACTATTGGCAGCACATTTCACTGATTTAGTGCGTTTAGGGTTGTCAGCGGCTGTTGATGGTTTTGTCGCGTTAAAAATTGCAGTGTTCGTTACCTTTGTTCGTGAGCTCTCTGATCACGATTTTAATCTTAATCGCACTTTTCTAAACCCTGCCCAGTTTTTTATCTTAAGCTTTTTATCGGTGGTTTTGGTTGGTGCGTTATTACTGATGATGCCCAATGCAACAACGCAGCCGTTGTCCTTTGTCGATGCGCTTTTTACGGCGACTAGTGCCGTTTGTGTGACTGGGCTTATCGTGGTAGACACAGCGACTTACTTCACGACGTTTGGGCAAGTCATTATCATGGGACTGATTCAAATCGGTGGCTTGGGTATTTTGACGTTTGTGACTTACTTTAGTTATTTCTTTAAGGGCGGCGTCAGTTATGAGACCCAAGCAAGTATCAGCGAGATGTCTTATATGCGTGGTATGGGTAATGTGGTATCGACTCTTAAGTCTATTTTATACGTGACATTCGCCGTTGAGGCGGTAGCGGCGGCACTCATTTATATTAGTATTTATGACATGCCAAATATGGACTGGACTGAGCGACTGTTTTTTTCTGTTTTTCACGCCGTATCTGCGTTCTGTAATGCGGGGTTCTCTACTTTTAGTGCAGGGCTGTACGATGACTCCCTGCGCTTTAACTACCCACTACAGTTGATTATTGCCACTACCTTCATTTTTGGCGGTATGGGCTTCGTTATTGTAGTTAATGTGCTGCGTTATTTGCGTTACCGTGCTGAGCGGCTGATATATCGCCGCAATGACCAACGCTGCGCCTACCAACCTTGGTTGCTCAATATCAATAGTCGTATTACTTTAATTACAACAGGCGCATTATTACTTATCGGTCTCATCTGTGTGGTAATTTTTGAATATCACAATGTGCTCGCTGACCATACCAGCTTCCTTGGTAAGCTAATAACAGGATTTTTTACTGCTGCTACTCCTCGAACTGCAGGATTCAATGTGGTTGATATGGGTGAACTGGCATTTCCGACTATTATGTTGACGATATTTTTGATGTGGATTGGTGCTTCGCCTAACTCAACGGGTGGTGGTATCAAAACCAGCACTTTCGCTATTGCCCTGTTAAATACCTTGAGCCTGGCACGTGGTCAGACCAAGATAGAGGTATTCAAAAGACAAATTGCTGAGATTTCTGTTCGGCGCGCGTTTTCCATTATGTGGTTGTCATTGTTGGTCATTGGGATAGGCGTAACACTTATCAGTTATGACCAACCTGACCTTGATTTGATCAAAGTAGTGTTTGAGTGTTTTTCAGCTTATAGTACGGTAGGGTTGAGCTTAAATTTAACCTCGGATCTATCGGATTTTAGTAAAGTGGTGGTTTCAGTCATTATGTTTGTTGGACGCGTCAGTATGCTGACTATCTTTATTGCGTTGCTCAAGAATAGTCGCCAAGGTAACTATCGTTATCCGACAGAAGAGATTACCATTAACTAATTTGTTGCAAATAAGCTATCTGAAGCTGGCTATTGAGATGTTAAAAAACGATTAAAAGGTAGAAGGGCATGAAGTATATTATCGTAGGGTTAGGAAATTTTGGCTCCTCTCTAGCCATGGCATTAACCCGTCAGGGTCATGAGGTGATTGCCATTGACAGTAGTATGCAAAAAGTCGAAGCATATAAAGAAGTAATCTCCCATACAATATGTATGAATGCCACTGATGAACATACCGTTAAAAGCTTACCTATCAGCAATGCTGATATCGTCGTCGTCGCCATTGGGGAAGATCAAGGTGAAAATGTCATGGCAACGGCGCTATTCAAAACTTTAAAAGCAAAACGTTTAATCAGCCGTAGTATTAATCCGCTACACGAAAAAGTACTACAAGCCATCGGTGTCGATGACCTCATTCACCCTGAAAAAGAGGCCGCTAAACGCTGGGCAAAAAGACTGTCCCTACGTTACTTTGTGGACTCGTTTGAATTAAGCGATAACTTTAGTATGGTAGAGATTAAGATTCCAAGTACCTTAGTTGGTCAAACGGTAGATGACTTACAGTTGGAGCAAAAATTTAATATTCGATTGCTTAGCACCCTGCGCTATGAGTCTTATGAAGACAGCTTTGGGCGTACACAGAAAAAACCTAGTATTCAAGGATTAGCGACGCCCGAGCAAGTACTACAACCTAAAGACGTCCTAATAATTTATGGCGCTAACAAACACATTAACCAATTCTTACGAAGTGTGGGGATAAAAGTTAAATAGTATGTATTATTAATATAGTGATACTTGTTGTCAAAAATTGACTCTCAAGATATTAAAAACTTGTTTAGGTTGTAGTATCAAATAATGTGGTAAAGAGGAATGTTATGGCTAAACTTCAAGTCTCTATCCTATTAGCAACCATGATAGCCCTGTTATCAGGTTGTAACTCTTCCACAACAGATCCCAATGTGGCGTTTTCAGAAAATAAGCAGGATCCGATTAAAGAATTGGAAGTAACGTCAGAAGTGAATCACAGTCGGCTTAGCTATAAAGAAACTTTTTATGTGCCGATTTATTCTGATATTTACATCGATAAAGAAAACCGTAAAGTCTTATTATCAGCGACTTTAAGCGTCCGTAATACCACCTTAAAAAAATCACTGTATGTTAATAAAATTGATTATTACGATACCGGCGGAACTTTAATTAAATCTTATTTAAACACGCCACTTGAGCTGCCAGCCATGGGCACGCTCAATTATATCGTTGAAAAAGAAGAGTCTAAAGGTGGTTCAGGTGCTAATTTCATTATTGAAGTTGAAGGAATAGATGAAACAGTTAAACCTGTAATTGAAGCAGTCATGCTTGGTAATTTTAGCAATAAAGCATTTGCATTTAGTACAGAAGGGGTGTCTGTTATTCATTGAACACCATCTCTATCTATTTCAAAATCTTAGTTGCTCTAGGTCTTAATTTTTTCAAGACCCTTTACTAAGTCTGCCATCAGATCCTTATCCCCTTGTCTAGCCAAAAAATCCAACAGATTATCGGCTGTATATTCCCTTAAACCGTCTACTGAATCCTTCTCTAAAGCATCTACAAGAAAAGCACCCAGTAGAATTTTTTGCCGTGTTAGCTTTTTATCTAACTTCTGCTTTTCTCTATTTATCTTGCGCTCAAGCTCGTTGATCTTCTGCTGTTCTTTTAAGTCATTACCACCAAGCAAGCTCATATCCTTTCCCTAAAATATCAAAACTATAGTCTTTCCAACTATATCAACTTCGCCAGTACCTAACAACAGTTTATGATATAGTTAATTGACGGATGGTTGCGTCCCACTGACTAAGTGCGAGTTTTCGACTTTACAAATGTTTATCCCTGACGGTCACACATTTATAAAATCAAAACATCGGCAGGGGTAAGCCCCCACACCCCCAGCACTACGAAAAGACGTAGTGCTAAAATCCAACAGATAGAGCTTTTAAAAATGGCTATTTTTATCGCATCGACCAAATCAATATCACGAAGCAGTGGGCAAAGTGCCGTTGCCAGTGCGAGTTATCGCGCTGGTGTTGAGCTTGAGGATAAGCGATATGGCAAGACCC
Source organism: Psychrobacter piscatorii (assembly GCF_904846415.1). Taxonomy (GTDB): domain Bacteria; phylum Pseudomonadota; class Gammaproteobacteria; order Pseudomonadales; family Moraxellaceae; genus Psychrobacter; species Psychrobacter piscatorii. Next base: position 5,242 of record NZ_CAJHAR010000047.1, on the reverse strand, counting down.
ACGACTACTCAAAAAAGCATGGCGTGATGAGTGCGGATATTATTTTGCCGTCAGCATTGGCAGATGCTAAGGCTACTGTTGATCGGGGCGATCTTTGGAATAAAGCGGAGGCTGCCGAGAAAAGAAAAGATGCGCGTGTGGCTCGCGAATGGCTAGTTAATCTACCGTATGAGTTAAGCGAGCAAGACCGAAAAGAGCTGGCGCACCAATTCGCCCAAACCTTAGCAGACCGTTACGGCACGATTGCCGATTGCGCCATTCACCAACCCACACAAAAAGAGATTGATCGGGGCGCAGACCCGCGTAACTTCCATGCTCATATCCTGTTCACCACGCGCACCGCAGAACTTGATGATAATTTTGAGATCGTATTGAAAGATAAGGCGACCATTGAGCTATCAGATAATAAGCGGCGTTCGCTTGGACTAGAGCGCGTCAGCGAGGAAATCAAAGAGGTTCGAAAAATTTGGGAGCAGACGGCAAACGATAAGCTAGCCGAGCATGACCATAAACTAGTCGATAGCCGCAGCTATGCCGCGCAGGGCAAAAACATTGAGCCACAAATCAAGATGGGTAGCGTTGCAACCAAGCTAGAACGTGATAAATATGAGGATGAGCTAAAGAAAGCGGCGCAAGCAGAGAAACAAGGCGAGGTTTACGAGATAGACGAGACGCCCGCTACTATCAGAGGTGAGATTAACGCCATGATTGCAGAGCGTAACGAGCTTGTAAGGAATGCAGCTATAGCAGAAAACCAACGTATCAATGACCCTGCTGACCAAGTTATTTTAGAAGGCAAAGCCACACCCACGCCGTTTGATCCACCTAAACCCAAATCTAAGCCTAATCGTGACACACAGGATGCTCTACAAGACGAATCAGCGCCAAAAGAGTGCCACTCTAGTAGATCTGCTTCGCAATCAATGCTTGAACGGCTAAGAGCCAAACGTGACGCACAGAACGCTTTAAAAGACGAATCAGCACCACAAGAGCATCGCTCTAGTATATCTGCCTCACAATCAACGCTTGAACGACTAAGAGCCAAACATGACGCAGCACAGGAAGCCAAAAAAAGTACCACCATAGCATCAGAGTCTAGACAATCAACGCCTGACCCTGATCCACCGTCACCTAGTCCACGATTTAGGATGTAATTATGAATGAGTTTGAAGAACGACTACTAGCGCTACTTGAAACCGCCGAGCAGCAAGCACAAGAAAACAAAGGGCAATCAGACGAAAATGAGAAACTGCTGGAAACCATTCGTGAACTAGTCGCTTATGTGCAAGAAGTTCAGCCAGTGCTAGATCGTGCTGTGAAAACGGCTAAACATTTCTATTCAAGCGAAAACTTAAAGACGCTTGAAAATATATGTGGAACTGCCGTACATCATGCGACAAGTCGGAATATAGACCATGCGCTCATTGGACATATTGAACATGAGATCGCGTCAAAATTTGAAAACGCGGAATTTAACGAGTTATCAGAGCAAGTAAAAGTAAAAATGTCACTTGCAACAGAAGATATGGCGACGGCCGGAACACAGGCAAAACTAGCAAGCACTAAACTTAATGAGGATTTAAAGAAAATAGGTTGGCGTATTGCTATTATTGCTATACCGATCACTATAATTTGTGCTGTGATGCTTTTGCTCGTGTATTTAGTTGTAAAGCCTAATGATGATGATGTTAGAACCCTACAAGCTGAAATACAGCAACTGGAGCAGATCAAAGCTCAAAGCCAGAACGATCTACAAACGATGAAAATGCGTTATGACAATGCATTGACTCATGCAAACACCAAATTTGTAAATGGTGAGGCATATATGCTCGTTGATACCAACAACTGTGATGACAGTGATAGCAGAAGAAATATTAAGTATTGCCGTATTGTTGGTGGACGACCGATGCCAAAAGTAACACCAGCTGCAACACCACGTCGTAGTCAGCAACCAGCTATTAACAATGGTAGCAATCCATTTGGTAGTAGTACTCAAAACCGATCAAACTCAGATACTAATCCTTTTTAAGGATGTTTCTATACTAATCTAACTATGCCTTAATTGCTTTTGATTTTTAATCAGTTATCAACAACCAAAAAGGCTTTTAATGTTTTTAATGCTTTTAATAGCTTTTAAGTCCGCTACAGACCTTACTGGTAAATGGATGTGACCCTCATAAGTGGACGTTTATACCGTTATAAGTGGACGTTTATACCGTTATAAGTGGACGTTTATACCGTTATAAGTGGACGTTTATACCGCACTAATAGACATTATATTAATTGACTATTAATTGACTATTAATATAATTGTCAATTAATATAAATCTATCAACTAGATGCAGGGAAAGCTAATGAACGAAAAGAGAAAGAAAAAAGATGGTGTGCAAGACTTAGTCGTGAAATCAAACCGAATTGTCACAGCCTTTCAAAGTTTATCTTTAACGGAGATGTGTCTAATACAGCTAGCTATTGTTGATGCAAGAGAGACAGAACAAGGGTTAGAGATCAATAAGCCGCTGTCTATAAGTGCAAAACGATACGCTGAAGCTTTTGATGTACAAATTGATACTGCCTACAAGATACTAGCCCAAGCTGGAAAAGGCTTAAGGGCACGTTATTTTACGTTTTTGGATGATACTGGTAGCAAAATTGAGACAAACTGGGTTCAGCAAGTCAGATATGTTAAAAGCGAGGGACGTATTGAAGTTATTTTTACTGTTGCCGTTGTTAATGAAATTACTCGCTTAAGCTCACACTTTACACAATATGACCTAGAGTTCATCGCAACGCTCAATAGCATCTACTCTGTGCGTTTGTATGAGCTGATCGTAAAATGGTTAAGTGCTAGACAGACAGATATATTTGATTATGAAATATTGAGAGGTCAGCTAGGAATCAGTGTCAATGAATATAAAAACATGGGAGATTTCAAAAAACGTGTTCTTGATTTAGCTGTTAATGAGATTAATGAAAAGACCAATATTAAAGTTAAATATGAGAATGTAAAGCAAGGTCGCAAAATCATAGGTTTTACGTTTACTGTGCATGAAAAGTCTAAGTCTAAAGCTGATAAAACAATCAAACTGCGTGACGCTAATAACGGTGATATGTTTACCATTGACGGACTATCTGACAAGCAGCTGTGGCGTATCAGTCGTCATAGAGAGTTTATAAGCATATATAGCAGTCTTGCTAAGGGCGATGCTGGAAAGAGCTGGTCAGCCTATAGTGATTTTATAGTTGGTGAGATCAAAAAAGACGCTTCCAAATTTAGTAAGAAACGTCCTATACGCGAATATTTAGATGGAAGTGAAGCAGACTATGACTTCTCAAGATAGCGAGAAAAACTGACCACCTAGAACAGTCTGTTATAAGTGGTTCTCTTATAGTGGTCTGTTTTAGGTAGTCTGTTAATAGGTTTAGAGGGCAAAACAACTAGTTCCCTTGGGGTATACCTTTTAGAACGCCACCGCTATTTTTACTAACTGGATTTAATAACTACAGACAGCTAGGTAAATGACGAGCAGGATCATTCTCACGTGCTGCCATAGCGTCTTCAACGCTCATGCCAAGGGCTTTGGCAACGCCTGTACCGTAAGCTGGATCACACCAGTTACAGTTGCGAATATGACGATATTTAATAAAATCAAGCGCATCACCCATCGCGCGAGCGGTATTATCAAACAACACTTGCTTTTGCTCATCGTTCATTAGGTTAAACAGTGCGCGTGGCTGGCTAAAATAATCACTATCGTCTTCACGGAAATCGTAGTGCTCCGCGTAACCATCAATCTTTAACGCTGGCTCAGCGTACTGCGGCTGGTCTTGCCACTGCTCAAAGCTGTTTGGCGTATAGTGTGGACGGCCACCGTAGTTATCATCGATACGCATTTGACCGTCGCGGTGGTTACTGGTCACCGGACAACGAGGTTTATTGACTGGGATCTGCTTGTGGTTGACACCAACGCGATAACGCTGAGCATCGGCGTAGCTAAAGAGACGCGCTTGTAGCATACGGTCTGGTGAGGCACTGATGCCAGTCACAAGATTGTTCGGCGCAAAAGCCGCCTGCTCGACGTCTAAGAAATAATTGTCTGAGTTTTTATTAAGCTCAATCTCGCCAACTTCAATCAGCGGATAATCCCCTTTTGGCCATACCTTGGTCAAATCAAACGGATGATAAGGCACTTTATCGGCATCGGTTTCTGGCATGATTTGCACGTACATTTTCCACTTTGGAAAATCGCCATTGTCGATGGCACTGAGCAAATCTTCTTGATGGCTTTCACGATTCGAGGCGATGATTTCAGCGGCTTCGGCATCGGTTAAGTTTTTGATACCTTGCTGAGTACGGAAATGAAATTTGACCCAAAAACGCTCATTGTCGCTATTGATAAAGCTATACGTATGCGAGCCAAAGCCATGCATATGTCTATAAGAGGCTGGGATACCTCGGTCGCTCATGGTAATGGTGACTTGGTGCAAAGATTCGGGCAATAACGTCCAAAAGTCCCAGTTATTGGTTGCCGAACGCATATTGGTACGTGGGTCACGCTTGACCGCTTTGTTTAAATCTGGAAATTTGCGCGGGTCACGAACGAAAAATACCGGCGTATTATTACCGACCAAATCCCAAATGCCTTGCTCGGTATAGAATTTTAGGGCAAAACCGCGAATATCACGCTCAGCATCAGCAGCGCCGCGCTCACCTGCCACCGTACTAAAGCGCGCAAACATCTCCGTTTGCTTACCCACTTCGCTAAAAATATCAGCACGCGTATATTGAGTAATGTCATTGGTGACAGTGAAAGTACCAAACGCGCCCGAACCTTTGGCGTGCATACGGCGCTCAGGGATAACCTCTCGGTTAAAATCAGCGAGCTTTTCGTTAAGCCATAAGTCCTCTGCAAGTAGAGGACCGCGTTTACCAGCGGTTTTGCTATTTTCATTATCAACCACTGGCGCGCCATTACTCATGGTCAACGGCGTCATATCGTAAGGGCATTTTTTATCGTTCATGTCGTTGCTCATAGTAATACTCCTTTGAACAAAAAATGGATTAAAGTGCAAAATCTATTCTGAATACGCTTCTATTAGTATACCCAGAATAAAGGAGAGTTTCCCAAACTTTGTGTAACTGCTTATAATCCACTAACAGGAGAATAAGCAATGACTAACCAATCTGACATCAAGAAACTGGCTGAGCAAATGGCCAACAGCATGAAAAGCTTCGATGACA
>NZ_CAJHAR010000046.1 GCF_904846415.1 Psychrobacter piscatorii | reverse complement strand
TAAATAGATATTGATGATAAATTCGTCTATGGGCATCTCACAACTCCATTGTATTCTTGGTCGAAAACAATAGATTAGTGAGGTGCTCTTCTTTTTTCAATCACTTTCGAAGTTGAGAGTGGGGTTGAAGAACGTAATGAGTATCTTCTATAGAATATTTACCGTAATTCAGTTAGAAAGTATTCCGATTGCTTATTGTTCATAAAATAGTATCAACCTATTGACTAAAAACCAAAAAACCGCTTCAGCCATGACTGTAGCGGTCTTTTGTTATTCAAAATATCTTAACTTCTAGAATACCTACAGCGCCCATAGCGATTGATATTGCTCATCAGTCAACGTCACGATATCGATCTCTGCTAGCATCTCGCGCAGCTCTTGCCACTTATTTGCATCAGGCGTGATCGGCGTGATCAACCTACCCAGCGTATTATCAATGATCGCATCCATCAGCGTATCCGCTTCGGTCTTACTATAGTTGTAATACATATGGTGGGCAGTCTCTGGATCATTTTTACACAGCTCCGTCATCTGGTTGGTCACTTGGATAAAGGTATCTATCGCGTCCTTTTTTGCGCTATAGATCTCATCCGTCGTGAGAATTTCTAACGCCGAGAAGTTAGGATAAGGTGACAGATGCTGATCGATAAATGTAAAGTCCAATCCTTCATGAGTCGCTTCAACGCCCTCAAAATTATAAAAGCATAGCCATGCGCCATCGAGGCTTGGGTCTTCTTGCAGGTTTTTTATATGATAAAAGTCTTTTTGCACAAAAGTCACATTATCACGGCTGATAGTAAAGCCATTTTTCTTGGCATAACGCGCCAATATCTCAAAGCCGATGCGATTGGTTTTTTCCTCAGCGGCCGGGGTACAGATGCGAATCGGTTGATTGTTTTTTAGCTTATCCATGCTCGACTGCTGCATCAATATGCCACCATCGGTCTCAAAAAAGCAGCCTAATGCGCGTAGATTAGGCGCGTAATGCTCAAACAGATGAATCGGCTCATTCACATGTAGATCGATGCTTTGATTCTGCAATTCAGCAAAGCCATCATAGTGGTCATCTGGCTCGATGATAGTGATATCTAGCCCTGCTTGCACATATGCGCCCGTGGTCACACCTGCGATAAAAGGCAGATGATCAGGGTTCAAGAACCATTCGAGAGTAAGGGTAAGTTTGGTGGTCGACTGCATGGTTGTTTCCTTGTTAATGATAGAAAACAATCAGACTGATGCTGTTAAGGTAAAACAAGGAAGGCAAAGTCTCAAAATTAGATATGCTATTACGAGCACACATCACTAAGAGATGCATTAAAACGTGTCATGCTTGTTTCCTACGTCAGTGCTAACTGCTTCAGGTTCACGGGTGTGTCTCAGCGATGATGTGGGCTGTGTCTACAGCGTTAAATCAAAGCACCCCGACAAGATGTATTGGTATTACATTATTTTTAAGCAGTACTACTATTTTTGATCGGTACTGCTAACGGCTATTATCGATAGCTACTGTGTCATCATAGACGACCTATGAGCGGTAATGCAAGGTGTTGGATTGGATCACAAGTTGGTACGTTTTATGCATCTGATATATTCTATGCATTTAATAAATGATTAAAAATTTAAATAAGAAAAGATATTATAAATAAACAAAAGTCGAATATAACAGTAAGAGTTGTTTGTTCCTAATGTTATAAATGGAAGTGCTTTCTTATTTTTACGTGCCACCTAATGAGTTAAGTTATGAGCAAAGTCTACCACTATACGAGTACTGCTGGATTTTTGGGTATAGTCAATGACTCAAGCATATGGGCGACCAATATTTTCTTTTTGAATGATTATCAAGAAATGAAAAAAGGCATCGATTACGTCAGAAACAATCTAAAAGACGAAAAGTTATTTCCCTCTATGTCACAAGACTATCAAAAAATCATCGAAAAACTACAGGATATATTTGACGATCACTATGAGCGAAGTCCTGATAGTGAAATATCGCTCACTAACTATCTCTTAGAGATGCTGGTGGTACTCAGCCAGCAGTTTTATGTCGCATCTTTCACTCATAACAAAGACTATCTGAGGCAATGGACCTCTTATTGCGAGCACAATGACGGTATCTGCATAGAGTTTGATGAGCACCTACTGTCAGATAGCTTTAAATTCAATAAATTTAATAGGCACTCACAAGCGCATCATCGATTTGACAGTATCATTTATAGTTACTCCAATAGCATAAAAAAGTATTTTGATAAGCATAAACTAAGAGAGGTTTTTTTAAGTAGGAAACAGGCATTGGTCAATAATGTAAGAAGTATCAGAGAGCATAGCGCTGTCAGAAAAACCAGTGCAGAATATAGATATAGTGCGACGGCTGATTTATTATTTTCATCGATACTCGAAGCGTTGACTGAGTTTGCACTGATAAAGAATCCAGAATTTTCTGATGAAAAAGAAAAAAGACTGATACTGACGGTCATCAATAAGCATGATAAGTCGATTGAATTTCGGTCGAAATCAGGTGTGATTATTCCGTATATACCCGTTCATATAGATTTAAAAAGCATTACTAAAGTCATTATCTCGCCGACAGATGATGCCATGCTCAGAAGAAAGGGAATAGAGATATTGAGGGGGCGCTATAAACTGGATTTTGAAATATGTGAATCGGACTGCCAAATTAGAAAGATATGAGGGGTGAGCATAAACGGAGCCTTTCCCAAACTTTGTGTAACTGCTTATAATCCACTAACAGGAGAATAAGCAATGACGACTCAATCTGACATTAAAAAACTGGCCGAGCAAATGGCTGGTAGCATGAACAGCTTCGATGACATCAAAGACTTTCAGAGGCAGCTCATGCAATCTTTTATCGACACCGCACTTGAAGCCGAGATGGAAGACCACCTCGGTTACCCCAAGCATGAGAAAGCAGATAAACCAAACAAGCGCAACGGACACACTAAAAAGACCGTCCGCAGTGATACAGGCGATCTTGAAATCTCTACCCCAAGAGACCGTGATAGCAGCTTTGAGCCTGTACTCGTTAGTAAGCATCAAACCCGTATCTCAGGTCTCGATGATAAAATCATATTCCTTTACGCCAAGGGTCAAACCACCACTGAGATCGTAGAGAGCATTAAAGAGCTCTACGATGTCGACATCTCAAGCTCTCTTGTCTCAAGAGTCACCGATAACATATTAGAGGACATCACTGCTTGGCAGAACCGGCCGCTGAGCAGTGTTTATCCTATCGTCTATCTAGACTGCATCGTCGTGAAGATACGTCAAGACAAGCAGATCATCAACAAAGCCATTTACTTAGCCCTAGGCGTTAACCTTAACGGTAAAAAAGAGCTGCTTGGTATGTGGCTCTCAGAGAATGAAGGCGCTAAGTTCTGGCTAGGTGTTCTTACCGAGCTTCAAAACCGTGGCGTACAAGACATCTTAATCGCTTGTGTTGACGGTCTAAAGGGCTTCCCTGATGCCATTAACACCGTCTATCCAAAGGCACAGGTTCAGCTGTGTATCGTACACATGGTGCGCTATTCAATGAAGTTTGTGCCGTGGACAGATAAAAAGGCCGTAGCGGCTGATTTAAAGGCCATTTACGGCGCTGATACCCTTGAGATGGCAGAGGCCAATCTTGAGCACTTTGATGAGACTTGGGGCAAAGATTACCCGCACGTGGTCAAGTCTTGGCGCAATAACTGGGAGGGCTTAACGGTGTTCTTTGAGTATCCGAAAGACATCAGAAAAGTGATTTATACCACCAATGCGATAGAGTCGCTAAACAGTGTGATTCGGACGGCAGTGAATAAGCGTAAGGTGTTCCCATCTGATCAGGCAGCATTCAAAGTGGTGTACTTAGCCACCCAGCAGGCGTCTAAAAAGTGGTCGATGCCCATTCGTAACTGGACGTCTGCTCTGAATCGTTTTATGATTATGTTTGATGACCGTATAAGCAGGCATTTAATCTAAATGGCAGTTACACAGAATCTGGGATGGTCTCCATAAACGCAATGAAATCAGTTAAAAAATTAAATTACTACTAAATAAAAACCGCTCCAGCAACGACTGCGAGCGGTTTTTTAAATATTAGCTCATTAAAAATAATTACTCAGCGTATAAAGGGGCAAGCATACCTTTATAAGCCAATCGCTCGTTTACAGGCATCTTAAACACTTGACCAGTAAAAGCAGTTGATTTAGCCCAATCAACAGTATTGGTCGTCAGGTCGACCAAGTAAAGGTGATGAAACTGACCTTGTTGCGGTGTTGCAAAGCCAGTACCGCCCGTCGCGACTGCAGTGGTGACACCTATTGCCATAGAGTATCCAAATGATGGTTTACTACCCGTCACCATTGAAACAAATACTTTATCAGTGCCTTCAATTTTCCTAAGCGTCTCTAGCGTAATGTTATCCAAACCCAAGTCAACACTTTTGCCGTTTGCTTTGTTAATTTCTTTTCTTTTATCTTGAGAAAACGCTTCTAATAGTGTTAGGTAGTTTTGATTGGTTGCCTGACTGAGATTATTCGTAGAGCTCAGTACGGGATAAGCCACATTAAGCTCATCTTTTGCATTAGCCGTAACTAATATATCCATGTTGGTCAATGCTTCTTTAGAAAGCACACCACATACAAATGGGGCTGTAGTACGAGATACTTTTAGTGACTTTTCGCTCAGCGCTTCTTCTACGGTTGCCATCATAGCAAGCGAGCTAAGATTGGATTGTTCATACAAAATATCATTTTTTCCCATCTCTACTCTAATAAGGCATCCATCACTGACGATGCTGACAGGCTTTGATTTTAAAGATTGTTGCGTCTGATCGTAAGCTGAGCGCGCCTCTGGGCTGGTGGTGGTCGCACAACCACTGAATAGCGTCGTGACTGCTAAAGCAAGAGATAGGGTAGCTGTTTTTGTAGAAAATTGAATCATGACAATCCCAATAACAAGTAGATAGAAAGGAATAAAAAGAAAAGCCGACACAAAACATAGCGAAATAAACAGTAACTATTAAAGGATATGCATTGCCAAGCAATCAAAAAATCTCAGTGGTGAGACATAGAGACAATACTTATAAATAACATATAATCACATTATGTTACATAAAAACACGGTTAAGAAACTTGACAGATTATGCATGTAAATCAAACAAATATCTACTAAATAAATAAAACACTAGTGTTTTTTAATAAAGAATTTGGATTGGCAGGTATGGTGTGCTACAAGAAACAAAAGATAAACCAAAGACGCAAAAGTAATCTTGTTTGCATATAGTGTGTGGTGCATGATGAATGCTTCATTTGGACTGATATTAACGGTATTTATCGATATTGCTCCTTGTAATTCACTTGCTAAAAATACGATACGACCTTCATGACCCATAATAAAAAAACGTTTTATCATAGGCCCAAGACCAATCAATCCAGAAGTCCGATGATACGCTGGACCTTTGTGACGCTTGGCTGGGTATTTTTTATTTTAGGTATTATTGGTATATTGCTGCCTGTCATGCCGACAGCGCCCTTTATACTACTAGCGGCAGGCTGCTGGGCGCGTAGCTCTAAGCGCTTTCATTTTTGGCTTATCAATCACAAGTATTTCGGCAAGTTCGTCCGTGATTGGGAAAACAATCATGCTGTGCCGCTGTATGCCAAGGTTTTGGCAACGGTCATGATGGCCGCGTCAACTATTATGTTGTTTTATCGTTTGTCTGCCGATATGATGTGGGTGGCATGGCTGGTAGCCATTGTTTGTAGTGGGGTAGCGATATATTTGTTCCGCTTGCCAAATGCCTAAAATGGTTGCAATTTGAGCCAAATCCATTCAATAAACCGCACTGGTTACACGAAACATGAGATAAGGCTTGCGATACTAGGATGTACCCCTTATAATACGCCCAAGCTTAAGAGCAGTTCTGCACCAAATCATTACCTCGTAGTATTAGTTATAATCCTTCGTTTTAATATTTATCGTTCAGTAGCTATTTGCAAGCGTTACCGGTCACTAGACCATTAATAAATTTAAAAGTAGGATTATACTATGTCAGACGTTCAAAAAGGTACAGTTAAGTGGTTCAACGAAGCTAAAGGCTTTGGTTTTATCGCTCCAGAAACTGGCGCAGACGTTTTTGCTCATTACAGCGAAATCACTGGTTCAGGTTTCAAAACTTTGGCTGAAGGCCAAGAAGTTGAGTTCACTGTAACTCAAGGCCAAAAAGGCCCACAAGCACATAACATCGTTGCTATCTAATTTGTCTTTATAGACAGATAGATGAAAAGATGTAAAAAAGCGAACCTTTGGGTTCGTTTTTTTTCGTCTGTCATTTGATGTTAAATGACAGATATAAAAATGCCTCTGACTATATGGATAGTTAGAGGCATTTTTGTATTGGGTACTGATGTAAGTAAATAAGCGTAATCAATCGGCTTATCATATAAAGCTAATACCGATATTAATCAGACCACCGCCCAGTATTAACCAGCCAAACATCACCGCTCCTAAAATCAAAGGTTTGACACCAGCTTGTTTAATCGCGCTTAGATGAGTAGTCAGGCCTAGCGCAAACATCGCCATCGTCAGCAATATGTCATCAAGCATAATCATGCTTTGCTCGATACTTTTAGACATTGGTATCCAAGTATGCAGAAACACAATACCGATAAAAATAAACGCAAACCATGGCACTTTGACTTGTTTGACGCGGGTCATAAATGACGCTGTCTCGTTTGTACTGCCCTCATTTTCTATAGCCGCATTATCTACGGTGCGATCTTTGGTTAGCGCAAACGATAATACGAGCAAGAAAGGCGCGAGCATCATAACGCGTATCATCTTGGTCACGACCGCAGTATCGCCAATCTCAGTATTGATGGCATTCCCTGCGACCACGACTTGCGCCACCTCATGGACGGTTGAGCCCGTGTACATGCCGTACTGCTCGGCACTGAGCCAAGGCTGTAACCAACCAAGCTGATATAAAAAAGGGTAGAGCAGCATCGCGATAGTACCAAATACCACGACCGTTGCCACAGCGATGGTGACTTTGTGGGCTTGCGCGTTGACCACTGGCTCTGCGGCGATGACGGCAGCAGCACCGCAAATACTTGCGCCCGAGCCAATCAAAATAACCGTTTCTTTATCGACTTTTAACCATCTAGTACCTAACCAATAGGTCAGCATAAAGGTCGACGTCAATACGAGCGCATCGGTCATAATCGCTGGCATACCGACGCTCGCCACTTGCGTCATAGTCAGCTTAAACCCATAAAACATAATCGCGAGACGTAAAATCTGACCCTTGGCAAAGCAAACGCCGCCGTTTAAACGTTCAACAAATTTAGGATAGATGGTATTGCCTAATATCATACCAAGCAAGATCGCGAGCGTTAAAGAGGATAAGCCAACGATACGCCCGTTTGACCACACATCTAAACTCGTGTTTAACCATAAGCAAAACAAACCACCGATCAGTACCACAGTCAGACCAGCCAAGTGGCGTTGGCTTGGCACATAGTCGCGGATCGAGCTACTGACAGACTGGGCGAGTGTATGCATAAGGGGCATATCCTGTTACTGATATTAAAATAAGCATAAGCTTATGAGTAGACAGTATAAGCTGACTATATTTATAATAAAAACAGATTAATAAGATATAAACTATCGATATTTTAGGTTAGCGATCAATGTGATAGTCTATGCCCAAAGTATGAATATCGATTAGAGACAAGCCTATTCGATAGGATAGATTAACAAACTGATATAAGGCATCATCAATATAATGAAAAAATCAGTGCACACAGTGCCAAAGATTACACTTAAGCAGCTCGCTGTTTTTGTCAGTATTTATCAGACTGGCAGTACCAGCCGTGCCAGTGAGGAGCTACATTTATCACAATCAGCGGTCAGTAGCGCACTGACAGAGCTTGAGTCTAGATTACAGATGCCGTTGTTTGAGCGCGTCGGTCGCAGGCTTAATCAGCATCCCAATGCCCATCCTATCTATGTACAAGCACAGGCGATCTTGGGGCAATCGCTCACGCTTGAACATTATCACCAATATCAAGCAGGGCAAATTCATATCGGTGCAAGCACCACGATTGGTAATTACGTGCTGCCATCTTTACTTGGCAAGCTATATGAAGCGCTACCAGATGCCAATGTCGATATGTATATTGCCAATACTCAGGAGGTGGTAAGTGAGGTTGAGCAGTTAAATATTGATATCGCATTGGTAGAAGGGATGCCGCGACCGATAGATATGAAAGCCATTGAGCTGCGCGAATGGCGAACAGATACGCTCATGATATTTGCCAAACGCGATAGCAAATGGCTAAAGAACGTCGCTACCTATAGCGAAGATGAGGGCTGCTATCAGCTGACTATTAATCAGTTAGCACAGTTGCCGCTACTCGTACGTGAGGCAGGGTCGGGCACACGGCAAATTATCGATGAGCAGTTGCTAAAGTATTTGCCCAATGCAGAAGTGGTAAAGGCCATACACCAGTCAGAAGCCATCAAGCATATGGTGAGTGCAGATATCGGTCTTGGTTGCCTATCACAGCACGTGATTGAGACAGAACTGGCTACTGGGGAGCTGGTACAAGTTCACGTTGCAGGGATTGATTTGTCGCGGACATGGTGGCTGGTCTGGCACAAAGCCCGTCATCAAAGCCCAATCTGGCAGACGTTTATTGATATCATTAAGTAAGGTTAAGAAATGGGTATTAAAACTTATAAGCAATAAATAAGCGCAGTGTCAATAATGACACTGCGCTTATTTTACAAAACTAAGGCGTGATTTTATTTTGTAACAGGCTTATCCAGTCTCACCACAAAGCTATCGCAAGGCACATTAGGTAAGATATTATCTGCTGTCGCACCACTGATCCATGCGGCAATGCCCGTACGTTTATGGCGACCGATAACCAATAGATCGACATCGTGTTTATGGCAGTAGCTGACAATACCTTCACTGCTAGAGATAGCGGTAGTGACTTCTGACGTTGCTGCGTTCAGCTGGTTGCGTTCAAGAAATTGCGCCAGCTTTGCGCGTGCTTCTTGACAGCGTTCGTCATCAATTTCATCATAAAGACTTGACGCAGGCACCAGCTCATAGCCGAAGCCAACCATCGTATCTTTGACAATATGCAGCACAGACAACTTAGAACCGGGACGGTTTTCAACGATGCGCTTGGCCTTTTGCGCGACGATATCCGCATCAGAGAGTAAGTCGGTGACCAGTAGAATATGTTCGTAACTCATAACGTCTTCCTCATGTCAGATAGTATTTACTATAGCACTACTATAGAGCGCTGTTAAGTAATGCTTGTCTATCTTTGCGACATAGACTTTGATATAGAACAAAATCCTAGTGCAATGCTAATAAATAACAGGTTAACTCGAATACAGGTTAACTCGAATGTTGAGCCAGACTTCTTATTCTGATACTGGCTCATCAAGCTTGACGACTAGGCTGTCGCAAGGGACGTTAGGCAAGATACTATCGGCAGTTGCACCGACTAGCCAAGCAGCGATACCATGTCGTTCATGGCGTCCAATGATGAGTAAGTCGACCTTTTTTTCATGACAGTAGTCAACAATGCCTTTACTATTAGAAATAGCAGCTGTCACCTCAGAATTGACTGCTTCTAGCTCGTTGCGCTCCAGAAACTGCGCCAGCTTAGCACGCGCTTTTTGCCATTTTTCATTATGGACATCGCCTGATAGGCTAGAGGAAGGTACTAATTCATACCCAAAGCGCACCATATCATCTTCCACAATATGCAGGACAGACAGTCTGGCCTCGGGAGAGCCTGCGAGTATACGTTTGGTTTTTAGAGCAACCTTGTCCGCATCGGATAATAAGTCAGTAACCAGTAAAATATGTTGGTAGCTCATGAGGTGCTCCTATTGGTAGTGAACTTCATGGTAGCAGTGCAAAGGGTCTCTGTTAAGTGATATGACCATCATTTGAACAAGGCTTTTGTTGGAATTATGTTTGGTCATCAAGATGTCAACGTTGACTACGCTAATGTTGACTACGCTATAGAGTATTGCCTGATTGCTGACTTGACTTATCAACGACCAAACCCCACTAATAGCGCTAAGCCAATTCTTTTTTAGCCAATATAGTCACTATAAATACCTGCATAATTGAGTTCAAAAGCCAATATAGGGTTTTAGCATTCAGTTTTTTCAGAAATTGTAAGTCAAAGTGTTTTAATAGCCATTTTTACGACTGATAGTTCAATAATTTTTACCATTCTATTGACCCTGATAGTCAGGGCACACGATACGCATTGTAAGCGATAAGGATAACTATGACTGATACCCCATTTACTGCTGATTTAACGTTGCATCCAGCATTTGAGCTGCTTGAGCATCGCCATATTGAGGCGCTATCGATGGATGTGCTGATCAGTCAGCATGTGAAGACAGGCGCGATGCACTATCATTTAGCGCACCCAAGCGATGAAAATGCGTTTTTGGTGGGCTTTCGCACTCAGCCGATGGACTCAAAAGGCGAGGCGCATATTTTGGAGCACGTGGCATTGTGTGGTTCCAAAAAATTCCCAGTACGTGACCCGTTCTTCTCAATGATTAAACGTTCATTGAATACGTTTATGAATGCGATGACCGCAGCTG
Organism: Psychrobacter piscatorii; assembly: GCF_904846415.1. Classification (GTDB taxonomy): domain Bacteria; phylum Pseudomonadota; class Gammaproteobacteria; order Pseudomonadales; family Moraxellaceae; genus Psychrobacter; species Psychrobacter piscatorii. Next base: position 3,664 of record NZ_CAJHAR010000046.1, on the reverse strand, counting down.
ATTGGACGGCCTATCCGTATGCCACGCAAAATAAAAACGACTATTTTAATTTGCTTTCTGTATACCTTGATGCGTCGTTTTTTCCCAATATCCATCCGCTTGATTTTGCTCAAGAAGGCATCCGCGTAGAGCTGGACGAAAACGATAAGCCGCAGTTTAAAGGTATCGTCTTTAACGAGATGAAAGGGGCCATGAGTGGCGAGATTGATCAGCTCTATCATACGGTTGCGCATCATCTATTCCCAACGACGACTTATCACTATAATTCAGGTGGCGATCCTGCTCAGATTCCTGACTTGACGCATACTGAGCTGACAGCTTTTCATGAGAGCCACTATCACCCGTCGAACAGTGTCATCATGAGTTTTGGTAATATTCCTGTTGCTGAGACGCAAGCGAAAATACACGAAGATGCCTTAATTCAATTCGAAGCAGGCAAAAAACACGTATCGCGTCCAGAGCAGCGTTTGTCTGCGCCAATCAGTGCGGTTGACACGTACACTGCTGATGAAGCTGGTCCAGATCAAACCCATCATGTGGTCGCTTGGTTGCTACCATCGATTACCGATCCAAAGCAGCGCTTAGCATTGCGTCTATTAGAAGGCGTATTGATTGAGCATTCAGGCTCGCCACTACGTGCTTATCTTGACAGTCATCCACTGGGTAAAGCGCCAAGTCCGCTATTGGGTCTTGATGATAGTCATTATGAAATGGTCTTTTATACGGGACTGCGCGGCTCTAACCCAGAGCATGCCGAAGCGGTCGAGCAGGGCATTATTGACTTGCTGACCGAAGTGGCAAACTCGCCAGTTGACGACGAGACAATCGAAACCATTTTGCACCAGATTGAAATTGATCAGCGTCACATCGGCGGTGATAGCATTCCTTATGGTCTAAACCTGATGTTAGAGGGCTTTAGTACCGCTATTCATGATGGTAATCCTATCGATGTGTGGGAAGTAGATGAGCATCTACAGTGGTTGCGCGAGCAAGTCGTCGATCCTCAGTGGCTACCGAACTTAATCAAAACGCATCTGCTGGACAATCAGCACCGTGTGCGCGTGACCATGACGCCAGACAGCGAAAAATCAGCGCGCCAAGCGGCAGCAGAGCAAGTGCGTTTAGATACCATTGAGATGGATCTGACCGCTGATGACAAAGACATCTTGCATAAGCAAGCACTAGATTTGGCCGCACGCCAAGCAGCGCCAGATGATTTGAGCTTATTGCCAAAGGTAGGTCTAGAAGACGTACCAACAGATATCAGCTTTAAAGAAGGCACCCAAAAGCAGGTGCGTCTGAGCGGGCAAAATAGTACGCTATTTGAGTATGAAGCTGGCACTAATGGCATTTACTATTATCAAGTGATTGTTCCACTCACTGAGGCAATCGGTAATGTGAACGCAGAGGAGCTACCGGTCAATGATGTGATTAATCATCCGTTGTTGCCTATTTATTTAAGTCTATTGTCTGAGCTAGGTACTGACTCGCTTAGCGCTCATGAGATGCAAGCTAAGCAAGCCGCGCATTCTTCTGGTGTGACCGCTCGTATTAGCCAACGTACCAACGTCGATGACAGTCAAGCGATTAGCAGCTACTTTGTCGTGGCAACGCGTGCGCTCAACCGCAAGCCTGAAGCGATTGATTTGCTCAAAGAAGTGATGGAACACAGTATCTTTACTGAGCATGACCGTATCAAAGAAATCTTGCAGCAGCGTCAAGCCAGCTGGCAGTCAAACCTAGCAGGTTCTGGTCACTCATATGCAATGCAAACGGCCAGCCGCGGCATGAGTCGTCAAGCGCAACTAGAATATGTACGTAGTGGTTTACCAGCACTCAATGCACTCAAAGCGTTCTTGGGTCATGCCAGTACCGATGATGCACAGTGGGATCATTTAGCGACCAGTTTGATGGACTTGCATCAACGTTTAATCAGCTTACCTAAGCATGCCGTCATCATTTGTGAAGCCGAGCAAACGGAACGCTTGAGTGGCCTGATCGTCGATAGTTGGAAAGACAGTCAAGCAGCAACGTCTACTGAGAATGTAATCAACACTGAAGCTAACATTCCAAGTGAGTTTGCAAATCTGCATCTAGACACTGCTCTAAATGGTGAAAAAGACGCGGTCAAAGCGTTAGAAAGTGGGACTGCTCTCAATGTTGCAGATTTAGCGTGGTTAGTGCCAACCAACGTTTACCATAATGCCAGCGCGTACACCGTACCCGCTGCTGACCATCCTGATACTGCCGCATTAATGGTATTAGCGCCTTACCTACGTAATGGCTATTTGCACAGTGCTATTCGTGAGCGCGGCGGTGCCTATGGCGGCGGTGCTGGCTATGACGCTAATGCATGTGCGTTTAAATTCTTTAGTTACCGTGATCCACAGTGCGCTGAAACCTTTGAGCATTTTGAGGCCAGTATCGAGTGGATCTTGAATGAGCCACAAACCGATGAGCAATTAGAAGAAGCCATTTTAGGTATTATTTCAGGCATGGATAAACCAGGCTCTCCTGCAGGAGAAGCAATCAAAGCGTGCTTTGCCAACTTGCATCATCGCGGTGCTGATTGGCAACGTAAAATGCGCGCCGCTATCCTAGCCGTGACCATCGATGACTTGCAGCGTGTTGCCAAGCAATATTTGCAAGGTCAAAACCATGTACGTGCCGTATTAGCACCTTATGATAAAGAAAAGACGGTAAAAGGTCTTGGTTTTGAAGTTTGTAGAATTAAGAGCTAAGACAAGTAGGTTTGTTCTTGATTAAAAGTTAAGCACAAAAAAGCCAAGCATGATGCTTGGCTTTTTTGTATTTAGTATTTGCTTAGTACCGTTTGATACTCAAATCTTTGCCGATTTTGTCTTGATGGATCGGAAATTCTGACAACTCGTTATACTGCTTACGATCAGCAAAATAGTTTTTTAAAGTAAGGTGAATGGCTTCAAAGGCGAGCGTATCCCATGGAATATCTTCTTCACTAAATAGCGCACAGTCAAGGCTTTCTGAGCCAATACCGTACGCACCATCTTTTAGATCGGCGAGATAGATAGAATAGATCTGCCCAATATCTGGTAGGTCATAAATGCAGTATAGATGCGGATTCAGTACGATGGCATCAGCTTCTTCGTAGCTCTCGCGTGCGGCGCCTTCAGCCATGGTTTCGCCGTTTTCCATAAAACCTGCAGGTATCGTCCATAGTCCATATTGCGGCTCAATCGCTCGGCGGCACAGTAGTACTCTGTCTTCGTGTACGACTAGCGAACCACAGATAACCTTTGGGTTTTCGTAGTGGATATAGTGACAATTGGGGCACACCAAGCGCGGCATATTATCTGTAGGTGGGATTTTTCGTTCTGCTTTATGACCGCATTGGAGACAATAGCTCATACCAACTACCTTTATTAGTAAATATTGTGTGTCCACTTATCTTAAAAGTTTTTTTGCCGTTCTGATGTTTGCTTTTGTATACAGCAGCGATAGTGACAAATACTTTTGAGGGTATCCTTTTACTTTTAATGAGAAAAGCTATTTTATTTAATTCTTAGATTAACACACCAAGTGCAACGCTAATTAATATTATAGAACGCCTGCATAGGCGTTTTAAACCCTAAGCGTTTTCTTGGTCTGTTATTTAGTTTGTTCTCAATGTCCTGCATCTCATCAT
>NZ_CAJHAR010000045.1 GCF_904846415.1 Psychrobacter piscatorii | reverse complement strand
GGGTAATCGTCTTTAGCTTCAATTAGCATACGGACGGCGCGCTCTTTCATTTCAGGGGTATAGTTTCGTGTTTTCATTGTCGTATTCTCTCAGAAAATTGAGTCTCCGACAATTCCGGGGCGGTTCAACACCCATAGGCGCTGTTGCGTTAGATATCTCTCATTCTGAAACTGATTTTGATCGTCGTGATAAAGAGTCAGGACAAAGCTATCGTATTAGTTATAGCAAGCGAATTGATCCAACAAATACCAATTTAACACTCGCTGCTTATCGTTATTCAACTGAAAATTTTTATAAATTACGTGATGCCTTATTGGCTAAAGATCTAGATAACAGAGGTATCACCTCTGCCTACGCCGGTAAACAACGTAGCGAGTTTCAAATCACGCTAAACCAAGGTTTACCTAATGACTGGGGTAATGTCTACGCCACTGGCTCATGGTCAGACTATTGGAACAACGTAGAAGCTACTAAAGAATACCAAGTTGGTTATAGTAATAATTATCGTGGCGTAAACTATGGTCTATCGGCCATTAAGCGCGTTGTAGAGAATGATGTAACAGGTAGAAAAGATGATGATACTGAATATCTACTAACATTATCATTACCCCTCTCAATCAAAGGTAGTCCTGCAAACTTCAACTCATTTACCACACAAGATAGTACTACTGTTGGGGTGAACGGGGTTGTAGGAGATCGCTTTAATTATGGTGCCTCGTTAGCCACTGAATACGGAGAAAATCCAAGTCTAAGTACGAATGCTCAATATCGTACGAACTTTGCGACTTTAGGTGGATCATACGGTATTTCAGATCATTATGAACAAGCAGCATTATCGGCTCGAGGAAATATTGTTGCACACTCCGACGGTGTCCTATTTGGTCCAGATCAAGGTCAAACTATGGTCTTAGTTTATGCACCTGAAGCGACAGGCGCTAAAGTGAATAATACGCCTGGTTTGACTATCAATGAGTCAGGCTATGCCGTTGTACCTTATGTCACTCCTTATCGCTTAAATGACATTACGCTAAATCCAGAAGGTATGTCTCTTGATGTTGAACTAGAGGGCACCAGTCAGCGTATCGCCCCTTATGCTGGGTCAATTTCAAAAGTTGACTTTATAACCAAATCAGGGAAAGCCATCTATATTCGTAGCCTGAATTCAAAAGGCGAGACACTGCCCTTTGCAGCTGAAATCTTCGACTCTAAAGGTGAATATGTTGGTATGGTTGCTCAAGGTAGCTTAGCGTATTTACGTACCAAAACCTTGGCAGATACAGTAACTGTAAAATGGGGTGAAGAGCAGAGTGAACAATGCAATATTCAGTATGATGCCACCACTCAAGCATCTGATGATGATAAAAATATGATCATGTTAGAAGGCGTATGTCATGAACTATAAAGTGTTAAGTAGTGTTTTGGTGCTCATAAGCTGTGCCCTAAGTTCAGAAGCCTATGCTGTCTGTACAGTAAATAGGAATTTTACAACAGTAGATATCAGCATGGCAGTGGGTGCAGTGACGGTACTGCCTAGTGACCCAGTTGGAAAGGTTTTGGTTAAATCAACCTTCCCAATTCCTTCCACTCCATCAGCTGTTAGCTGTGACAATGGGACGCGAGGATGGGTAGATGCGGTTATTATCAATAATACTGGATTAGCACCTGGTGCTGGACCTAACGTATATAAAACGAATATTTCAGGTATCGGCATTCGTCTATATCGAGAAGTGATAGGGGGTGCAAACTTCTCTGGCTATTACCCTTATAGTAGACAACTAGATCGTAATCAGAACTATAACCTGGGGGAAGGATTTTTCGTTGTTGAAATCATTAAAACAGCGGCAGCCACAGGAAATGGCAAGCTCCAACAGGGGTTATATAGTAGCTATAACGTAAGAGGGAGTGAAAGCAAGCCTCTTTTAAGAAGTAGTATAATTGGTGATGCGATTACCATCACCTCTTCGTCATGTGAAGTAACAGGCAATAAAAACAAGACAGTTGAGTTGCCAACAGTAAATAAAAGTGGATTTACAGGAGTGGGATCAACACAGGGTGAACAAGCTTTTGATCTCAACATTAAATGTAATGGTGGTGCAAATCTAACCGTACCTGAAAAAATAGGCTTAACTTTTGACTATGATGCTGCGGCCAACACTACTGATGTTCTTGCAAATAGTGCCCCTCAATCTACACGAGCAAAGGGAGTGGGTACTCAATTAGTCTCACAATATCAAGGTTCTAACAATATTATTGCTAAGAATGAAAAAGTTGCGTTAGGATCGTTAGCAGCAAGTGCGAATGTTGAATATAATATCCCATTAGTTGCACGTTACTATCAGACAGAAACTGGGGTTACTGGTGGAACCGTTAAATCAACGGCAACAGTTACCATTGAGTATGATTAGTTGGAGATCATCCCAATTTGTACAGTTTCATTAAGAACAACCCCTTCTTTGACACTATAAGTCACATTTGGCGTCAAATGACTTAGCTTTAAGCCATCTACCGCCGCCTTATTAAGCGGTGTACCAATATAAGATTCATCGGTGTAACCTTTAGGATGAAAGTACACTTCACGACCAAAAGCAGGATTCGAGGCACACCCAATATCACCCTCAGGCACCGTAAAAAAATAAGGAGTCATGTAATTTTACTCCATGTCTGCTTATTAACTACAGTCTTTATTACCTGAGCTGCACTCTATAATCACGATAGACGCTACCGCAATTAACCACCTGGACATATTGATTCGCATGGCACACCGTCCTTGTCACGGTCTAGATTAGTGTTTCCGCATTTAAGTGCTAGTTTGGCTTGTTCACAGCTGACCATTTTCGTACAAACACGAGGCAAGCCTTTGCATTGCGAACCACCAGCACCTTTAACAAACAACGGATAATCTACTTCCACATCGCTATAAAATGGATTATCAGTGACCGTAACCACTGCATGAGATGATAGAGCAAAGACAGATAACGCCATACTTAGAATAACTTTTTTAATAAAACCTACTTTTTTTGATACCCAAAACACTGTTTTCAAGCATTAATAATACCCTATATTTATTCGATAAAATGGATGCTACTCATTTAAAACTCTCATTTTTATATCAAATTATTCATGGTTTGCCTCGTAACTAGTTTAGTGCGATAGTTGTTCACTGAACGTTCTGGACAGTTGTACTGTACAGTCTCTAAAAACGTACTTGAACACTAGGTGAACAATGAACATATCCGTGACAAAAGCCGCAAAAGAATGGGGTGTATCAAGAACGACGATCTATCAGAAAGTCAATGATGGTGAGCTTTCCAGAACAGCAGATAAAAAAATAGACGTTTCAGAAATGTTGCGGGTGTTTGGTGAGCCAATTTCTAAAAAACGTACTGAACGTTCAGTGAACACTGTCCAAAGTACACCTCTGAACAGTCAAAGTGTTCAGTACAATACGGACATTGAACACCAATTAGCGCTTGAAAAGCTCAAGAATGAACATCTCAGCCAACAGGTAAACGATCAAAAAAAGTTAATTGAAAATTATCAGCAGCAGATAGGACAATTGAACAAAACACTGGATAAAGCCAACGCCAGTATCCAAGATTTCGCACAAGTGAGACTGTTAGAGTTTAAGCAAGCTGAAATAAGCGATGAGCCGCCACTTGAACAAGAGCAAGAAAAAAAAGACAATTCAATCGTCGCGACGGCTAAGAAGAAAAAACGGTGGTTCTTTTGACTTTAACGGATATTTGAAAAAACATTAGTGTTTAATCTTTGGTAAATAGCTCTCTAAACCTTTATTGGGCTTGTTAAAACTTTCAGGCTCTCGTTGTATGATATTAATCATTTCGCGCTTAAATGCGTCAGTCTGCATTTTGCCGTCATAACTTAGGCTTGGATGGTTGTTATAGTCATTCATAAACTGCACGTTATCAACGATAGACTGTATGGTAGCTTGTGACAGGGTGCCGTCTGCACTGGTTAGCTTGTCTAATGTTTTCCGATGGAATTTGAGCGTTAGGCCCTCGTAACCTTTGCCTCTACTCTTTTTTTTATATTCCACACTAACCTTATAATTTGTACTTTCATTAATCTCTTCTAAGGCTTTATCGATCACATACTTTCGAAGTTCACTAAATTGCTTGTACTTGCCTTTTATACCCATAACATATTTAAAATCTTCAAGTTCATATGCTTTACTGTATTGATACTGTCCAATCCAACACACTATTAATTCATATAGGCGTATTGAGTGGATACTTGAGAGCTCATTGATCTCTAACAACTTATATTTAGTAAAATTTGCTTTTAATTGTGTCAGATACGGCAATATATCCTCTGCAAAAGTTAGCGTAATCTTCCCTGTATTTGGGCTAAATAGAAGACTACTAACAAAGCGTGTACGCAATACTTCATTGTCTGGCAGTGCGATGATCACTTCCCTTTCAAACAAGCGGTTACTAGCTTGCTCAATATCACGATAGATATTTTTTGCGTTGCTAACACTATAAAAAAGCCTTTTTATCTCATCAGCAGTAATAGTAAATTTGGTTTGTTTACTGATATTTGGCGCATCAGGTCTACTATCAATTTGACTAATACAAGTTAGTAAAAGCTCTTTTTCTTTTGTTGTCATCGTATAAGTAGCAAGAACTAAATCATTTGACTGTACGACTAAATTATTTTCCATTTTATATTTCACTATTTCTACGTTTATTATAATTCCACATGAGATAAACTATCATAAAAATAGCAAAATAAATAGCTATCTTTAAACAACTCTTTTTTTGGCTCATTTACTCTTTTTTTGGCTCATTTACTCTTTTTTTGGCTCATTTACTCTTTTTTTGGCTCATTTACTCTTTTTTCTCTTTGTAAGCTATTGATTTTAAAGGTGAAAAAAGGCTCTTAAACAGGAGTAAACAGGAGTAAACAGGATCAAATAAAAACCCTTAAAGAAACGGGTGATAAATTTTTTTGTGGATAAGTGAAAAATCATCATTTAAACCACGTAGCTTGTCTAAGCAATTTATTCCTTAGTAACGGTTCTTTTGAGGATTCAATTAAGGACTAAATCCTCGGCTAGGTGAATGAGTTTTATTAACCTGATATTGGTACGACTCTAAACCACCCTGTAAGTCCTTGTGTTGGCTTTCAGACAGCTCTTTGCCATATTGCTCAGTAAACGTCTCTAAAGCGGCTTTAAGAGCCTCTGAGTAGGTCTTACGCTGGGTTGTTGGTAGTGAGTTAACATCACGCAACGCAAACTTGAATTGCTGACAGGTTTTATCCAAGGTATCTGCTAGATGTTCTTTAGCAACGTCTCTTGCCTCAGCTGGGTAGTTATCCTGATTGATATAATGCGTTAACCCTTTGGTATAGCTGAATGATGAGATGATGTCTCGAGTCATTCTGCCAACCTCTCCTGCGCTACCGCCTAGCTTGTCGATGATGCTGGTATTAAATGCCGCTCGTTCTTGATCGATGTTGTCTCTGAAATCTGTAAAATGCTGAATCAGTGCCAGATACTGCTCACGTTCAGCGTTAGGATCACGCAACAGCTTGATAATGGCTTTGTTGTTTTCAACCAGCGTGTAATCAAAACGTTTGGCCACTTGGCGTAAGTGCGCGGTAAATTCCACGGCTTTATCGTGGTCCTCAATACCATGGCGCTGTGCAAACTCGCTAAGTAGTGCCACTTGACGCTGATCAAATTTATCAGGGGCGTCAGCCGCGGTTTCTCCTTGCGCCCAGTTGATGGCCATCGCCTCACGATGACGTTGTATCAAGCGCATCGCTAGGTGCAGCTTCATACGTTCAGCATACTCAAAGATTCTCTCATCTTTAAAACGGTTTGCTCGAGTGTCTCGATCAATGCGTCCTTCTTGTCGATCAAGTCGAGCAGCTCTTGCTCGTCGTGCGTCGTCATCGAAGGGGTTGGGGGCTGGTCTTGCACTTCGCTCAGTTGCTTTGTTAATTTCAATATTTGACTTTCCGATAGCTTCAGTGATTCCCTCAATTGCTTGTTTTGTGTCATTAATTCTTTGTTTTGTGTCATCACATCGCTTTGGTAGGTTTTCGCATCGTTTAGCTGCCCAAGCAACGCCTGATTTTGCCTCTTCAATGCATCGTTTTGTGTCGTCAATTCGAACTGCCGTTCTATGAGATTGTTTTGTACAGTATGTAATGTAGTATTCTGAGCTTCCAGAGAGGTGTTTTGCAAAGTCAGCTCGTTGTTTTGTGCCTCCAATGCTGCCAGGTAGTCTTGCATTTTTCTTAGTTGCCCAAGCAAGTCCTTTTCTAAGTGCGCTAATTCGTCGCTCATTGTCTGCCTCCTGTTTGATATGGTTCTCAGCCACCAAGTTATTACGTGCTTTGATGGCGCGGTTGGTATTACCTTTTTCGGTCGTGATGCCTCGGCGCTCCATTGCCGTCGCCTCTACTCCCATTTTAATGGTGGGCTGCTGATCAAGCCCCTGATCCTTGTAACTGCGCGCATCCATCAGCGGTAGATGATATTCGGCCAATACCTTATTGGCGGTATCTACCCACATCTCCCGAATACGCTTAATCTCCTGCATCGATGACGGCAGATCATGCGCCTTACGTTTTTTGTTGGACCACTCAAACGGGGTCTTAAGCTTTGGATCAAACGCCAAGGTTTTATTTGGTCCAATGGTAGGCGCTCGAGTAGTGACTAAAATATGCGCGTGAAAATTACGGGGATCAGGGTTTTCCTCACCCTCACGCAAATACTTAGAACTTGGTGGTACATTAGGATCAAATGGCAACTTCATCACCGGACGATGGATACACACATCAGCAATCACATCCATATCGTCGCAAAGCTTTTGGGCAAAGTTGATAGCCAGTGCATGGCGCTCTTCCTCAGACAACTCATGAGGCAAATTAATCAGCCACTCACGCGCCACCCGACTGTCCGAACGGGTCTCTGCCGCTTCAGCGGTATTCCAAAGCGTCTCTCGATCCACACTCACACCCAGCGCCTTTAGCGAAAATGGCAAAACAATATCGCTACTCATCACACCAGACTTTTTACTATAGTCATGGGTCTTACCATATTTGGCATCATCAAGCACATCCCCAGCACGATAGGCCGCCGACGCCACAGCCGACTGTCCTGCTTTTCGAGAAATCGCCTTTGTTGCAATGTGTACCATCGTCATAAAGAGTCACCTGCTATTTTTGCTTTTTGCACACCACCGCTTTTTGTGGTTTGCGGGGTTTGGGGTTTCCCCAACGAAGAAGGATTCAAATTAAGAATAGTAACGAAGTGGATAGATTGAATTTTGAGTCGTTACTTCGCCCTTAGTCAGGGGGACGCCACCATAAAATGTTAAAATGATACATCTAGGGTGTCCGATGCTATTGTGTTAAAGCTTACCACAAGTGATTGAATGATAGTGGGGTGCTTGCTATGCTGAGTAAAATTTAATTGATAAGGATAAATCTGATGTCAGTATTTAATAATAAAGCGCCTGTGTCTATTTTTGATAGTCAAGACTCTAATGAGCTAAAAGAACGTCAACGGTTAGAAGAGTTAAAACGCCAAGCTAAGGTTCAGCAGGTAAAGCTAGATAAACGCTTGAACAAGCAGAAGATTCTAATGGGGGCATTTTTAGGTCAGGTATTGGCAACTGATGGTGAGAGCGAGCAGATGATTCGAGAGTATTTTGCGATTCATTTTCCAGATTTTTTAACGAGAAAATCGGATAAAGAATTGTTTAAAAGTATGATTGAAAGTTTGGGTGGCGATGTGGGCTTGGGTGAGGAAGAGAGTCCATTTGTAGCCAACGCAAAAGAAAATAATCAAGAGGCGGTTGATCAAAATATAGGACTTGAAAATAATCAGCCTAGGAGTAGTCACCAAACGCAATCTGACTCTATGGCTAATTATGGGGAGCAGGATTCGCTACTAGATGACAATAGTTATGCTACTGGTGTAAATAATCCAAACTATCATGGGCAATAGGTTATGTTTGTTGAAGAGCATAAAGCTACGTTAAATAAGCTTGTATCAGCAGGCATTAAAAATTTTCTTATTTATTGCTTAAAGTATTTGTCATAACGTCTGTTATGGGAACAATAGGTATTATGAGTGTACGGCATTGATGGCAGGGGTCATCTTTAAGCTGGCTGATTAGACCCACTATGAGAATTAGGATAATAAAAGTGAATAAAATAATATTTTTAGCATTGACGAGTTTAATTTTAAATGGATGCAGTCAAGCTGTTACTACACAGCCACCAATTCCTAAAGTCGTTGAATTACCAAAAGTTAATTCAAAGCCAGTTACGATGAAAGCCATTGATTGGTCAAAAATTGATAAGCCAAATAATCTTATTGTTGATAATTTTCCTAAGGAAGTGACCCAACGCTATCAAATTGATGACGTCATGATGCAATCCTTTATGTCAGACTCTAAAGTAAGTAAGGAACAAGCGATGAGGATTTTGGCAATGCAAGTCGGGGTTCAAGACGAGGGTGTATTGCAAGGTTTATTTGATCAACTGGGTGACGATCTAGTGGCAGCAAGCTGGGGATTTGCAACACCTGACCAAAAAGGCATTAGAAAAGCTGATAAACCCGTCAATGATAAAGAAGCAGTTAGAGATTATCGTTTGTTTATTATGACAAAACCCAATGTAAAGGCAGAAATTCATCATTATGTATTTACCAGCAGTGATGCTAAGGATTTTAGCCTTCCGATTCAAATCTTACCAACAAATAAACGCTCAGCGGATGAATCAGTGGCTATTTATGGTGATGAAAAAATGTTTGAAAAAATTACCATCTTGATTCGAAATAAGTACCGTGGTGAAATGCAATCAATTGGCTATACACCTGTCAATCAAACGACAAATGTGTCGATTTTCTTTCCAGAGGGCAAACCTAGTCAAGCTACTTTAGATAAACTAGAGGCTGAATTAGAATCATTAACTAGCTTAGACATATCGATTGAAATACTTGCCGGTAGAATGATTTTCTAGCAGAAACAGTATACCCCAAGAGAACCAGTTATTTCGCCCCTTAAACCTATTAACAGACTACTTAAAACAGACTGGTATAATGGAACCACTTATAACAGACTTTTGAATTATAAGACTGCCTGCTGTGCTTTTTTCCTATCATTAGCCTATACCTAAAACATAAAACCTTTAAATGATAATCTATCTATCATTAGACTTTTTTATATTATTAAAAGATAGTAATATCTTACTATTATCAATGAACATTAATTATTAGGTCTAAGTAATAGAGGTGGTGTTATGACCGTTCGTATTTATGTGAGAGCCAGCACTAAGGATCAAGACGCTAAGAGAGCCTTGTCTGACTTGCTTAGCTTTAGCCAAAGCTATGATGATAACCATGTTGAGTACGTAGAGCATTTCAGTGGTACTAAGCTTGATAGACCAGCACTCACTCTGTTACTCAATGACGCTGAAGAAGGCGATATTCTGTTGGTTGAAAGCGTGGATAGATTAAGCAGATTATCTCAAGATGATTTTGCGATTCTAAAGCAGCGTATTAAAGATAAAGGTTTGCGATTGGTGGTGGCTGACCTACCAACGACACATACGGTCAGCGAAGGGATGACAGGCGACATCCTCAGGGTGATTAACGATATGCTGATCGATTTATTGGCAACGATGGCAAAGCTTGATAACGACAAGCGTAGAGAGCGTATCAAGCAGGGATTGGCAAACAGTGGCTATAAACCTACTGGAAAGAAAGCCAATGTGGGAAAACACAACCGTATTAGAGAATTAGACAGTCAAAACAGTATGACAAAAGAGGAGATCGCTAAGGCAGTTGGTGTTGGGGTGGCTACGGTTTATCGAGTATTAAAGCAGGGGTGATAGCTGAGGTGTTTTAGCAGTTACTCTCTATTTATGAGTGTTCTTATTTATTGGAGGAATTACCTTCAGCAGTAGCCAAACCGATTTCATATGCATTATTATAGTGGGTTATATACTGATAATAATATTGGACAACTGAATATGAATGACAGAAAATTTTTTTTACAATCATTATGGATAATCGGACTAATTTTTATATTAGTAACCATCCTTGCGATTAGGTTTTCTAGGATATTGTAGAGTTTATATTTGCTGTTGTATTTGTAACAAAAAATACAACACATTGTGACAAAGTCACTGGTCAATAAGTTTGGGTTTATATATCTATGCTAGAGGATAAAGAAACGTTCCTGTAGAGTATACCACTGCCTATGATCTACCGAATAGAGAATAAGCAATGCGTAACCAAAATGAGATTGAAGAACTAGATGAACATATGTCTGTTATAATAAATAGTTTGATGATATCAAAAATTTCTAGAAATAGCTCATGCAGTCGAATTTTATTCAATTAAGCATCTATTAGAACGTGGCTAATTCAATATTGCTTACCCCATAGCTTTGTTTTTTTAGATATTTAATTACCTCGGATTCATAAAGCCCGTTGACCATTTTAGCCAGTGCATTACTCCCTTTTATACCGACCGAGGTAATCACGCCAGAGTTAACCATGACTAGAATTGTAGCAGATGGATAAGCTCTGAATCCCTCTATCGCTGCATTGAATTATATCTTTGAGATTGCTCCTATCTACTATCGCTTGATTTAGCGCTATTATCACCATATCGGTGCACATATGATTAGATTCCTTTCAACCCACAATAACGCGTGCACACACAACAATAATAAATGCGGTATAAACCTAGTTGTTTTGATAAAGGTAAAACGTGTAACCCCTAGCTGGGTAGGTTGATGAGTCCTAAAGTTATGATTAATCAATTCACCAGCACGCTTTGGTCATCATGGTTATGAGTTTTTATCTTATTCTTACAACGCCAAACCCTTTACAGGCAATGATTTTTCATTAACCAATCGATCGTGCAATACGCAACTTGTAAGGCATCCACTTTCATTTGCTACCAAACTTTATGAGCGCTATCACAGTATTTATTGTCCTGCCAGATGCGTCTGATTTCATAGATATAGAACTCGGCGTACTGACTGCGTAGTGAACGCTTTTCAGAACAGTATTCAAAGAGTGTAGAACGGTGATAGGTTGACTAGGCGAATAGTGGTAGTTGAACGATCAGCTCAACGCTATAAATACTTCAATTGTTATCAATAAACTGAAGTATTATCTGTGCAGATTATCAAGTCCCACCTGCACGAAAAATCAGCAGCTTCTCTAATAATTTCATCGTCGTACTCTCTTATAATATTGGTTATTCACCCATCTCAGGGCGGTTTACAGTATTTTTAATAAGTTGAAAATACTGTAAAAGGATTACAACTAAATTTTGTAAAATCGAAAAAAGTTATCTAAGTATATCGGCTTGAATTTGTGCTCATCTTTGGCTAAAACTATGAAGGTTAACAAATAGTTACTATTTATTTGCTTACAATGTAATATATATAATGATGTTATGTTATGTATATAATAACGCTGATTAATGTAAGTACATAATGCTGTATTATGTATCTACCCCCCCCCATAGTCCATGGAGACACAGTATGAAAAATATTCTTTTAGCCAGTTCTTTAATCGTTCTTGGCATGTCTAGTGCATTCGCTGCTGACGGTACAATCACAATCAATGGTGAAGTTACAGATAATACTTGCGTTGTCACTACCCCACAAGGCAAAGATTTGACAGTAACGCTTCCAACTGTTTCAAAGCTATCACTTGCAAGTGCTGGTGCAACTGCTGGACGTACTCCTTTTACTCTTGGCTTAAGTAATTGTGAGGTAGGCGATATTGTTGGTACTTACTTTGAGCCAGGCCCAACAGTTGATTTTGCTACAGGTCTTTTAAATAATGCTGGATCAGCTACAAACGTTAAAGTACAACTGGTAGGGGATAACAACTTGCCTATTAAAGTTCTTGCTGGTCCTCAAGCAAACTCACAGTTTGTAACTGTTGCTAATGCAGATGGTTCAGCTGATCTTAATTATTATGCTGAGTACTATGCTACTGGCGCTGCAACTTCTGGTGACGTTACTACTTCTGTGCAATATACAATTACTTATCAATAGTTTGTATTAGTTAGATTGACAGGAGCTAGGATGATTACTCAACCTAGCTCTTTTAATTCACTCTCTAAATAAAGGTAAGTATATGACTTTAAAGCATCCGTTTTATAAAACATGCTTACTGGCACTTTTAATCCCTTTCAGCGCAGCAAATGCTGAGATTATCATTCATGGTACTCGTGCTGTCTATCCATCTGATGCACGCGAAATCACTTTACAAGTTACTAATACTGGTAAAAGTCCAGCATTGGTTCAAGCATGGATCGATGAAGGAGATGCAAAAGCGACTCCGGATCAATCAAAAGCGCCTTTTATTATTACACCACCTATTACACGTGTAGAAGCCGAGAAAGGTCAATACCTACGCATCACAAGCTTGCCGACTGCAAACGCCTTAAGTAAAACTCAAGAAACGTTATTTTGGTTAAATGTTTTAGATATACCCCCTAAGCCCTCTACCAAAAATGCAGGAGATGCTCCAGATAACTTTTTACAACTAGCGATTCGCTCACGCATCAAGTTTTTTTATCGTCCAAGTGGCATCAAAGAAGATGTTGCCTTAGCCCCTGAAAAGATTCAGTGGAGTAGCCAAGGTAATAATTTATTAATTAAGAACCCGACGCCCTTTCACATCACTATAACCACTATAGCCCAAGAACATTTAGGTAAAAAAGTTGATGTTTTATCAGAAGGACTAATGCTAGCTCCTTTCTCTGAACAGAAAATAGCTTTGAAAAATTCAAATATCAAGGATATGACATTTACTACTATTAATGATTATGGTGGGCGTGTAGAACGCACTATCAACTAGTAATAGTTTTAAGGCCTTGATAGTCATCAACAGACAGGCTAATAGGAATGATTTCGCTATGTGTGAAAAGATTATAAAAAATAAGAATCTTAAACGACATCTAAGTTATTACATCGCTTTTGGTGTAATAACATTTATTATTCCTACCTTAGTTAATGCAGATGAAGTTGATGAGCCAGAAAATTTATACGTTGCTACAGAAGCAGAGTTTAATTCTGATTTTCTAATTGGTGATGCTAAAAAAATTGATATCAATCGATTTACGCATGGTAATCCCATTTTACCTGGTGAGTATAATGTAGATGTTTATATAAATGGCAGCTGGTTTGGTAAGCATCGCATGGTGTTTAAAGCGACTGAAGATAATAAAAACGCATATACCTGTTTTACAGCGCGGCAGCTACTTGAGTATGGTATAAAAGCAGAAATCATCAAAGAAAAAACAGAGTCTACTAATACAGAGTGCCAAAAGCTTAATGAATGGGTTGCCGATTCATTTTACGAACTTGATACCTCAAAATTAAGATTTGATGTATCGATTCCTCAAATTGCAATGCAAAAAAATGCACGAGGTTACATTGATCCCAGTGTTTGGGATCGTGGCATCAATGCAGCATTCGCCTCTTACAACGCCAGTGCCTATAAGACCTTCAATAAATCTAATAATAATGAAGAGAGAACAAACGCATTCTTGTCTTTAAATACTGGGGCAAATATCGCAAGTTGGCAACTCCGCCATAACGGACAATGGACGTGGGAGGATGAAGCTGAAGATAAAGAATCTAAATCTACTTATAATTCCGTAAGCACTTATGCTCAACGCGCCTTTCCTGAATACCGTGGTGTATTGACACTTGGCGATAGCTTCACTAATGGTGAGATTTTTGATTCATTTGGTTATCGTGGTGCAGAGTTTTCAAGCGATGATCGCATGTTACCCAACACCATGACAGGTTATGCACCGCGGATCCGTGGTAACGCCAAAACCAATGCCAAAGTAGAAATACGCCAACAAGGTCAACTGATTTATCAAACAACAGTTGCTCCTGGAAGCTTTGAGATTAATGACTTATATCCTACAGGGTTTGGTGGTGAGTTAGAGATATCTATCTTAGAAGCTAGTGGTGAAATTCAAAAATACTCAATACCTTATGCTTCTGTTGCACAAATGCTGCGCCCAGGCATGAGTCGTTACTCAGTAATGACAGGTCAATTTCGTGATCGTGATATCGAGGTTGACCCGTTTATTTTCCAAGGCCAATACCAACGTGGTATTAATAACTATATTACTGCTTATGGTGGTCTACAAGGATCTGATAATTATAAGGCTCTAACCTTAGGAAGTGCATTTGCGACATGAACCGCCCCGACTATATCGGAGAGTGGATTGCTTGAGTCAGGCAGCTTTGTCTGACTCACAAAGACTATCATAGTATCGTCTCTCAAACTCAAAAGGCGACACATAACTAATCGTACTATGAAT
>NZ_CAJHAR010000044.1 GCF_904846415.1 Psychrobacter piscatorii | reverse complement strand
AATATCTTCTGAAGTAATACTCTTCTGATTAACCCACAACCGTCTGATTGCTTTTACCACCGCTTTTGAACAGTGCTGCGAGTGATTAGAGCTTGCCACGCCATCAGACACTGCTAGGCAAAATGGTGATACAACTGGTGTCACTGCCATCATGCCTAAGTTCTCTTGATACCAATTGTCTAAAAAGAAAAAAGCATCTTGCTGCAAATTATTACTGGCATTACCTTGGAAGGTAATTGCACAGGCCTGTGCTATAGAATTTGCAATTTGTTGAGAACAGGCACTTAGAGAATGATTCATGTTGGTAAGCCTATATGTTTATCATATAGGTTAGTATAGCCTACAACCTATCAATTTATTTTCTAGGTTGGAATATAAGATTAGTTAAATAGCGTTGAAGTAATACAGAGTTACTTTCTATAAATAAAAAGGCGATGAGCATTTCGTTCATCACCTCTCTTGCACAATATTATGAAACTAAGCCTCAGTACTCTCTCATCATATCTTTTTTGGCTTTATCGTATTTAAAGCAAAAAGGTTCATCTACATATTTGTCGGACATTCTATAAGCATCGATATTGCCTGAGAAACAAAAGCGGTTGGATTTAATATTAAAATCGTAATGCATAGTATCGCCTTTATTATTCACTACTAGAGCGTTTCCACTATAGTCACTTGCATCTGATAGTGAATAAATAAAAGGCACTACTGTCTTCTTAGCGGGGTCAATCACAACCAAACGATAAGGTTTTTTGTTGACGTACCCTGTGACATTGGTTTCAAAGATATAGATAATCTGATTACCATTGAAGTTAGGCTTACGCTCTTTTATAACAGTTGCATAGCTTTTCAAACGACTGTCTGTACAAAATTTCTCATCCTCATAGTCAAAATCACATTCAACCACTGTCACGCCGTATTTCGTTTTAGGTGCCGCATTGGATGTAGATGATATACCTAAGATAACCAGAAACGCTGCGAGTATCAGGCTCGTTTTTTTTAACATAGGTGCCTTCCTATTGATTTAAATTAAATGATTCTACAAGTTTTTATAAAATTACTGATAGTTTTGCGGATAGCGTTCTTGATCTATCTCTTCCCAATCCTTATAGGTTTTTTGGGAGATCACTTTGCCTTGGCGGTCTAGCGTATAGCGCGTAATACTGTCATAACCATTATAATCAGCATTACTGTCTTTGGTGTTCAGGTTATAGACATCCAGCTTCCCATTCTCATACCGTCCACCATCAACGTCCTCAGCATCTCCCATTGGCTCAATATAAGCCATGTCATATTTTGGTGGGACGATGACCTTACCTATCTTATCTATGACACCCCATTTACCATTATTGTAATCTCCAACCTTGACAGCAGATAGCCCTTCTGAAAACTCCATCGCTTCGTCCCATTTGGCAGCTATCACCGGCTTACCAGAGATATCTACAAAGCCTATCTTCCCATCTTCATCATTTAGTGTGAAAATCTTATATTTAGCCAGTCCTTCTGAATAATCATCTAGCCAGTTAAACTTAAACGGTACTATTGTTTTGCCTGTTTTATCGATTACTCCGTATTTCTTGTTTTTACTCGCCACTGCTATGCCTTCATTAAAATCACCAGCACTCTGATACGCGTACGGTACAGTTAATTTACCTGTCTTATTGAGATAGCCATACTGACCATCTTTATATACCGCTACCACTCCTTCGTGGAAATCACGGTAATCAATGAATATACCGTTAGAAACTGGTGCTTCATGCTCAATAGGTATGACTAATTTGCCAGCTTCATTAATATAGCCTTGCCAGTATAAATAGTCTTCATAGTCCTCACCGCCATCATAGCCTTTGACCATACCCATTTTCATGACCGCGACACGAGCCATACCTTCAGAGAAGCCACCACAGCTATAATATTTTGCAGGTACGATGACTTTTCCTCTATCATCTTTGTAACCACACTGAGGTTGCTCTGTATTCTCCAATTCAAAGGCTTGTAAGCCAGCGGTTGCACTACCTGAGCCAAACGCTGCGTATAGACCCAATACTATTATCGCTTTACTGTTAAATTTTTTCATTTCAGTCTCGTTTTCAAGGTACAAACGCTATTTATAACCTATATATCTATGGAATACAGTCGATAGACATTATTAAATTTAATAGACAATAGTATTCGACTTTATTTTAATAATCAATATATGTTGTTTAATATAGAAGCTTTAAACAGAATCTAAAAAGCTATAAGCACAAAAAAGGACACAACGATGACGTTGTGCCCTTTTTTACATCTTATAAATGTTTACTATAGTTTCGCTATGACGCAAGAGAAAATTTAGGGTTTGCTGTTCAGCCTACTTGAGGCTATTACTAATATTTTTAAAAGTCATAAGTAGTCTACTTTATCTATTATCAAATTTTTTAGACATCAAAACATGCCTAACTTTACTTAAGCAGTTATATTTTACTTCGTTAATAAAAATTATTAATGTAGACACATAACTTGTTATGTATATATACCGTTCGTACCGCTACTAATATACATAACTGCATTAAACAAATTTACTTTTCTTAGCTGCTCGACACTGTTAACAGAGGTATTACCAAGATTAGGATTTGCTACTACGATAGCCAATGTTTGTGCTCTAGAAATGGCCACGTTAATACGATTTTTATCAAATAAGAAGTCGATTCCTCTAGGCGACTCATTGGCATCACTAGCACACATACTCAAAAATACAATCGGGGATTCTTGACCTTGAAATTTATCTACGCTTCCAACTTTTGCTTGTTTACCCAAGACGTTTTTTAGCTTACTAACTTGATGGTTGTATGGGGCGACAAACAACATATCGTCCCATGTGATTGGTCGAACAACTGCCTCTCCATTATCTTTAGTCGAACCAGTGTGAAGCATACGACCCAGTAGCGATTTAGCCAATCGCTCTATCACTGATACTTCCTCATCAGAAGCTTGTGTATTACCCTCATGTTCTACAGGAACAAAAATAATGCCTGCCTCGGTGTTTATGTGCGTATCTAATGTTTGAGGGGCCATACTATGACTGGCTGTGGGTTCTAATACTTTTAAAATACGCTTATCATTATCAAGGTGAGATCTTAGTTTGCTTTCATAGATTAGCTGACTAATAACTGTGTTTACCTTACTATGCATACGATAGGTCATGTCTAAGAACACGCCCATATCTGCAGATATGGTTGCCGTATCATGTAACAAGTAGTCCAGTATAGATAGCCCGCTTTCAGCAGGATGCGTACCTTGTGAAGGTTGACCTAGTTGCATCTGATCACCCATCAATACCAGATTTCTAGCGCTACGACTCATAGCAACTAAGTTGGCTGTTGATACTTGACCTGCTTCATCAACAAAAAGATAATCGAGCTGCTGTGCCATTTCCTCACGAGCAAACCCCCATGCGGTCGCTCCGATAACACATGCTTGCTGAATCTGACTGGCTAAACGACTATTGTTTGAGATAGTCACATCATAATCAGCAAGCTCACCATCAGTTTCTTTGGTACAGAAAAATGATGCTTTTATATTGTACTGTTTGCAGTGTTCAGCAACGCTAAGTAATAGATTGTTGATCGCTTTATGGCTATTACTTGAGATACCAATTTTTGCCCCTGACTTAAGCAAATGAGCGATTGTATGTTTCCCTGTGTAGGTCTTACCTGAGCCCGGAGGCCCTTGTATCGGTAGGTAACTACTATCGAGATTACTAATCGCTACGATGATTTGCTCTAAGCGAGCATCTGGTTCCTCACTGCTGACGATATCACCACCTATATGATTTGAAATCCTTGGCTTTATACCCATTAAAAAATCTATAATGGCAAATTTCTTCTGTTTAAATAGCCCTTGTTCATACTCGGTCACCGTTCTAAACAACGCACCAGAAATAACATCAGTACTAATATATTCATAGGGAATGAGCGATACCATAGTTGGTGGTTCATCTTTGGCTTTGAGTACAATTAGCCCATTTTCTAAATCACTCTCCTCTGCGACCAATCCTACTTTTAAATTTTTACCTTCACTTGTTGCTACCCCAAGCACATAGAAATCACTCGAAGTCCCTTTAAACTCTTGTTCTGGGTTAAATCTGTATTCATAGCTTAGGTTTCTAGCTTTTGGTGGAGATTTGAATGGTTCTCTGTCTGTACGCTCACACATAGCAAGACAGTCTAAGTCATTAAAGAGTTCAATCTCATCTGAGCCAAGGCGATCAAACAATCGCCAAAATAACGGTTTAGACTCTCGGCGGTGAAACTCTAACATCCATGCTAGATTCTCAGTGAGTTGTGCTTGTTTAGGATTATCTAGTAACTCTGTTTCAGCTTGGGTTAATAAACGATCACGCAGTGCTGTCACTTCGGTTACTTGTTCCGATATTTCTGGTTCAATGACTTCCGCTTTACCAAGATAGTCAATTTTATGAATTGCTTGCTGTTCTCTTAGCCATACCGCTAACTCTTGAGTAGAGTCACAATCTTCAATATTGTAGTCTCGAATATCATTAAGAATTTTTGAGGTCTGCCAGGTACTGCCTTCCACTCCGAGTTGATTTAGCTCCCGCCAATGATCATAAACGACGATTGAATCGCCCCCATTACCCACATCAGTATCACGCCTATCTCGATATAGGCGTTCGACGTTTTTAATCGAGTAACGAGGAGCACCCAATCGTAAACCATTTTGTACTATCTTGTATAAATCGATAAACACTTCATTTCTTAGCAGCTGATCAACTTCATATTCACAAACACCATAGCGACCCATTAGCTTACGACAGGCTGTAATCTCATAACTGGCATAGTGGTAAATGTGCATACTTGGATCTTGTTGCCATCTACCATAAACCCAACGTATAAAGTCCTGAAAGCATTGTTTTTCTTGTTTACGGTTGTGAGCCCAAAAATCTTTGAACTGGCGGTTGCCCTGCTCATCAAGATAGGTATTGCCCCACAAGTATTCTAACCCCCCTTCATCAAGCGGAAAGCCTTCAATATCAAAAAATACATCCATGGGAGAGTGAGGAGGTAGTGATGAAAGTCCTTTCTTCTCATTTTTAGAAGGCAGCAGTATTTCGAACTCTGGTCTGTCGCTGTCAATCGATCCTTCTAGTTTTTGGCTTTTTAATTTGCTTTTTATTTGTATAGCAGCTTGAGCTTTTAGCTTAGCAAATACTGTAGAATGAATACCACTCACAGATAATACAGGCGAGCCTGCAAGCTGCAGCATAGTATGCATACCTGCCTTATTAAGCTTTATGATTTGTCCTTTAGTAATACTTGCTACTTGGAATAAATGGTCTTTATCAAGCAAAATCTGTTCGGCATGATTGCTCCAGTTACCCCAGCTTTTAGAGTCGGCAGGGTCTGGGCAGCGATCTAAGTGGAATTTGGCATGCTCGTTTAGAAACTTGTCTTTTAAATTTAAGTAATAGTAGTAAAAATCGTGAGTCCTTAATACCTCTATCTCTCCGTTGCCAAGAGCAACGGTAATACTCTGCGGCAAGCAGCCTTGGATAGAATCAAGCATTTGAGCATAGCAACATAATTGAATGATAAATGTCGGCTTGACTCTACTCGCAAGCTTTGTATCCCATACCTCATAATGCCAATTACCGAGTTTGCTTGGGGATTGCTCTGACTCATGAACTACCTTAACTAAAAAATCAGCAAACCCTGCAAACTGACCAAATTCTAGCCTTGCTTGAACGATGACTTCGATACCATTCTTCATTGCTTCTAAAGTTCTGTTGTATTTCTCGCTGTTGTTATTACCCTCAATCTTGATTAGGTTCTTACCTTCCGCTATAAACTGCGTCTCCAGTTTATCTTCATGGGCATAGCCTTTTTGCTGCAACATCACCATAAAATCATCACTAGGATCTTTTTCTGGTGCTAGTTCTGGATGTTCTTGAGTAAGCCTATCCATCCATGAAGCAAAAGGACTTTCCATATATTTGGTTAGGTCTGATGGCGAGTAATACATCTTTCCTTGCTTGTACATCGCTTACCCTACTTTTCGTTGGATTTTGTTTATAGTCATGATTTGACTAGTTGCTAATTATAGTAAGCTGCAAAACTTAAACACTACCTTAATAAATAGTATGAAGTCCCAAATTCTTCTCTATACAGCCTAAACTCAATGCTATTACTACTGTTAAAAAAAGCAAAGTTAACTTTACCAAACATACTGGCTATATAGATCTATCTTATTCTGGTACTTACTTTTTGGAAAACGGGTGCGATAAGTACTTTAACTTCCTATGGAGAAAACCAATTCCTAGATAAAAATTACAGTAAGAGACCAAAAATAAAAATAAACTTCTATTAACGAGATATCCATTGTCGTTACTTCTTAGACCGTACAGCATTAGCCAAAATGATCTCGGTAATTGTCTTACCATTACTAAGGGGCATGCCATTCTCGACATCCTCTACGTACATCCCATTTATAATGTAATCAGTACCTACGGGTGTACGAGCAACAACTAACTCAAAGGTATGAGGTGTATCACCGACTTTCTTGTCACGCCGCAATGTCAGACCGTTAATGCTTGCTAGGTCACGTATGTCACACCAGTCATGTTTCCGTCCTGTACTCATATCACTCTCCTTTATTAATAGCTAAATATCTTCAATATTCGCGTGAATTATATTTCAGCAAAGTCGAATAAATAAATGAAACCTTTAAAATATTCTTATTAGCATGTATTCAGTATTCTGACGTTCTTTATATCTTCTATCTAATATTTCATAAAATACTGAGGTTATTTTTAAAATGTTCCAACCACTCTTTCAATCCAACGATATCAAACATTTGGGCGCCGTAACCAATATTGAGCAAATCATCGGGTAAGTATTCATCGAATTTCTCGATCATCTTATTAGGTACAGTTTCTGCAAGCTCAGTGGCGGTGGGCAAAGTCTGATTAGAAAGTCTTTTTAAAAATCGAGAAACCTGAGTCGAATCTACTTTATGAATACGGATGACACCTGCATAAGCTTCAACGAAAAAGTCATCTCGTATAAGCAGCATTTTCAAAGTGTTCACAATCTTATCGCCACGCCACATGAATATGTAGCTATGACCATCTTTATCTATGACCGGTCGATTGCTTAAATCGTACCTGTTAAAAGTATCCATACTTTCTAAAAATAAGTGTCTGGCCGTCGTATCAGCAAAATCTAGATATTGCTCGCCAACTGCAATACGATAATCACCGTTGTTCAATATCTCATACATTTCTCGGCGTACTCGGTCATGTATGGACATGCTACTGTCACCAAAAGCTGGAGGCTTACCACCGCCTTTGACAGAGATAACATCCACTACTTTTTTGTCTATATCAACATCTTTAACTTGCCAGCGTCTACCGCCAAAAATGATGTACTGCTCAGGTAGTAGCATAGTCTCAATTGGTAGCGTTCCAAGCGTCCTATTACCCGCAACAATACGATATTCTTCTGGGGTTTTGAATACTGCATAAAAAGTGTAATGCCCAACAATACGCTCACCGACAATACCTAGCACCAATTGATTATTACCGAGTTGGGTAAGCAGTTGAGCACTTCCCATCTGGCTAAGCAGCGATTTAAAGTGAGTCGGTTGTATTTTTTGAAAAGGTCCTTGTTTGCATAACAGCATATAAAGCTGGTCAGCACGAATACCGCCCCATTGACCGATAGTCGCTAGTACTTGATGTAATAGCGTTGAAAAGTGATATAAAGAAGTGTCCGCCGGCTCAAACCACCTATCGACAATCAACAGTCTTATCATCGCGAGTGACTGTATTAACTCAAGACGTAGATCATCAATGAGACTGGTATCTTTACTGATCTCTTTTTCGGTAATGAGCATTCTAAATACGGCTGAACCACCACGCCTACCTGAGCGTCCGAGCCGTTGCCTAAGACTGGCTACAGAATGCGGCGCTGTCACTTGTACCACCGTATCAACCTTACCAATATCAATTCCTAGCTCTAAGGTCATGGTACATATAGCGGTGGTTGGCAGCGCTTCTTTTTGTAGTCGTGCTTCTAAGGTTTCCCTAAGCTCTTTTGAGAGTGAACCATGATGAGGGAAAAACTCATTGGGCACGATGTTACGCTCACATAGCTCACTCAGCTCTGTAGCAATCATTTCTGTACGATTACGGCTATTAGCAAATACCAGATGGCTACCGCCACGACATAAACGGTATAAGTCAGTACAGACTTGTACTTCGGCAGTATAGGGATGCTGAATACCCATATTTTCAAAGTCAGTATCTTTAGAAAGAGAATATTTAGAGCCAAAACTTTCAAAATTAACGTTTTCATTATTTGATCTAAGCGCTAATTGACTGGGCTCTATATAACCCTTTATTTGCACCTTAATGCTAGCTGTTGCTTCATCCTCTTCAATGATGACGCAAGGCAATGACTGATTAGGTCTTAGTGACTGCGGTACGCTTTTAAGTTCTCCCAACGTTGCACTCAACGCTACTCTTGGGATAGGTGAATTTAAACGTTCAGTGACATGCTCAAGCCGCGTCAGAAGTGATAGTAAATGCTGACCACGCTCGCTACCCAAGAACGCATGAAACTCATCAATTACAATATATTTTAGATTACTAAAAGCTTGTTTGACCCAACCTGCATCCCGAACCAATAAAGATTCAAGCGACTCAGGCGTAATCAAAATAATTCCGGATGGCGACTTCTTTTGTTTATTCTTTTTACTCTGTGGACTATCGCCATGCCATGGCGTCACTTGCATATCGAGCAGGTCTGCTAAACTCTCAAGCCTTCGATATTGATCGTTAATGAGCGCTTTTAATGGACTTATATATAGAATGCCTACTCCGTTACCTTGACTATCTTTTTCATACTCGTCTACATTTTGGCCATCATATGACTTGACAAGGGCGCTACACGCTGGCAAAAAGAACGCTTCTGTTTTACCAGCAGCAGTCGCTGCACTAATCAGTACGTCGGTTTTTCCAGACAAAATTGGCGCGATAGCCTTAGCCTGCACTTCGCGCAATCCACTCCAACCTTGGTTAAATATCCAACGCTGTATACGGAAGTCGAGCTGGAGATGAGCGTCTCTCAAAGGTAGTTTCTCATATTTTTTATTAATATTATTAGTGACCTATAGCCTGAAATCAGTAAGCTCGTCTTCTTCATCCATACCACTCATATCAATGTCCATATCGGATGGCATTTCAGGGTCGATAGTTACTGATTCAATCAGTTGATCCCATGAAATGTCTGGGTTTTGGTCAATGACAGCTAACATATCCAAAAACGCTTTAATGGTATTACGAGGCGTTCTAAAATAAGCATCACCGATTGTTTGACTACAATGCTGTAAAAAAGCTTGTAAGGATTCATCAGGTACCAGATATTCAGCTTCATCACCACCTGCATAAACATGACGCAGGTTTTTAAGTAAGATATATAACTCTTCTGGTGTGAGACTCGCCAAATGCAATGCAGGTGAGGAATAGTCAATGACACCTGCCCGCTTGGCAAAGCTATTATCTGCTAATCGCGTTTGCAAGGCGTCATAGCTATACAACCCTTTGCGCGGATCGAGTAAAAACTCTGGCGTACCGCCCAATAAAAAACCTAGATGCTCAGCGGTACCTTGTAAGCAGTCATTTAGAATACGTAGAATCTGCTCATAATTGGCTTGGCGTGCTTGTGTGCTATTAAGCTTATACAAGTTGACCATCTCATCAAGATTGACTAACAATCCTTGATAGCCTGCCTGCCGTACGAATAAACTCATTATTTTAAGCGCATCATAAAAAGAGGCGTCAGATATGATAGTACGTACGCCTAAATCACGTCTAGCATCGGTCTTTGTTGAGTACTCTGCACGTAACCATCGAATCGCATTGAACTTCAGCTCATCATTACCTTCTTCATGACCTTGCCAATAAGCTTCAATGACCTTGGCAAAATCATAGCCACCAACCAATTCTGTTAATTCAGCCAGTTTGTGCTGGATAACCTCACTAATAGCCTCATCAGTACTATCTGCTTGTTTGCGTGCTTCTGTAATGAAGCGCTCTACTACACTGGCCAAACCATTACCATCTGGTTTATTACGAGTAGACAAATTACGCATAAGCTCAGAATATAAGTTTCTTGCTTGTCCTGACGATGCTTGGATACGCCTGTCAGGTGACAAATCAGCATTAACAGTGACCAGTTTACGCTCAAGCGCAATCGCCCTTACCACACTTAAAAAAAAGGTCTTGCCTGAACCATACTCACCAATAATAAGACGAAACGCCGAACCGCCATCAGCGACACGCTCAATATCGCTTATGAGCGCTTTGAGCTCATTCATACGCCCCACTTGGATATGCTGAATCCCTACCTTGGGCGTGACTCCCGCCTTCAATGACTGAATAATAGCATCGCGCTCTTTTGCTCTAATTTTTTTACCACTCATTATGCATCCTTACTGATTCTTATATTTAGTCCAATACTTTTAACTCTTCAACAATCTCATAGTCAATCACTATCTCATCCTCAGCTTCCAATACTGGTGCATCAACATTATCATACGACCAATCATTGATAGTCTCGATAGCTCCATTTATCATTAAATTCAAGGATTCACATAACACTTCAGCTTCTTCTCGTTGCCATACCTCTTTACTAATAAGCTGCTGATACAGCTTACTATGAATAGTATCTAAACCTTTAGCAACAGATTCTTTAGCCCTATCAGCTTCAGTGTCATTATTTATTTGCTCATCTGATAGTAATTCATTATCCATTTCCATATCGTCATCATCTGCTGCAAATATACTTGCCAGCATTGCTTTAGCGTCGCCTGTCTCGCTTTCATACGCAGCTAATACTTCTGTATTAAAAATAAACAGTTTACTATTACTATCTGAGACTTCGACATTAGCTCCAATACTATTGTCATTGGTCGTCTTTTGCTGTGTCGCATCACTAAACGTTGACGTGATCTTTTTAGCACTGGTTAAATGATGAATATCACTGACCACTGAGTTTTTATCAAGACCTAGAGCCTGGTACAACTTTTCAATTTGTTTGATTTGACTTGGCTCTACATTCCCATTAGCTAAGGCAACTGAGATGATAAAACGACTGATAAAGCTAATGTGCTTTTCATCAAGTATTGCTAGCTTTGCTTTTAGACCCGCCATATTAGAGGGACTATTTAAGCGCCATAACAGATAAGCCTTTAGCGATGCCTTTTCGATAGCAGTAAGCTGAGGGTCTTGCTCAATAATCGTCAGTAGCGTATCCACTTCTCTTTTATCGACATAACCATTAATGGTTGCCACCATAGCACCCAATCTAAGCGCCAAACTGATTTGGTAAAATGACGCACTCGGCTCAAAGTCTTGACTATGACCACCCTCAAATAAAACCACATATCCATCCGATTTAAGACTGGTCTGATGATAACGCTGATCTGGTACAACACCGAATCCAGCCAACTCAGCTAAATTGGTAATCATCTCACCATGTTTTTTAGCAAATGATTTAGGCATAGCATGTGACGACTGAGATGGCGGCTCATCCAAATATCTCCATAGCTCTTTAACTGTCGTCATCCCTTCATCATTCTGAGTAACAGATTCTGCCCATGCCTTAAAGTTTTGTATGACTGGATACTTTTCTCGGTACGCTTGCTGCTGAATCAGCGCTTTTGGCAGTAACATAATAGCGTCTATGTCTGTTGCAGAGTTACCTTCTCTTCCTAGATAGCGACTGTAAGCATCCAAAGCCTCGTTACATTGTTCGGCAATAGCGATCAGTTTTTTGATAGGTGATCTTAAGGCGCTTGGGTCTTGCAAATCATCAAGGGTAAGGTCAACACTCACAATTGATTGGCTCGCAGCATGGTAGCTAATTTTTAATTTGGTTTTATTAGGAGGGACAATAAATCCATTGGGATAAGCTTTTTGGTATAGAATCTTAAACAGATCTTTAAATTCTGATTCACATCGCCTTGCAGGTGTTTTGAAGTTGTATTCATTAGAAAAAATGAGCCATTCCCATGCTAATGTGGCAGGAATAGGTAACTCTAAGGTTACCCTTTTTGCTAACTGCATTTTAAAGGTTAGGTTTTGACTACTGGCAGGCGGCGGTAAAAGCTGTGCTGTTTGTACTTTTTCTTCAAATAGTGGCGAGCGTACTAGCGTCATAAACTCTAAAAAATTCGCTGAGTAGTTACTGAATGAGGACTGTTTGCCATAAATATTATGTAGCCGTAGCACCTCATTATAAATATTGACGAACTCTTCATCAGACACGCTATCGTCACTAATGCCTTCAATCACTCTGCGTTCAAACCCACCAAAGTAAATAAAAACATATCCAATTGGTGTATTGGGATTCGCCCGATCTGAGGCCAACCAATCTAAATAAACCCCGCGGCATAAGGGTGATAGAGCTGCATAACTTGGCCAATAGCCAAGCGACTCATCACTATAGATATGCGAGGTGTTATAAATAGCTTTTGGCGAACCGACCGATAAGCTATCATTTACTAACGATGGCTCAGTGCCGTACCCAATCAAAGTTTCAAGCTTACCACCAAAATAAAAAAAGCCGTTATCAATGATACGTCCCTGTATGTTTAGAGATTCATACCTTGATACCCAGCGTCCAAGTCTGCGGTTCGATGAAGTAGTATTATGCTTTTGCTTGTTTGATGAGATAACAAAGGTTGCCAGCTCCCCCACATCATCTAAATGCTCATTACGATACCTGTTCGTCCGGCTTTGCTTCGCATAACGATTTTGGGTGCTAGGATTAGTAAAGTTATTGTGATTTGCAACGTCTGAATCAACTCCGGTCTCTACAATAGTTTCAGACGGCTTTATATCAGGCGGCAAATCTATAAAATGAGTTTTCGCCTCATCTTTTTTATCGTCATATTTCTCTCTAAATAGCGCCAATACATTTTCGATAAAGTTTTTCATTATCTATAAAACCCATTCCAAGAGAATTAGCTAAAAAAGCTGTACAGCAAGATTAGAGTTTGAGCATTTTAAGAAAATCATGTTCTGTAAGAATATTGATGTCGACACCTTCTGCAATCAGTGTCTCTGACTTACGTTGTTTACTGCTTTTATCATGTCCATTTAGTAATGTTAAATCTGGTGTACCTACAACTAAATAATTGAGGTTTTTAGATACACCGGCTTTAACATGAAAACCTTGCCTTGCCGCAATATCAGCAATTTCTGCGCGTTTTATAGACAGCTCGCCTGTAAAGCAAATGTTTAATCCAAAAAACCGCCCTTGCTCATTACCTTCTATAGATCGGTTTTGAGTGAAGCGCGGCGTCTGACTATTGCTATTTCTCGGATGAGATGGATGAACATTTAACCATTTCGTGATTGAAGCATTATTTTCTCTAAGAATGGTTGTCGTCACAAACCCACACGCTTTGGCGTCTTCTAGTGCATCATGATGATCAAACGCGTACCGCCATTCTCTACATACATTAGCAAGATTATATCCTGATGTACTAAACCGCTGGCAGGTATCGCGTACCATGACAGATGCATCTACCCATTGCCAAGACGGTAGTGGCAAATCATGATCTAATAAGCACTTCGTTATTGCTCTTTGATCAAAATCGGTATAACTGACCACAACATTATTGCCGATAAATTGAATAATATTGCCATAGATATCAAATATGGAAGGTGCATCTTTCACTTGGTTGTTATCAATACCATGAATATCTATGTTCATTCGACTAAAGCTAGACTGTGGTCTTATAAAGCTACAGTAGGTATCTATCAGCTTACCTTTTATATACTTCGTCATACCTATTTGACAAATAGAGCCAACGTCTGAGTTGGCAGTTTCTACATCGATAGCCACAAAATTCATCATCTGTCCTTGTACAAATGGCGTGTAATATATCCATTATGAATAATAATAAACTAAAATTGATATTTTTATCTATTTGATTAATAAATACTGACATAAGTTTGATCGCAATTAAACCCTCTCCTTTTTATCTAATAAAAAACGTATGAACTGGTTTTTCCAAATTTATTTGATAGCCAAAAAAATCTTGGATTCTATGACACAACCTGTCACTTCCTTTGACTAAACTGGTCTTTAGTACAATATAACTAAAGAACAAATCATATGGATTGTAGCGATAAAGCCATATGATTAACTATATTGAACTACTAGATTTCTTAAACCATGCCTATTTTTTGGCAGATGCTTTTTTATTCTGAAAATATATTAACAACATTATCAAACACTTGCTGTAGATACAGTAAAAAAAATTTCAAAAGAAATTGATAAGTACCAATTATAGTGCATAATTACATTTTTGTTATTTTTTAGTGACTTAATGCAACTGAAAGCAGAGTTATCTTGCAAGTTGAGTGATTATGAAATTAGGAAAACATGAGAGACTTGCCTATCGACTGTCTGACATTATCGTTAGACTCAATGCCGGTGAGCGCTTGAATATTTTTGAATTAGCAGACACCTATAAGGTCTCTATCCGCACTTTAAAGAGAGATTTTCAGGATCGTTTGACCTTATTAGAGCTCTATGAAGAAGGTCCACAGTTTTATCGCTTGCACCCTAGTAATATTGGATATCTAGATATAGAAGATATTCAGCGCTTTGCTAGCTTTGCTAGCGTACAAGACTTACTACCGAAAATGGATCGTCAGTTTTTCCAAGAAAAACTTAACCAAAGCGTTTTCGTTAAGGGCTTCGCTTATGAAAATATAAGCGAGCGTACAGAAGACTTTAGAACCATCAACCAAGCCATAAATAGTTTCCAATATATTGAATTTGATTACCGTAAGGTAATTGACCATGCCGCTAATAATAATAGTAAACACTACCTATTAGAACCTTATAGTCTGCTAAATAAAAACGGCATTT
Source organism: Psychrobacter piscatorii (assembly GCF_904846415.1). GTDB lineage: Bacteria > Pseudomonadota > Gammaproteobacteria > Pseudomonadales > Moraxellaceae > Psychrobacter > Psychrobacter piscatorii. The sequence goes on along the minus strand of NZ_CAJHAR010000044.1, from coordinate 1,115 downwards.
GGTACGTAGTCGGTCGCTGTCATGGACAAACACGGACTTTTTGCTTTACTCAAATTAGTAATTTACAAGTGAATACTGAGACCTTTGAATGCTGTGAAGACGTCAAGACAGAAATTATGGCTACAGATAGCCTATTCTTCGGTAATCAGATCAGTGAAATTATCGTGCAAGTTGATGCCAAAGTTGCTGGCTACTTTGAGCGCCGTGATCTACTACCCAATCAAGAGTCGATACGCCGACTTGATAATGGCGATTTGCTACTGGTATGCAAAAATATCCATCCAAGAGAAGTCATCCCTATCGTGCAGTACTGGATACCACATATTCGGGTGATTAGTCCGAGTGCTATAAAGAAAGATTTAGAAGCTACTATAAGCAAGTATTTAATGGGATTTTAAACGATGACAAAAAATAAAAGAAGCAAGTCAATAGTAAGTTTTTTTGAACTTATTGTTGTAGCAACTATGAGTTCTGGTAAATCCACACTAATCAACTCGATGTTAGGACAGGAACTCCTTCATTGTGCCAATGAAGCAACAACAGCAACTATAACTAGAATACATAATAAGGATCAACAGCCTCACTTTATTGGTTCTGCATATAATTTTAAAACTATAAACCTAAATGAAAAAGCCATATTGAAATTTGTAAGTTATGAAAAAAATATCGATAGCAATATATTGAAAACATGGAACGCGGATGAAAAAATTAATTACATTAGCATAACAGGCAACATCCCTTCTATAAAAAACTCTAATAAGAATATTGTTTTATACGACTCACCAGGCCCTAATAATAGCCAAGATAATACTCACGAAGCCTTAACTCTTAATTTAGTAACCGATGGTCGTTACGGTATGATTGTGTATGTATTAAACGCTACTCAAATCGGCATTAATGATGATAAATTATTTTTATCACAAATAGCTAAGGTTTTGAAAGCTGACAGTCGTAAAAATATTATATTCATACTTAATAAAGCAGATATTAGACCTCTTGCAAAAGTCATAGCTTAAGCTCGAAATTGACCAAACCTGCGAACAGTTTCATTCTTAAATCATAACGCTGACGACGATTACGGTAGCGCTGAGCCACGATTTTGAATAGCTTAATTA
>NZ_CAJHAR010000043.1 GCF_904846415.1 Psychrobacter piscatorii | reverse complement strand
ATTAAATAGATATTGATGATAAATTCGTCTATGGGCATCTCACAACTCCATTGTATTCTTGGTCGAAAACAATAGATTAGTGAGGTGCTCTTCTTTTTTCAATCACTTTCGAAGTTGAGAGTGGGGTAACTTATATACCAAAATTTATTGTTTAACTTTTTATACTGCCATTATTTTTATTTACATATTGCCGAGGACATTGATGAAGCACTCTACTCTTGCGCTTGTAATAGCATCCGTACTATCTGGAGCTGTACTGGTTGGCTGTGACAAAAACGATGACGCCGCTGGTGAGCAAGCCGCACAGCAGCAAATGCCGCCTGCAGTTGTCAACGTTCAGACTGTCACTCTCGACACCATCCCCCAAGTACAGACTTTTTCTGGACGTACTGCAGCTTATCAAACTGCCGACGTCCGCCCACAAGTAAATGGCGTCATTGACGAAGTGTTATTCCGTGAGGGAAGCAATGTCAAAAAAGGTCAGCCACTTTATCGCATTAATACTGATAACTATGCCTCTTCGGTAAGCAGTGGTCAGGCAGCCGTACAGCAATCGCAGGCCAACTATCAGACAGCATTGGCAAATAATGCCAATGCAAAAGCTGAGCTTGCCAGCCGCCAAGCGTCATTGGCTCAGGCGCAAAATGACTTACAACGTTTGCAAGGCTTGGTCAGTATCAACGCCATCTCACAACAGCAGTATGAGCAAGCTCAAACTGCCGTACGTACCGCGCAGGCAGCAGTGCAAAGTGCCGCAGCTGCTGTCGGTCAGACACAAGCGGGTATTGAAAGTGCCAAAGCAGGCATTCAAACCGCGCAAGCTGGTCTTGATGCTAGCACATTGGATCTGAACCGTACTATCGTGCGTGCGCCTCTCACCGGTCGTACGGATCGCTCAAGCGTAACTGCTGGTACGCTGGTTAGCGCCGGTCAGGCGGATCCTTTGGTTACCATTTCGCGCTTAGACCCTATCTACGTTGATATCAGTCAGTCATCATCTGAGCTGCTCAAGCTACGTCAGCAAATAGCAGACGGCTCAGCTCAGCCAGGCATGAACTCAGTTGAGTTGGTGCTAGAGGATGGTTCAGTCTATCCCGTGCGTGGCAAGCTTGCCTTGTCTGAAGCAAAAGTGGATGAATCAACAGGTGCGGTTACCTTGCGTGCGATTTTCCCAAACAGCAACAATATTTTGCTACCGGGTATGTACGTGACAGCTCGCTTAACTCAAAGCGTCATTACCAACGCAGCACTAGTTCCTCAAAGTGCTGTCACGCGTACGCCTAAGAGCGAGACGCAAGTTTATATCGTTGATGAAAACAACAAGATTCAAGTACGTCCAGTCACTATCAACGGTACTTATGATGGTCAGTGGGTTGTCACTGATGGCTTAAAAGCAGGTGACAAAGTAGTTGTGATAGGCGGTGCCAAGGTTAAACCTGAGCAAGAGGTGGTTGCCAAGCCACTAGAGAGCGCAAATCCAGCGCCATCTGCACAAAGTGCACCCAATGCTAAGACGCCGCAGCAAGCTGCAAAAACAATGGATAAAAAACCAGCTAGCAGTGCCACTTCTAGTGAAAAATCAACAGAAGCCGCTGCTAACTAATTCCATTCAAAGACCAGAAGACTTAGGGATATACTATGTCACGTTTTTTTATTAATCGCCCTATTTTTGCTTGGGTGCTGGCTGTTTTGGTCATGCTCATCGGGGTGTTATCGGTTCTTAATCTACCGATTGAACAGTATCCACGTATTGCGCCACCGACGATTTCGGTCAGTGCAAGCTACCCTGGTGCTAATGCGCAAACCGTTGAAAACTCCGTTGTACAGGTCATTGAACAACGTATGAAAGGTCTAGATGGCCTGATGTACATGTCATCATCGAGCTCTTCGAATGGTGGTGCATCAGTCACGCTGACTTTTGAAAATGGTACGGACTCTGATACGGCACAAGTACAAGTACAGAACAAACTGCAAGCTGCGATGAGCTCATTGCCTGAATCAGTACAGCGCCAAGGCGTCAACGTCAACAAATCATCCAGTAGCTTTTTGATGGTACAGGCTTTTGTCTCTGAAGACGGTAGTATGGATCGGGCCGATATTGCCGATTATATCAACTCAAATGTTCTCGATTCGATCAGTCGTGTTGAAGGTGTGGGTGAAGTTCAGGTCTTTGGTTCTACTTATGCCATGCGCGTTTGGCTTGATCCTGCACGCCTACGCAGTTATAACATGGTGCCATCTGATATCGTCAATGCGATACGAGCGCAAAATGCTCAGGTATCCGCTGGTCAGTTAGGACAGGCACCTGCTGATACAGATCAACAGGTCATCAACGCAACCGTTACGGTTCAAAGCTATCTACAAACGCCTGAAGAGTTTAAAAACATTCTGCTGAAAACTGATGTCTCTGGTGCGCAAGTACGTCTCGGCGATGTAGCAGACGTCGAAATCGGTAGTGAAAACTATAGCGTTGTGGCCTTATATAATGGACAAGAAGCAGCTGGCCTAGGTATCTCATTGGCTGCAGGCGCAAACGCGCTAGAGACCCGTGAGGCTGTTGGTGCACGTATGGCGGAGCTGGAGCAAAACTTCCCAACAGGTCTAGCATCAGTTGTTCCTTATGACACCACACCATTTGTACGCTTGTCTATCGAACAAGTCGTTATGACCCTCATTGAAGCGATTGTGTTGGTATTTATCGTTATGTTCATTTTCTTACAGAACTGGCGTGCCACCATTATCCCGACCCTTGCCGTACCTGTCGTACTCTTGGGTACCTTTGCAGTGTTGTATATTGCAGGCTTTAGTATCAACGTATTGACCATGTTTGCCATGGTATTGTCCATCGGTCTACTGGTCGATGATGCGATCGTCGTTGTAGAGAACGTCGAGCGAATACTAGAAGAAGATCCTCACATCTCTATCAAAGATGCAACTATCCAGTCAATGGGTGAAATCAGTAAAATCGTTATTGGTATTGCGCTTATCTTGTCTGCAGTATTCGTACCGATGGCCTTCTTTGGTGGCTCAACAGGTGTGATTTATCGTCAGTTCTCTATCACGCTGATTACCAGCATGGTGCTCTCTGCTATGGTCGCGCTTGTATTTACCCCTGCCCTATGTGTGACATTGCTGAAACGTGGCAAAAGTCATGAAAAAGGCAGTACCGAAAAGCAAAAAGGCTTCTTTGGTTGGTTCAACCGTGGCTTCTTCAAACTTAGCCGTTCGTACGAAAACTTTGTCGGCAAAAGCATTCGTTTCAAATGGCTATACATGATTGGCTATGCAGCCATCATCGGTATCATGGCCGTTGTCTTCTTACGTATTCCAGGCTCGTTTTTACCAGAAGAAGATCAAGGTATTATGTTTACCTTGGTTCAGCTTCCTGCTGGGTCGACGCTGGATGAGACGCAAGACGTATTGGATAAAGTCAGAAACTATTACGATACCCAAGAGACTGACAACATTGCCTCTGTCTTTACCGTTGCAGGCTTTAGTTTTGCTGGTCAAGGCCAAAACATGGGTCTGGCGTTTGTGCGCTTATCAGACTGGGAGAAACGCTCGGGCGATGAAAACACCGCTCAGGCTGTCTCTGGTCGAGCAATGGGGTATTTCCTTACTCAGTTAAACGAAGCACAAGTATTTGCCATCGTCCCACCAGCGATTACCGAGCTTGGTAATGCCAGTGGTTTTGACTTAATGATTCAGGACAGTGGTAACCTCGGACATGACGGGCTACTTGAAGCCCGAAACATGCTCTTAGGTATGGCCGCGCAGAACGATCAAGTAGCTGGCGTACGTCCTAACGGTCAAGAAGACTCACCGCAGCTCAAGGTCAATATCAACCAAGAGCAAGCAGCCGCTTATGGTCTATCATTGAGTAACATCAATAGCGTCATATCCACCGCGTGGGGCTCAAGCTACGTCAACGACTTTATCGATCGTGGCCGTATCAAACGTGTCTATGTACAAGGTGAAGCCAGCAGCCGTACCAACCCTGATGACATTGGTAAGTGGTATGTACGAAACGAGACGAATGATATGATTTCATTTGATGCATTCTCTAGCAGTGAATGGCAGTCAGGCTCACCGCGTCTGACGCGTTATAACAGCTTACCATCAATGAATATCCAAGGTAGTGCAGCCCCAGGTTTGAGTACTGGTGAAGCAATGAGCTCAATGGAAGCCATGATAGACAAATTACCTGAAGGCATCAGCTATGAGTGGACGGGCATGTCATTGGAAGAGCAAAAATCAGGTGCTCAAGCGCCGATGCTCTATGCGCTTTCAATCCTAGTCGTGTTCTTATGCTTGGCAGCACTATATGAGAGCTGGTCTATCCCCTTCTCTGTCCTATTGGTCATTCCACTTGGGGTATTGGGTGCGGTGATATTTACGTGGCTACGTGGTTTTGCCAACGATATTTATTTACAAGTGGGTCTACTCACCGTCGTTGGTTTGTCCGCCAAGAACGCCATCTTGATTATCGAGTTTGCCAAAGAACACCAAGAGGAAGGTTATAGTCTCAGAGAGGCTGTTATGACAGCCGCACGTCAACGTCTGCGTCCAATTATTATGACCTCACTTGCCTTTGGACTGGGTGTTGTGCCATTATTCTTGGCAAATGGTCCAGGTTCAGGCAGTCAGAACGCTATCGGTACCAGTGTTGTCGGTGGTGTAATCACTGCCACATTATTAGGCATCTTCTTTATTCCTATGTTCTATATCTGGGTGCGTAGCGCGTTCCCGCACAAATATGAGAACAACAAGCCAAACGATAGAGATGATGGCAACGGTACGCCTGATTCGCACAACCCAATGCCTTCTGATAATTATCAGCCTGCAAGCCTTGGAGACAATAGATAATGAGTGCTCAAAATATGTTTATCACTAACTCAGCAGCAGTACCAGTATCTGCTGCACAGCCAGCTATCTCACGCTTGCGCAAAAATGGCAGTCGCCTATTGGGTCTGACTGCCTTAGCAATGAGCATGGCAGCTTGTAACACCATCCCAAAAGCGGATATGAGTCCTGTCCTAGCAGAGCCAAATATCCCCATGGAACAGACCTACGGTGCGTTCGATGAGGAAACAATCAGCACTCCTGAGCAGCCAAGTATTGCGGCCCAGCGTTGGCAGAACTTTTATAGCGATGAGCGCTTAAAAGGACTGATTGCGCTGGGTCTTGAGAAGAACAAAGATTTTGAAAGTGCGCGTTTGGCAATTGAAAAAGCACGCGCACAATATCAAATCACCGATATCAATGACGCCCCAGCCATCAACGGCAGCGCAGGCTATACTCGTCAGGCACAGAACCGTGTCAGCACTAGCCCAAACAGCAGCTATAACGTACAGCTTGGTCTTGCCAGCTATGAGCTAGACTTTTGGGGTCGAATAGCTAGCCTAAAAGATCAAGCGCTGCAAAGCTTCTTGGCAACCACTGCTGCCAAAGATGCCACCCAGATCAGCCTGATTAGTAATATTGCCCAAAGCTATGCCAATCTCAGCTACAGTCTGGCACAGTTAAAATTGGCTGAAGCCACCGTACAGAGCCGTGAGCAGTCACTGTTTATTGCTAGCAAGCGCTTTGAGGCAGGTATTGATCCCAAGCTACCATCACTACAAGCAAGCGCTTCACTTGAGAATGCTAAGCTAGCGGTACTGCGTGCGCAAAGCAGTATTCTGCAGTCACGCAATGCCTTGCAGTACTTGGTGGGCGGCGCTATACCAAATGAGCTGATCCCAACGCCTGCGGTCAGCAATATCACTACTCAAAAGATATTTAGTGCAGGACTACCAAGCGAGCTGTTACGCTACCGTCCTGATGTGTTACAAGCAGAATATAACCTAAAAGCGGCTGGTGCCAATATCGAAGTGGCTCGTGCCGCTTATTATCCTTCGATCAGCCTTGCCAGTAGTGTTGGTGTGAGTAGTAGCAGCTTGAGCGATTTGTTCAAAAACAGCGCGGTTGGTTGGTCGTTTGGTCCTAACATTAGCGTGCCCATTTTTGATGCTGGTCGCTTGGATGCCAATTACGATGTCGCGCAAATCGAACGCAAGCAAACATTGGCAAGTTATGAGGGTGCTATTCAGACCGCCTTCCGTGAAGTGTCAGACGTACTGGCTACGCGTGCTACTTTGGGTGAGCAGCTACAGTCGCAGTATCGCTTGCAAGATAACTTTGAGCAGACTTATCAAATTGCTGATGCGCGCTTCAAAGCTGGTCTTGATAACTATCTAGACGTACTTGATGCTCAGCGTTCACTGTTCTCTACTCAGCAAGGTATATTGGATCTAGAGCTACAGAAAATCACCAGTCAAGTTGAGCTGTATCAAGCCCTCGGTGGCGGTGCCAACCTTGATGTGCCCGCAGTGATTCCTGTACCGCAGCACACCAACTTAGCCCAAATCGTTACTGGATCTGCCAAGAGTGCAAAAGCCAAAGCAACAAATGCTATTCAAGCAGCTGGCTCAGCACCTGTTGTGTCTCCACAAGAGGCTTTAGCAATCAAGCAATCTCAAACGACAAAAACCACCACTTTTGAACCCACCGCTATCGTCGATGTGAATGATGATGGTAGAAAAGATGCAGCCGTCGGTGTGGTGACTGAAGAGACTCGCTTCAATGATGCGAGCGTCGAACAAGTGCCTGTGACACAGATTGTCGAGCCTTAAATGATATACTCATAATCTCGTGACGTAACCGTATCTTCACGTTGATAGTCGATAAGTATCATCAGCCCTACCGACTTAACTTGGTAGGGCTTTTTGCTTTATTTTGAGCCTTTTAGTTATAGTAAAATCGTTTTATAAGTCGCTTTTTTGAGAAGCCAATGCCATAAAGCATGACGCTATAAAAAACGACTTATAAAATAATTTTCACTCGAGCAACACCATAACTATTAAAATGATAGTAAGGAATTATTATGAGCTATACGTTTAACCGCCAATACCCTGCCACTCGTTTGCGGCGTCTACGCTATAACGACAATGTACGAGCAATGATTCGTGAAGTCGAACTACATCCCAAGCACTTTATCGCGCCTGTCTTTGTATTAGAAGGCGACAACCAGCGCGAGACGATCTCTAGCATGCCGGGCGTTGAGCGTTTATCAATCGATTTGCTTGTTAATTATGCCAAAGAGCTTTTGGCAGAGGGTGTCACTACCATCGACATCTTCCCTGTCATTGACAACGCATTAAAAACCCCTGATGGCAAAGCCGCTTACGACGAAGATGGTCTTACCGCACGCGCAGTAAAAGCGGTCAAAGATGCCGTACCAGAGATGGTCGTCATGACTGATGTCGCACTAGACCCTTATACATCGCACGGTCAAGATGGTTTGCTCGACGACAGCGGTTATGTGATCAACGATGCAACCACCGAAGTATTGGTCAAGCAAGCCCTTGTGCATGCTCGTGCTGGTGCTGATATCATCTCTCCTAGTGACATGATGGACGGCCGTATCAAAGCCATGCGTGATGCCTTTGAAGCAGAAGGCTTTGTTAATACCGCGATCATGGCCTACTCAGCCAAATATGCTTCTGCTTACTATGGTCCGTTCCGCGATGCTGTTGGTAGCGCTGGTAACTTAAAAGGCGGGCACAAGAAGCAGTATCAAATGGACTTTGGCAATCGTGCGGAAGCCTTGCATGAAGTGGCTATGGACATCAATGAAGGCGCTGACATGGTCATGATCAAACCAGGCCAGCCATATTTAGACCTCATCCGTGAAGTCAAAAACACCTTTGGTGTACCGACCTTTGCCTATCAAGTCTCTGGTGAATATGCCATGCACATGGCTGCTATCCAGAACGGTTGGCTCAGTGATGCTGTGATTCTAGAATCTCTGATTGGTTTCCGCCGTGCTGGTGCTGACGGTATTTTGACTTACTTTGCATTAGAGGCAGCCCGTCAGCTAAACAATGCTTAATATCAATTAAAATACCTTTTACATCGTAAAACACCCCAGCTGCTTCATAGTCGCTGGGGTATTTTTTATTGAAATTCTATTTATGCTGAGCCTTTCTCACTCACATGTATAAAGCAAACATGTCTATAGCTGATCACGATGATGTGCTGTCGTAAAATCAATAGCAGGGCCAATAGGGATGATACGAGTGGGGTTGATATTGGCGTGGCTCGTGTAATAGTGCTGCTTGATGTGCTCCATATTCACTGTCTCAGCGATACCTGGTACTTGGTATAGATCACGCAGATAGCCCCACAGGTTTGGATAGTCGATAATGCGGCGTAGGTTGCATTTAAAATGCCCAACATAGACCGCATCAAAACGAACTAAGGTGGTAAATAGTCGCCAATCAGCTTCGGTGATAGTGCTCCCTGTGAGGTAACGTTTATCTGCTAGACGGGTTTCAAGTGTATCTAATGCGGCAAACAGCTCAATCACCGCCTCTTCATAAGCCTCTTGTGTGGTCGAAAATCCAGCCTTGTACACACCGTTATTAATCGTCGTATAGACAAACGCATTAATATCATCGATTTCTGGCAATAACGATGCTGGCGAAAAATCCCCTGCTAGTGCGCCAACCTCATCAAAAGCTGAATTAAACATACGAATGATCTCTGATGATTCATTACTCACAATCGTATTGGTCTTTTTGTCCCATAAAATCGGAACAGTAACTCGTCCCGTATAGTTGGGTTTTGCTTTAATATAAAGCTCATAAGCATAATCTGCATGGATAAGCGGATCAGCAATCACGCCCTCGCCCTCTGCAAACGTCCAGCCGTGCTCTCCCATAAAGGGATGAACCACAGATATCGGAATGATATCCTCTAGACCTTTGAGCTTACGATAAACCAAAGTGCGGTGTGCCCAAGGACAGGCTAGCGACACATATAGGTGATAGCGATCAGGTTCAGCTTTAAATCCGCCAACACCTGTAGGACCTGCACTGCCATCTACCGTTACCCAGTTCCTAAACCCGGCATCTTCACGCTCAAATCGACCACCATTTTCTTCCGTGTCGTACCATTTATCTTGCCACTTACCATCTACCAATAAGCCCATGTTATCCTCCGCCTAATTCTAATTCTAATTTTCATTAAATGCTTGTTCAATACGAATGATTTTGCATCATTGCTATTATGACCATCGCATTTGTTAGAGAGATATAATACCAGTTATAGGCGCTGATCCATTAGGTTTCACCCTATTATTAACAATAAAAACTAAACGTGTTAAATTGAATATTTAGAAAACATACATAAAAAACATACTGCAATATTTGATAATGGTGCGCAACATCAAATATTATGATAATAAAATAGAATTATTATAAAAAAGGCTTGCAAAGTCTGAGAAACTTGCTAAAATGCTCAACCTAAATAGGCGTATAGCTCAGTTGGTTAGAGCGCTACCTTGACATGGTAGAGGTCAGCAGTTCGAATCTGCTTATGCCTACCAAATTTAGAAAGCCCCAATCTTCAGATTGGGGCTTTTTTTTATCCGTGAAATATGGGCTGTAGCAGAATGGCCTCTGCGGTCTAATACGTAAATACTAGCTTGGGAGACTATCGTTTTAAAGAGCATGCGTTACTGTTTATTTTTATTAAGGTATACTTTTTTGTACACCACGGGCACTTTTGCTGGTCCGATTAAATAGTATGCCATCACTGACGCTCATTATTCCATGCGTGAGTCAAAGTGCTACACTTATTTAATGACACTGAAATGAAATTGAGAAGAGCGCAAGGACAAGCAATGGCAGAGATTAATGGAAAGCGGTTATCCTATCTTTATGAAGCGGTAACGATGGGTACAATACGGGCTGCTGCAGATAAGCTCAATATTGCTCCCTCGGCCGTCAGCCGACAAATATCTCTGTTAGAAGAAGAATTAGCGAGCACACTTATTGAACGGCACCGCAAAGGGGTAACGCCGACAGAATCTGGTAGTATCCTCTTACAGTTTTATCGAGAATCCCTCTCTGCTGAAGAGGCTTGTATTTCAAAATTACAGGCGGTGTTGGGATTACAGCGAGGTCATATAAAGCTAGCCGTGGGCGATGGTTTTATTGGAGATTTGATGCTTGGCCCGTTATCTGAGTTTTCCCGTCTATATCCGACGCTCACGCTATCAATCAGTACGGGTGGATCAAACGAAGTGATTCGTCAGGTTGAGGAGGACGAAGCGCATATTGGGCTAGTATTCCATTCTAGCAGTCATCCGCGCATCCGCTCACAGGTTATCAGTGCTCAGCCAATGTATGTGATTGTTTCGCCCGACCATCCATTAGCCAATCGAGATACATCGATGCAGTTGGAAGAGCTTTTAGAATACCCAGTGGGACTGGCCGAAAATCGTTTTGGCGTACGCCAGTTAGTAGCGATGGCTGAATTTCAACAAAAGATTCGATTTAGCCCTACCCTAACCACCGACTCATTCAATGTGCTAAAGAATTTTGCGCGCTCAAATATGGGGTTTACTTTTCTACCGTATTTTGTCGTGTCCAAAGAAGTCGAAGACGGACACCTGATTGCAATTCCTATAGACAATACGCTACTGGCAAGCGGTGAAGCGCACCTGATTACGCGGCTCGGTCGTCATCTTTCCCAAGGTCCGCATGAATTGCTACAGCATCTAAAGTTATGGATGAAAGAGTTGTAAGCAGGCTATATTCAATGAAAATTAATCTCAATACATCATGCACTGCTCATATCAATTTTCTGGCGTGCTGTGCCTGTGCAGACAGAGGCTGCAAAAATTAATATGAGCAGTACCATAGCGCTTTTATTGTTTTTCAACTACACCTTCCCATCAGGCCGAGCATAAACTATTTGTCAGTGCCGTGACCCATACTAATGAACATCTTTTATAGCAAAGCTTGGGCGACTATAGCAGAACCCAAGAAAGTGCCCGTAAAGGTGAGCAAGGCAACTACGGCAATTTTAAATCCAGATTTTTTGAACAAATTCACTTCCATTTGAGAGATTGCAAACCCTGCATAGGCAAGTACCGGAGTAATAAGTTGCAATACGCCTAACTTATCTGTTTCTGCTAAGACATACTCGCTCATTGGAAACTGTGGCAGAGATATCAAAATAGCCACAATAGATATCCAAGCAATAGCGGGGACATTGACAGGAATGACTTCCTTTAGTAAGACGCCAACGATACAGCACCCGAATAGAATCAACATGGCAGGTAGCGCAGAGATGGGATCAACACCTTGCCCTACCCAGTTACTGAATAATAGCACGATACAGATAACTGCCAACAGAGCTAAAGACTGCTTGACTGATAAAATAGATTGCTCTGGTATTTTTAGATCAGGATCTGTTTGCGCCGCAGCGGTAGTATCATTTTTCTTCTTAAACTTGCTCGTGACTTTATATAAAAACTCTGTGAATGGCAGTGCAATAAATAAACTGACAAATAGCCCTGTCGCGTAAGTCAAAAGATTAGAGGTCGCTGCAAAGGCGGTAATAGTCTCCGCTTGTGCAGGTACGGTTTCTGCGAGCGCGGCTGAACAAGCGCCCATCATACTGCCACTACCAATACCGCAAGCCATCGCCAATGCACGGATATCCATGATACCCATAGAAGCAATAATACCCGCCATCAGTGAAAAATAAATGGCGCCAAACAACGTACCCATCACGTAGACACCCATGACGCCGATACCTTCAGGACTTTGGAGCCCATATTTATCAGCAATGAGCGCAATATTCGGTTCACGAGCAATTGAGTGCGTGGCACCAATAGCCTCTCTACCCATACCAAACACCAATACAGCCACAGGTAGGGCAATAAGCGCAGTCGTTATATTGCCCAATTCTTGTAGTAAAAGGGCGGGACCTGCGGCTATTATTTCTTCTATTTTAGGACCGACACCAACACCAAACTTTGCAATAAAAGGCATGATACTTAAGAGCACCGCATAGCTTGCAAATTTTGCTCGGTCTCTTGAGATAACCGCTGTCATTGACGGTATGACGTTGGGGTTTAACAATAGCGTAAATATAAATGCGTAGAGTAAAGGCAATAAGACCAGCGTGCCAATGCCAATTGGAATTTTGATAATCCCGATCCATTCTGCAAGTAGTGATGTAACAATCACTAGTAAATGTAGTTTCCAATCAAATAAGTACTTGGTCATTGTACTTGGTAGCACACTGGTATTATTCATAGCAACTCCCTTTGCAATTTATAGTTTCTACATAACGGTTTCTACTTAACGACTTCTACGTGTTGTTACTACTTATTAGTTCATACAGACTCAGTTTACGCAGACATTTTTGGTAGTTGAGACTCTACTAAAGATACCCATACTTTGATACCGGTCTCAATCGCATCGTCATTAAAGTCATAAGCGGCATTGTGTAATGGTTTGGATGGGCTACTACCATCAACGCCTAACCAAAAATAAGCACCTTTGACGACTTGACTCATAAATGAGAAATCCTCAGAAGCCATGGACGGCTCCACATCAGTATTGACCTTGTCAGCACCTAACGCTTCAGTAGCAGCTTCTTTGATTTCAAGATAAGCTTGACTGTCATTAGTGGTAACTGGATAGCGAATATGGTAATCCATCTCGCCTGTGACCCCATATAAAGGCGGTAGTACAGCAACCATTTCTGTCAGCATATCTTGCATGGACTGGCGTACGTCCATATCAAAGCTACGAACCGTTCCTTTTAGAATGGCGTAATCAGGAATGACGTTGGTCGTGTCACCACTGTTCATCTGTGTGACACTAATGACACCTGATTTGAGTGGAGATATTCGACGAGAGACGATAGATTGAATATTAGTAATCAATGCCGCGCCTGCTGCTATAGGGTCAGCGCCTAGATGTGGCATCGCCGCATGAGTGCCTTTACCCGTTAGTGTAATCTCAAAGGTATCAAACGACGCCATCATTGGCCCGTTATTGACCGCAATCTCTCCCACAGGCAGGCCTGGCCAATTATGTAACCCGTAGACGGCGTCCATGGGGAACTTATCAAACAACCCATCGTCAATCATCGCCTTGGCACCGCCTAAGACTTCTTCAGCAGGTTGAAAGATAAAATAAATGGTGCCGCTAAAGTTTTTATGTTGGCTTAAATGCTTTGCTGTACCAAGCAGAACGGACGTGTGACCATCATGACCACAGGCATGCATACAGTTTTCGTGAGTGGATTTATGCGCAATATCGTTTTGCTCTTTTATCGGTAACGCATCGATATCTGCTCGTATGCCAATAGTAGGACCTGAGCCGTTCTTTAGAACACCGACAACGCCCGTGCCGCCCAATCCTTGATGTACTTCAATTCCAAAGGACTGCAATTTATCGACAATAAATGATGAGGTCTTAAACTCTTTAAAGCCAAGCTCTGGTTGACTATGGATCTGCTGACGCCATTGCTTTACTTCACCCAGTAGGGTTTCGTTAATTAACATGTATGTTCTCCTTACGTATTACTGGATTGAGTAGCCAAATTGGATAGCAGCATCTTTTGCGGTTTCGACCCAGACACTTTTGGTCTGTGTATATTCGAGTAGACCTTCGTAGCCACTCGATCGGCCATAGCCACTCTCACCAAAACCACCAAATGGCGACATGACATTGATTGATTTATAGCTATTTACCCAAAATGTTCCGGCATTTACCTGCGCGGCCATCCGATGCGCGCGGCCGACATCAGCCGTCCAAACCGCGCCTGCTAAACCAAAACGACTGTCGTTTGCTATCGCGACCGCCTCTTCTTCTTCTTCAAATGAAATAACAGAAACCACAGGTCCAAAAATCTCTTCTTGTGCGACTCGCATGTCATTTTTTACATTGGCTAAAACAGTTGGCTGATAAAAGTAACCATTTTCACCGCCACAAATTTCGCCTGCCTCGCCACCTGCGGCAACAACTGCCCCTTCAGCAATACCGTCCGACACTAACGCGTGTACGTGATTAAACTGTTTTTGATTATTAATCGGTCCCACCATCGTGCATTCATGCCATGGCAAACCTATGGGTAACTTACCGGCTGCTGAAGCCACACGTTCCACAACTTCTTGATAAACATCACGGTGGACCAATAACCGTGAACCCGATACACAGCTCTGTCCAGCCGCAGAAAACACGGCAGCTTGCGCGCCCACTACCGCCCGATCAAGATCGGCATCTGGATAAATGATGTTGGCTGATTTTCCGCCCAGCTCCAGTACACAAGGAATAACACGTTGCGCAGATGCCGACGCAATGAGCGCGCCCGTCTTTGGTGAGCCAACAAAAACGACTTTTTTGGTGGCTGGATGCGCAATGGCAGCAGATGCCGTGGTGTGTCCCAATCCATTAATGACATTGACCAAACCACGCGGGATACCTGCTTGCTCAAGAATGTTAACGAGTGCGGTTGTGCTTAGCGGGGTTAATTCAGACGGCTTAAGTAAGACGGCATTTCCTGCGCAGATGGCAGGCGCGATTTGCCAGCCTCCAGTAAATACAGGTGCGTTCCAAGGGGTGATTTGCGTCACCACACCATAAGGCTCATGACGAGTGTAGTTTAAGTGAGTGGTTGGTACAGGGATAACTTGTCCCATAATCTTGTCACACCAGCCGGCATAGTATTCAAACATCTCGGCAACTTTTGTCACCTCAACTCGGCAATCACGAATAGGCTTACCGGCAGAAATACACTCTAGGCGTGCCAGCGATTCTGCGGCTTCGCGTATTTTCATACTGCACGTCCACATTAGCTGACCTCTGGCACTGGCCGTCATCGACCACCATACTTTTTGAGCTTTGATGGCAGCAGCGGCGGCGTCAGCAACAATATCTTTTCCCGCATCACGATAGCTTAAAAACACCTGACCAGTTGCTGGGTTAGTCAGATCAATATTGTCTCCATGACCTGTAATCAATTCTCCATCAATCCAGCTACCAAATTTAGAAGTACCTAATAGCTCATGAAGAAGTGCTTCAACTTGCTGCTCACCATTTTTTTCTACGTTAAAACTCATCATCTATTCTCCCAAGCCAGCATTTTTTACAATGCAGTTAAAGTCATCTTGATCAGGTATGTTTGCTTCGCTCTGCGCCCAAATCTCGGCTACCTGCTGCGCCACAGGCAACGCTAGCCCCATCTCTCCGATCATGTTTTTTGCCAGACGCACATCTTTACGCATCAGTTCCATCGTAAAACCAGAATCAAAACTGTCACTCAAAATCCAGCGAGGGAAATTCACTTCACTAATCGCACTACGACCTGAGCCGGCATTCAAACCAGCAATAAGGTCTGCAGGATCGAGGCCTGCCTTAGTACCCAAAGAGACTGCTTCGGTAGTGGTCACGAGATGTGCAGCACACAAAAGGTTATTGATGAGTTTAGCGGCATGCCCATTGCCAGACTTGCCCATGTAGACTACTTTTGAGCTTAAGGCATCTAGATACAGCTGGGCGCGTTCAAGGGCGCTACTTCCACCGCCAACAAGCATAACCATAGTACCGGCCTCAGCACCCGCTGGGCCGCCACTGACAGGGCAGTCCAATAACTGATGATCCAATTGATCTAGCTCTATAGAAAGTGCTCGCGTCACCTCTGGTTCTGAGGTGGAGGTGTCAATAATTAAGGTGTGGGGCTGAGCATGGTCGATGATGCCGTTTTTGTCTTTAATTACTGCTTGGACATGCTTTGCCATTGGCAAAGATAGAATGATGACGCTAGATTCTGCACATAGCGCTTTGATATCTGCAACGACATTTACACCGATTTCCTTGGCAGCTTGGCGTTGGGCTTCTCCTATGTCCGTGCCGAACACGTGAAAACCTTCGCGAAGTAAAGACTGAGCCATCCCGTTACCCATACGGCCCAATCCGACGATACCTATCGTTCCTTTAGTCATGTCTATTCCTTTAGTCTTATATTTTCTGTCAATTTTATTGTAACCAATCATCTATTAAGAAGAACTATAATGAATAACCTTTTGTGTTCTAAAAAAGGCAACACCAACGTGAGCTATAAGATAGTCGTCTGTTCGCTTTATTTAGTTATTTGTGAGAACTGCTGAGACGTTATTAAGGTAGCTACGACAGGTCTATAAGAGTTATACAGATTGATGACTTGGCTTTAATGACACCGTTCTTGCCGTTTTAACGGGCGGGATTTTGTATGAATAAGATCACCTGAATGAATCTTGAGGCTGAGGACAAGCATCAAAGAATTGCTAGGTCGGCTGCCTTAGTCAGACTGTTAATTGCAGTAACAAGCCTTGAACAGTATGAGGCTATTACATTTACCAAATTCAAAAAGCCCCAATCCTAAGATTGAGGCTTTTTTATGCTTATGACTTGAGAACGGTAGCGAAAAGCCATCCTGATAAGTGGTTTTCGCTATTGGAATAAGTTGTAATGCTCGTTTATTCTTTGCTTAAAAAGAATTAAATTTTAATCTTCTTAGATTAACACATGAAGTGCAATACCAAATGCAAGGTGAAAAAAAGACCTAGATGCGCTAGCATCAAAGTCTTTATCCACCGACCAAAGTGAGATTGCAACCATGAACTATACGCATCTAAGC
>NZ_CAJHAR010000042.1 GCF_904846415.1 Psychrobacter piscatorii | reverse complement strand
ATTCTCTCCCATTGGTCATCACGTAGGGCATGTCGTCTTGTCATAGTCATTGAGCTCAAATTCCTAAATACGATCTAAGTATAGCTTATTCTGAAATATCCATGCTAATTGATGACACGCCCTAGTAATTATTTAAAAGAGAGTGTGTGACCTCTTCTAAAATTTTAAATATTCTCGTTGAGTCATCTTTTGAATTGTTATATAAGGGATTAATTTCTGCCATTTCCCAGCAACATACTTTTTCGTTTTTAATGAGCTCTATATTGAGCTGCATGGCTTGCTCATAAGACAGACCATTCATGGCAGGCGTACCAGTACCTGGGACGTATAAAGGATCAACACTATCCACGTCAAACGACACATAAATATGATCGCAATACTCTAGTTTTTTAAAGATTTCGGCTACTGTGGCACTGATGCCTTTTTTAGTTATTTCAGCCACGCTATATAAAGGAATTTTATGTCTCTTGATTAATTCCATTTCCTCTTCTTGATAATCTCTAACCGCACAAAACACCACGTTTTCTGGCTTGATTGATGGCTCGCTCGATGCCATAAATTTTAGTCGCTCCCAATATTCTTTTTCTGCGTCAGAGAGCTCGTTGCGTTTACATTCCAAGTTATCGATTGCACAGGCCATTGCCAAAGGCATACCGTGCATATTTCCTGATCCACTGGTATATGGTGAATGAAAATCAGCATGCGCGTCTATATAGACCACGCCGATCTCAGCATCAGGGTGCGCCATTTTGAGACCATGCATCGTACCTGCACAGCTAGAATGATCGCCTGCGATAACGATAGGAAACTGATTCTCCTCTCTTATCTCTTTTATTTTATGTGCCAATTTAGAGATAACAGGCTCAATCACATCAGCGTATTTTGCATGTTTAAATGGCGATTCTTCTTCATGGATATATTCATTTTTGATACTGTCAAGTTGCAGTTTTTCATAGTAATCTGCATTCATCTCTTTTGATGATGCGCGCAATGCATCGATTCCTAGTGACGCGCCTTTTTTATGCCCTGCGACATCTGAATACACTTCTACTATTCGCACGTTTTTCATTAGATCATTCATTATTTCGTCTCCATTAAATAAAACAATTTTTCATCATTTGAATTTATTTTTTTCTCACTACTTAGCTATAGTCAGTCCTAAATAAGAAAGATATATCCTGTATCACACGCTACTGAAACAAATTTTTCTGGCTTGCTGTGCCTTCGCAGACAGAGGCGGCGCAAAATTTATTTCAGCAGCGCCTATTTACTTTATAGTGGATCAAACACTTTATAACGGCTCAAACCTACAGCCCCCACTCACGCCATAGACTCAGCTTCACGCGTCACTGTACTATGACCTTTACTATGAGCTTTCACTACCGAATAGAGGTTTTTAGGATCTTGTTGATGAGGGATCAAATCAAGCAGCTCATAGGCGTCCTGTTTCTTGATCAAATCACGCAAAAATACTAGAGCCGTAAAGTCTTCTGAGGCAAAACCAACACCATCAAATACTACTAAGTTGTTGTCGTTGGTGCGTATGTCTTTCTCACCTTTCACGATGCGATGAAACTCAGTCACAGGAAAATCTGGAGAGAGCTGTTGGATATCGCCTTCAATACGGGTTTGTGGTTCAAATTCTACAATCACATGATCGGCTCTTAGCAAAATGTCGGCATCCAGCTCGGTTTTGCCAGGGCAATCGCCACCGATGGCATTGATATAGACGCCTTTTTTGATCATATCATCACGCAGGATGGTGGCATTTTTCTTATCAGCGGTACAGGTGGTGATGATATCTGCGCCGTCAACGGCTTCTTCTACGGTTTTGCAAATGGTAATATCTAGGCCTGAATCGGCAAGGTTATGCGCTACTTTTTCAGACGCAGCTGGGTCGACATCATATAAACGTACTTTTGATATTCCAACCACTGCTTTCATACCCATCGCCTGAAACTCTCCTTGCGCACCATTACCAATGAGCGCCAACGTTTCAGCGTTTTTAGGCGCACAGTGTTTGGCAACCAGTGCTGAGGTCGCCGCCGTGCGTAGTGCGGTTAGAATACACATTTCTGTCAGCAAGATGGGATAGCCTGTATCGACATCAGATAACACGCCAAAAGCCGCTACCGTCTGTAAATCGCGCTTG
Source organism: Psychrobacter piscatorii (assembly GCF_904846415.1). Taxonomy (GTDB): domain Bacteria; phylum Pseudomonadota; class Gammaproteobacteria; order Pseudomonadales; family Moraxellaceae; genus Psychrobacter; species Psychrobacter piscatorii. Next base: position 15,419 of record NZ_CAJHAR010000042.1, on the reverse strand, counting down.
GTATTGATGGGATGGCCATTGACATACTTACACGCAAACATGTCACCATCGCTGACAGGCATGAGCTCTATGACACCGTCTTTGGAATGAGAAGCAAAACGACTGGATTTTTCAAACTGATCCCAACGAAGATAATCTTGCTCTAACGCATCTACCAATTCTTTTATGGTCTGTTCGATACCATAATTACTGATGATTTCAGCCATCGCCTGTACGCTAACAAATGGCACACCCTGCTTTTGCGATACGATAAATTTTGACATTAGTTTTGCTCCCTTCCATGAATATTATTTATTAAACCGACAATCAATATCCTACCAACTATAAATGTCAGTTAAAATGTCAATAATTTATTAAATATTGATGTATTTTTGACATATTGATAACCTCCACTTAGCATAATGTCAAAACTTGATGAAGGAAGCACTTTTATGGCGTACTATACTTATGACTCTTTAGATAGCGAGCTGATATCTGAGCTTCGACAAGATGGCCGCGCAACCATCTCAATCCTTGCAAAAAAACTCAAAGTCTCGCGTGCCACTGTCCAAAATAGATTGGATAGATTGATCCATAACGGCGCTATTTTAGGCTTTACGATTCGCGTGCATGAAGCGCTAGATAAAGAAACCGTTAAAGCGATGATGATGATCGAGGTAACAGGCAAATCTACCTCACAAGTGATTAGGAAACTGCGTGGCATCCCGCAATTGATTAAGCTCCATACAACCAATGGCGCGTGGGACTTGGTAGCGGAGATACACACGACAAGTTTGAGAGAATTTGATGAAGTGCTGCGGCAAGTCAGAGAGATTGACGGCATTTTGAATAGCGAAACCAGTGTTCTGCTGTCGAGCTTGTAATGTCTATATCCAGAAAAACTGTTTCCACTCATACAGTATAATTGCGTATATACATTTTATTTAGGAACACACCCTAGTATCGACTATATTTATAAATATTTTTTATCCCCTCGTTTTGTGTACTTGTAGGTATACTTTGCGAGCGTCATTCGAGGTTTTCAATGCTTAAACAACATCGACAAGCACTAGTGGTTGAAGGCGGCGGCATGCGTGGCGCATTTAGCAGCGGTGTCTTAGACGCCTTTTTACAACAACAATTCAATCCTTTTGATCTGTGTGTGGGCGTCTCTTCGGGTTCAACTAACGTTGCTAACTATTTGGCCGCACAACAAGGCCGCACCTTACATATTTACTTGGATCATTCCCTTCGATCTGAATTTATCCATTATGGTCGTTTCCTTAGAGGCGGTGACTTGCTGGATCTAAAGTGGATGTGGGATATGGTGGAGCAAGAATACCCACTGGATCAGTCACAGTTATTTGCCAACCATGCTGAGTTTTACATGGTGTTAACACATGCTATTTCAGGAGAAGCGATCTATATCAAAGCGGCTAAAGACAATATTTTGGATGGATTAAGGGCATCCAGCTCTATTCCAGTGCTGACCCGCCAAGCGGTCGAGATATTTGGTGAGCCTTATTTTGATGGTGGTGTGGCAGATGCTTTGCCCGTACAGTGGGCAGCTGGGCAACAGAGTATTGATAAGCTCATGGTCATACGTACTCGCCCGCAAAACTACGCTAAAGCAAGCAGTAAAGGCGATCAGCTGTTGGCCAAATATTATACTAAGCAACGACATGGTTTTGCCCAAAGCTTGTTGACGCGAACCCAACGCTATAACGACTCGGTACAATTTTTACAGACGCCATCATCACAGAAGATTTTAGAGATTTGTCCACCCGACTTAAAAAACATGGCGAGTCGATTATCCAAAAATAAGGCCAAAATCCGTTATAGCTATGATGTGGGATTAGAAGTTGGACACAAGGCGATTGAGGATTGGCATCAGCTTTAACCTTTTTGTTTTGAGTAAAGGAGAGATATCAAAAAAACACGGGCTTCGAATATAAGAAATTGGCTTAAACCTTGCCTTAGATAACCTTTGAATCACAAAGGTTAGTAACTAAGCTAAAATAAGATAAGTAATGATATAATGACCCGATAATTGATACTCTATGAAAGGTTTATACGATGGCTCGTACCGCTAGCGCATTGCACATTTTAGTCAAACAAAAAGAGTTGGCAGAAGATATTATTGCCAAGCTCAAAAAAGGCGCGGCATTTGATGTGCTGGCCAAACGACACTCAACCTGTCCATCAGGCAAAAAAGGTGGTCATTTAGGTGAGTTCGAAAAAGGTCAAATGGTAGGACCTTTTGATAAAATCTGCTTCAACGGCGAACTTTTTACCCCTCATTTGGTAAAAACCAAATTTGGCTGGCATGTGGTCAAAGTGCTTTACAGAACGTAAGCGTTAGACTGTAAAAACGCAAGTCGCCGCTTCAATGACAAGACGACTGAACCATTCAATTTAGGCTTTTTTCTTAGCAAAAAAGCTTTTCATCAAGTAAAACGGTGCTTTATGTATAACAATTCCTCGACTCGTCTCAATAAATACATCAGCGAAAGTGGGATTTGTTCCAGACGCGACGCTGACCGCTTTGTTGAACAAGGTAATGTATACATCAATGGCAAGCGTGCATCGGTGGGTGATCAAGTGGCTGCTGGAGACGTAGTAAAAGTCAACGGACAACTGATTGAGCCACGCGAGCCTGATGATTTTATTTTTATTGCCTTGAATAAGCCAGTCGGCATTGTCAGCACCACGGAAAGCTCTGAGAAAAACAACATTGTCGACTTTGTGAGACATTCGGTACGTATTTTCCCGATTGGGCGTTTGGACAAAGACTCTCAAGGATTGATCTTTTTGACCAACAATGGCGATCTGGTCAATAAAGTATTGCGTGCTGGCAATAACCACGAAAAAGAATATCTCGTCACAGTAAATAAGCCAATCACGGATAGTTTTATTGAGGGTATGGCGAGTGGCGTGCCAATGCTGGGCAAGATGACAAAAAAATGTCCCGTTACTAAGGTAGCACCCAACGTCTTTAACATCACACTCATTCAAGGTTTGAACCGTCAAATCCGCCGTATGTGTGAGCATTTTGGCTATGAGGTCGTCAAGCTTGAGCGTACGCGGATTATGAATGTAAGCCTTAAGGGGCTTCCTGTCGGCGACTGGCGAGACCTGACACCAACAGAGCTGTCTGTTCTGCTAAAGGCAGTAGAAAAATCCTCGTCGCAAGACAATCATTCGGGCAAAAAATCGCGCAATGCACCACGAAAAAAACCGCGTCCTGATGCTCAATCAAAGTCAAAACCCTCTGCAAAATCAGCGGGTGCTGCAAAGGGACGTAACAAGTACGCTAAGGATGATGCCAGAAAGCCAGCAGGTTCTAAAGGTAGAGATGGGCGTCCTACCGGTCGTGGCAAGAATGCTGGAGGCAATGGCAAACCTGCTACAAATGGCAGACGCCCCTCAAAAGGTCGAGGTTCTAAGTGATCTTAGTCACTATTGAATGTAATGACGTTACTATCACGACAACACAGTGCTTTGTCATGCTTTAATCGGTGCAACGATACGTTTATCTTATCTAAGCGATCCAGATCTTGATCGCCAAAAATAGCGCTTATAATGGGCGCTATTTTTTAATGCCTTACATATAAATGTATGCACCTTAATAATCGCTTTTCATTTTGAGCTTTCATTCTTCGTAAACTGGCTATGTTTTTGAGAATAACCCGCCGTTTTTGCAATGGCAGATGATGCCCGCCTTTTCTTTATTATTATTCAATAAAAAATGATTGAATTTGCTACAGTACACCAAGACCGCTTAACAGCAACTGCCCACCAGCAAAAAGTAGCAAGACACCAAAGGCGCGCTTGAGCGTCAAAGCAGGTAAAATATGCGCCAGTTTTGCCCCAACTTTTGCCATCGCAAAACTCGCCACTGAAATGCACAAAAAGCCCGTAATATGGATAAAACCTATCGTCCCTGCTGGCATATTGACGACGTCTTGACCAAACCAAGCAAACCCTGTCGCACCGGCCAGTGCAATGGGTAAACCGCAAGCGGCAGAAGTGCCGACGGATTGCCGCATCGGCAACCCTGACCAATTTAAAAAGGGCACGGTCAGACTACCACCACCGATACCAAAAATAGATGATGCCAGCCCAATGCCCGTACCCGCCCCAAACTGCACGCCAGCATGCGGCAGCGGCCTATCGAGCTGCTCTTTGTTGGATAAAAACAGCATTTTTAGTGCCATCATTAGCGCGCCCGCACCGATAATCACTTGTAGCATCTGACCGTCGATCATATCGGCGACGCCAGCACCGACCAAACTACCAATGACCAAGCCAAGCGCCATATGTCGCCATACTTCCCAGCGCACACCGCCGCGCTTATTGTGTGCCATCAGTGAGCTCAGCGACGTCACTGCAATCGTAGCCAAAGACGTCCCAATCGCCAAATGCGTGATGACCTCTGGCGGAAAGGCATACACCGTAAAGATCCATACCAGTACGGGCACAATAATCATGCCGCCGCCCACACCAAACAAACCCGCACTGAGACCTGCGAATGCCCCAGCAATGACAAACCACACATACAACATGTAACGCCTACCTTTTTGTGATTATTAATCATCAATGAGCATGCAGCGCGAACCCACAACGACGACTTATTAAACGCTATCGGTTTCTATCGATCCATGCTTGTAGCCCATCGATATTGCGAAAGTCATCCCAACTTCTACAGGAAATGTGCGGTAGCACGTTATTGACCATTTTGGACAACGCACTACCCGGCCCTATTTCTATGATCATACTGGGCTGGTACTCTTCAATGGTTTCTAAGCACAGATACCAGTCTAAAGGGTGATCGATTTGCTGCGATAGTATGCGCAGACCTTGCTCACTGTATCTGGTGCCGTCAGTGGCACTAATAATCGGTATCCGCATTTTAGGAAGTGTTAAAGGCTGTGTGTAGCTGGCAAAGGCCTCTGCCGCATCCTTCATCATGACCGTGTGCGAGGGCACCGATACTTTTAGCCGCTGTACATTTTGCGCGCCTAAATTTTGGGCAATGGTGGCAGCCTGCTCAAGACACTCGTGATTGCCTGCGATGATGAATTGATCTCGATTAATCTTAATAGACAAATGGGTCTGGCTCTGTGTAAGCAGCTCATCCATTTTTCGATCAGGCACGCCCTTGATGGCCATCAGCCCACTCGATGCGGTTACTGCGTTTTGCATGACGCTGGCTCTTTGATGCACCAAATCTAAACCAGCAGCATAAGGGAGCTGGCTACTGCAAGCAAAAGCACTGACCTCACCTAAAGAGTAGCCTGCAAACGCCATTGGCGCGGCGATCAATCGCTGTAGCTGCTGCCAACGATAATACTGCAACGTATAAATAAATGGCTGCGCAATCTGATTGTCAAACAGTCGCTCTTCAGACGATTGGCTACTATTAATACTATTAGCATAATCCTCAGATAATTCAGGCGCTACCGAGCGCAATAAAGACTGCTCATCAGGTGACATCTGACTCAGTATTTCGTCTAGATGCGCTTGGCTTTGTAGCCCTTGCCCGCTAAATAGGATGATTAAATTCATTTTCCACCTTATATAAGAGGATTGTGACCGCGAGCAAATCGGCGCTGCCACCGGGGCTAAGGTTATGCTGCACAAAATACTGATTGATATAGCTTATTTTCTGTCGCCAATCACGCTGATGCACGCCGCCTGCTTGCAAAAACTGCGTGGCCAAGCGCTGCGCCACTCTTAAGTCTTCTATACCGCCGCGCCAGACGATATTGGTATCTGATAGTAGCGATATTAGTAGCATCAAGGTCTGCATGCTGGCTTTTTCAAAGTCTTGGGTGCGGTACATGGTCTCATAAAAACAAGGCAATACTTGCGCTTGAATGATTTCAAAGCCATTTGCCACCATTTCAATCGCGCCGGTGATGCCATATTGTTTGAACATTTTTTGCCCATGGCTATTGGGGTCTCGCGTTAATCGCGTATTCAAATCCACCTGCCAGCGCTCCACTAATTGCGCGCAAATATTGTGAGCGGTTAACGCTATGTCTGCTTGTATACATCGACCAATCGCAGCGCAAACAAAGCCCAAATTAAATATCGCGCCTTTATGAGTGTTGATATTATGGGTGGCCTGCCGCATTTTTGCTTCTTGATAAATACCTTGATTTTTGATGGCATCAAACGGGCTGTCGTCATAACCAAACTGGCTCAAAGTGGCAAAATAGCCCTGTAACGATGTGATACTGTCGATGAACGTCTGGTGATTCATGTCGGTGTGGCTGCCATTACTTGACGGACAGACAAGACCGGGTTTGTTTTCTAGACTCAATTCATCATATAGGGCTTCGCACGCCAAGGCATCAATGTGCTGCCAAATCGCTTGCAGGGACTGTTGCGGTGTTTGTGTTTGCGCGAATAAAGTGCTCATAGTCATCGGTATTCCATCCTAGTAATACGTCTATATTTTGTAGCTTGATATCATCCAAGGTCTTGACCAACACGGTTGAAATATCAAACATAATGGCGCAGGTCAGCTCGTTAAAAGAGACATCGTCGCATCCATGCAACCGAATCTCTCCGTCGATTTTTAAGTCAGCCAACGTATTTGCCAGCCGGCTGAATGCGGCAATTTCTAATAATATTGACGCAATATGATCGCTATTGGCAACGATTAACAAATCTAAATCTGAGGTTGGTTTGACAAAGGATAATCCTGTGAAATATTGATTGGCAAAGGAGCCATAGACGTGAACCGTACATCCTAAAAGGGTACAACGCTCAATAAAGTGCGCTGTGGGTTTTTGAATCGCTGTAGGCAATTGCGGAACTAAAGTAGCTAGCGCTAGCGGAGTAGTAACGACTTGCGGAGGGTTAGGTAAGGTAAGTGCCAATCGGTATTTACAGCCGTCCTCAATATAACTGGTCGCCACTTTGGTGACGTTAGGCATATCTTGTCTACAAACGGTGAGTGGCTGCTGAGAGGCAATCATACTCTCAACCGCCAGCGTCACAGAGGCAGGTAAGGAGAGATTCATAAAGTCGTATGATTCGTGCGCTTGTAAATAAACCAAATCATGACGCTGCATAACACTCTCCTTGATAGCTTTTATATTTTTATACTTTTATTAGTAACGAACGTGGCTTTTCTCTATCGATATTAAGCTGTCAATACGGACTCGACAATGTCATTACACAATAAGCGCCCTTCTCTATCTTCTGCTACTTGGCGGCGCTCATCTGTCAGAAAATCATCCGTGTGACCCAGCTGCGACTCTAGGGCGTTTTCAACCAAATGCGCATCCAGCGTGTTCCAAATCTCATTAACAGCACCCATGGCATGATAGTTCTCTACCCCAGGGGCAAAGATAGCAGAGGTCTGTGATAAGGATTTTAGCTTGTCTAGCGGTATCTTGGTCACTCGTGACATCGCTTGTAGATCCATCACTTTGACTTGGCTCGACTCTAGCGCAAATGCTTGATTGGCCATGAGACCATAAGACAAGAAGCCGCCACTAACCGCCTCGCCTAAGACAATGGCGAGATTGGGATGGCCACGGCGTCTGAGCAAATCGACACAAGACGCCAGATGCGCAAAGGTTCTATTTAGGCACAGTAGCTCATCGGCTCGTGAGGAGTCTTGCCCTAGGGTATCGACGATAAATACGACGGGCGTCTGTTGATCTTGGTCGATAACATCTAAAATCTCACCCGCCAGCGTCATGGCGATGTATTGATTCATGGCGGCTGAATCGACCGTACCAATGATTTCAACTTTACCCAGTTTGGTTTCGGCACTGCCGCGTATCATTGAATCATTGATTTTATAGTCAAGGTTATTAGGAAACAGTGTTTCTAAAACGGTTTGCGTTTGCATGATATTATCCTTTTTTAATGGCTCTAGTCTGCTCGGCACTGAGCATGGCAATGGATTCAGGGTTATCGATATGCATGGCCTGCCAAATGGGCGTGCTGTCCTTTTGCCCAAACCATTGATCGTACTGCTGCTGCAATCCCGCTTGGCGCTGCTGTAAATATGCCAAGTCAAGCGTTATCGTAGGCTCAGCCAGTGCTTCCATAATCCCTTGCTTAATATCATCCACATCATCTTCTACCAAAAAGTCGACATGATCGAGCAGATAACGTGTTTTACCGCCTGTCACACGCCAGACCAACGCGCGGTCTTTGGAGTCAAACTCTTCAACGCCTTTGATGGTTTCGATAACCTCAGGCCCTGACAGCGCCAAACGCCCTTCTTCTGTCATGATGACATGTGTACTCAAGCAGGCACAGATACCCATCCCGCCAAACGCGCCATTGGTACCGCCAATGACAGTGATAATGGGAATACCGGCATCACGTACCTTGAGCATTGCGCGCATAATCTCAGAGATGGTAATCAGCCCTGCGTTTGCCTCGTGCAGACGTACGCCGCCTGAATCGACAAAAAACACAACGGCTTTAGGTTTGTCTTCGATGGCTTTGAGTAAGGTGCCGACAATTTTTGCGCCGTGTATTTCGCCAACTGCGCCGCCCATGAATTTGCCTTCTTGCGCGATCATGTATATTGGCGCGTCTTGAATAGTTGCCTGCCCAATAATTACCCCATCATCAAAACTGCCGACAATATCGAGTGAAGCAAGGTTGGGGCTCACAGGGATGCTACCGGGTTTGAGGATCTCTTGAAAACTGCCTTTATCTACAATACTAGCGATGCGATTACGCGCCGTCTTTTCGTAAAAACTCTTTTGAATGGTTGCATTATCCATTTAATTCGTCCTCCAAGATGTTGACCGCTTGGCTCAAGCGTAAGCTTACTACCGCTGGCGTCGCTCCCATATCATTGATTTTAAATTCCAAACCGCCTACGGCATAACGATCAGAGAAGTCTTGTAAGACTGCTTTCCAAATGTGATCAAATCCCGTCACCGAGGTATCAATGATAAAGTTGCTCTTGTCGCTATCAGCCAGTGGTGACACCAACACTTCTAAATTGCCAGAACCCACCACACCGCAAATCACGTCTTTTTTGGCGTCTTTAATCGGCTTTGAGTCAAAATTAAAATTCAGTATGTTCATCGTTCTATCCTTATCCTGAGTATGATATTTACCAATTTCTAAAGCGGCTGGGCGGTGCGTAGGTGCCATTGGACCATTTCACCAAATCTTTAACCGATTTTGCAGCCAGCAGATCTCTCGTCGCTTTTGATGCATCGATACCCATATCTTCTGGTCTTTGGATAATCCCGCGCGCTCTTAACGCTTTGACTTTGTCATGGTCTCGCTTCATGCCGACAGGCGTATACCCTGCGACGCCGCGAATCGCTTGCTCGCGCTCCTCTGGCGTACGGCACAGCAGCAAGTTGGCAATGCCTTCTTCGGTCACGATATGCGTCACATCGTCGCCATAGATCATGATTGGCGGTAGATCACTGCCCATTTTTTCTTGTAGCTGCCACGCATCCAGCTCTTCAACAAACACCGAGTCCATATGCTCGCGGTAGGTTTCTACCATTTGCACTACTAGCTTGCGGCCTTTTACCACGCGTCCATCGGTGGCTTCTTGTCCTGCTTTAAGATAGGCATAGCTGGAATGTCTGCGGCCATGTGGGTCTGAGCCCATATTGGGTGCGCCGCCAAAACCGGCGATACGATCGACCGTCGCGGTCGAGCTGTTGCCTTGTAAGTCAATCTGTAAGGTTGAGCCGATAAACAAGTCACAGGCATACAAGCCTGCGGTTTGGCTAAAGGCACGGTTGGAGCGCATGCTGCCATCTTTGCCCGTGAAGAATACATCAGAGCGGCTTTCGATATAGTCATCCATCCCCACTTCCGAACCAAAGCTGTGAATGCTTTCGACGAAGCCACTTTCGATAGCTGGAATCATGGTCGGATGTGGATTGAGCGCCCAGTTGGTACACACTTTGCCCTTTAGATTCAGTTCTGCGCCGTAAGTAGGTAATAGCAATTCAATCGCTGCGGTGTTAAAACCAATCCCGTGATTAAGGCGTTTGATTTGGTACGGCTCGTAAATACCTTTTAGCACCATCATGGCCATCAGTATCTGTACTTCGGTAATCTGAGCAGGATCGCGGGTAAATAACGGCTCAATATAGTTCGGGCGCGGTGCCACAATGAAAAAATCAACCCAATCTGCAGGTATATCCACGCGTGGTACGCTGTCGACCAACTCATTGACCTGCACAATGACGATGCCGCTTTTAAATGCTGTCGCTTCGACGATCGCTGGGGTGTCTTCCGTGTTGGGCCCTGTATACAAGTTGCCTTCTGCATCCGCAGAATGGGCGGTAATCAAGCAGACATTGGGGGTCAAGTCGATAAAATATCGACCGTATAGCTCTAAATAAGTATGGATGGAGCCAATTTGGATTTTTTGCTGTTGAACCAGTTTTGCCAATCTCAAGGCTTGTGGCCCTGCAAAAGAAAAGTCGACTTTACTGGCAATACCTTTATCAAAAATATCAATATGGCTAGGTAGCGCTAAGACCGACTGCAATATGTGCAGATTGTTTAATACGTCACTGTTGCACTGCGATAGACATTCAGATAAAAAGTCCGCCTGCTTTTGGTTGTTACCTTCAATACAGATTTTGTCTTCAGGCGCGAGGACGGTTTCTAGCAATTCAATGGCACGATCATTCGGGACTAGCTTTTCTAAGCCTTTATTTTTGGCAGCATCGAGCTTTTTATTGCGGCGTATTTTTTGTAAGTTCCATGGTGTTTCTTCAGTATTCGCTTTCATAAGACTTCCTTTATCTAATCATTAAAAGAACGCGTTGACGGTCAAAAAGAATACAGATGGCCCAAGCAGCGCGCCCAGTCCTGTATAAAAAGTCGCCACTAACGCGCCATACGGCACCAGTCTGACGTCCGTGCCTGCCAATCCAGCCGCAACCCCACTGGTCGTTCCTACTAAGCCACCAAAAATCATGGCTGAACGCGGGCTTTTTAGGCGCATGAACTTGGCAAGTAACGGCGTTGAAATCATAAAGAACACAGCTTTGATGAGACCAATCGCAATTGATAAGGCAATAACTTCTGAGCTTGCGCCAACTGCTGTGCCTGTAATTGGGCCTACAATATAGGTCATGGCACCTGCACCAATGGTCGTCATGGACGCTGCATCTCTATAGCCGAGGGTCCATGCCACTGCTGCGCCGACCACAAAGGGAATCACGCAGCCTAATAACAAGGCAATCACGCCGATCTTGCCCGCACTTTTGATTTCTTTGACATCGACCTCAAACGCCGTTGAGGAGATAGCCAAATCCCGCAGCATCGCGCCGCCTAGCAGCGCAAAGCCTGAAAAGATTTCGATATCAGAGATGCCTTTGCTACCAGTGGTATATAAGCCAGCAAAATAGGCGGCAATCAAACCGAGGGTAATGGCAATGGCGGAGGATTGGAGTTTGCCGCGGGTGAGATATTTAGAGAGCATTTGAGAGAACAGCATCACCAGACCCGTGACTGCGAGTGCAGTGACAAAACTGTTTTTGGTGAGCGTCTGTATAATTAAGTCCATTTAATTATTCCTTATCGCGCTAAGAGTGGTAGTGTGTGTATTTACAGTGTGTGTGCTTACTACTTAGATAACGCTACTCCTTAAGACAGATGATCGAGCGTAGGGGTTTCTTCATCCCATGTGAATGTGTCGTAATCATCGGCCATGTTATTGAGCCAGCGGACAACGATAACGGTCGCAGTCAGCGCGATAATAGAGACAATGGCCGCAACCAAGCCGCCTGATAATGCAGCAACAACGTTCTGTCCTGCCGCCATAGCCACAACGATAGGAATATACATCCCTGCCCAGTACAACACCCCAAATTGGGTCGTTTTGGGTAACAATCCTCGTTTAGCAAGAAATTCCTTACCGACAATCAACAGCACCATGGCAATGGCAACACCACCAATATTGGCGTCGACACCGAGTATTTTTCCCAATAAACCACCCAGATACACACCGAGTAGATAACACATCGACAATAAAGCCGTTCCATATATGATCATAAAAACCTTCCTTGGATATAGTTACAATCGCTTCGATAACCCGTAAGCTTAGAGTGCATACTTGCGATTGGTTTTGGGCCGCTAAGACCTGAGTATTTATCTACGTTCCTGTAAATAATATCGGCCAAAGCCTGTCAAAACCTTGCAAGCACTTCGCATCTGATGCCCACTTGTTTGATATAATCTAATACAGTTGGTTTGAAAGTGCAACCAAATTGTATTTATAAAACCGGTTATTGTATACAAAAGGAAAAACCATGAGTTTAATCGATGACTTACCGCTGTCCGTACAAGTAAGCAAAAAAATAGAAGATGACATCATTTATGGACGCTTGCCACCCGGCACCAAACTTGACGAAGCCACTCTGTGTGAAAAATACGGCGTATCACGCACGCCTATTCGTGAGGCCTTAAAACTCTTAGCTTCCGAAGGATTGGTAGAGATAAGACCACGCCGAGGCGCCATCATCCCGACGTTAAATATCGTCACCTTGTTTGAGATGTTTGAAGTGATGGCTTATCTTGAAGGCATGTGCGGTAGGCTTGCCGCAAGACGGATCAATGAAGACGAGAAAGTTGAGCTGCTACATTTGCACGATCAGTGCAAACAGTACTTAATCGAGGACAATCCAGAGAGCTACTATGAAGCCAATAGAAAATTTCACTTTTTCTTATATCAATTGAGCCATAACAGCTTTTTGGTTGAGCAAGCCAGCAATTTGCACAATCGTCTGCATCCCTATAGACGCCTGCAACTGCGGGTCAACAATCGCATGCAGCACTCGTTTGATGAGCATCAGAGCATCGTCGATGCCGTGATTAACGCTGATGAGGATTTGGCGGAGCGTTTGATTAAAGCGCATGTCTCGATTCAGGGTGAGCGCTTCACCGACTTGGTGGCTACTATGAAGCCTGACAATACTTAAGACTAAAGGTTGTCAGATAGTCTTTATTAGGATTAATACGAGACCCTTTAAGCGATTCAGGACTACATCTATTTCTAGATATAGTCCTGCTATTTTTGATTGATGTGACATCACCATGTCTAAGACTATTTTAATTATTGAGTGCATTGAATAAGATGAGAAGAGACTTTGCTGACTCTTGGCTTCTAGGGTCGATATTGACCACAGGTGCCACGACATTATGATGCATGAGCATAGCTCTTACTTCTTGTCCAAGTGCAGCGACGCTAAGCTCATCGCCATCTTCGCAATGTGTGACTGCAACAATGCATGTGGTTTGGGTTTTTTCAGGACTAAAAAAAGTGAGCATTTTATCTAGATTTTCATAATCAGGCGTTTCTCCATATTTAATCAAGATAAGTAAACCCCATAGTGACCGATTCACAAACTCCCATAAAAACGAATAACGCTCCTGTCCTGGTACGCCATAAATCCCCAACGCCATATCATTGGATAACGTAATCCGACCATAGTCTATACCCACTGTGGTATATTCTTTTCCTATATCGATAGTGGATTTTACCTCTGTACCAAAAGGGCTTATTTCGCTCAAAGTTTGGACCAATTGAGTTTTTCCAGAGCCAACTTCTCCAATAACGGCTAATTTTTGGTAGTCCACTTTTTACCTCATTCCTAGAAATTTTTTAATAGCACCAAAGAAACTACTAGGTTCTTTTTCATGTACTATTTCTACTTCCTTGTTTTGAGAAAATTCTGACTCTGTTACTGTTAGTATCCCAAGTGTTTCGAATTGATTAAGCGCTTCAACAACCTGATCACGTGTGCCAAATCTTTCATCTGCTACTAACTGTTCAAAAGGATAAGCAATTTTAGTTAGCTTGACACACAAATCAATAATTGTCTGAGATTGACCGATACTGTTTAAATCAGGCCAAGCCTTTAACCTTAAATTTTTACCTTCATAATTTTCTGGATTAGGTGTATTTTTTAAGTCATAGAATTTTCTTATGCCTATTTTTTGTTGTTCGTTGAAACTGGATAGGTCTATATCATAGGTTTCTCTAAACTGCTCAAATAGTTGACTTTGATCTACTAAATTGAAAACACTGATTTTCCATGTTTTAAAGCAGCGCTTAGAGATGCGCCTATTGATAAACATACAGGGGTCTGAATGCCTAGAATCAACTAATATTTTTGATGCTAACTGTTCTACTACCTCATAGGGTCCTTCAATCACTTGAAAGTAATACCCTTTCCTATAGCATAGGAATCCTGTTATTTCTAAATTTTTGTTTCTATTAGAAGCTTTGACGATACCTGACAGTCCAATGGGTAGACAAACACCGCTTTTTGTAAGGGGTGCTTTACTGATGTAGGCAACACATTTCATTTCATCCCCCCATATTTCTCTAAAATCCTTGAAAAAACTGACCAACCGAACAATATTTTTCTGCTAACAGACTGATTTTAAAGTAGGTTAGCAGAAAACTATTTTTTATATTATATTTCGATGCTATCTTCCACTGACTTCACTTTTCGGCGTGCCAGTGCGAGATTGGCCTTAGTTTTATCTAATACAAGATAGATAAATAAGTCCTCATGATTGGCTGTTGGGCGAATGATATGTATCTGATCCTCAAGTGTGATCAAAATATCCTGAATACCGCCAGAAAGACCTAACGATTTCATTGTTTGAACTTTGGCTTTGACAACCTGAGAATTACCAGCCGCTGCTAGCTCTAAATCAACACCTCCACCGATAGTTCCTAGTACCATGCCAGACATATAATCTACTATACAACCACCCATAGCTCCATCAAGTGTCATTAGTTCTTGTAAAGACGCGTCAATATTTGTCATGTTTTACCTCTCAACTTTAGTTAGAAGGATTATTTGCATAAACAAACTTTGCTAAGCAGCTTAGCTTATCAAAGCTTACTTAATACTAATCTTTTTTTTCTAAACATTTAACTGCTTTTTTCAATAAAACTAAAAAATTACTTTGTTAGGCAATGAAAATCATGAAGAAATAGTAATTTCTTTATTTTCAATAAGCAATAAGATATTATTGATAATATATCGATACTTGATAAGTAAAATTCTAGAAAAATGACTTATACTGTCAAATTCATAGATATGATTTTGGGAAGACTAAACTATTAAATAAGGAAGTCAAAAAATATACATCTAAAGTAAATGATTTTTATCTTTAAGGTTTGATTGGCAGATAAGATGATGAAAAATTTATTTTGAATTGAGAGCTATGTGCAGAGGTAAAAGCGAGAAGTTGTTATTCTATGAAGAAGATAAGGAAACGATCTATCATACTTAAAATAAAAATAGAGAAGAGATTTAAATAATATATAGTGTATCAAATACAAAAGTGTTATAAGATAAAACATCTCAACAGATATACTTAATTATCATGACTTATTCACTAGACTATCGCAAACAAGTTCTTAAAAGCTTAGCAAATGGCATGACCTT
>NZ_CAJHAR010000041.1 GCF_904846415.1 Psychrobacter piscatorii | reverse complement strand
CTTTGTAACCCCCTTTGCTGACGACAATAGCGCGATGGCCCCACCTGATCCCTTCCCGAACTCAGAAGTGAAACATCGTTGCGCCAATGGTAGTGTGGTTCGCCCATGTGAGAGTAGGTCATCGTCAGCTCTCTATTCTGAAATATCCCCCGACTAGTTATCTAGGCGGGGGATTTTCTTTGTTTACAGGAAAATTTTGTGTGACCCTGTAGCAATGACTGTTGATAACTAGATCAGTCATTTCCAAAATACCTGAAAACCTAAATCAATTGCTCTTATATATCATCAAAATGATTTGACTTCTATCATTATAGCTGCTAATTTTAAAATATATTTTTATTACAGGTACGTAAAGAATATATTGATCTTTTGTAAATGACTAAGCCTCGTATGGTTTAGATTATCTACTTATGTGATCTACTCCTATCCTCACAATTATCAAAAGGAATTGATAATGAAGTTAGCTCCTCTTTTTTCAATTGGCGCTTTAGCCGCTATTAGTCTTTTCGGCTGTTCTAACCAATCTGCTGACACCACTGATGGTTCTTCAGCAACTTCTCAAGAAACCACTGTCTTACGTTTTTCACACTTTTGGCCAGCAACGTCATCTATTAGCACTGAAGTTTTTGAGCCGTGGGCCAAACAAATAGAGACAGACTCTGATGGTCGCCTAAAAATTGAATTATATCCTTCAGCAGGTCTTGCTAAAGCAGATGTGACTTATGAGTCTGCCACTAAAGGTACGATCGATATCGGATCACAAGCACATGGTTATACCAATGGTCGCTTCCCATTAACTCAGATTACTGAGCTACCAGGGCTATCAAATTCAGCCACGCAAATGGGTTGTATGCTTCAGACTCTTTATGACGATGGCACACTTGCTGGTGAGTATGAGGATTCTCATTTGCTATTTATGTATGGCGCTGGGCCTGGCTCACTTCACACGACGGACAAACTGATCCGAACGCCTGAAGATATGAAAGGAATGCGTATTCGTCGTCCTTCTGCAGTTGCCGGCGATATTATAGAAAGTGCTGGTGCGTCACCAGTCGGTTTACCTGCAAACGATATGTATACTTCTTTGCAGCGCGGCGTTGTCGATGGTTTGAGTTTCCCTTGGGAGGCAGTAACGGCTTTTAAAATTGATGAGATTACCAAATATCATACTAACATTCCTTTTTATAGTTCAGCGCTTATGGTCACTATGAATAAGGACAAATACGACAGTTTGCCTGATGACTTAAAACAAGTATTAGATAAGAATTCAGGAATGGCCATGGCCAATAAGGTTGGGGAAGTATTTGATAAGCACGATCAAATGGCAATACAAGCCGCTAAAGATAAGGGGGACGAAATTGTTGAAATTCCTGATCCGCTAAACGATCCAGATTGGAAAGGCCCACTCGAAAAAGGAACGCAAAAATATCTGAAAGATGTTAATGCTTTGGGTTTGGATGCTGATGGTGTCTATGAAAAAGCAAAAGCTGCTAGTGCTGCCTGTAAAGTGGTCTAATCCATTGGAGGTACAACATGACCCTACTAGTCAAGCTCAGCGTCCTAATCTCAAGACTGTGCCAGTTTATCGGCGGCATCAGTCTCATCATTATCGTCCTCACCACCATGACTGATGTCGTCGCCCGTTACATCTTCAAGCTCACGGGTGGTGAGTTCGGTTTCACCGTCAAAGGCTCGGTTGAGATCGTCTCCTATTTCATGCTATTTGCACTGCTCGCCGCCTTTGCCGCCTTTGTCGAGCGCTCGCAAATCATCGTCGACGTCTTCACCCAGAAGATGCCCCAGTCTATCAAAGGCTATATGATGGGTGTCTTTATGCTTGGCTTCTTTGTCATCGGCATCGTCTTTGCCTGGGGACTCTATGAGAGCGCCATTGACGCCATGGAATTTGGCAAAGTCACCCAAGATTTGCGTATCTCCATGATGCCAATTTATCTCATCAGTGCTTTGTTAAGCGCTTTACTGGCCATACGCTCACTGATCGAATCCATCAACATCTTTAAAACAGGCGAATTCTTTGACGCCGAGGAGACAGGCGCATGAGTCCAGAAATTATCGGCGCCATTGGCCTTGTAGTCATGATCTTGCTCGTCGTCATTCGTGTTCCCGTCGCCCTTGCTATGCTTGGTGTGGGCTTGGTTGGTTTTGGTGCGGTCACTGCGCCCAGTGGTGCCTTACAAATGCTCAAAGACATTCCAGTCGATGTCTTAGCGAAATATGATTTCAGTGCCATTCCTTTATTTATCCTAATGGGCGTGTTTGCGACCCATTCTGGTATGGCAGGTAAGCTGTTTGAAGCCACTCGAACCATCTTTGGTGGGGTGAGGGGCAGTCTGGGTATTGCTGGTATCGGCTCCTCCGGTATCTTTGCGTCTATCTCAGGGTCTTCTCTCGCCACCGCCTCAACCATGACCAAAGTAGCTCTACCGCAAATGGAGAAGTATGGCTATCAACCCGGCTTTGCCTGCGGTATTTTAGCCGCTGGTGGTACGCTCGGTATCATGATCCCGCCCAGTATTGCTTTACTGGTCTACGCTATCTTAACCCAGCAGTCGGTCGGTGACATGTTTATCGCAGGCTTCTTACCAGGGATGCTCGGCATGGTGATGTACTCCATCACGGTGATGATCATGGTGCGCTGGAAACCACATCTTGCGAAGCGCGGTGAGAGAACCTCTTGGAAAGCCAAGCTTGTATCATTGACTGGCCTGATCCCTTTTAGCTTTATCTTTATCGTGATTATCGCGGGTATCTTCTTTGGGCTATTCACGCCAACAGAAGGGGCAGCCGTCGGTGCTTTTGTCTCTTGGGCTTATGCGTTTGCCAAAGGCATGCGTCTAGATGGGTTAAAACAGTCATTGATTGAGACCTTGGCGCTGTCTGCGGTGGTGTTCTTTATGCTGCTGGGTGCAGAGGCATTAGGTTACTTTATCTCGGTGTCGCGCTTGTCTTATACGCTGGCGTCCTGGATCGGTGGCTTGGCGGTCAGTCCGATGATTGTGCTGATCTGTATTTTGATCATGTACTTCTTGCTGGGTCTGTTTATGGATGCACTAGCGATGCTGGTGATTACAATCCCTGTGGTGTATCCGATCATTCTAGCATTGGGGTTTGATCCAGTATGGTTCGGTATTATTGCGGTGTTGACGGTGGAGCTTGGACTGATTACGCCGCCAATGGGGATGAATATCTTTGTGATTAAGGCGATGGCACCGCATATTAAGCTGAGTGATATGTTCCGCGGGGTAGCACCATTTATTGTGTCGGACTTGGTTAGATTGGTTATCTTAGTAGCGTTCCCTGCGATCTCATTAGTGCTGTTGGGGTAGTTTGAATCCAAATCCAAGCGTATAAAGTCATTGTATTTTAGTGCAGCAGATTTTCTAATCGTTAAGAAGCCATATTGCTAATAGAGCAGTGTGGCTTTTTTATTGGCTAATGCTTTTTCCAAGAATGAAGAGCAGAATATCTTGCAAATTCATGATCTGAGACGCTGCATTATGGTAACTTTTCTTAGTATTATAAAGGCTTGTGAATGTAGTAAACTGGTCTGCATTCATTCCCCTGTATAATTTCATAAGTAGAGATAGTCATGGCTGTCGATTTTACTAATACGCTCATCGTCGCAATTTCTGCAACGGCACTTTTTGATTTAACAGAGTCAGAAAACCACTTGCTAGAACTGCTAGATCAAAGGCCCGCAAGCGCCATAAAAGAGTTTCGAGACTATATGATAGAGCGTGAGAATGACGCTCTAAATATTGGCGCCGGCTACCCACTGATTAAAGCATTACTAAATTTAAATGAATATTGTGATGATAACGAGCGTAAGGATTCAGACATTGAAACACCTTTGGTTGAAGTCGTTATCGTCTCAAAAAGTAGTCCAGATACAGGCATTCAAGTACTCAATGCTATTTTAGAGCATGATATCAATATTTCACGCTCAGCATTTATCTCAGGCAGTCCTGTGGCTCCCTATATTAAAGACTTCAATGTCGATCTGTTTTTGACCACCAATCGCGAAGATGCGCAGCAAGTGGCTGATGCCAATATCTGTGCCTGTGCCATATTGGACGCTACTCCTGTCAATACCTATGAGTTAGATACTGATCAGCTACGTATTGCCTTCGATGGCGATGCGGTGTTGTTTGATGATTCGGGTGAGTTACTATATAAGCAAAAGGGGCTACGAGCTTTTCATGATCGTGAAGTACAAATGCGTGATTTACCGATTGAAAAAGGCCCTTACGCTGAGCTATTGATTAAACTGTCAAATTTACAGGAACGTTTACCAGCTGGTTTGCAATATTCTCCAATCAAAATTGCGCTTGTGACCGCTCGTAATGCACCTGCTGATTTGCGCGCTATCAAAACGCTACGAGAGTGGGGCGTAAATGTCGATATGGCATTTTTTTTAGGAGGGCTGGAAAAAACAGCAGTGCTTAGAACGTTTGCACCACATATATTCTTTGATGATTCAATCAAGCATATCGATGCAGCACGTCGATTTATACCTACGGCCTTGGTTCCTTATCGTTCCACGTCGTTACTGCACGGTGATAGCTATCTAACTACTGATAAAGACGCAACATTATTGTCATTCAAGCCTGCTGTGCGCCCACTATTTGCAGTAAATCATTGAAGCATATACAGACAAGCGAAATCTAAACAATAGGATGGTATATGAATTGGCAGCAATTGCTCAACTTGATTGTAGCGCGAATAAAGCAGGTTGTTGGTTTATACGCTTTTGTACTCATACCGATGTGGGGTATGTTTTTCTTAAATGAAGTGGCGCTATTTGGACTGTGGAATATCTTTGGGATTGTACCGCGTGCGTTAGATGTGGGCAGCATGATCGGGGTATTCGCCTCATGGACGATGCATGGCAATTTGTCACACTTAATTGGCAACACGGTGACGCTATTACAAATTTTGTTTTTATTTGGATTGTTTGAGAAAAACGCCTATCGCACGATTATCAAGTTGGTCATCGCTTCAGGATTGGTTACTTGGGTGATTGGGTCGCCATCTTCTATTCATATTGGTGCATCAGGATTATGTTTTGCGATGTTCGGTTATATGATAGGCGGTGCTGTGTTTGCTCGGCGTTGGGGTTATCTGATGGCTTGTATTGTCATGGGCACTGGCTATTGGCTAACCATTAAGCAAGGACTGATGCCGCAACAAGGAATCTCGTTTGCAGCACATTTTGGTGGTTTGTGTGCTGGGCTATTGCTAGGAGCCAATTCAAAACATACTTATTCAGCCACGGCTCAGCGTTATTAATTTAATCAAGTGAGCAATCTTTTAGAACTTTTTATATAACCGCTTTTTACATAGTTACTATGTCTATGAGTGATGCCGTATCAGGTTTTTTGGTCAGTACAGATACTGATAAACAGAGGGTCATCTGTTGCTAGCTTATACCATGCGGTGGTTTGTTTGACATGCTCATCAATCGTGAGCTTACTACCTTTTTCTGGTATGACGTAATCTGCACGTGCAGGCGCATTGCAATCGATAACCTGTGCAACTTTTTCGACACTTCTTCGTCTTTCAAATAAGTATAAATTGACCAAATGCACATCTGGATCGTCTACTTGTACGCTAGCATTACCGATATCTGCCGCGATAAAACGTAATATTTGTGGCTTAGCATAAGACCATGGGCGGAACCACTGCGTACTTTTTGCTACTTTGACAACTTCTACGCCTTCTGGCAGCTCTCGCACTTGTTGACCATACCAGCTATATTCTTGGTTTATCTGAAAGGCAAAAATACCAATTGCTGCAAACAATGGGATTAGCCATTTAGGGGTACGTTTGCCTGCCAATTTGCTGAAGTGAGTTATGATTAGTGCTAGTCCAGCCATCCCAAACGCGGCAGCCATCGTGGCGATAAACTCAAAAAGCATAAAATATTCCTTAATGGGGTATGTGTATTCAATCAAGCTGAATTAATTACATTTTATTATAAGTATAAAATAAAAAATCACTCACAAGCAGCTGCTGCCTGTGAGTGATATATAGTAACAGAAGATATATCCTCAACTGTGAGCTTAGTGGTCGATTGCACCGCCCGCGCCACGTGGAGAACGTACGCTCTCAACCAGCTCTTGAATATGTACTGGTGGTGGAGCAGTCGCATAAGATACTGCGAATGCCACGATGAAGTTAAGTAAGGCACCAACCGCACCAAAAGATAGCGGTGAAATACCAAATAACCAGTACTCTTCAGTATCAGGGAAATTCGCAGTACCACTGATAAAGAACCAACCTTTGAAGACAAAGATATACACTAGGATAGTAATCAAGCCTGTTAACATCCCAGCGATAGCGCCTAGGTTGTTAATACGCTTAGAGAAAATCCCCATCATTAGTGCAGGGAACAGTGAAGCGCCTGCAATACCGAAGGCCAATGCAACGACCTGTGCGGCAAATCCTGGTGGATTAATACCCAGATAAGTCGCTACTACGATTGCAACGCCCATTGTAATACGAGCATACTTGAGCTCTTGTTTATCAGTGATGTTTGGGTTTAGGTTACGTTTGATCAAGTCATGGCTAATCGCTGAGGAAATCGCAAGTAGTAGACCGGCTGCTGTTGATAGTGCTGCTGCCAAACCACCTGCAGCGATAAGACCAATAACCCATGATGGAAGATTGGCGATTTCTGGGTTAGCGAGTACTAAGATGTCATTGTTCACATCCAGCTCGTTACCTGCCCATCCAGCATTGGCAAAACGACCATCCATTTCTGCATCATGTGCAATGCGAGCTGTTTCTACCGCTGCGGTAGCTGCAGCAACATCGCCACCATCCGCTTCAGCGGTGTTAAGCGCTACTTGAGCGGCACCAAGTCCACTGTCGTTATACAGCTGGATACGACCATCATTGTTTAGATCGTTATACTTGATAAGTCCTGTGTCTTCCCATGTTGCCATCCAGTCTGGACGTTGATCATATTCTAAAGGTGCTTCTGCAACCCCTTGTGGATAGACCGTATCAATGAGGTTGAGACGAGCCATCGCACCTACCGCTGGCGCAGTAAAGTACAATAGCGAGATGAATACTAGTGTCCAACCCGCTGTCCAACGTGCATCGGCTACTTTAGGAACCGTGAAAAAGCGAATGATAACGTGTGGTAGACCAGCTGTACCAATCATCAGTGATAGCGTAAATAACACCATGTTTAGCTTGTTAGGCACATCCGCCGTATAAGAGGCAAATCCTAAGTCAGTCACGACTTGGTTAAGCTTAGTTAAAATAGGAACGCCAGATTCGATGTGGTTTGAGAACAAACCAAGACCAGGAATTGGGTTACCTGTTAATTCAAGTGAGATAAATACAGCAGGAATGGTATACGCGACCATCAATACGACATATTGCGCAACCTGCGTATAAGTGATCCCTTTCATACCGCCTAACACCGCATAGAAGAATACAACGACAGCCGCAATGAGCAGACCCGTTGTGTTTTCAACTTCTAAGAAGCGTGAGAATGCAACGCCAGCACCAGTCATCTGACCGATAACATAGGTAGTCGAGGCGATAATCAAACAAACCACAGCAATCATGGCTGCTGTTTTGGAATAAAACCGGTCACCGATAAAATCAGGGACCGTGAATTTACCAAATTTACGTAGGTAAGGTGCTAAAAGCATAGCGAGTAGAACGTAACCGCCTGTCCAGCCCATGAGGTAGGTGGAGGCGCCATAACCACTAGCAGCAATAAGGCCTGCCATTGAGATGAATGACGCGGCACTCATCCAGTCAGCAGCGGTTGCCATACCGTTGACGACCGGATGCACTCCGCCGCCCGCAACATAAAATTCGCTGGTTGAACCAGCACGTGCCCAAATCGCAATCCCAAAATAAAGCGCGAAAGATAGACCTACAAAAATAATATTAATCGCAAATTGACTCATGATCTATTCCTCGTCTACGCCATATTGTTTATCTAGTTTATTCATACGCCAAGCGTAAAAGAAAATTAGAATAATAAAGACTACGATAGAGCCTTGTTGCGCAAACCAAAATCCTAAATCAGTACCACCGATTTTGATGCCCGCTAATAATGGACGTAACAAGATAGCAAAGCCATATGAGCATAGCGCCCAAATAATTAAACTACCTGTAATCAGACGAATATTGGCGCGCCAATATCCAGATGGATCGTTATGAGCTTTCATAGGACAACTCCTTTTGTCTTACCTAAAAAATATCAACCATACAAGAAGAGCTTGGGCTACTTTTTACGATGAACATCATGATAAAAAATAGACAGATACTACTTTATATAGTGACAATGAAGATGCGCAGGCGCATATCTATTTATCAGCAATTATTTAGCAAAAATAAATATCATTGTGGACATTACATTGATCCCTTAAATAAAAACTATCAAATAGCAAACCAGGGTTCATTGAGGAAGACAGAAGGGTAGGACTATCCGGTGTCTTTTTCACAATCTCGTCTTCCTGACAAGAGTCTTAATACTTTAACGCTTCAAACATTTATGCCGATTCATCTATATTGGCCGACTCATCCTTATTAGTAGCTATGAGGCCAGCATAGAATCATTCGAATTTCATCTTAGCACGATTCAACAGCGATAGTTACAACCAACAAAGCATAGACTGAAGTATATCTACTAAAAATCGGCTTGGTAAATATAGCGCTGAATATAAGCGATGCTAAAATTATACGACAAATATCCAGTTTGTGCTGATGAATTATTACTTAATATATTCTATAAAAAACAAATTGCAAAGATTATTTATCTCAAAAATAAATATAGAGAACCAATAATCAAACGTGATGGTCGCACGTCGCTTACTATTTATATTGTTCATACAATTTATTCAGTTTCGTCACTATTTGGAACTTTGCAAACTTGTCGATGGGTCTGAAGCCAATCGTGATGCTTGGACAGATTAAGCGGTACGGATGAAGCAAAATTGCTTGTGGTAGGCACAAAAAAACGCCCTTCTCTTAGAAAGAAGGGCGTTTTTTATTGAGGTATGATTTTTAATAACGATACATATACTATGCTAAATCAGAGTTATCCTGATTTACATGTTTGGATAGTTAGGACCACCGCCACCTTCTGGCGTTACCCAAGTGATGTTCTGCGAAGGGTCTTTGATATCACAGGTCTTACAATGTACACAGTTCTGAGCATTGATAACAAACTTAGCGCCTTCAGCATCTTTGACCACTTCGTATACACCCGCTGGGCAGTATAGACGCGCAGGCTCAGCATACAAAGGTAAGTTGATAGAGATAGGCACCGTAGGGTCAGTGAGTTTTAGATGCGTTGGTTGATCTTCTGCATGGTTGGTATTAGAGATAAATACCGACGACAATTTATCAAATACCAACTTACCATCAGGCTTGAGATAGGTTGGTTGATAAGCATGGTTGGCACGCTCTAACTGATCATAATCTGGGATATTGTCATGCAAAGTAAATGGCATTTTACCTTTTAGCAAGTTGTGCTCGATAAAGGTGAAAGCACCGCCCATGAATAGACCCATACGATGGATCGCAGGTGAAAAGTTGCGCGACTCGTAGTTATCTTGATATAACCATGACTCTTTGTACATAGTGGTATAAGCAACGACTTCGTCATGCTGACGCTCTGCTTGTAGCGCCTCAAAGATCGCTTCGGCGGCGAGCATACCTGACTTCATCGAGGTATGTGTGCCTTTGATTTTTGCTGGGTTCAAAAATCCAGCATCATCACCGACCAATACGCCACCTGGGAAGGTAAACTTCGGTAGTGAGTTTAGACCACCTTTGGTCAAAGCACGTGCGCCGTAAGAAATACGCTTACCGCCTTCTAGGACACTCTTGATGACAGGATGCGTTTTTAAGCGTTGCATCTCATCAAATGGAGAGACATAAGGGTTGTGGTAAGACAAATCGGCCACAAGACCAAAGCTTACTTGGTTGTTTTCATCAAAGTATAACCACCAGCCACCAGTTGAGCCAGTTTCAGTCAATGGCCAGCCAAGACCATGCATGACAACACCTTGCTCATGCTTATCAGGCTCAACTTCCCACAGCTCTTTTAGACCGATACCATAATGCTGAGGATCAGAGTCTTTATCTAGATCAAAACGGCTGATTAAGCGCTTACCCAAATGACCACGGCTACCTTCGGCAAAAATAGTGTATTTGGCAAGCAGCTCGTAACCAGGTTCAAAACTAGGCTTGGCTTCGCCATTAGCAGCCACACCCATATCACCCGTTAATACACCTCTTACCGAACCGTCATCGTTATATAAGATGTCATCGGCAGGGAAACCTGGGAACATCATGACTTCAAGCTCTTCTGCCTGCACAGCCAACCAACGAACGACATTACCCAATGAGACAATATAGTTGCCATCATTATGCATAGGCCCCGGAATCAACGAATGAGGTACTTTGGTTGAGCGAGTAGCAGAGTTTAGATAGTAAAAACGATCTTCTGTCGCTGGTACGTTGAGCGGCGCGCCTTTTTCTTTCCAGTCTGGAATCAGCTCATTGAGCGCACGTGGTTCAATGACAGCGCCAGATAACGTATGGGCACCAAATTCAGAGCCTTTTTCGACCACACACACCATAAATTCATCGTTACCGGCTTCAATAGCGAGCTGGCGCAGGCGAATAGCAGCAGAGAGACCTGCAGGTCCGCCGCCCACAATAATGACATCAAATTCCATTGATTCACGTTCGATCTCAGGTTCTGCTGCCACAGGCTCTACCACTGGTTCTGCTTTATCTAGTGTTGCGGTCTCTGTTGCTACTGGTGCGTCAGCGTTCACAGTATTACTATCAATAACTGGCGTTTGATTGTCTTGCTCTTGCATACCTACTCCTAAACTTTTAGTGGCTTATCTCAGGGCATCATTAGCTTAACAACTGAATAATAGACTTGCGGTGCTAACGTCACTCAGACATATGGCTGCCCGATAAAAATGTGTCATCAATACAAAACCCACTTGACCATTTCAATAAAAAATCGTTACTCATTATAAAAGAAAAGTCCTACAAACACGATACGCATTTATGAGCAACGGTGTTAAGGTTATATCAAGGCAATGAAGGTATTTGGGCGATAAAGTTTCATCATACCTGAAACAAAAATTTATAGTAATAATAGATTTGCCAAACTTTGAATACTAAATAAAGGATTGAGCGATGAATAATGACAATAATCATGCTGATAGTAGTCGTGAAAATAACGTAGAAGCTCCAAGTGGCAAGGGTTCTGGTTTGAATAGCATGGATGCGCTAAGTCACTATCTTAAGTCCACAGCTGGGGCACGTGAAGGACGTGCAATACCGCCACTCGAAAAGTGGCACCCTGAAGATATCGCTGATATGGACTTAATTATCAAAGCAAATGGGGAGTGGTGGCATGAGGGTGGGCAGATGACCAGAGAGTCACTTGTCAGTTTATTTGCGACTATTTTGTGGAAAGAAGAAAATAATGGCGTTATCGAATACTTTTTGAAAACCCCAGTACAAAAAATCCGTATTCAAGTAGAAGATGCACCACTGTTGATTAACGATGTTGGCATTGTTCAGGAAGATGATATGAGCTGGTTGGAGTTCACGACGACGACCGGTGATGTGGTACGCTTGGATAATGAGCATCCTATTATATTAAAAGCGTATAATCCTAAAAGTGATGATACGGTAAATGAAGCTGTCAGTACTGAGCACACTCTAGACACAGCAACTCAAATACAAGTACGCCCTTATATGCTTGTCAGAAATGGCTTGATGGCGCTGATTGGGCGCAATACCTTTTATCATCTGACAGAGATTGGTGAGCTAACAGAGCATAATGGTGAGACAATACTAACGTTACAAAGCGGCAGTGAGTCCTATTCATTATCGATGCCAGTCAATTAAGTAACAATAAATAGTACGCTATTGATTGTTATAATGTGAGCTGCTGGGTTACTAACCGATACCACGATATGGATAAGCTACAAGAGATTTAACGGGATAACGAGAGACATAAGCGGCGTGAAGATAATATGTATACAAAAATGGCGGTAGCGTAGAGATGGCTATTACTGCAAATCACATGATGAAAGTGACGACAATGCGAGCAAATGTTTTGGATGGTAGCGCTTTCAAAAATCCTGCCATTCATAAAGCAAGTATCCATTCGATGGCTATCGATACGGCCGCGAGTAATACCGCTCGCAGTGCTCCCATTGGGTTGTTTGACTCCGGCGTTGGCGGCTTATCGATCTATTTGCATTTAGCCCAGCAACTACCTAATGAACGCTATATATATTACGCTGATACCTTAAATGTTCCTTATGGCAATCGTGAAAGTGAAGATATCGAAGCGCTTACTTTAAAAGCAATAGAATGGTTATATCAACAAGGCTGCAAGCTCATTGTTATCGCTTGTAATAGCGCATCAGCTTATGCTTTGGATACAGCAAGAAAATGTTATCCGCAATTACCTATCGTGGGCTTGGTACCTGCTTTAAAGCCCGCCGTACTGGCAAGTAAAAGTGGACATGTGGCGGTATTGGCTACCAAAGCCACTTTAAATGGGTCATTACTCAATGATGTCATTGCTAGTTTTGCCAATCCTAATAGCACAGTGGTTACCAAG
This sequence comes from Psychrobacter piscatorii, assembly GCF_904846415.1. Classification (GTDB taxonomy): domain Bacteria; phylum Pseudomonadota; class Gammaproteobacteria; order Pseudomonadales; family Moraxellaceae; genus Psychrobacter; species Psychrobacter piscatorii. The sequence goes on along the minus strand of NZ_CAJHAR010000041.1, from coordinate 5,548 downwards.
TATTTTGATCCACAACTGGTGCCTTGGGTAGAGGCTGGCATGCCAGTTGAAGATGAGACGGCTCAGCGTCTACGCCAACAGCTACGGGCATTTGCTAATGAAGGTATTGACCAGCTAGTGCTCGGCTGTACACATTATCCATTTTTTAAATCGTTTTTATTAGACGAAATTGCACAGCAGCAGTTATCGATACAGGTGGTTGACTCTGGGCAGGCAATCGCTGAGCGAGTTAAGCAGCTATTGGTCGCAAATCAGATGTCAGCCACTCTTGATAATGAGACAAGTACTCAGGATTTGAGTGCGATTAATAAGACAAATGTTGATATCAGACTGCCATTAACTTTCCATGCTACCAAATATAGTGATAGACTAAGCGCTTTGATTGAGCGTTTACTTGGTAAAGAGACAGTATTGCAATACTATCCTGAGTAATTGCTAGTAAAGTTATTTGCGCCAATCCCTTGCCTATAGCATGGATTTTATTAAAATAGATCAAATACATTTTTGTAAGATTAATCACAGCTACGCCAAGAAAGATATTTGTGCTCTATTTCATCTCATGCCCTTTTATGCCGCAACCTAAGCTCAGAGGTAATCGTGCCACATCGCCGCTATCATATTCATGTTATATGTGCTGACAACGATCAATTATTGGTGTTGGACAGCGTAGCGATATTTTTTCAGGCACGTGCGTTTTTGACTTATGACGTGTCCAGTAAGCTACCAAAATCCTCGCTATATGGTCGACAATGCATCGATTCTTGTGATTATGCGTTGATGATCATTGGTGACAGCTATGGAACAGTGCAAAAGACAGGCGTTAGTCAAATGCATTTAAGTTATCTGAATGCAAAAGCCAAACTCAAGCCGCTACTGATCTTAGTCAAAAATCACTATCAAGAGGCTGGTATCAGTCGCCAATTACAAGAGCTTGTCAAACTAGTATCTAAGCAAGACAATCAAATATATTATTACGATACAGAGGACGATATCGAAGCGTTACTCGTACAAGCATACTACAACGCAGTAGCCAGTCATAAAGTGACAGGTGGCTGGGTGAGAGCGACCGAGGAGATGATTAAGTTTAGTAATCAAACCATCGCTGAAAGGTTTGCGGATCTCTTATCTAAGAATAAGAATATAAACATAAATACCAAGAAAGAAAGTTCTGTTGATGAGGATTTTGGGGCTGACAATGTTAGCAAGCCGATCATACTGACAGAGACTTTTGATATTCAGTACAGTGCTCAAGCTTATGAAGGTGGGAACTTAAAAGATGTCACTAGAAGCATAACGCTATCTTGGCAAGAAATATTAGCGACTTTAGTGAAAATACCGTCTACATTTTCGAGCTATGGGCTACAAAATGCCATTAATCGCCTAATCGCTCCAAAAGCTGAGATAGATATCAAAAGTGACATGCCAAACGTTCATGCTGTCTCACGCTGCCAAATCTCTCAAGATGATCTCAATCACTTACAGCGTCAGCTGGTAAGCGCAAACTGGATACAATTGACGACCTACGGTACGCGTTTGTCACAAGAGCTTTGGAAGCTCACGTTTTATGCAAAAAACTTATTAGAAAATGAGAATTCTCAAACGTCTGAATAAGATCAACCCTCATGACTGCCACCCTTTAATATCATCAAAAATCATCTGCAGAAATGCTCACGGTGACCATGACTACGTTTTGTAATACAAAGCATACGCGGCAATGGTTGTGAATCGGCTCAAGACTCGTGATAATAAGAACCATCAGATACTGATCTTATTTAGACAAAAAATTGTATTAAAATTAAAAATGCATAGAACGTACTACAATATTGACCGATTAAGGAGAGCACACAATGAGTAACGCTAAAAATGATGAGTTATTAAGAGAGCTTGATGGTCTAGAGAAAAGCATGCATGATGCTGATCAATTTCATACGCTAGAAGAACAAGTGGCAGATATGAAACGCCGCGGCATCGATCCAAGCCAAGCTTACAAAGATTTGGATAGAAAAGCAGAAGATGAAGACTGGGGCGATGCGACTTGGAAAGAAAATGGCAAGTGGGAGCCAAAAACAGCTGCTGATCTAGACGATAACGCTCGTGAAAACTGGGACGGTGACAACGGTAAACCAAATCCGCCACCTATTGTCTAAATCTTTCTTTAAATATCGATGTGATAGGTGAAGGTCTTCACTAGGCATCAAACATAAAAAAGCCACGCTAATCATAGCGTGGCTTTTTTAATGATTTACGATAGGACTATTCGGTACATTATTATGACCCTTCGTCAATGCGAACTAGCTTGATCGTACCATCAGCACTAGCAACACGGCGATAACGCGTATTGGTAGAGGTTGAAGGGCTTACCGATGGTTGAGAAGAATAGCTATTAGGCGTAGTGGTCTGTTGCTGAATCAGTTGTCCCATGCGATCGGCAGGCGCAGGGTTCAAAGGTCGGCTATTTGTTGGCTGACCGTACTGGACTTGACTTGGTGCTGCATTACCAACGATAGCACGATAGAACTTCTGACCTGCACGTCCATCTGCTGGGAAAATGCCTCGACTAGATTGGTATTGCTGGATAGCGGTACGGGTATTGTCTCCAATGATGCCATCAACACCGCCAATATCATATCCTGCATTTAGCAAGGCTTGCTGAATATCTTTTGCTTGTTGGCGACTGATACCAGGATCATCTGTTGGCCAAGCGGTGATAAAGTCCGTTTTGCTACTGTCTTCACGAGTGATCAAATCTGATAAATGCGCGATAGCCAAGGCATAGTTTTCTGACGCATTATACGAGTAGAACGTATCAAAGTTTTTACCGACCAAAAACGCAGGACCATCGACACCAGCTGGTAGCAATAAACCCGCACTACTCAAGTCATAAGGCAGCGGACTGCCGTTAGTTAGCGTTAAACCTTGATTGCGCCAATGGCTGATAGACTTTTTGTCTTTGCGGTTAGAAGCCGCCCAAAATCCGTCAGGTAGTTTGACCTCGTAACCCCAAGGCTCGCCCGTACGATAACCACGTTTGTCCAAGAAATTTGCAGTAGAGGCAAGTGCATCAGGCACGCTATTAACGAGGTCACGACGACCATCACCGTCACCATCCACTGCTAGCTCTAAAAAGGTACTGGGCATAAACTGTGTCTGCCCAAACGCACCCGCCCATGATCCCGTCATGTCATTAGGTACGATATCGCCGTTTTGTACAATTTTTAGCGCATTGGCATACTCACCTTGGAAATAGCTTTGACGACGATCAAAGCAAGACAATGTCGCCAAAGATTCAAACAATGGTTTTTTGCCTAAGGTTTGACCAAAGTTAGACTCCACGCCCCATACCCCAAGTACATGCTCCGCTTTTACCCCGTAACGCGATTCGATTTGACGCAGGGTGTCGCGCCACTGACGCTTGGCACGGATACCATCTTCGACACGCTCTTTGTCTACTAGCGCTGAGAGATAATCCCAGACATCTTTTTGAAACTCTGGCTGATAGTTGAGCGACTGAATGACGCTAGGATCAGGCTGGCTTGGACGATAATTATTAAAAGTATAGCTGTTTACATCGCTAAATTTACTCGAGTTTTTTAGACCATCCAAACATTGCTGAAATTCGCTATTGGATAGATCCGGTGCTGGTGGCTGCGCGGCTTGAGCGGTGCTAGCGAGACTAATGCCGACCGCAACACTAAGCAGCGACAAGGTAGAGAGGGAAGTCAAACGCATGAAAATATCCTATAAACATCAAAGTGATTATTGAGAGAAAAAAGCAAAAGGTAAAAAAATGATATTAACGTAGAGTAACCAATCTAAACAGTAAAGAAAAGCTGTCGAAGTACTAAGATTATGAATGGTTACGATAAATTGACGATGGCGTGAGGTTAGGAGAGTATTTTGTTGAGCTAAAAGCTCAAAGCGTCAGACAGCATTTAAATTTCAGAGCTTTTCTAGCAAATAGAACCTATCTACTTAGCCAGCATATTATCTAGTTCATCAATCAACTTATGAACCCGCGCTGCGTTTTTACCCAGATCGCTACCACCAACTCGTGATTTACTGCGTATATCGACTAAACGTTCATTCTCGTTATCCATGATACGGACGACGACATCGTCTTTAAAGCCGAACCAAGCAGTGATGTCTGTCGCTTCTATGATGCCTTTATCTGCATCGATATTGACCAGCTCCCAACCCAAGTTTTCAATAGCTTGTGTGCTTGCCGCAATCAATTTAGGCTGCGTTTGGTCATAGCGCAATGTTTGTAGGTCAGGATAGCCGATACGCTGTTGTTCTGCTGTCTCAATACCATCATAAGCGACTGGATTAGGCGCATCAGCGCGTAGCGGGGCAATGGCAACAAATGCGGGCGGATTTACCAAATCGGTAGAAATATCATGAATGGGCGGTACGTTTTTGGCGGTATTCATCATACTAAGTGGAATAGCAATGGCAGTAATAGCAAGCACTGCTGAGATTAACGCGCTACCAATACTCGCTGTGTTTCGTTTAAATAATAGCTGTATGACTAATAGTATTAATGCGGCAATACCAGCAAACACACCAAATTTAAACCCTGCAAACGCAGTCGCTAACTCAATCATGCCAAACTTATAAAGTGGCCCTGCGAGCGCGACCAGTAAAACAGCGATCAAACTTATCAGACCAACGAATATTTTCATTCCGCTTTTTCCTTGTGATTGAATACTAACTCATCGCTGCGCAAACCAATTCTTTATTGGTTATTTCAATAGCCAAACATGCTCTGTGACGTTTAGATCAGGTGCAGATCCTATAGAAGAAGACTCACTTGCTAGCTCACAGAGCTGATAGTGATTGCCATAATATTGCTGTAGTTGTTCGCCATTAATAGAGAACGGCGGCCCATCCTTTTTACTTTGATCATAATTAAGAGTTATTAGCAATTGTGGCGCATTGTCGCTAACTTTACGTATCTGTTCGCTATAGTCGGGACGCATATCAGCTGGCAGGGCAATCAATGCCGCTCTATCATAGACTGCGTCAATATAATCAATGTCTTCAATAGATAATGAAAATATGTCAGCAACTAATATCTCTATTTTCTGATTTTCATGTTGCCAATGATAATATTTAATATTGGGGTTATGAGGGTGGTTAATTATCGTATGTAAAATACGATTTTCACTAAAAAACTCTTTGACGGCGGATTCAACCAACTCAACACCCACAATGTCATAACCCTGCGCTGCCAACCAAATCATATCTATTGATTTGCCACACAAAGGCACAAAGACACGGCTACCAGCTGGCAAGTTTAACTTTGACCAATATTTAATTAATAGTGGATTGACCTCTGACTGATGAAAGCCGGTATGTTTCTCTTGCCAACGGTTGTGCCAAAACTCAGGATTCATAGCTTAGGTCTCTATTATGCGCGTTTATATAGTGTATCAAATACAAAAGTGTTATAAGATAAAACATCTCAACAGATATACTTAATTATCATGACTTATTCACTAGACTATCGCAAACAAGTTCTTAAAAGCTTAGCAAATGGCATGACCTT
>NZ_CAJHAR010000040.1 GCF_904846415.1 Psychrobacter piscatorii | reverse complement strand
AACTTCTTTGCCAAGATTAAGCAGTATCGTGCGATTGCCACTCGCTATGATAAGTTAGCCAGTCATTTCCTTAGTGCCATTCACTTAGTTTCTTGTGTCGTTTGGCTTAATTGATGACACGCCCTAGATGACATTAAAGAAGACCTGCAATATAGAGGGATAGACCCTGATGACTAATGTAAAGAAAATACTAGGTTGGATAGAGCTACCAAATCAGTAACTACATTCAGTAATGAGCAGCCTTAATTACAGAACATAGACCTTTTCTATAATTGGGTGAAATGGCGAGTCTTAGGGTGTTTTGTTACGTTGCTTTTAAGGCCAAGTATAAGTTGCGCATCAAAATTAACCTATACGTATATAAAATGATCTATCCAGTTCAGTAAGCATAATTATTTGTTCATTTTCCATAAAAAGTATAAGTCGTTATTTTTAGCTTCATTATCAGGTTTTAATGATTTGTTGTAGCTTTCCAAAGCTGAGTACCCGCCCACAGCAGCAATAATTTCGGTAATATTTTCTGGAAGAATGCCAGAGACCAATCCTACTGCGACAGTACCGAAACCTAATAAAAGCTTTTCATTAGAGCTTACTCGTAAATCAGACTTCCAGTTCTTGACTTTATAATTAATCTGATTTATTTCTGGCATAAGTTCATCTTCAAACATTTCACGTATTTGAGTATGAGACCAACCGTAAGAGTTTTTGATGAGACTGTCTAACTTATCTCTGTATACGAGAAATGATTCAGTCTCTTTAATCCTAAATTCAATTATTTCGTCTAAAGGTCTGTTCATTATAGTAGGCATAAAATGTTGAAAGTTGCTATAAAGGCTTGCTGAACGAGTATAGTTTTCGGAATTGATAGATGAAGTAGCTATATCAATTTGGGTATTATTGTCTGTCAATAATTTTGTGTCATAAAAGGTAGCATGCCATTTTTGGTAAAATAGGTCATCTATGACTGGCTTCATCCATCTTTCAATAATATTAGTAAAATATATTTCAGTATCTTTCATTATATAAGGCAACGATTCAGAGTTTAATATGTATTGAATGTTATCATTGCAGTTTCCATTAAGGTGAAGGTAACTAATGCCATGTTCTACTAAATTTTTAGGACCAGTTACTTTTATAAAAGGTTGTTTACTTCCTTTAGTAATATTAACTTCAAATTGACATTGAGCTATAAAAGCATCTTTTAAGCCCTTATAGATTTTGTCTTCAGTCGATAACTGTTTTTGGTGTAAATCTCTAGCCGTAGTGTCAAAGTGGTGTTGGCATAAACTGACAGTAGATTGAGCGAATTTAACAATATCTCTTTCGATTAAGGGGTAGAGTTTCTGATAAGTAAATATTCCGAACATGATATTTTTCCGATCACTGTCTGTTAGACTTGAAGGTTCTCTTAGAAGTATTTTTTCAAAAGGGTCTTGGATAAAAACTCCATCGCTGTATAAAGTAGCGAAACTTGCAAGTTCGTTTAACTTCTGTTCACGACAATCCACAGAATCACAAGGAAAACCACCACCAGATAAAGCGGAATTAGCTATAAAAGAATGCTTAGTTTTATCTTTTCGGGCATTACCTGGTCTTATAGCTAAAGATAAATCAATAGCTAAATCTAATAATTTATCATCAGAGATTGAAAATACATGTTCAACAATGTCAGTATTTTTAGGTTTGGATGCTCTCAATATTTCTAAAAATTCACTTCTCATTTTAAGACTCCTAAAATATATGAAACTTCAAATTAAAAATTATAGCTAGTAGTCTAACAGTTAGAAAAAGTAGCCTTCTATCAATCGTTCACTAGTTTTTGTTAACTCACTTTTTTCAACCGTTGCTCAAACATAGGCTTTAAAAATACAACCATGTAAGATTCTTTGAATTCCGCCACTTCCTAAGTCGTGCCTTCAGCGATAATCATGCGATCACCTTCAACCCCAAGACAAATTAACTAATCAAAGAGATGTTATGGATCACAACAGCATTAAGACACTTATAAGTATCTTGAGCATATAAATATTCTAAAACAATCATACTGAACTAGAAATTTGTTTATCGTTTCAATTATACTTGAGTGCTTATATACATATAAAGGACTGTCATGACCATTACCACCATCCAGCTATTTACTTTCATCATTGCTGTATTCATATTTATCATGACGCCGGGTCCTGGTGTGTTTGCCACGATTGCCAAAGCCATGACACAAGGCTCTTGGGCGGCGCTACCCTTAATCATTGGCCTTGCCGCAGGCGATACTATTTACATGGTATTCTCAGCTTATGGACTGAGCGCATTAGCAAGCAATTTCAATACACTGTTTACTATCGTTAAGTTTGTCGGTGCAGGTTATTTATTCTACTTGGCGTACAAGATGTGGACGACGGTGCCAAGTGAAATTATCACTGGAGATATAGCGTTAAAGAATAAGAATGAGGGTTTAAAAAGTGTGATGTCAGGCTTTTTGATATCTATTAGCAATCCAAAAGTTATTTTATTCTACATTAGCTTGTTACCGAGCTTTTTTCCAGTAACCAGTCTGACAGGCATAGATATTATGATTCTATGTCTGGTGATTTTTAGCTGCGCCATTATTGCCATGATGATGTATGCCTTTATGGCGAGTTACGCGCAAAAACGTCTAAAAAGCCCTAAAGCGCGTCAGAAATTTAACCGAGTAGGGTCTTCATTTATGGGATTGGCTGGCACATGGTTGATCGCGAAGGGTTAGATCTATAATACAAATCTGAAGGAACATTGGACGCTTAACAGATACCTTTGACGGTTCATAAAAAGAAAAAGGCCACTCCCGAAAGAGTGGCCTTTTATCAATCATTCACTGATTTATGTTAGCTTACGTCTTTTAACCCTTGCTCAAGCATTGGCTTTAAGAACTCACCCGTATATGAGCCTTTCACTTCCGCCACTTCCTCAGGCGTACCTTCAGCGATGATGAGTCCGCCACCTTTACCACCTTCAGGGCCCAGATCAATCACCCAATCCGCCGTTTTGATGACATCGAGGTTATGCTCGATAACCACGATGGTATTGCCCTTATCGCGTAGGGTATGCAGGATATGGAGCAGCTTATAGATATCATGGAAATGCAAACCCGTGGTTGGCTCATCCAAGATATAGAGCGTCTGTCCGGTATCGCGCTTGGCAAGCTCACGCGCCAGTTTGACCCGCTGCGCTTCACCGCCAGAGAGCGTTGGCGCTGACTGTCCAAGACGAATATAGCCAAGACCAACATCCATCAACGCTTGCAGGCGGCGATAGATTGCAGGTATCGCTGAGAAGAACTCCGTGGCATCCTCCACGGTCATATCAAGCACTTCGGCGATGCTTTTGCCTTTGTAGTGAATCTCTAGGGTTTCGCGGTTATAGCGTTTGCCTTCACAGGTATCGCATGGCACATACATATCTGGTAAGAAATGCATTTCAACTTTGATAAGACCATCGCCTTGGCACATCTCACAGCGCCCGCCTTTGACATTGAAGCTAAAGCGACCGGGCTTGTAACCACGAGCGCGCGCTTCTTGCGTCTGTGCAAACATCTCACGCACAGGGGTAAATACGCCCGTATACGTCGCTGGGTTTGAGCGTGGCGTACGACCGATGGGGCTTTGATCGATATCGACCATTTTGTCCAAATGCTCAAGACCACTGATACTCTCATGCTTGTCCGCGATAAGCGTCGAGGCGTTATTTAACTGCGTCGCTGCCAATGGCATGAGCGTACGATTGATCAAGGTTGATTTGCCCGAACCGGATACACCCGTCACACAGGTCATGACACCGACAGGAATGGTCAAATCGACATCATGCAAGTTATTGCCTGATGCGCCTTTTAGCTCAATCGTCATCGGTACTTTTTTAGCTTTGGCCTTACCTTTGACTTCGACGTCCATGGTTTTGGCTTTATGACGTACGGTTGGAATCTCAATTCTTTTCTTACCAGACATATATTGTCCAGTGAGCGATTCTTTATTTGCCATGATGTCATCGACCGTACCCTGAGCGATCACATGACCACCGTGTACGCCCGCACCGATACCGATATCGATTACATGATCTGCTTGGCGAATGGCGTCTTCGTCATGCTCAACGACCAGTACAGTATTGCCCAAATCACGCAAGCGTGTGAGGGTTTTTAGCAGACGATCATTGTCACGCTGATGCAGACCGATGGACGGCTCATCAAGTACATACATGACGCCCATGAGACCTGCACCGATTTGGCTCGCAAGCCTGATACGCTGTGCTTCACCGCCCGATAGTGTCTCGGCAGAGCGCGCTAGGGTCAAGTAATCAAGCCCGACGCTGACGAGGAAGTTTAAGCGCTCATTAATCTCTTTAAAGATTTTTTCCGCGACTTCGCCTTTGTGACCGTCAATCTTTAGGGTTTTATAATAGTCCGCAGAGTCGCCAATAGAGAGCTTAACGATGTCAGCGATGGTCTGGTCATCAACACGCACATTACGCGAGATTTCATTGAGACGCGCACCATCACAGACATTACAAGTGGTATCAGCCAGATATTTAGCCAGCTCATCACGGACGAGATTACTTTGCGTCTTAGCATAACGACGCTCTAAGTAAGGAAGCACGCCTTCAAATGGTACGGTCTTGTTTGTCTTACGGCCGCGCTCATCAGTAAAGTTAAAGGTCAGTTTTTCTTTACCAGAGCCATGCATGATGATGTCTTGCTGCGCTTTTGATAGATCTTGCCACGGCATGTCCATATCGATTTTGAAGTGCTTACAAACGGTGCTAAGCAAACCAAAATAGTAGGCATGACGTTTATCCCAACCATTGATTGCGCCTTGATTAAGCGATTTTTCATGATGGGTAATAAGTTTTTCAGCCGCGAAATATTGACGTTTGCCCAGACCGTCACAGCTTGGACACGCGCCGTATGGGTTGTTAAAACTGAACATACGCGGCTCAAGCTCAGGTACAGCGCGATCACAGATAGGGCATGAGTGCTTGGCTGACATGACTTGGTTGTCGTCACCGCCTTCTTTTGGGCTGCCATCCATAAAGTGTAGCGTGACCAGCCCTTGACCCAAACGTAGCGCCGTCTCTAAACTTTCAGCGACACGGTTGCCCAAATCATCACGGACCTTAAAGCGATCGACCACCACTTCGATGGTGTGTTTTTTCTTTTTATCGAGGGTCGGTAGCTCATCGGTGTCATAGACATCACCATCGACGCGCACACGCACGAAACCTTGACCAATCAGCTGTTCAAGTAAAACAGTATGCTCGCCTTTACGCTCGCGAATCACCGGTGCCAAGATCATGATCTTGGTATCTTCTGGCAAGGCCATGACTTGATCGACCATCTCGGTGACCGACTGTGCGACCATCGGCTCGCCATGTTCAGGGCAATACGGCGTACCAATACGTGCGTAGAGCAGACGCAGATAGTCATAAATCTCGGTAATCGTACCGACGGTTGAGCGTGGGTTATGGTTGGTCGATTTTTGCTCGATGGCAATCGCAGGGGAGAGACCCTCGATACTATCGACTTCCGGTTTTTCCATTTGCGAGAGGAACTGACGCGCATATGCCGACAAGCTCTCGACATAACGACGTTGCCCTTCGGCATATAGCGTATCGAATGCCAGTGACGACTTACCAGAGCCTGACAAGCCAGTGATTACCACGAATTTATCTCGTGGAATGTCTAAATCAATGTTTTTTAAATTATGAGTACGTGCGCCGCGTATTGCGATATGGTCATGTGCCATCGTTTATGGGTTTCCTATTTGCTAAAAGAGTATTGGGAAATATCTCAAATGAAAAGGTAAATACAGATCAGTAAAATTATTGGTTAAAAACGCGAATGATTTCTAAATTTATAATGTTGTTATAAATAGCTCTGTTATAAAAAATATGGTTATAAATAGTGCTTTTATAAAGTGTTCATACGCTCGTAAAGTAAGGGCTATAAATGCCAATTTACTGTTTGCTTATTTTGCAGTCTTTGATGCGATTGATGTCTGTTCGACTAAGCAAATCTAAATCAAATCCCTGTTAAGTAACAGGCATCGTTTGTTATGGTTTTGACCAAAAATGTCATTTTGTAGAGGAGTTTGTCGTTTGAACGGTCGTTCGAGCTAATGACTAATAATGTTTACAACGCCTTACTTTATTGTTATGGCGACCGCATTATTCAAGGTGTGATTGCGCATCTGACGCAGTTGGTAACAAAATAATTGCGTAATATGAATGGCTTGGGTTGATGCGCTACGGGCGGCTGCGTCAGTAAGACAAAAGTCTCGGCAACCAAACGGCGAATGTCTTATACTAGGGGGCTTGATTTATAGGCCAGCGCCTTGATAAACCAGTAGTGATAAATCATGGTGCAGTACAAGTACCAGCAGTGAAAAAACAGCAATGATCAATCAGTGAGGCAAGTATGAATAGCGTAGAGAAACGGGCAATCCTCGGAGTCGGTGGCATCTTTGCCTTGCGTATGATTGGCTTATTTATGATTGTGCCGGTGTTTTCTGTTTATGGTGACAATTATGCACACGCGACGCCGTTTTTGATTGGTCTGGCAGTTGGTATTTATGGACTAGGACAAGCGATCTTTCAGATACCGATGAGCCTTGCCGCTGATAAATTCCCGCGTAAACCGATTATATTTTTGGGGTTAATCCTGTTTGCAGTCGGCGGCATGATTGCGGCAAATGCGACGGATATCTATGAGGTGATTATCGGTCGAGCGCTGGCGGGCAGTGGTGCGGTCTCTGCCGTATTGATGGCATTATTGGCAGATGTGACGCGTGAGGAGATGCGTACCAAAGCAATGGCGACAATGGGTTTGACCATTGGAACGTCCATTATGCTTGCTTTTGCTTTTGGCCCTTTATTGGTCGGTGCGCTTGGTATCTCGGGGTTGTTTTGGCTGACGGCAGGTTTTGCTGTTTTAGCTATGCTGCTATTGCTGATGGTTCCCACACCTTTACGTGTGCTCAAGCACAATCTGGACAACAAGTCGATTCGCGAGCAGTTAGCGACCGTCCTAAAGGTAGGGGATTTGAATCGCTTACATATTGGTGTCTTTGCGCTACATCTAACGATGACCGCCATATTTGTCATACTACCGCACCAGCTCAAGGACGTCATGGGTTTGTCAGTGAGTCAGCAAGGCATGGTTTATTTGCCGCTCTTGTTTGTTGGTTTCGCAGTCGCGATTCCTTTTATCATCATTGCCGAAAAGAAACGTAAAATGCGCCAAGTATTTTTGAGCGCCATTGCAGTAATGACCGCAGCCTTGGCATTTCTTGCCTTTGGTAGTCAGATTGGTGTTGGTATTATTTTTGGATTGCTACTGTATTTTATGGGTTTTAATTTGCTTGAGGCGACGATTCCATCTTGGATATCTAAGCGTGCACCAGTCGCCAATAAAGCAACCGCGATGGGGCTTAATTCATCTAGCCAGTTCTTTGGGGCGTTCGTTGGTGGCGCGATGGGCGGGTTGTTATTAAATCAGTCCAATTTGCTGGCATGGGGGCTATTGGCACTTGTCATGGGCATCGCATTGCTGCTGATTATACCCATTGCCCAGCCACCTTATTTATCAAGCACGACAGTCACAATTCCCAAAAACATCAATATCCAAGACTGGTCACGGCAGATGCTGGCAGTCGATGGCGTTGATGAGCTGGTCGTCATGGCAAAAGAACAGGTCGCTTATCTCAAGTTAGATAAGACCCAAATAACAGATGAGTCACGTCAGCAGTTATCGAGTTTGGCGCAAAGTCCGTTAGATATTTAATATGCTATATAGGCAATATTTTAGGGTTATAGCAATAAGAATAAATAGGCATAACTAATTAGACAATAACCCCGTAGGCCGCCATTATTAATCAGTGACCGCCAAATCTTTATCTCAATTTAAAAGGAATTAATATGAGTAAATTTAATAAGCTAGCAATAGGTTTTGGACTGTCAGCCACGCTACTGACCTCTGGCTGTGCCACGCAAAATATTCAAACCTATCAGAACGCCACACCGACGTTTGATATGCATGAGTTTTTCTCAGGTCAAATCGAGGGTTGGGGTATGTTTCAAGGGCGTAACGGTGAGGTCAAAAAACGCTTTTATGTCGATATCGATGCAACTCACGAAGGCGATGACGTCATCGTTTTAAACGAGAAGTTCTCGTGGGCAGATGGATCAAAATCGCAGCGTATATGGCGACTGACTGAGCAAAGCGATGGACGCTGGATTGGCACAGCAGGCGACGTCGTTGGCGAGGCAACCGGCGATGTGGTAGGCAATACCCTGCATTGGGATTATGTATTAAACCTGCCGGTTGAGGACAAAACCTACAAAGTGAATTTTGACGATTGGATATATCTTATCAATGACGATGTCATGCTCAATCGTTCAGTCATGACAAAGTTTGGCGTCGAGTTAGGCAGCGTGACGTTAAGCATGCATCGCAAAAACACTGATACTCAGTAACAGATAGAGCGTGAGGAACGACTTAAAAAGGATAAGCGGACGGTGTTCATGTCTATTTTAAAATGGCAAAATAGTGGCGTGTTTATTGGTTAAACTTTTATCTTGCATACCTAAGCGACATAGATTGACGTTTATCATAGCTAGACTGTAGATATTCGAACAAAAATTGGTTAAAGTAAAATCATATCATTGATAGGAATTATTTTTTCTATCGAATAATTATTCATAAGTAAAAGGACGGTATCATGCGCGGAGTTAATAAAGTTATCATTATCGGTAACCTTGGAGCAGATCCTGAGGCACGCCAGTTCAATAATGGCGGTAGCGTAACCAATATCTCGGTTGCGACATCTGAGCAGTGGACGGATAAACAAAGCGGTGAAAAAAGAGAAGCAACAGAGTGGCATCGTATCTCACTGTTTAATCGTTTAGGCGAAATTGCCGCGCAGTATTTGCGTAAGGGCAGCAAAGTCTATATCGAAGGCAGCTTGCGTACGCGTAAATATCAAGATCAAAGCGGCCAAGACCGTTATATCACTGAGATTCGCGCTGAGCAAATGCAGATGCTTGATGGTATCAGTGGCGGTCAAAGCGATAACGGCGGCTTTGGTAACAATCAAGGTGGACAGAATTCAAACACTTATGGCAACCAAAATAACTTTGGTCAGCAAGCAGGTAATCAGCCAGCACAGCAAGGTGGCTACAATAACCAACCGAGTGGTGGTCAGAACAGCTTTAATAACCAAAATGCACCTGCGCCGCAAAACCAGTTTAATCAACCCGCGCAAAAACCTGCGCAATCTAAGCCTACGGCGATGCCAGATGGTCCTGTAGATGATGATATTCCGTTCTAAATCTTATAAGAATCAAAGTGTAAAGATAGTTAGATAAGTATTACCTGATAGCCCAGTATTAGTAAGCTTTAGCCCTGAATTATATTCTTTTATTAGTGTAAGTATTGAGAATAAGATTCAGGGCTATTTTTTAATAGTAATATACAAGTTGTTATAATATTATTAGTGTTAATTTATAAGTTGTTATAAGATAAAATAAGTAAAATTATATCATGGTGAGATTAATGAAAGTTAAAGTAGTTACGCATCCAACTGGAGAACAGATTCCGATTATACTGGATTATGATGGTTTACCTATTCCTGCGCCTAATGAATATTTACTATCTCGTCGTGATAAAAGCACTAATACATTAGTTCGTAATGCGAGAGAGCTTTCTATTTTATATAAATGGCTGTATCGCGAACAAATTGATCTAAGGAAAAAACTTACCGATCCAGTATCTTTTAACTCCGCTCAGATCAACTCAGTATTGGTTGAGCAGCTAAGACAGGACAGAGATCAGTCTAAGGCTGTTTCACCCATAACTTTTAACCAACGTCTTACTACTGTCAGACAGTTTATAAACTGGTATATGAGTGTATTGATATCTCAGTTACCTTATTCTTCCAATAAGTTTAAAAGTCTTAGTGAAAGAAAAAGTGTTTTCAACGAATGGCTTTCAAGCTCATTTATTTCTGCACCGCCAAGCATAAAGCATTTGAAAAAAGGACTTAGTAAAGAAGAGTCTAACTTTCTAATGAATATATTAGATCCCACATTTATACATTCATTTGGAAACAATGAGGCAGTAAAGTATAGAAACTTTATCTCGGTTGGCTTAATGATTTATTGTGGGTTACGTCCAGGTGAGCTTCTTAGTTTGAGAGTAGAGGATATTACTATTGGAAGTATATCTTCGGTAAGTATTGTCCGTAGAAAGCCTGACCTTGGTGATATTAGAAAGCCCAGACCACAAGTAAAGCGCAATGGTCGCCTATTACCAATTGAGAATTCAGAGCTAGTCAAGTGTTTAAATGAGTACATAGTTGATCTAAGAGAGATTCTAGAAGACAAGTCAGAACTAGAGTCTGATTATTTAATCCTGAGCGACGAAGGCGAGCCTTTATCACAAGCATCCATAACTCAGTTTTTTCATCTATTGAGAAGCAAATATAGCCAAGACTTGCCTGAGAATTTGAGTGCTAAGTCTTTGAGACATACTTTTTCTTCTAGAATGGAGATAGCAATGAGAGAGGCTGGATTATCAGAGCAGCGTCGTAGAGAGGCCTTAGCTCATTTAAGAGGAGACTCTAGTCTCAGTTCTCAGGATGTATATATTGCTCAGGCAGTCGAGGAAAGTGCAAAAGAAGCGTTGCGAAAATATCAATGTAGTTTAGTTAAGGAAAATAATTAATGGAACAGTTAAGTTTGCTGACTCAGGAAGACGTAGGCGCTCAAACTATTACTACAAGAGAAGGTAAGATTGTCGATATTTCAGAAGAACAATGGCACTTACCATATTCTTCTCGTAGTAGTACTATTAACTTTAATAGATTACCTACAAGACCTTTTAAAGATGCTCTCAAACACTATGTCTCTTATAAAGCTAGAGTGACATCAACCCATGCAGGATTAGTTGTTTTCGACGATGTTTTAAGAGAAATAATTCCTCATGTTAATAATATTTGTACCAACTCTCCTGAAAAATATCTAATTGATGCGTTTGAAAAATCTATAAATATGGCAAAAAAAGATCATCGTCTATGGGCTTTGTCTCGCCCGATACAATGGTATATATGGTCAGCTCAGAATCATCCAGAACTTGGTTTTTGTAAGCAATATGCTACACAACTCAAAGGTATGACTATACCATCAAATCCGAAAGGTCATAATGTACGAAACGCAGATTCTAAGTACGGCCAACTTGACCCTACTCTTGAGCTTCCTTTGATCATTGACGCTCTTAAAAGTGACACAAGCGATTCTTTCAAACATCTTCAACAAAGAGCTGTGATGGCTCTGTCCATCGCATTTGGAAGAAACGCTGCGAACTTAACTTACTTGAAAGAGAGTGACTTATCTAAGCTAAGTCCTTTTGACAAAGATGACCCATGTTATGTGATAAAAATACCTCGTATAAAAAAACGTCAATTAAACCCTCGTGATGATTTTGTAGAGGAGTATCTTGATCCATTTTTTGGGAAAATCATCGAAGACTTAATCCTAGCTAATAAAGACGTAGAGCTGGTCTATAACTCTAGACAATATATAAAGCCAAACGAAAGACCTCTTTTTATTAAGGTTAAAGGGAATACTTACGCTAAAAGATCTAATTCTACTGATGATATTTTCAATATGATGAGTAGTGAGATTTCAGCTTTATCCAAGTCATTTGTACTACGTCATAAAATTATATCACCATTGACTGGTAGTCTATTGAATGTATCTTTAAGAAGGTTTAGATATACATTAGGATCTGCTTTAGCTTCCGAAGGGGCAAGTATGATGGAGCTTGCAAGGATTCTAGACCACAGTGATACTGGCTCTGTCCAATGTTATTACGATACTAGGAGCAGCATAGTTGCACATTTAGATAAGGCATTAGCGAGTCAGTTTTCGGAGTACGTATCTTTATTCAAAGGCAATGTTATCAACAGTGATAATGAAGCTATTAATGGTGACATTGATGAAAAGCATCTGCTGTTTGTAGATGAATATTCTCCAGAAAAACAAACTAGCATTGGGGTCTGTGGGGAATTAGAGGTTTGCCATTTAGACCCACCTTTTTCATGTTATCTTTGTCCAAAATTCCAACCATATAGGTCTGCTGATCACGAGCATGTACTTAGCAACCTAATTGAAGGGCGTGAAAAACGACTTAAGAAGTATGAGAATGCGAGACTTGGCATCCAATTAGACGATGTAATACTAGCTGTTTCGAACGTAATAAAATTATGCAAGGAAGCATGAGATGCTTGATAATAGATCAAAAAGAAAAATCAAAGTTATATCCTTCGTCACTGTTGAGGACGATAGAGCCTCCAACCTTCTCAGTTTGATCAATTTAGCCAAGAAGTTAAAGCTTGAAGGTTTCGAGTCTGTAGTTTGGCAAGATTCGCCATGGATTATCACTGGAGGACGCTTAGTAAATCAAACAGGCAAACATAACACACAGGCTACAATTGATTTTGTACTACCACCTAAACTTGGAGATGGGACGCTCAAAAATGAGTGGGCTGACGTTGCAAAAGCCCTATTCGTCCTTAGGTTTCATAGAAAAAATCAAGCTATACCTAATCAACGTAACTTTATAACGGCAGTAGGTTATATTTACTATGCAGCCAATCAAATAAACCAAAGCTTTTTTCAGCTTACCCCTGAGGTGCTAGATAATGCTTGCAACATTATTTCAAAGCATTATGCGGATTCAACAGCATATAACCTTCATAAAGCTGTAGGTGAGTTTGCTGCTCACTGTGACAGTAATGGGTTGTGCCATAATTACTTTGATTATAAATTCTCTAGAATGAAAAGACCTGATAGTACAGGTGGAGTAAAGCATAAAAGAATAGATACTCCTGAGGCGGGAGGTTCTACTAACAATGAAAAAATGGTTGATCCTTTAGTCTATCAAGTGATAGGCGAGTTTTACCAAAACGTACCTAAAAACCATAAATATCGTTTATACATTCTATTGTTAAGTATGTTGATACTGACAGGTAGAAGGCTAAGCGAAGTGTCTTTATTGCCTTTTCAAGAAATAAGTGAGGATGATAAAGGGGATTTTTATATTACTTATTTTCCGAGGAAATCAAGCTTGGGTAATACGCTTACTCCTCTTGAAAGACTCTTCTTGCCCACTGATATTGCCCCCATAGTAAAAGAAATTATAGAAGAAGCAATTGAGTTAAGCAAAACTCCGCGTGCTGTTGCTAAGCAAATGCAACAAACAGGTGGAGCTGATCTAAGGTTTTTGGAAAAAGAGTCAGATAGCAGAAAGTTTTATACTAAAGACTTTGAGAAGATAGGATTAAGTACTGGGCTTCTCATGACTTCTGGTTGGATAAGACAAAATAATCTAGCGCAAGAAGAAATAAATAATGGCAGAAAGATTTTTTACACAGATAAAGAAGCACTTAAGCAGTATTGTTCTAAGTATTTTGAGCCTAGATCGATTGAGGCTATACATATTGATCAGCAAGGTAAGAAGTACTTTTTAGCAGACTTATTATTTATTAGGGAGTTGGGACTTTCTAGTGGAGCTTACGCTCATTGGCTTGCTACCAGTTGCAGTCATTCAATGATAGCGACATTTTTACGATACTTTCCCGAGCTGTCTAAAGAGTACGCTAGCAAATATACAGAAGTTGACTTTACCAGTCATAAATTCCGCCACACTATGAACACGTTACTCGATGAAGGTGGATTGAGTGACTTACTACAAACTGAGTGGTTCGGTCGAAGCAATCCAAGAGATACCAAAGCTTATCAACATACAAGTCCTGAAAAAAAAGCTTTGATGTTAAGAGAAGATATTAAAAATGGCACAATTGGCGGTAAGCTTGCGGAACAAATCAAAGTAATGCCTATTAACTATCAAGATGCTGTTTTAAAAGCTCGTATAAAAGCTGTGCATGATGTAGGGACAGGTCTTTGTATTCATAACTTCTCTCAAATGCCTTGTGAGAGGCATTTGCAGTGCTCTGCTGACTGTAAGGACTATGTATGGGTTAAGGATGATTCTAAGCGCATTGAGGAGGTTAAACGGCTATTCTCATTGACTACTATTGCTCAAGAAACTGTAAACGATCAAGCGAAGTCGAAAAAGCCTAAGAAAAGTAGCGATTGGATACTCCACAATGAGAAAAAGCTTGAAACACTAGGGAGGCAGTTATCTGACTACGGTGTAGAGAACTTTGATCCATATCAATATCTAAAGGAGACTGATGATGTCTAAGTTTCGTCATATTTCTAATGAAGATATTGTTTCCATTGTTAGAGAGTTAGATAAGTGGGCTATGGGTGAGCTTGGTTCAAAGCTAACTTGGCAGATACTGGTCGATAAATTTGGTTTTAGTAGACAAGCATTGCAAGCTAAGTCAGAGGTAAAGGCAGCCTATGACAATGCTAAGCAAGCGTTATCTGGTGGTCTTGTAAAGTCAAAAAAACAGACTGAAGATGAATATCAAAAAGTATTGATTGAACTAGAGCGAACTAAGATAGAGCTAGAAAATTACAAGCAGAAAGAGCAGTTATGGTTGAGGCGTTGGCAGCAAATTGCTTTTAATATAAGGCAGAAGGGTATACAGGTTTCGGACATTGATAAGGGTGCTGATTGTAGCGATGATGAACTACCATCAAAGAACGAAACTAGTAAAATATTACGTCCTTTTGACAAAGAAATTCCACCCTCAGGAAGAGTATAGATATGAGCCTAGAGTTAAAAAAACAGAGCAATCCATTCTCTACAGGCGGTGGTGGAGTTAATTTCGAAACAAGAGTCCAAGCAGCTTTTGCTATATCACTTTTAACACAATCCTTTGTTCCATGTTTATCGAAGAACATGAGAGCTAAAGAACTAAAATTTCAAAATAAATACGATGGTGTAAATACTGATGATTTTGTTTTAGTAGCTTCAGATGCTTCCAATAAAGAAAGTAGGCTATACGCACAAATTAAGCATGAAATAACCATAAGTGGGGCTGAGGAGTCAGTATTTGAAGAGGTAGTTAAAAGTGGATGGGAGGATTTTAAGAGTGATGACTTTGACCCTAAAAGTGACTCAATTGCATTGATAACGGGTCAATTGCATAAGGTGGATATCAATAACACACTGCCAATATTAGAATGGGCTAGGTACTCTTCAACCTCAACTGATTTTATCAAAAAGGTAAATACCGTAGGGTTCACTAGTAAAACCAAATTAGAGAGACTTGAAAAATTTAGAACACAGCTTACTCATGCAAATGATGGCAATCGAATATCAGACGATGAATTATGGCAGTTTTTGAAGGTATTCCATCTCGTTGGATTCGATTTAGATAATGAGTATTCAGTGATTGCAAGTCTACTATGCTCACTCATTGAATGTTACACAGAAGAATCACCCTCTCTTGTCTTAGCAAAAATAATCACTTGGGTTCAAGAATTTAATCAAAATGCAGGAGTCTTAACTCAGAATAATATTTCTGAAGAGGTAAATTCATTATTCCAAGCTAAGAGCAAAGTAGATTTTGAACATGACCTTCTAAAACTGAGAGAACGTAGTGAATATATCCTTCAAGCAATATCTAGCTCAATTAGGGAAACTCATATAGATAGAGTTGCAGAGCTAACGCAAATAACAGAAAGTTTTTATGATAGTGACTTTCTATTTGTCACAGGAGCTAGAGGAACTGGTAAATCAGGGGTTGTAAAAGACTATATAGATTTAAAGAGTGTAGACGTACCAGTCTTTTATCTTAGAGCAGAAGATTTAGATAATAGTCATATTAATGACGTTTTTGCATCTATGGGTATGAAATCTACCTTAGGCGAGATTGAAGGATATTTCTCACTTGTCAATGAGAAAATTCTAGTCATTGAATCTTTGGAAAAGGTTTTAGAATTTGATAATACATCTGCCTTCACTGACTTGCTTAGTTTTATCAATAACCAA
Source organism: Psychrobacter piscatorii (assembly GCF_904846415.1). Taxonomy (GTDB): domain Bacteria; phylum Pseudomonadota; class Gammaproteobacteria; order Pseudomonadales; family Moraxellaceae; genus Psychrobacter; species Psychrobacter piscatorii. The sequence goes on along the minus strand of NZ_CAJHAR010000040.1, from coordinate 2,499 downwards.
ACAGGTTGGAAAATTATAGCTACTGGACGTGATTATGCTTATCAGCAATTAGTAATTAATTACCTTCAATCCAGAGGTATACGATTCAATAGTATCAACATTAAAGGTTTTAACCAAGATCAACTCAATGAGGTCTGCGAACAAATCCCACAGCTCAATAGCTTGATCAATAACAGTGCATTAGTAGATATTATTAAGATACCATTTTTTATTCAGATTGCTGTAGCAGCCTTTAGTAATGGTGCAGATTTTATATCAGGTGGTACAGAAACAGAGTTTAAGAATGTTGTATGGTCTTCAGTGATTGAAAAGCAATCATATCGTAACTCTGGTATGCCATTAAGACGTAGAAATACGTTTATCGAAGTTGCTAAACAACGTGCGAAAAAGATGGTGTATGGATTATCTGATAGAAACTTTGATCCTGAAGCAATCTTGAAGCTAGAAGAAGATAACTTAATTAATAGGAATGAGTCTTCTTCATTGATAAGTCTATCCCATGATGTGTTGGAAGATTGGGCGTTAGAAAGGTTTATTGAAGATGAGTATGTCGAAAAATCACATGAATTATCAAGTTTTTTAGAGTCTATAGGTAGTGAGCCTGCAATTAGTAGAGCTTTCAGGCTATGGTTATATGAAAAGCTAAAGTACGACCAATCAATTAACGATTTTATAGAAAGCATTTTTAGTAGCAACGTCGAGAGCTTTTGGAAAGATGAAACTATTGCTGCAATATTACAACATGATGCACCAGAAGATTTTTTACACACTTTAAAGCCTCAGTTACTTCAAAATGAGTGCGAGCTTTTAATAAGATTCTGTTTTATTCTCAGGATAACTTGTCAAAGGCCAAATCCACATCCTCGTTTTGCTGGACTGATTAAGCAAGTTGATAAGCATGACATGCTAACTTCTTTATTTCTGACTCCTTATGGTCAAGGGTGGGAAGCACTTTTTGATTTTATTTATTCAGTGAGAAATGACTTAAGTAAAGCAACTCGTAAGCATATTACGGAAGTAATCAAAGAATGGTGCGGTATTATTAATATGTTTGATGACTTACCTGAAGCTGCAAAAACAGTTGGGTTATTAGCTATGTGGTTGCTAGAACCTTTAAAAAATAGTTATCGAGATAAAGAGCAACGCAAAGAGATAATTAGCGCATTATTGAAAGTTGTACCAGCAATTCAAACAGAATTTAATGAGCTAATTTTGCAAGACGTTCTTGTTGTCAAGAATAATCCCATAAGATTGCCATATGTTGATGAATTAGTAGGTTTAGCTCTTAATGGATTGAATACTCCCATTCTATGTAAGTACTGTCCTGACCTTGTGATCAAGTTAGCCATGCATGAGTGGTTATTAGAGGAGGTAGAGGAACAAGACCTTTCAATATTTGGATTATCTAGAAATATTGATGTGGAAGAGTCTTTTGGAATTGATGAGATGAGGGAGCTATCACCTGCAAGTGGTGCAAAAGGGCCATTCAAGTATTTATTTCAAAACCATCCTATGAAAGCACTAGCTTTCTTAATCGAGCTATGTAACATCACAGCGCAGAAATATGCTGAATCTGATCTATCGTCATCTTCTATTAATAGTCAGGAAGAAAGCTTTATTAGTGATTTCTTCAGTACTGTAGTGGTCAACTAATTTAGGACACCCGATAAGAGGTTTTATTAAAGTAGCGTCTCTCTGTTTCAGCTGGTGTTAAATAATTGTTGAAAGTATGCGGTCTTACGGTTTGATAATAGCCCCAGATATAGTCAGTAATAGCACTCTTAGCCTCAAAGATATCTTCATAACCACCCTTTGGCATCCATTCCGTTTTAAAGCTTCTAAAGAAGCGCTCGGTAGGTGCGTTATCCCAGCAATTACCTTTTCGGCTCATACTTTGCTTCATACCATCACAACTAGCCACGGATTCAGCGAACGCTTTACTAGTATAATGCGTGCCTTGATCTGAGTGAAACAGCACCTCACTGGGTCTAAGTCTCGTCTGATATGCCATCTGTAGTGCTTTAGCAGTCAGCATACTGTCAGGAGAGTCTGAGACAGCGAAGCCCACGACACGACGGGCAAACAAATCTAACACTACGGCTAGGTAGCACCAGCCGCCTTTAATACGAATATAAGTCACGTCCCCCGTCCAGACTTGATTGGGCGCATCTGGGCTAAACCTGCGGTCTAATATATTGTCATGGGTTCTATGCGCTTGATCAGCGTGCTTGTACTTGTGTGTCTTAAGCTGGCAACTGACCAGATTCATTTGCTCCATGAGCTTGGCGGCTAAGTAACGCGTCAGCCTGATGTTATGCTCATTCCATAAGATAGCGGCAATGGTGCGAGCGCCAGCCGATTGCTTGGAGTCGTTGAATATCTGACGTATTAATGCTTTGAGTTTGACGCGTTCTATATCAATAGGCTTAGTCTTAATACCATAGTAGTAGCTGCTTCTAACGACACCAAACAGGTGGCATAGCTTACGCTTGCTCAGTC
>NZ_CAJHAR010000039.1 GCF_904846415.1 Psychrobacter piscatorii | reverse complement strand
CTTTGGCGCTATGGCTTTGATGGCTGACCAGGTGGATGGGTAATCGTCTTTAGCTTCAATTAGCATACGGACGGCGCGCTCTTTCATTTCAGGGGTATATTTTCGTGTTTTCATTGTCGTATTCTCTTGGAGCGTTGAGTCTCCGACAATCTCGGGGCGGTTCAAGGTGAGCCTGTTGGTATTGCCAGTCAAGTCTTTGACAACAGCGACTTTGGCTATCATAAGGTGACTATCGAGCGCCCTGATCGTCGTCATGCACAAATGAAAGATGAGCTGATTAATAGCTTACTATTTGATAATCAGCTCCGTGATGCCATGAGTCAGATGTACAACGAATATAATGCTGACAAGTATGATGAAGCGTTCTTCAAAGCTAACAAAGACAGTCTAAAAGCCTTCTCAGAGCAAGAGGAGCTAGACCTATCGGCTAAGCAACGCAAAAAGCTACTCGACCCTAAGACATGGGGTAATCAGCTGTCTTTATTTAATTATGCCAAAGCCATCCAAGCGCACATAGGCAATGCGCTATTTACTGATTTTAATGAGCTCACTAAAAAGGTAGCCAGCTTTCTCAAAGGCCACGATACCATCAAGCTAAAAGCCAATGAGCGCAAGCAAATCCTTGACGCGGTCAGCTGGTACGATGAAACAGGGGCAAAGGTTATTAAATCAGTATCAACATTGGACGGTGATAAACTCGAAGCGTTACTTGACCGTCTTGGCTGTACCACCGACCAGTTAGCTGACTTCGGTTATTATCCTGCCAGCAGCGTAGGTGTAGACACTGCTAAGCCGAACCAGTACGTTATCTATGAGTCTAGCAGTGATTTGCGTGACTACGAATCGATACCGCTTAAGCAAAGCATTCATCATTACTATCTAGATGAAGTCAAGCCGCATGTTGATGAAGCATGGCTTGACTTAGAGAGCGTCAAGATTGGGTATGAAATCAGTTTTAATAAATATTTCTATCAGCACAAGCCGCTGCGTTCACTATCAGAAGTAGCCAGTGAGCTGGTAGCGCTGGACAAGCAAGCCGATGGCTTAATAGCTCAGATACTAGGCGTACAAAGCCTTGAGTCCGTCAAGGAGCAGTTATGAGTACTACAGCTTTAATAGACTATGCTAAATATGATAGTTATAAGGATAGCGGTATAAATGAATTGGGTCAGATTCCTGAAAGATGGGAGCTACTATCAAATAAGCATATATTCTCTATCAAAAGTTCAAGAGTTGGTAAAAAATCTGAGGATTACGATTTATTGTCTTTAACACTTAAAGGTATCGTAAAAAGAGATATGGAGAATCCTCAAGGAAAGTTCCCAGCTGAATTTGATACTTATCAAGAAGTTAAGGCTGGTGATTTCGTATTTTGTCTTTTTGATGTGGAAGAAACACCTAGGACAGTAGGTTTGTCCGAATTTGACGGTATGATAACAGGTGCTTATACGGTGTTAGAAGTATCACCCGATTTTGATAAAACTTTTATATATTACTTTTATCTGAACCTAGATAATGAAAAAAAGTTGAAACCTTTGTATCGAGGTTTGAGAAATACGATACCAAAAGACTGGTTTATGAGCTATAAAACCTTTATTCCTACATACAAAGAGCAAATAGCCATTGCTAATTTTCTTGACCAAAAAACAATCCAAATTGACCAAGCTATCAATCTTAAACAACGGCAAATTGAACAACTTAATGAATATAAGCAAATCGTCATCCAAAATGTAGTGACTAAAGGTTTAGATGCTAATGCCAAAATGAAAAACAGTGGCATTGATTGGCTGGGTGATATTCCTGAAGCATGGGAAATCAAGAAACTAAAGTTTCTGACATCAAAGATTGGTAGTGGCGTTACACCTTCGGGTGGAGGTACAACATATATAGATAATGGTGTACCTTTATTGAGAAGTCAGAATATTCATTTTGATAGAATATCTTTAGATAATGTAGCAAGAATTTCTGAATTTGTTCATAACTCTATGGGTAATAGTAAAGTACAGAAAGGGGATGTGTTACTAAATATTACTGGAGGATCTTTAGGTCGTTGTTATTACAATAGCTTAGATATTGAACTAAATGTTAATCAACATGTTTGCATCATTAGACCAAATGAAAAAGTAGACTCAGTATTCCTAAATTACTTATTAGCTTCTAATATTGGACAACAGCAAATATGGTTTTTTCAACAAGGTGGAGGTAGAGAGGGTCTTAATTTTCAGAACCTTAAAAACTTTGATTTTCCATTACCTTCTAAATCAGAACAGCTTGTTCTAGTTAAATACATAGATGAGCAGGTTAATGTTATTAATAGAGCAATGAATAGTCAGAAAGAGCAAATCGAACGGCTAAAAGAATACAAAACTATCCTAATCAATCAAGCTGTGACTGGAAAAATAAAAGTCTGCTAAGAGTGATACGATAGTGATAGGGTGAATCTACGATAGCAAGTTAAGGGAATACATATGCAAATTAAGACCAGCCAATTTTCTGAAGAAGAGCTTGAAGACCATATCGTAGAGGCTATGGGCAATAACGGCTATACGATTGGCGACTACAAGGACTTCGATAAACGCTACGCTATCGACACCGCTCAGTTTTGGCAGTTTTTGCATAGCAGCCAGCAGCATGAGCTAGACAAGGTTATCAAGTACAATCCTAACGATTGGCAGGAGCTTATCCTTAGTATCCTTGACCGTATCATCAAAAAGAACGGTATACTCGATGTCCTAAAAAAGGGCATCAATGTCAATGATGCTCACCTAACTTTTCTTTATCCAGCACCACTTGCCAGCAGTAGTCTAAAAGTAGTCGAAAACCACCAACAGAATCAATTCAGCGTTACTCGTCAGGTGCATTACTCGGTTGCTGAACCGCTCAAGTCTGTGGACATGGTGCTGTTTATCAATGGGCTTGCTATTGCCACCTTTGAGCTAAAGAGCACGCATAAGAACCAGACGGCTAGGTTTAATGCGCTCAAGCAATATCAGAATGATAGAGACCCCAAAAAGACGCTATTTAACTTTGCGCGTTGTGTGGTGCATTTTGCCTTAGACAACCAAGAAATATATATGACCACGCGCTTGGCTGGTGATAAGACATTCTTTTTACCATTTAACAAAGGTAATGATGGCGGTAGCGGTAATCCGCTTAACCCCAATGGCTTTAAAACAGCTTACCTATGGCAAGAGGTATTAGCAAAAGACAGCTTAGTGAATCTAATCAGCCACTTTGTCCGCTTGGGCTGTGATGACCCTGACATCAAAAAGCCAAAGCTCTCTGATAAAACGCTTTATTTCCCACGCTATCACCAAATGGATGTGGTTAGAGAGCTTATCAAAGATGTAGAAAAAAACGGTGTTGGTAAACGATATCTGATTCAACACTCAGCAGGCTCAGGTAAATCAAACTCTATAACGTGGCTGGCGTATCAGCTTATTGAAGCCTATTCCAGTGTTAAAAATAGTGATACCGCTAATCCTGAAAAGCCCATCATCGATACTGTAATTGTAGTCACTGACCGCAAGATACTAGACCAACAGATTAAGGATAATATTAATCAGTTTAGCGAAGTAAAAGGCATCATTGCTCATTCAAACAAATCTAAAGATCTCAGAGAGGCATTAGAGAACGGTAAAAAAATTGTCATCACTACTATTCAAAAATTCCATTATGTACTGGATGATATTAGTGAAATGGCTCATAAAAACTTTGCGCTGGTCATTGATGAAGCACACAGCTCACAAACAGGGTCATCGCATGATGATATGAACCGCGCGTTAGGGGTAAAGGATAGTGACAACGAAGATATAGACAGTCTGTCTAATCAAGATAGAGTTATTCGAGCCATAGAAGCACGTAAGATGCGCGGTAATGCCAGCTACTTTGCCTTCACTGCGACACCTAAAAGCATCACTCTGGAGAAGTTCGGAATCAAGCAAGAAGATGAGAGCTTTAAGCCGTTTCATCTCTACAGCATGAAGCAAGCCATTCAGGAAGGCTTTATTTTAGATGTGTTAAGCAATTACACGACCTTTAAGTCATATTACGAAATCAAAAAGTCCATCAACGAAGATAAAAAATTCGACACTGTCAAAGCACAAAAGGCGCTCAGAGCCCATGTTGAGCGTGACCAGCAAACTATCGACGTTAAGTCAGCCATCATCTTAGAGCATTTTATCGAGAATGTTTATGGCAAAAATCGATTGAAAGGCCAAGCTAAAGGTATGGTCGTAACCCAGAATATCGAGATGGCAATACGCTACTATAAAACCATCAATGAGCAGCTAGAAGTCATGGGTAATCCCTTTAAGATGATTATCGCCTTTTCAGGAGAAAAGGAAGTGGACGGTATTGCGTACACTGAAGGTGGTATGAATGGCTTTGAGGATTCTAAAACTAAAGATAACTTTGATAAGGATGAGTACCGCTTACTAATCGTTGCTAATAAGTACCTGACGGGTTTTGACCAACCTAAGCTTACAGCTATGTACGTCGATAAAAAGCTACAAGACGTGCAAGCAGTGCAAGCCTTATCACGTCTCAACCGTTCAGCACCAAAGCTTGGTAAAAGGACTGAAGACCTATTCATCCTTGATTTCTTTAACGAAGTAAGCGACATCAAGCTATCATTTGATAAGTACTATACTGCGACTACGTTATCAGAAGCGACTGACGTAAACATATTGCATGAGATAAAAGGCAGTCTTGATGCAGTAGGTGTCTATGAACTACAGGAATTAAAGGAGTATGCAGACGCCTATTTTAGCGGTACTGAGATGTCGTTGTTAGAGGCCACTATAGATGTATTTGCAGAACGCTTTAATCTCAAGCTGGATTTGGATGAAGATACTAAAATTGAGTTTAAAATGCAGTCCAAGCAGTTCGTCAAGATATACAGTCGTATTGCAGCTATCACGCCTTTTCAGGTAGTAGAGTGGGAGCAGCTCTATTGGTTGCTAAAAGCACTTATACCTAAACTTGTCGTTCGCTCTAGTGAAGACGATGCGCTTGATGAGCTACTTGAATCTGTGGACTTAAATACTTATGCGATGGAGCGAACCGCGTTAGCCCAGAAAATTACATTAAAAGATGATGCAGGTACGCTTACCCCTAATAACGCAAATGTTCTGGGTGTTCATGATGAAAACAATGAAGACCAGCTAGAGAAAATTATTAAGGACTTTAACGAACGTTGGTTTAAGAACTGGCATATCACACCAGAAGAGCAGCGTATGAAGTTTATAAGTTTAGCTAAGCGGCTCACCGATCGCGCTGACTTTGAGCATAAGTACGTAAACACTAACGACGCGCAGCATAAGAAGCTAGAGTTTGAGAGTATGGTTAAAGAGATTGTAGTAGCAGACCGTCGCAAGGAAATTGATTTTTATAAGCAATTTATCCAAGACGAAGCCTTTCAAACAGCGGTGATACATAGTTTGAAGCAGGTTGTGGATAATAGGTTGAATGAGAACAGTTAGACCTCGAAGCGGACATTAGTAATGATGTATAAAAAAAAGAGAGCTGATGCTCTCTTTTTTTTATGCCTGATGTTACTCAAGGTTGTCAAAAACACCTTTCTCTATCGCATTGTATGAAAATAAACATTAGTTAAATTTTTTCAAAATTAATGTTGCTTATTATAAAACTGTTAATTAATATTGCTACATTGTTAATTTATTCAAAAAATTAGCAGTATCGATAGTTCACTCGATAAGCTGTCTGTTTTTTTAATATCCAAATCTCAATAACAAGTTATTTCTTACAAGGTAAAGATAAGTATATGATTAATATTCTCCTCATAGGGACATTCATTATCCTAATTTTACTAGGAAAAAAGGATATTGCTATTAAGGTTGTACAATCTTATCTTAGAACGCTATTCACCCAATTTATCGATTTTAGAACAAGAACAACTAATGCATGGTTGTACATATTTAGTGTTATAAATATTTTTATAATACTTAAGACTGGTGAAGGTGCATTTGAGTTTGCACTCGAGTCTGATACCTCGCCTATTACACTAATTAAGCTAGTTATATTTTGCTTATGTGTCGTATCAAGTTTTAGCATTTTGGTTAGAAGACTGCATGACATAAATAAACCAGGATGGCTTTTGATAGGGGGTATGGTTTTCCCTCCATTCCTTATTATATTAATGTTTATGCTCCTATTTCCTGGAACTGACGGCGCTAATAAATATGGTAGAGACCCTAAAAGCCTGCCTTATTGGTACTTGAGATAGTACAAGCATTACTTAATGATTTTTATAAGTTAAACAATTTATCTGCGTACAGAACAGATAAGTAATTAATCACTCAAATTCTTATGACTTTTTATTTTAAAGAGAAAAAGGCTTTTTAGTTAATAATATAGCTTTCAATGTTTATTAGTATTCAAACTTTAGGCAAGCTTCGCCTTTACCCTTTAAGCATTTCAAGCACTTTATCCTCTCCTAGCTCAGCAATCAATGCTTGTAGCTGGGCAGTAGAGTCAGCTTGTGACTGAGCATCCGCTCTAAATTCAGCTGTGTCAAGACCTTCCCTGAGAGCATCTAAGTAGTTTGCCCATTTCTGCATCATGTCGCTACGATCGTCGATGTACTCAAACCGACCGTAAGCAGTTCCATTAGGATCTTTAGTAGTATGACCTAAAGCCATCTCAACAAGCACAAGAGAGTACTTTAGCTGCTCTTGCAGGATAGTCTTCGCAGTGGCTCTAAAACCATGAGCACAGTGTATGTTTTGATAACCCAAATTGTGTAGTTGATTATTAGCGGTAGCGTCTGAAATGATATGATGTTTTTTTGCTGTTTCGCTAAAAAAGACATATTCGGTATGTCCATTAATTTTTTGCTGTTCACGTAATATAGCTACGGCTTGATCAGGTAGGGGAACAACCATATCCTTAACCATGTTTACCTTACCTTGACCCTTTAATGGCTTTAGTTGCCACCTGCCAGCCTCTAGATTAAGCTCGTTCCATCTCATGCGTCGCAAGTCACCATTACGAACGAAGAGCATTGCTAATAGCCTAAGGGAGTTTATGGTATTCAAATCACATTCTAAGGTTTCAATAGCTCGCAGTAGCTGAGCCAAATCTTTAGGCTTAGTAATGGCAGGACGATGACCATAACTAGACTTAGCTAATTGACTCTTAATAAGCGCCGCAGGATTGCTGCTACAGAACCCACGAGCTCCAGCATAGACAAATACGTCACTAGCAATACCTGCACAGCGTTCAGCCTTATCTGTAGGCTTGCCAGCTTTACTTAAGGAGTTAGCTTGGATGTCTAATAACACTTCGAGCATTCTAGGTGAGCCAATCTCATTAATAGGCTCATTACCAATATAAGAGCATATAAGCTCTAAACGGCCTTTCTTACGAATCAACGTATTACCTTTTTGAGTCTGCTCCAGTCCTTCAAAATACTCCCAAGCGAAATGATTAAAAGATTTTTTAGTTTTACTAACAATACTTTTCTTCAATTCTTCACGATGGTTTTTGGGATCAATATTACGGCTCAACAACTCTTCATATTCACGCCAAATTTCACAGGCACGTGAAAACGATACGTTTGGATACACGCCAAGCGATATGCGTTTATTTTTTGAATGAGTAGGAGACAGGTAGCGATAAACCCAAGACTTGGTGCCGTTAGGTCTGACCATGAGATAAAGCATGGGATGGTTTTTGACAGAGACCAGATATTCCTTGTCATCGGCTTTATGACTGCTGATGCTGCGATCGGAGCTGATAGGTTTACGTGCTTCCATGACTGATACCCCAATGTACATTTAAAAACCAGTGTACATAGTAGTGTACATCAGATGCATGGATTGGGATAGATAGAGCAGGACAGTATAGAACGCCAGATACAACAAAGCCCCTGATATCAGAGGCTTTAGCTGTTCTATAAGATAGTATAGGACTATGTAATGGTACCCGGAGCCGGACTTGAACCGGCACGCTATTGCTAGCGAGGGATTTTAAATCCCTTGTGTCTACCAATTTCACCACCCGGGCAAAACTTGTGTTATCTAACATGTAAACTAGCTGATAGACCATCTAGTTACTAGATAAGTGGTCGCTATTATAATCGGTTGAGATAATAATGCAAGCCAAAATTAACGTAAAGTTAATAAATAATTGGAGGCTGGAGTCGGAATCGAACCGGCGTTAACGGAGTTGCAGTCCGCTGCATGACCACTCTGCCATCCAGCCAATCAAGGTGGACTATATTAGCAAAAATATACCAAATTACAAGTCATTTTTCATGCAAACAAGCGTTATTTTTGATTAATATATATTTACCCTTTATTTTCAGTTGGTTGGGTTGCTATTGATTTAATTATTATTAGAGAATAAAAGGACAAAGGAGTGTTAAACATCAAATGTTAACCTGCTGAGCGCTCTCTTTATCGTTGCCTTTGGTCTTTTTGGTGTTGTTTGTATCTGTGGATGATCAGATCTTCGAGTAGTAAGTGACTCGGTTGTTGCGCAAAAATCCTGCTAACCCAAGTCCATAGCGTTCAGCCACGCGTACTGCGGTGCTGGTCGGTGCTGACATGCCAACGAGCCAAGGAATGCGACTACGAATAGATTTTTGTACCAATTCAATTGATAGGCGTGAGGTCATGAGTACGCAATCAACTTCTACTTTTTGTCGCAGTTGCCAACCGATTAATTTGTCGAGTGCATTGTGACGTCCTACGTCCTCAAATAAGTATAGCTGCTGATTGTATATCGTTGCTGCTGCATGCACAGCTCCTGTTAGTTGATGTGTGTGCTGTGCAGCATCTACTTGCTGACGTAATGCCAACAGATAGTCAAGGCTTGGCACGGTTGCCTTAGAGCCATGGATATTTGCTTGTGAGTAATGGCTCAAGTCGGGCAATGCTTGTGTCAGGCCAGTGATTCCGCACATACCGCAGCCTGTACGGCCTGCTAATTGACGCTTCTGAGCTTGAATGCGTTGATGGCAACGCTGGCTTAAGACCAGCTCTACGATATAAATATCATAATCTTGAAGTTGTTGTAAGCTTTGCTCAAACGATGATGGTTCGAGATTCTCGTCTCTTGAAGCCTGAGCAAACTTTTGGTAGCTATCAATATCGGTAAGATGAGTCACTTCCCAATCGAGTAACTCGTGACTGTGCTGAATCAAGCCCTCGCTAAATAAGAAGCCAACAGCCAAATACTCTAATTGGTAAGGGCTGGCCATCAGTACGGCATAATGAATACCATTAATAATGATTGACACCGCTGCTTCTATGGCCAAACTGGTGGTCTGAGATTCGATATTAGCTTGAGCAGTATGTTCCTCACTATTAAGCCCGTCATTATCTGATAAGTAATAATGCTTATGCGCCAAATGGCTACGAGCAAGCAGCATCTCAGATACTACGTTATCCTCAGATGCTCCAGTCATAACCACTTTGGTTTCAGGTGTATCATTCATCATAGCAGTGGTGCTAGGCAACTCACTTTGCTCAACGCTATCTTCAGTTATTATAGTCATTTATGCAGGCTCTGCTATTCGAGCACCTGCATTGACGCGCTCCAAAATAACGGTCGTCGACTTGTACGCTGGAATATGAGAGTCTGGCGCATGTGTGTCTAAATCAAACAGGTCATTGCATTCAGGATAATAAGCGGCAACGGCGTTAGAGGCAATATCCATCTCCGTTAGTACTAATGGACCCAATACTCGTGGTTCAGCTGAACTGTCTTTAGCACGTTGGCGAGTCACCATAATGCGGTCACCTTTTTGCCAGCCTAGGCGGCTGATTTCATCTGGATGCATAAATAGCACATCGCGGCGATTAGTCTGGCGATAGCGGTCTTTAAACCCGAATATCATGGTATTGAATTGATCGTGACTACGGACGCTGGTCAATTGCCAAACCTTTTGCGTTATGTTCTGCGTTGTATTCTCGTCATCAATGCCTTGCGCATCTTCCATTTGGGATGCAACGTACGTAATGGGGTATTGTGGTACTTCAAACTGCGCTTTGCCGCTCTCAGTATTCCATACACGGTGACGCGCCGCATGATACAAATGAAAACCGCGTTCCGAATTGCGAATGCGCTGATTGAAGTTTTCAAAACCGTTAATAGCTTGGGCGATATAGTCGCGAATAAGGTTAAAATCCTCACTCATCGCAAGCCAAGGAATAGATGAATCGGCACCGAGCACGTGAACCGCCATATCTGCCACAATTTGTGCTTCAGATTTTAAAGTGTCGCTCACAGGTTTTAGCTTGCCTTGAGTGGGTACGATCTGACACATTGAGTCTTCGATCGTTGCAAACTGCTCACCTTTTGTCGTTGTAATGCGCTCAGTACGACCTAGACAAGGCAGAATTATATTATTTGCCCCCGGGTATAGCATCGTCTCATTGAGCTTAGTACCGACAAAAATATTGAGTTGAGTGGTGGTCAGTGCTTGTTGAATAGCGCTCGTATCAGGAGCGGCTACAGCGTAATTACCGCCCATTCCCATAAAGACCTTTAATTGACCCGCGATAAGCGCTTTGGCACCTGTAACGACGTCGTAGCCATGTTCTTGCGGCATAGGGCGCTCAAAGACACGCTCAAGACTGTCCAGCAAGCTTTTGCTAGGGCGCTCGTGGATACCCATGGTGCGATCGCCCTGTACGTTAGAGTGACCACGAACGGGAGAGGCACCTGCACCATCAATACCGATCATACCCATTAGCAGCAGTAAATTGGTAATCATCGCGACATTGTCATCGCCTTGCACGTGCTGGGTGATGCCCATGCCCCAAGTACAAATCGTCGCTGAACTGTCAGCTACTAATCTAGCGAGATGGATAATATCTGTTTGAGTGATACCGCATCCAAGCGTGATATCTTCCCAAGTTTGTACTGTTAGCCATTGTTTTAGCGGTTCAAAACCTGAGGTATGAGTGGTGATAAAATCGTGATTGATTCTATCGTTTTCAATCAGCCATTTGGCAATGCCCGTCAATAGCGCGGTATCCCCACCGATTTGAATTTGAATGACATCATCGACCATATCATCGCTTTGACCGGCTGCCATATGCGTAGGTTTTTGCGGATTTCTGAACTTGCTTAAACCTTGTTCACGCATCGGATTGATTGAAATGATTCGGCATCCTTGCTCATGCGCATGGGCGAGCATCTCTAGCATACGTGGATGGTTGGTAGCTGGGTTTTGCCCAAACATCAATATCAGTTTGGCTTGCTCAAAATCTTCTAGCATGACCGTTGCTTTACCGATACCTAACTGTTTGCTAAGCATTACTGATGTGGGCTCATGACACATATTGGAGCAATCTGGCAAATTGTTGGTACCAAAACAGCGCACAAATAACTGATATAAGAAGGCAGGCTCGTTGGTCACGCGGCCTGATGTATAAAATAGTGCTTCATCGGGTGAATCAAGTTGTCCTAGCTGCTCAGCGATTAAGCTATAAGCCGCTTCCCAAGGAATAGGGACGTAGCAATCTTGTGCGATATCGTAATACATCGGCTCTGATAAACGACCACTGTGCTCAAGTTCGTAACCCGACCATCCTTGTAGCTCAGTCACGGTATGTCTTGCAAAAAACTCGGCGTCAGCTTTGTGAGTCATGGTCTCGCTAGCAATGACTTTTATACCGTTTTCACAGACATCGATGGATTTGTGCGATTTATGGTCGGGCCATGCACAACCTGGGCAGTCAAATCCGCCTTGAGGTTGATTGCTTTTGAATACACTTAGGCCGCCCCGTAGAAACGTCTGATAGTCCATCAGCTTTTGAGTCGAGGAGATCAGCGCAGGCCAACCAGCGGCAGGATGGGAATAAATAGGAATTTTGCGCATGACAGACCTCATAGATAGATGACAATAGCGAAGCATGGATAGACAACAACTATATAATGGTCAACAGAAACTTCATATGATCATTAACTATAGATAACAAAAAACCTTCAAGAAAAATCAATTTTCTTGAAGGTTTTAGGAGTAGCTAAAACAGTTATATCTGCTACGTAACATTCATAAGTTGAAAAATATTAGCTTAAAATTAAACTGTCGTCTTCGACCTTTTCGCCGCGTGTTTGCTCAAACATATCTAACAAATCGTGTACGGTCATGCCTTTACGAATATCTCCAGACACATCCAAGACCACTTGCCCTTGGTGCAGCATCACGGTACGCGTACCATGTGCCAAAGCTTGTTGCATAGAATGCGTCACCATCATAGTGGTGAGCTTATTGTCTGTGACAATTTTATCTGTCAATTCTAGAACAAAGGCGGCGGTTTTTGGATCAAGGGCAGCAGTATGCTCATCGAGCAACAAAATCTTAGAGGGCTGCAATGATGCCATCAGAAGGCTGACGGCTTGACGTTGACCACCAGAAAGCAAGCCCATACGGTCTGTTAGGCGATTCTCTAGACCTAATTTCAATACTGATAACTTTTCTCGGAACAAGTCACGGTTATTTTGGTTTAGTGCAAACTTCAAACCGCGCTTGCCGCCTCGCTTATAGGCCAATGCCATGTTTTCTTCGATCGTTAGCGCTTCACAAGTACCTGCCATTGGGTCCTGAAAAACACGTGCAACCCAGTGCGCGCGTTGATGGGCGGATTTTTTGGTAACATCAATGCCATTTAGCAAGATTGAGCCACTATCGACGCGCGTTGTACCGCTTACTGCGTTCAAAAAAGTCGATTTACCTGCACCGTTAGTACCAATGACGGTGACGAACTCACCATCAGCGATATTCAAACTGATACCACGTAGGGCAGGGTTCTCGATAGGCGTGCCTGGATTAAAGGTCAACTGTAAATCGGTGGCTTGCATCATAATCGTTATTCCTTATTATCTCTTCAAGCAAAGCAAGTGCTGTTGACACTTGCTTAAACTGTCATTAGGCGCGAACTTTGCGTGATAAAAACTTCGTTTTCGCTTTTGGTAAGACCAAAGCCAGTACCACGAGTAACGCGGTAATTAAGTTCAAATCTTGCGGACCAAAGCCGATACTACGTAGCGTATCGCTCGATAGTGCGACCTGAATAAACAGCTTGTACAATACTGCACCGACCACAACAGCAAAAGTAATGAGCCAAATACGCTTGGCAGGAATGATGGTCTCACCAATGATGACCGCTGCTAGACCAATGACAATTGTGCCGATACCGATAGAAATATCAGCGCCACCTTGGGTCTGGACAAATAACGCACCTGCTAAGGCAATCAAACCGTTAGAGATCGCCATACCGATGATGGTCATCCATGAGGTATTAATACCTTGCGCTTGTGCCATTCTCAAGTTTGAGCCCGTAGCACGCATTGATAAACCGGTTTCGGTACTATAAAACCAGTTTAAAAATAGCATGGCAATCGCCACGACGACCCCGATAATCAGACAGCGCATCCAATAGCCATTGCCATTAGTCACTAAAGCACTAAATACCGTCGTTTCACCAAGTAATGGTAGGTTTGGGGCGCCCATGATACGTAGGTTGACAGAATATAGGGCAACCATCACCAAGATACTGGCTAGCAGTTGTAGGATGCCAAGTTTGACGTGCAGCCATGCAGTAACGATACCGGCGACTGAGCCTGCTAGCATACCAAAAGCACAGGCGAGCCACGGATTAACACCCGCAACGATAGAGATACCAGCGACCGCGCCGCCCAACGGAAAGCTACCATCAGCCGTTAAGTCAGGGAAGTCGAGCGTACGAAATGAGATCAGCACACCAAGTGCGACGAGGCCATAAATCAGAC
The DNA here is from genome assembly GCF_904846415.1 of Psychrobacter piscatorii. Lineage (GTDB taxonomy): Bacteria > Pseudomonadota > Gammaproteobacteria > Pseudomonadales > Moraxellaceae > Psychrobacter > Psychrobacter piscatorii. Next base: position 7,965 of record NZ_CAJHAR010000039.1, on the reverse strand, counting down.
CACTTTCAAGCGCACCAAAAAAAGCAATTAAAGACATAAGAGATCAGTAAGTCATAACCCAGTGTCTAGCGTATGATATCAAGATAGGTGAGAGGCGATTGCCAAAACCTTCTAAATGCTAAACAGCTAAGCGGTGAATTTAACAGATTAAGCAATCTGCGGTTAGGGTAAACCAAAACAGGTCACGATTAACAACGATCATAAGTTACCTTGGTTTAAAGCTATAGTTCGAGCCATGGTAATATTCAATGGAGCAAAAATGTATTTTACTTAACAAGTAGCAGATAAGCCACAAGCTAAAGACAGCAATATATGAAACAAACTATTTAAATAGGTTCTGCTGAAACAAGAAGCCCAGCTTACTGACTCATAGCTGGGTTTCTTGTCAAACATTTAGCATCACAGCGCAAGATGGCGATCAATCACTGATTGGTATGGCTATCTTGCTTACGGCTACTATTCTAAGCCAAATACAAAGGTGCGTTATTCTACCACTTCTTTTGCTTTATCGATAACCGCTTGTGGCAAAGTGATACCTTCTTCTTGAGCATGTTTTGGGCTGACATATAGGTTAAGCGCTTGTGGAGTATAAACAGGGATAGCGCCTGCTTTTTCACCATTCAAGATACGAACAACGATTTTACCCGTTTCACGGCCAAGCTCATAGTAGTCTACGCCTAATGCCGCAACCGCACCGCGCTCAACTGAGCTAGTGTCTGATGCGATAAGAGGAATCTTACTTTCTTTAGCAATTTGATAGAGTGACTCGTAAGCGGATACCACGTTGTTATCAGTCGACGTATAGATCATGTCGACTTTGCCTTCAAGACTACGGGCTGCCATCGCGATGTCATTACTACGCTGTGCAGGTGCTTCTAATACATTGATGCCGAGCGGTGTCAATTTCTCTTTTAGATTTTGTAAGATAATCGTTGAGTTGACTTCACCTGGGCTATAGACATAACCGACATTTTTTAATGATGGAATGATTTGACGCATCAAGTCGATTTGCGGCTCGTACGGTAGCGCATCTGATGCGCCTGTAACATTGGTGCCAGAACCATCTAGCTTAGGTACCAGTTTGGCTGCTACTGGATCGGTAACCGCAGAGAATACCAATGGAATGCTGCTAGTAGAAGCGGCAACAGACTGCGCAGATGGTGTCGCGATAGCGACGATCACATCTGGCGCATCAGCGACGAATTGCTTAGCAATCTGTCCGGCAGTAGCTGTATTACCCTGTGCGCTTTGGAAGTTGACGGTTAGGTTTTCACCGTCTTTGAATCCTGCTTCGTTTAATTCGTCGATCACGCCTTTGCGCACATCATCAAGTGCTGGATGTTCAACGATAGCAGTGATAGCAACAGTTTTCATTTCGGTGGCAGTATCGCCAGTAGCTGCAGTATCAGTCGTGCTGGTATCTTGGGCTGATTGATTACAACCCGTTAAGATAGCAGTGCATACACCGCCTAGTAGTAACGCTTTGCCAAAATTAAAACGATTTTGATACAACATGGTTCTGACTCCTAAAAGTAATAATGTGTCCGTACATTATTAATAGATGGGTAAAAGAGTAAAGCGAGCCACTTATGATGGCTACAGGTTATTTTTCAGTATTACTATTTAGCACTATTTATTTTATTCGTGCTATTTGTTATCAGTGCTTTGCGTTTGTTCATCAACATTGATGCCATTTTTTAGCAACTCTGCTGGCAAACTAACGCCTTGCGTTTTGGCGTGCTTAGGGCTGATATATAAGGTTAGATCGTTCATGACGGCAGGTTCGATGGTATTGATAGCTTCGCCATTTAATACGCGATATACCATTTTTCCAGTGGTACGACCAAAGTCATAATCATTAACGCCAAGAGCAGCTGTCGCGCCGCGTTTCACACTGAACTCATCAGACGCGACAATGGGTAATTTTAACTCATTCGCGGCTTGGGTCATGGCTTCAAAAGCAGAGGCAACATTATTGTCAAATGAGGTATAGATGATATCTGCGCGTCCTTGCAAGCTACGCGTTGCCATGCCGATATCGGTTGGACGATTGGCAGGAATGTCTAACAATGTCAGACCTCGTGCTGGCAGGGCTTGTTTTAGACTATCACGCAATGACACTGAGTTGGCTTCGCCTGGGCTGTAAACGTAGCCGATCGTTTTCATATCAGGTTTTATTTGCTGCAATAAATCTAACTGCGGCTCTAGTGGTAGCTGACTAGATAATCCTGTCAAATTGCTTTGAAAAGGCTTGCCATCTTCGGTAATAAGCTTAGCGCCTAGTGGATCTGATACGGCCGTATAAATGATAGGAATAGTAGTGGTCGCAGCGACAATCGACTGGGCCGATGGCGTCGAGATGGCGACGATGGCGTCCGGATTGTCTCCTGCAAACTGCTTAGCAATCTGTCCTGCTGTCGCGGTATTGCCCTGTGCACTTTGGAAGTTTACGGTCAGATTCTGGCCTTCGACATAACCATTGTCTGCCAGCTCATCAATAATCCCGCGGCGCATATCATCCAATGATGGATGCTCAACGATCTGAGTAATGGCAATAGATTTGGCAGGTTTTTCTGCATCTGCAGCAGCACTATTTTCAGTAGTGGCTGCTGTGTCAGTAGAGGAGTTCGAGCAGCCTATCAGGCCAAGTGTGCTAATGGCACTAAGAGCAACGCCATATAGGCTTAAGCGTAGAGTAGAAGCAATAGTCATTATTAGGATAACTCATAGGTTATATCAATCATAAAAACCAAGTGAGGACTGCCAGATTGATCAAGCCTACTAATAGCAATGCTCAAATGATCTGTTTGGTTCTCTTTGGTTTTAAAAAAGATATTGGAGAATGCAGATTAGCCGAGTCAATGCTATGTTGATGCCAAAATAGCAGGCTAACCATTAATTAAAGTAATCGTTCCGTCGATTATTATGTTCATATTATGACAGTAATGTAAGTTATCGCAATAAAAAATTAAAGCGCATTCGTCATAGGTGCAACTAAGAGGTACATTGACGGGTAGCACAAGGATTTATTTTAAAGAGATAATCATAAAATAGTGCTTTTTAGATGGCTTTATATTCAATAAAACAATAATAAAAAAGGGTACACACTAGCAACGCATCTATTACGAACCCACTTTATAATTAACGTAAGCTAATGTTTATACAAAAGTTTTTTATATGAGAAGTAGAGTACGTCCAAAATCCATATCATTATTATGTTGACGTATTGAATATACAACGCACTCGAATATCTCATTCGCATATTTCAAGGATAACATTATGAATACGGCTAATTTGAAGTTATTAACCATCGCTGGAATTACGGCAAGCTCATTGATTTGCCTGCCTGCTATTGCAAAAGACAATCATGGTAATAGGCACGGTCATGGAAATGGCAAAAGTAACTCAGCTCACATTAGTAAAGATTACAACCATAACAGTTATCAAAATAACGGTAATGCCCACCCTAATATTAATGCGTATCGCAATGCTAGCCCTAACGCCTCATTCAAGCGTGACCTTGATAAATACGGTTATAGAGTAGTCGGCAAGATTGATAGAAGGGACTATGATCGTTCTGTCATTTTAGACCGTTATGATGACCGTTACGAGCGTATCCGTACGCCAGACAATAAGATTGTGACAGTGATTAATAATACGTTGGAAATTATTGATGTTTTGAGTAGATAACTATTGAATAGAGAGCTATAAAGCTTAATTGTTACTTATCTTGTCAATCAGCCATAAAAAAAACGGTCTATTTAGACCGTTTTTTTTCGTTCTTTAATTATTACTTAAGGCAACGTTCCTATGCGAGCACATCACCAATGACACAGTTATCAGGTAGAGTAACGACCGTTAGCTGAGTTTTTGGATTGCCAGTTGACAATACCATACCTTCTGAAACGCCAAATTTCATGGTGCGCGGCGCAAGGTTGGTGACACAGATGACTTTTTTACCCGTCAGTTGCTCAGGCTCATAGAACTTACGAATACCGCTAAATACGTTGCGTGGTTTATCTTCGCCAACATCCAGTGTGAACTGGAGTAACTTGTCCGCGTCTTCGACGTGATTGCACTCTAAAACGTGTGCCACTTTCATCTCGACTTTAGCAAAATCCTCAATCCCAATATAGTCCGTTTGCTCATCATCTGTATTCATCTCTGCTGATGCTTTGTTTTTGGCAGTAGATTGAACGTCTGTAGTCGCGGCAGGGGCATCGACTTGAGCCAATGACGCTTTGGAATCTTCTACCATGGCGTCGATATCTTTTTCTTCGATACGCTGCATCAGTGGTTTGAATTTATTGATTTTGTGTCCTAACAACCACTCATTACGACTGGCAAAGCTCAAATCATCAAGATTTAAGAACGCTTTGGCGTTGTCGGTCAGTTCAGGCAGTACAGGTGCCAGATAGACCATCAATTGACGGAAGATATTGATAGCGACCGAGCAGACGTCTTGAACTTCTTGCTCAGTGCCTTCCAATTTCGCTAGCGACCATGGCTTTTTGGCATCGATATATTCGTTAGCTTTGTCCGCACACTGCATGATGAGGCGCATAGCACGCGAGAACTCACGATTCTCGTAAGCAGCAGCAATCTCATCGCCCGTTTTGGTAATGTCTTCTAATAGGCGCGGTTCAGCGCAAGTTTCAGACAGTATACCGTCGTATTTCTTAACCAAGAACCCTGCACTACGACTGGCAATATTGACGACTTTACCAACCAAGTCAGAGTTGACCTTTTGCATAAAGTCTTCTAAATCTAAGTTGATGTCCTCAACTTTATCAGACAGTTTGCTGGCGAAATAATAACGCAGGTATTCAGGATGTAAGTGCTCAGCATACGTCTCGGCCTTGATGAAAGTACCGCGTGACTTACTCATTTTTTCGCCATTGACCATCAAGAAACCATGGGCAAAAACACCTGTTGGCGTACGCAGTTCACTACCCGCGAGCATCGCTGGCCAAAACAAGGCATGGAAATACACGATATCTTTACCGATGAAGTGATAAACTTCGGTTTTGTGCTCGTTTTCTTGTGCCCAGTAGCGGTCGAAATCAAGTGCTTGGTCTGTACCAGCACGCTTATCACAGAGGTTTTTAAAGCTTGCCATGTAGCCCACTGGCGCATCTAGCCACACATAAAAGTATTTGTCTGGCTCATCGCTTGGCGTATCTGGGATCTGGAAGCCGAAGTAGGGGGCATCACGTGAGATATCCCAGCTGGCAAGTCCTGCCTCAAACCATTCTTGTAATTTGTTGGCGACTGAGGTTTGCAAGCGATTGTCACTGCGCGTCCAGTCCTGTAAGAACTGCTCAAACTCTGGCAAATCAAAGAAATAATGCTTAGAGGTTTTAAGGACAGGGGTTGCATCAGACAATGTTGAATGTGGGTCTTTTAGATCCGTTGCATCGTAAGTAGTGCCACACACTTCACAGTTATCGCCGTACTGGTCTGGTGAATCACACTCTGGACAAGTACCTTTGACAAAGCGATCCGCTAGAAATAATTGCTTTTCAGGATCAAATAGCTGCTCGACATCTTTTGTGCTGATATGACCAGCATCATTTAGACGACGATAAATCAGCTCAGAGAACTGTTTGTTTTCTTCTGAATGAGTGCTGTGGTAATTATCAAAGTTGATAAGGAACTTTGCAAAATCCGCTTCGTGTGAGGCTTTGACTGAGGCAATTTGCTCTTCTGGCGTGACGCCATTGGCTTCTGCTTTGAGCATGATTGCCGTACCGTGTGCGTCATCCGCGCAGACATAGGTGACCTGATGGCCTTGCGCTTTCATCGCACGTACCCAAATGTCGGTCTGAATATATTCTACAAGATGCCCCAAATGGATATAGCCATTGGCGTAGGGCAGCGCACTGGTTACTAGAATCTCACGCACAAAATCACCTATATTTTTATATAAACGGGTTAGTTATCGAACATCTCAAGCGGTTGATCGCTCATCGATGCGACATCGTTAATGCTAAAAACTTCTAAAAATAATAAAAATTCAAAAAGTGCGCCTATGATACCGTAATTCAGATAATTTTGTGATATTCCTTGGTAATTACTTCTCATCTGGCAGGCATTTATTAACCATAAACAATAGCCTTGCATCGTATTTGATAGTTATAGAGTAGTTATTAATCAGCCATGAAAAAACCCACTAAGTAGTATGCCAAGTGGGTTTTTATTTACGTGTTATTCGCGTAGGTATTAGTAACAAAGACTGATTAACTTAAAATGAACCAAACATCGTTCCTAAGATGATAACAGCAACCACAGCGACCAATGGAATGACCATCGTAACCATCGCTAAGTTCAAATAAGACTGCTTATGGGTCAAACCACAAATCGCTAGCAAGGTGATGACAGCGCCACTGTGCGGAAGCGTATCAAGACCACCTGCCGCCATAACGGCTACGCGGTGCATCAGCTCAGGGTCGATACCCGCATTGACGGCCATTCTTAGATAGTCTTCACCCAATGTAGATAGCGCAATACTTAAACCACCAGATGATGAGCCTGTGATACCAGCAAGCGTGGTCATCGCGACCGCCTCTGAGATCAGAGGGTTGTCAGGAGTAAGGTTTAAAATGCTGTCACGAATGATAAGGAAACCCGCTAGTGAGGCAATAACTGCGCCATAACCCACTTCTGAGGCGGTATTAAAAATAGGCAACATCGAGTCATAAGTACCACGGTTGATGGTTTTTTGTAGATTATTCCAGTGTCCAATACGTAGCAGAATTAATACCACACAAGCTACGACCAACGAGATAATAATTGACCATAACCCAAGTGAGCCTGCGATATTCAACTCTGGGAATTGAGTTTGTAGGCGACTGAAATCTATCGATGGGAATACCACATAGGTCAATATAGCGTTCAAGCCAATGACCAATACTAGCGGAATCATCGCAACAGTGAATGAAGTGTGATGAGTGTTTAATACCTCAACTTCTTTTGCAGCCGCTCCAACGCCGCCTACATCCTCTTCATCATGCTGACCATAACCTTCCCCCGCTGCATTTGCTTTTCTGGCGCGTGACTGAAGCCACAACCAACCACAGATAAACATGATCGTACCGCCAATGATACCCAAGATAGGCGCGGCAAATACGTTGGTGTTGTAGTAAGGAATTGGAATAGCATTCTGAATGGCTGGCGTGCCTGGCAATGCAGTCATCGTAAACGTAAATGACCCTAGGGCAATTGCTGCTGGAATCAAACGTTTTGGGATATCGGCTGCTCTAAACAAGTCTTTGGCGATTGGATAAATAGCAAAAGCCACAACGAACAACGAGACGCCGCCATAAGTCAAAATGGCACAGACCAAAATCACCGCAAGAATGGCCTTGCTGGCACCGAGCTTTTCGACGACGGTATTGGCAATGGCAGTTGCTGCACCAGAGTCAGCCATCAAACGCCCAAACAGTGCGCCCAGCAAGAATATCGGGAAGAATTTAAGTAAAAATCCACTTAACGCGCCCATAAAGACATCGGTATAAGCGGGGATGGTATTTAAGAAGTCACCTGACAACAAGACTGCTAGCGTCGCCATAATCGGTGCTAGAATCAGCACAGAGTAACCGCGATAAGCAAAAAACATGAGTAATAATAGGGTAATGACAATCGCAAATGTACTAAACATGATAGCCCTCCTTGGCAAAATTAAGACAGCGAGTATGTCGCGCTTATCGATGTAGGTCAATAAGATTTAGGTCAATAAAATTAATCAAAAAACCTTATTTATTATATTTTATTAAACTTAAATCTAGATTGAGATATTACTGAAGGATAATGAATACTTTGTGGACTCGCGTGCTCTTGGAGTTATTTTCTAGTCACTAAGCAACTAGGCGCTACGAAAATAATATGTTAAGTTAGCATAAGTATTTTATACATGATATACCGATATAATATGTATTATTATAAATAAAAATATAAAGTATAATG
>NZ_CAJHAR010000038.1 GCF_904846415.1 Psychrobacter piscatorii | reverse complement strand
TGATGATGAGATGCAGGACATTGAGAACAAACTAAATAACAGACCAAGAAAACGCTTAGGGTTTAAAACGCCTATGCAGGCGTTCTATAATATTAATTAGCGTTGCACTTGGTGTGTTAATCTAAGATACTAAATACTAAATACTAAATACTAAATACTAAGGATTAGTCATGGACAAACAACGATTTGAATTGGGTCTGGCTCAGCGCAAAGCTGTCTTGGGCGCTGATTATGTCGAAAAAAACCTACAGGCCGCCGATGATTTTAATCAACCATTCCAAGAAGCCATGACCGAATGGTGTTGGGGGTTTGGCTGGGGTGATGACGCCATTGATGTCAAAACCCGCTCACTCATGAACCTAACTATGATAGCGGCGCTCGGAAAAATGCATGAGTGGGAGCTGCATCTGAATGGAGCCATCACCAATGGCTGTACGGTTGAAGAAATCCGTGCGGCGATACATGCGATTGCCATCTATTGCGGTGTCCCGCAAGGGGTTGAGTGCTTTCGTATTGCCCGCGGCGTATTGACCACACGCGGGTTGTTATAATCCTAAAACCAGTTGGAGCGAGAAATGCAATTAACAAATGATGCGCTGTTTAGACAGCAAGCCTTTATCAATGGCATATGGTGTGATGCTGATAGCAAAGACACCCATGAGGTGTTCAATCCTGCCACAGGTGAGCTGATTGGGACCGTGCCAATGATGGGATCTGCGGAGACGCGCCGTGCCATTGAAGCTGCAGACATCGCTCAATCAACATGGTCGAAAAAAACGGGTAAAGAGCGCAGCACTATCCTACGCCGCTGGCACACGCTGATTGCTGAAAACAGGGAAGATCTGGCATTGCTGATGACCCATGAGCAAGGCAAACCCATCGCGGAAGCCAGAGGCGAGATACAAAGTGGCTTGGATTATCTAGAATGGTTTGCTGAAGAGGCCAAACGTATCTACGGCGACTTCATTCCTGGACATATGCCAGACAAGCGCTTGGTAGTCATTAAACAGCCTGTTGGCGTTACCGCTGCCATTACGCCATGGAACTTTCCGCATTCGATGATCAGTCGGAAGGCAGGCCCTGCGCTCGCAGCAGGCTGTCCGATGATTGTAAAGCCTGCGATGGAAACGCCTTATTCAGCACTAGCTATGGCGTATTTGGCGCAGCAAGCGGGCGTGCCTGATGGTATTTATAGTGTCATCACAGGCGATCCGATTGCGATCGGCGAGGAGATGACCACCAACAGTATGGTCAAAAAAATCAGCTTTACAGGTTCCACGCGAGTGGGAAAAATCTTGATGAAGCAATGTGCTGACACGGTCAAAAAAATGTCACTGGAGCTGGGTGGCAATGCTCCCTTTATCGTTTTTGACGATGCCGATATCGATGAAGCCGTAATAGGCGCCATGATGAGCAAATATCGCAACAGTGGTCAAACGTGTGTGTGTGCCAATCGTCTGTTTGTGCAAGCGGGTGTCTATGACGAATTTACCAAAAAATTGGCCGCGCAAGTACGTGCTATAAAAATTGGTAACGCTCTAGACGAAGGCGTAACACAAGGGCCTTTGATCTCCAAGGCTGCGGCAGACAATGCTGAGGCATTGGTTATGGATGCGACCAGTAAAGGGGCAACAGTATTATGTGGTGGTCAGAGAGTCGAGGCAGGTCATAACTTTTTTGAACCGACTATTTTGATCGACGTTGCCAGCGACATGCGTGTGGCTGATGAAGAGATTTTTGGTCCTATCGCGCCTATTTTTAAATTTGAGACAGATGAAGAAGGCATCGATCTCGCCAATCGTACCGAATATGGCTTGGCAGGTTATTTTTATAGCCGAGATATCGGTCGAGTATGGCGGGTTGCCGAGGCACTAGAAGTGGGTATGGTTGGTGTCAATACGGGTATGCTGACCACCGAGCTGGCCCCATTTGGCGGCATCAAAGAGTCTGGCCTCGGGCGTGAAGGCTCAAAATATGGTATCGAAGAATATGTTGAGACCAAGTATATCTGTCTAGATATCAACTAGGCGATAATGAAAGAGCCATTTATCCAAAAAATAATGACGCAAATAACCGTCAATAACTGTCTATAAGTGCTGTATCGGTTCATCCCAATAGGGCGGTGAACCGTAATACCCTTCAATAAAATCAATAAAACATCTGATCTTGTGTGGCAACAGCTTTCTATGGGCATACACCGCATACAATCCCAAGGTCTCGGGCTCGTAATCAGGTAACACCATCATAAGCTCCCCTTTACTCAGTGCCTCACTCGCAATAAACGTGGGCTGCAATGCTATCCCAGCCCCAGCCACTGCAGCATTAACAAGCAAATCTCCGTTATTACTGGTTAACTCTGAGTTTGGGTGATTGGTGGTATCTAGCCACTGATAAATATCTTCTTTGCCGTATTTTTCCATATAACTGTAATGCAAATACCGATGATTTTTTAGATCTTCAGGCTTGCTAGGCACGCCATATTTTTTGAGATATTCGGGCGAGGCACATAAGATGACGCGCACAGGCGCAACTTGCTTGGCAATCAGTGACGAGGTTTTGAGCTGACCGATACGAAGCGCCACATCAAACCCTTCTTCAACGATATCTACTTTGCGATCGTTCAGCTGCAAATCGACATTGACCGAAGGATAAAGTGTCTGAAAATCCGTGACCAATTTTGCCATATGTTTTAGCGCAAAGGATACCGGCGCGCTTATTCTTAACGTGCCTTTTGGGTTCTGCTGAAACCCACCTAGTTTAGACTCCATATCATCGATACTGAGTAATACTTGCTGTGCATGCTCGAAATAGTGAGTACCTGCTTCCGTCAAGCTAACCTTACGAGTAGTGCGGTTTAGTAGGCGCATATCCAGTCGCTCTTCTAACTTTGAGACATATTTACTCACCAGCTGCGGCGACAGTTGCATGGCTGTGGCGGCATTGCTAAAACTGCCCTCAAGTACTACCGATACAAACGCCCGCATCGCATCAATTCTATCCATTATTCAGGTTTTCCTTCCAGCGGTTATCAATATTCTCTCGTCAGTTATCTTACGCTGTTGCTTCACCGATAGTAAAGTCGCGCGTTCCATTGACCTTGGATGGCAGCGTTGGTTTTTTATCTAAAGTATTTCTAGTTAATCTAAATGATAATAATTTTCATTATTGTTTGTATTATTTTTATAATGTTGCTAAAGTGTGCATGCTTTATTACTAAGTAGCGAACTATATTTTACTATCGCTACTTTTGAGATGTGATCTATATCAATACATTAGCCATTTGACTGCTATCAATGTAATTCAAGGCAGCTCGTCTTCGCTTGCTGACACGCGTAGTCAATGCGCTGTAACAGCCCTTTTTTTGGTAACGCTGACGATATTGATGAAACTGACTTTTTTGATAAAACCAAGTACTTTCAGGATTGTGATTTATGCCGATACTATCAACACCCTCTAATGATAAAAATAATTTTCGTTCACAAAAGCTGCCACGCTTAGCAACCAGTCAGGCCTTATTAAGCATTGCTATTGCCTCGATCCTTAGCACGACTGCCGTTGCCGCTGAAAATGATATGACACAAACCACGGATAAGCAAAGCTTTGTTGAGCAAGGCCTCGATCAGCAAAGCCTTGATAAACAAAGCATTGATGAACAAGCAGCGCTACCAAGTACCACGCTAGATACCATTGTCGTACGTGCCGCTAGAGATGAGCTGGTACAAGCGCCGGGTCTGTCTGTGATTGGTGAAGAGGCCATCGAGAAGGCTTCATTGTCTAATGATATCTCAGAGATCGTGCGCAAAATGCCGGGTGTGAACCTGTCAGGATCATCCACTTCGGGTCAACGTGGCAATCAGCGTCAAATCGATCTGCGCGGTATGGGGCCAAACAACACGCTTATTTTGATCGATGGTCGTCCGGTGACTTCACGTAATGCGGTGCGTCCAGGCCGTGGCAGCGAACAAGATACGCGCGGCGACTCACAATGGGTACCACCAAGCGCTATTGATCGCATCGAAGTGTTGCGTGGTCCAGCCGCCGCCCGTTATGGCTCGGGTAGCATGGGAGGGGTGGTCAATATCATCACCAAATCGCCTGACAAAAAAGAGTTCTCTGTCACAGGGCACTATGAGATGCCAGAGAGCGATCTTGAGGGTAAAAACTGGCGCACGAATATCAATATGGCAGGCCCATTGAGTGATAAGCTCTCCTTCCGTACCACGCTTGGCTATCACGAAAGTGAAGGGGACGATCCTTATATTAATACCGACGATGCTCAGGTTGTTGATGGTCGCGGCGGTCCGTCCGCTTCGGTGGCAGCAGGACGTGAAGGGGTGGAAAATATAGATGCTCGCCAGCTGTTTGAATACGCGATGGATGCGATGAATACCGTTGGATTTGAGGTGAATTACAGCAATCAAAGCAACCGCTGGGCGGGCGACTCACAGTTTCAGACCGTCAATGACGACTTGGTCAATGCGCTGGCAGGTCAGGAAACCAATAAAATGGAGCGTTATGGGGTGGCATTGACCCACCGCGGTGACTATGAGAATACCAGTAGCAATAGCTATCTAGAGTATACGCGCACGATTAATGAGCGTCTGAATGAAGGCAACGCTGGTCGTTACGAAGGTGAAATCTCGCAACCTGAAGGAGAGGCTGAATATAATTGGACAAAAGCGACCTATGACACACTAAATGCAAAATCTGAATGGGACGTTTACTTTGACCGTCATACCGTGACGGCAGGTGCGGAATTCCGCGGTGAGCAATTGGATAATCCGCTGGTGTCGACCTTAACGTTTGATGAGGGTTTTGATTTTGGTGAGACCGAAACCGATCCATCCAAGCGTGATGCAAAGACAGAGTCATATCTGGTAGGTGCGTATTTAGAAGACAATTATCAAATCACCCCTGACTGGTATATCACCCCTGGTTTGCGTTTTGATTATCATGATCAGGCAGGTAGTAATTGGTCACCCAGCCTCAATACCACTTGGAACTTTAGCCCAAACTGGTCGGTAAAAGCGGGTGCTAGTCGCGCCTTCAAAGCGCCGTCACTCTACCAGCTGGATCCGAACTATATCTATTACACACGCGGTAACGGTTGCCCAGCCAGCGTACCTACTGATCAACGAGGCTGCTACGTCTTGGGTAATTCTGATCTGGATCACGAGACCTCTTGGAACAAAGAGCTGACCTTTACCTATAAAGATGATACTGGCCTGAACGCTGGCTTGACTTACTATCGCAACGACTATGACAATCGCATCGGCGCTGGGGTAGAGCGTGTGGGTGTGGTCGGTGTCATCGCCGATGGTATCGCCGCCGATCGTTCAGTTTTTCAGTGGGAAAACCAAGGAGAGGCGATCATTGAAGGTCTGGAAGGGTTTGTCAAAGTACCAGTCACAGACACGGTCACTTGGTCGACTAATATGACGGGCAATATCCGCTCAGAGCGTAAAGACAACGGTGAGCCGTTATCCTTGATTCCAAAATATACCATGAACTCCAATGTTGATTGGGATATCACCCCGCGCTGGAATACAAACCTTGGTGTCAGCTACTACGGTCCCATCGAAGCCCCTGAAATATCTGTCACGACTGGCGACGCTCTAAGCACACCTAAGCTTGATCGTAAACCCTATGCGATCGCCAATGTGAGCACCCGTTATGACCTGACAGACGACATCACTATCGGCGCAGGAGTCAAAAACTTATTTGATAAGCAAATCAAACGTGAAGGGACGACGACCAATGCAGGCGCTCGCACATACAATGAGCCGGGTCGTTATTACCTCTTTGATATTAGTGTGAACTTTTAAACGATAAAAATATCTTTTTACCCAAAGTATTTTTTCTACTAAAAAGACTCTCACTTATTAACCTAAAAAAGGTCTAAGCTCATTGCTTGGACCCTTTTTTATGGTGCAGGGCGATTGTTTGAAGTCTGAGCACATACAATGTTATCAAGACAATTGCCTCTATAGCATTAAGCACCATGAATACTATTGTCAAAAAAATCATCTGTTTGACTGTCTTCTTGCCAATGGTACTCGATATCTTTAGCAAGCTGAAGAGCACTGGCTGACCCATGCTGGTCTGAGATAAACCCCAATGCCATGTCCATACCCGCACTAACGCCCGATGACGTGTAAAACTTACCGTCAATAACCCACCGTGCCTCTGGTATCCATTTAACCTGATCAGACTGCGAAATCACCCATGCCCATGCTCGCTTATTAGATGTGGCGCGCTTGCCATCTAACAGTCCAGCTTTTGCAAGCAAAGCACTGCCTGTACATACGCTTAGCACCCACTCAGTCTGCTGGGAGAGTTGTTGTAGCGTCGTCAAAAAAGCGGGCACGTGAACCAGCTGCCGTGTCCCTTGTCCACCGACGATTAATAGAATATCAGTATGCCATGGCAACTCATCGACTTTCACTGTATGTAAAGCCACACCATGCTGATTGTTGATGATGCCACCTCTTAACGAGGCAAATTGAATACGATAAAGGCTTTTTAAGCGACCAAACATTTCTATAGGACCGAACAAATCCAGCGTTTCATAGTCCTCAAATACCAAAGCGGTAATTGTTCTTATATTCGTTGTACTCATAAGCGTGATTATCTCCTAGTAATGAGGATCAATCGCAGCACTAAGCGGCGGCAAAAGTTTAATCTACTTTAATATAATAGCTTTGCATAATAAACGATTAAGTTAGTATATATATTAATCCACTTTATTTATGCCTTGAAGGGTAAATAACCTCAGTTTTTTCTACAATACCTTTTGATATTACATTAAGGGTTACAGGTAAAAATAAACAGTATGTCACAACAGTGCTGTCCAGTACGTTTGTATCAAAACGGATACAGCGCCAGTTTCTGTGTTGACACTGCCGGCGGCGCTCACGTATATTTTAGATAGACTTACTTTAAAGTGTCCGCTGTAAAGTAGCGGTTTTAAAAAGGTCTATTTTAGCAATGCCACAACTCTATAAAAAATATAATACTCCAGCATAAAAAATGCTCTGGTAGCAAGCACTTCGCCCTAAAACAGGCATATAGATACAGTGCTTATTAGCGCTAGGCTTCACCGCATATGATAAAAAAGGATTTTAGACATGAGTACAACAGAATATACCGACATTACCGCTGCCGTCACCCGAGAAAAGGGCGCTGACTTTACCTTGGAGTCAGCCAAAATTCGCGCGCCCAAAGACGATGAAGTGCTGGTAAAAATCGTCGCTACAGGCATGTGTCACACCGATATGATCGTGCGTGACCAAGATTACCCCGTGCCGCTGCCGCTGGTATTGGGTCACGAAGGTGCAGGCATCGTCGAAAAAGTCGGGCCACTGGTCAAAGACATTGCAGTGGGCGATCATGTGGTACTGAGCTATGGCTATTGCTCACAATGCAGTTCGTGTCATTCAGGTCACGAGCCTTATTGTGAAGAGTTTTACCCGCGCAATTTTGGCGGCAGTGACATGGATGGTAATAATGCCATTCAAGATGCGGACGGCAACCCGCTCAACGACCACTTCTTTGCCCAGTCCTCATTCGCGACCTACGCGCTCAGCTTAGAGAGCAATACCATTAAGGTGTCTAAAGATGCTCCGATTGAGCTACTTGGCCCATTAGGCTGCGGTATTCAGACAGGGGCAGGCGCGGTCATCAATTCGCTAAAAGTGCGCCCAGGTACGAGCTTTGTGACTTTCGGTGCAGGCGCGGTAGGCTTGTCTGCGGTACTGGCTGCCCAAGTGGCAGGCGCAACCACTATCATCGCAGTCGATGTGGTGCCCTCAAGGCTTGAGCTTGCCAAGGAGCTTGGCGCGACCCACGTCATCAATAGTAAAGAAGAAGACGTCATCGAAAAAGTACGCGACATTACAGGTGGCGGCGCGCTATTTGCCTTAGAGTCAACGGGTATTCCAGCTGTCTTGCGTCAAGGTATCGACTCGCTGGGCACACTTGGCACCATTGGTGTCGTAGGCGCACCTGCGCTTGAGACAGATGCCAACTTTGATGTCAATGACTTGCTGCTTGGCGGTAAATCTATCCAAGGTATCGTTGAGGGCGACGCGACTACCAAGATATTTATCCCGCAGCTGGTAGAGCTTTATTTACAAGGGCGTTTTGCCTTTGATAAATTGGTCAAATACTACGACTTCAAAGATATTAATCAAGCCGCAAAAGACAGTGCCGAGGGTACTACCTTAAAGCCTATCATTCGTATTGCCGATAATGCTTAAAAGCTATTTGTCTATAAAAAATGGGCAAATATATTATCAGGTATGTTATTGATAGCTGGTATCGCAAATCTGTATAAAAATTTTCATTTAAATATAAATATAAAAAGGTCTGAGCCATTCGCTCAGACCTTTTTTGTTTTATCGACCGCTATTTTATGAATTCGTTATTTTTATTCTACAATTATTTTGCCCAAAAAAGCTCAAGTTTGGGTTTGATAACTAATGAGAGGATGATTGAAAAGAAAATACCAATCGGAAGGGCGGTCAATAAACTCGCCATCCACATATAGACAAAATGATGCCAATCAGAGAAGTCATTGAGATTAATCGTGGTAACCACGGCCATGATCGATTCCATGATGATTGCCATGCATAGACCAAAAATGACATTCATCTGCACGGTGGAAATATCTGGCAATACCGCCCGTAATATTTTATTGATTAGCAATGCGATCATACCACCGATAGGTGCAATGCAGATGACGCAAAGCGCAAAAGAGCTCAGCCAAGCCCGCAGAAAACCAGCCCCAAAACCAAGATTATTCCAAGTCATGACAAAGGTTAGTGTCCCACCAATAACCGCTACTATACTAAAAATGATCAATATTTTTTTGAAATTTTTGAGCATTTACTTATCCATATTAAATAATTCAAGTGCAGTATAGCCATATATTTTTGCGAAAGGCAGTCTTGTTCTTTTGGTTTTTTTCTGTACAAAGCGATGAATTTACTCGATATTTTTATGAAAATTATGATGCGTAAGCAATGTATTTTTATAAAATCAGTATCGTTTTGGACTCATAGAATGGCTTGAGGATTAGTACCTAGCCTTAGCAGAAAAAGGTTTACCTTTAACACCTTTTGTTATAGTATAACGTTTTTTTTGAAATGTTATACTATAACGGAAGATATATGAAAAAAATTGGCTTGATCTCGGTATTGGTGGTGCTAGCAGGGCTGGCATGGTATGTCATCGCTGGTGCGCAAACAGCGGGCAATAACGCGACGAATACAGCGGCAAACGATGACAGTCAGCAGGAGCTAATCGTGGTGACGCCGTGGGAGCTGACCTCTACTGATCCTAGTAAATCGGGATTTATTTTTCAGTGTTTGCAGATTGCTGAAACGCTGGTCGATGCCAAACAAAATGCTGAGCTGCAACCCATGCTGGCGCAAAGCTGGTCTGCCAATGACAAAGGGGATGTATGGACGTTTGTGCTACGTGATGGGGTGAAATTTCACGATGGCTCGCCATTGACGGCAGATGCTGTGGTCAAAAGCTTGCAGGTCGCGCTCAGCAAACCCACCGCTTTGGAGTCGGCTGCAATCTCAGACATCAAAGCCATTGACAGCAAAACGGTTGAGATCAGCCTAGAGCGGCCGCTGATGTCTTTTCCTGCTTATTTGGCGCATGCGACCAGTATCATTTTGGCGACCTCATCGTTTGATGAGAATAACGAGGTCACTCAGCTGATCGGTACAGGGCCATACTATGTCACCAAATTTGAGCCACCACAAAAAATCGAGCAAAAAGCGTTTGCTGATTACTGGGGCGAGAAAGCCAAAATTCAGGACGTCACTTACTTAGCCAACAGTCGCAGCGAAACGCGCACCCTGCTGGCGCAGAGCAAGCCCAATTATTTAGTATTTACCCTAGATTCAGCGAGTCTAACCCGCCTAAAGCAAGACCCCAATTTACAAGTTCAGTCAAAGTCATTGGCGCGTACTATCGAATACAAAGTCAATGCGGACAATCCGTTTTTTAGCGATTTGCGTGTTCGTCAAGCGCTTAGTGATGCCATTGATAGACAAGGCATTGCCCAATCTGTGATGCATACTGATAATGCGGCCGCCACGCAAATCTTGCCACCTATATTTAAAGACTGGCAAATCAAAACGCAAAGTACGCAGCCTGATCCTCAAGCCATCAAGCAGCGCCTACTAAACGCAGGCTTTACCGAGGATAGTGATGGCATGCTCCAAAAAGACGGCAAGCCCTTTACATTTACTTTACGCACATTCTCAGATCGTCCCGAATTACCCATTATTGCCACCGCTTTACAGGCACAGTGGAAAAAAATCGGCGTCGATGTGAATGTGTCCGTGTGTAATTTTTCAGAGATTCCATCAGGCCATCAAGACGGCACGCTAGAGATGGGACTCTATGCGCGTAACTACGGTATGACGCCTGATCCAGTCGGTTCACTCGTTGAAGATTTTGACCCACAGGGCAGCGATTGGGGCGTGATGAATTGGCAAAACCCAGAGCTGACCGAGCGTTTATTGATGCTTGAGACGACCAAAGGCAATGATGTGGCGACCAAACAGCGCGTCTCGCAAATCATCTTTGATGAGCGTCCTGTTGTACCTGTGGTGTACTACCAACAAAACGCCGCCGCGCATAAGTCACTAAAAGGCTTAGAAATTGATGGTTTGGAGCGAAACTTTTATTTAAACAAGTTGTCTTGGTAGATCGTGTTTACTGTCATTTGATTTGTAACGCCAATTCTTTATAACCCTAAAAAATTGTAATGGATAACTATGTTTAAATATATTGCTCATCGAGTGCTGCAGCTGCTCTTGGTTATCTGGTCGGTCGGTACATTGACCTTTGTACTGACTCGCAGCTTACCCGGTGATATGGCGTACCGTATCGCGGCCAGTCGCTACGGTTATGACCAGACCGATGCCGCCGCCGCCGCACTGGTGCGCTCAGAGCTTGGTTTGGATCAACCGTGGTGGCAAAGCTACTTTGATTGGTTGCTCGATTTGGTGCAGTTCAATCTTGGTCACTCCTTGGTTAGTGGCGAGTCTATATGGGCTGAGATTGCGCATCAGTTTGGACACACGCTGTCCTTGGCGCTAGCGGCATTGGTGATATCGATTTTTATCGGGCCGCCGCTTGGCCTGCTTGCCGCACAACAACCCAATGGCTGGTTTGATCGTCTGACGTTGGTGGCCAGTACCGTACTGCGTTCTGTGCCTATTTTTATTATCGGTATTGCGCTCATCACCCTGCTCGCCGTCCAAATAAAATGGCTGCCCGCTGCAGGTTATGGCACGCCTCAGCATTATATTTTGCCAGCATTGACCTTGGCAATTGGGCTGTCTGCGGTGTCGGTTCGCGTCAGTCGCCATGCGATGGTACAAGTGCAAACGTCTGAATATTATGATTTTGCTAAGCTCAAAGGACTGAGTAAATGGACGGCGTTTTGTCGGCACGGTTTGCGTAACGTCACCATTCCGATTTTGGCTTATCACTCAGTCCAGCTCGTGTATTTGGTAGAAGGGGTGGTGATTGTGGAGAGTTTGTTTGCTTGGCCTGGTAGTGGTCATGCGTTGGTGCATGCCATCGTCGCGCGTGATGTGCCGATGATACAAGGCACCGCGTTGATTATGGGCGGTATGTTTGTGGTGCTCAATATGGTGGTGGATTTGCTCAGTGGTCTGATCGATCCGCGTATTGATTTGGCACGTTAATCATTACTGTCAAAGCTATTGTCAAAACGCTTTATCACAGAATGGCAACTACAAACCCAAGCCATAAATTAAAGCCACAAACTGAAGCCACATGAGGAATTATGATTTTATGACTATTTTTAGCGGGGTTCATGCCCTACAGCCAGTACAAAAATTTGGCGGACTGCTACTCATTTTATTATTGGTGTTTGCGTTTTTGCAGCCGCTGTACTATCCGGTAGATGCTGACATACAAGACCTTGGTAATATGCTGCAATCGTCCAGTATCAGCCATTGGTTTGGTACTGACCACTTTGGTCGCGACATGCTGGCGCGCGTCGCGTCTGCCATTCGTCTGTCATTTTTGCTGATTGTACTATCGGTGGGTTTTGCCCTATTTTTTGGGCTATTGATGGGTGTGCTCAGCGGCTATTTTGGCGGCTGGGTGGATAAGATATGCACGTTTTTGTGTGACATTATCATGGCGCTACCGGGACTGCTATTTGTCTTATTGTTTGCAGCGATTGCGCCTAACACCTTTTGGTCGCTATATCTGGGTATCTCCTTGGTGCTTTGGGTGGAGTTCTTTCGCATGGTGCGTGCCATGACCCAAACGATCGCCAGTAGTCGCGAGATTGAAGCCTCTCGTTTGATGGGTATGGATTTTTTCTATTGTTTTAAACGGCATTTTTTACCCAAGATTTTGCCTGTCGTTGCCACTCTCAGTGCTTTTGCGGCAGGTAATGCCGTGTTGGCACTGGCTACGTTAGGCTTTATTAATGTTGGTTTGCGTCCGCCGACCGCTGAGCTGGGGCTGATGATGACGGAGCTGTTTCCATATTATTATCAAGCACCGTTTGTATTTCTCCAGCCTATCATTGCCGTCTTTATTTTGGTACTCAGCCTACAATTACTCTCAGGAAAAATGAAATGATCGCGCACACTGCAAAAGACAATGCTGCCAATGTTGATAAGGCCGCCACAAATGTATTGGTAAAAACGGATGACTTGGCGGTGTTTACCAAGTCAGGGCAGGGTTTGGTTGAGCCCATCAGTGTCACTCTATATAAAGGCCAAAATCTGACCATTTTGGGTGAAACAGGGTCGGGTAAAAGTTTGCTGGCACAAGCCATCATGGGCGCGCTGCCTGATGAGCTGGTCAGCCGCGGCGATATTTTGATCGAAAACCAAGCGCTAACTAAGCCGCAACTGCGTGCGTATTGGGGTCGCCGCATGGCGATGCTGCCACAAGAGCCAAGTCGTTCGCTGAACCCTACGATGGACGTGCTCAGTCAAGTGTGGGAGAGCCTGTATTTTGTCGCCAAGCAAGACAACAAGGCCAGTAAGCAGTTGGCACAAGACAAAATAGAGACGCTTGGGCTGGGCAAATTTTCGGCGTACTATCCGCATGAGCTGTCAGGCGGTATGGCGCAGCGAGCCTCCTTTGCGATTGCCACCTCGGGCGGCGCGTACATTGTCATCGCTGATGAGCCGACCAAAGGCCTAGATGAGATCAACAAACAAGCGGTGATTAATCTGCTAAAAAACGTCGCCCGCGATGGCGGCACACTACTGACCATCACCCATGATATCGATGTGGCAAGAGCGCTGAGCGTGGGCGCTGATGATCGCATCATGGTGATGAAAAAAGGCAAACTGCTTGAGCAAGGTAAAGGCGAGCAGGTATTGAACCAACCAACATCAGACTATGCCAAACAGCTTATCGCCGCTGCCCCTGATAACTGGCCAGCAAAAGACCGCGCCATTATCAAAGAGCAGCCCTTACTAACCGTCAAAGACGTCAGTTTGGCGCGCGGCAAGCGGGTATTGTTTGAGGGGTTGAGTTTTAGTCTCAAGCAAGCTGAAGTGCTTGGGGTGATTGGTGGCAGCGGTATCGGTAAAAGCTCATTAGGGGATGCGCTTTGCGGCCTGCTTAAACCAGCCAGCGGCGTGATCACATGGCAGACCAAACTCAAGCGCCATCAAGTGCTCAAGTTGTATCAAGACCCACCTGCTGCTTTTGCCTCGCATGTACCACTGCAAACTCTGCTAAATGATGTGATTAAAAAACACCATTTAGACGCTAGCCGCGTACCTGAGTTACTAGAAAAGTTAAAGCTGGATAAACAGATTCTTGAACGTAACGCGCTCAATGTCTCAGGTGGAGAGTTGCAACGCGTGGCGATTTTGCGCGCACTGCTCTTTAATCCTGTGTTGCTGTTCGCCGATGAAGTCACCTCCAGACTCGATCCTATCACTCAAAAAGAAACGCTTGATTTACTGGTGGCGCAGTGCCAAGCGCAGCAGTGTACGCTGGTGATGGTCAGTCACGATCACCACATCATGCGTCATTATTGTCATCAGGTGATTGATTTGGAGGATTTCGCCAAGTTGTAATGGCTGTTAAAAAATAAGCAACTGTTGATATTTTTTATAAAAGACGAGTTGATTTCATTGTTTTAACGTCCGTTCCTAACGATATCAATAGCTTGGCTGGGCGTATGCAGTAGCGTTACTTGCGCTTAACAACTGCATACGTGGTCATCGTTGACAGCCCAACTTTAATCTGGGCATGATGGTGGCGAGTAACCCTCATTGCAGCATATGAACCACGACTAGACTTATCAAAGGAGCATGATATGAAAGCGGCACGTTTTTATGACAAAGGTGATATCCGTATTGAAGACATCCCAGAGCCTACCGTTGAGGCGGGTACGGTCGGTATCGACGTGGCATGGTGCGGTATTTGCGGCACGGACTTGCATGAGTTTATGGAAGGGCCTATTTTTATCCCGCCATGTGGTCACCCGCATCCCATCTCAGGCGAGTCCGCACCCATCACCATGGGGCATGAGTTCTCGGGCGTGGTCTACGAAGTCGGCGAGGGTGTCGATGATATTGAGGTCGGTCAGCACGTGGTGGTTGAGCCGTATATCATCGCCGATGACGTCTCTACCGCTGAAGGGGAGAACTATCATTTATCAGAAAACATGAACTTTATCGGTCTAGGCGGACGTGGTGGCGGTTTGTCCGAAAAAATCGCGGTCAAACGCCGTTGGGTACATCCGATCTCAAACGATATTCCACTAGACCAAGCCGCTCTGATTGAACCTTTATCGGTCGGCTATCATGCCTTTGTCCGCAGCGGCGCAAAAAAAGGCGATGTGGCACTGGTCGGCGGCGGTGGCCCGATTGGTCTGTTATTGTCGTCAGTCTTAAAAGCCAAAGGTTTGACAGTTATCTTGACCGAGTTGAGTGCCAAGCGTAAAGAAAAAGCCGAAAACAGCGGCGTGGCTGATTATGTCTTGGATCCTACCAAAGTAGACTTAAAGGAAGAGGTGATGAAAATCACCGAAGACCGCGGCGTGGACGTGGCGTTTGAATGTACCAGCGTCAATGCCGTACTCGATTCGTTGGTTGAGCTGACCAAGCCTGCTGGCGTGGTGGTGATTGTCTCAATTTGGAGCCATCCTGCAGAAATCAGCGTGCACAGCGTGGTAATGAAAGAGCTGGATATTCGCGGTACTATTGGCTATGTCAACAACCATAAAGACACCATTAAACTGGTCGAAGATGGTTTGGTTGATCTTGAACCGTTTATTACCCAGCGCATCAAACTAGATGATTTGATTTCAGAAGGGTTTGAGAGACTGATTCATAACAATGAGTCTGCGGTGAAAATTATCGTGAATCCAAATTTATAAGGGATATGTTTGATGAAAATTGGCTTTGTAAAGTAGTAGCCAATGATAAGAAAAAAGCGCCATCTTATTAGAATGGCGCTTTTTTGTGGACTTTTGACTGTATATACTGTGATGACAAAATCGAAATCGGCTCTACAATTTACCGTTCAGATATTGAATTTCACCATAGCCAAAACTCCAATCCACATCGGTATTGGTCATAAAAGAGATAAATAAATCTTTTGGGTCGAGCGCGCAATGCGTCTGGAGCTTGTCTGCCATCAACTCACAAAATTTCTTTTTCATCACTGTTGCGCGTGGGCTGGTAAATACTTGAATGACAATGGCGGCTTCTGTGCGCTCAAACCCCAAACCTGTATCGAGCAAAATCATACGTCCAGGCTTATGCTCGGTGACGATTTGATATCGGTCTCGCTCAGGCACTTCAAACGCGCTCACGACACAGTCTTGCACCGTATCCATCAAGGTTTTGATCTCGTCATCGCTGCGTCCTTCGGTCATATCTATGCGTACTAGGGGCATTTTTTTATCCTTATATTATTATAATGGTGAAACACGGTTATCGGCGCTGACTGCAATTATGCATTGATAACTTAGGGCGATAATGCGCTGATAACGGCTAGGATTATCATCAGTGATGATCGCTGCTGCGTCAGTGAGGTTATCGTAGCGGTTTTGTGTTGTTCATTACATAATGTAGATATCATTGTCGTTGCCAACGTCTGGTTTTGAATGATTTCCTGATTGAAAGTCTTTGTTGTTAATTCGCTTTTTTCGCTCTGATTGCCATTGCTGGTGGTTTTGCGAACTTTTTAGCGGCCACCACGCATAGCAGCGCACCTATTGTGCTGATAACCATACCCATATCAACTGCTTCATGTAATAAAAAAGCAGCCAGTATCAATCCCAAAAACGGCTGCAACAGTTGCAACTGACCGACAGCCGCAATACCGCCCAATGCCAAGCCGCGATACCAAAAGACAAAACCAATAAACATACTAAAAAACGATACATAAAGTAGGCCGAGCCAAGCGGTCGCGCTGGCACTCAGTACGTCTACAGGTGTAGTCAAATATGCGATAGGTAGCATCAGTGGTAATGATATGACCAGCGCCCAGCTGATCACTTGCCAGCCGCCAAGGGTTCGAGACAGCCGTGCGCCTTCGGCATAACCGACAGCGCAGGTGATGACCGAACCCAGCATCCACAGCGCCCCCAGTATTGACATTTCACCGCTATGAGCCGCCGCATAGCCTGCGATACACAGGCTACCAAGCAGGGCAAATAGCCAAAACAAAGCAGATGGGCGCTCACCACCGCGCAGCACCGCAAAAATTGCAGTAAATAGCGGCAATACCCCCACAAACACAATGGCTTGTGCAGAGGTAATATACTGCAGTGCTTGTGCGCTCAGTAATGGAAAGCCAACCACCACGCCAAGTGTGACCACGATTAGTGCAGGCAGGTCAGCTTTGGTGGGTCGCCGCTGTTTGCACAGCAGCAATATAGCGCCGCCAAGCAAGGCAGCAAGCGTGGCTCGTATGGCGGTTAAAAACACAGGGTCAAAACCCATGACAGCAAGTTTGGTCGCGGGTAGAGAGCCTGCAAAAATCATCACACCCATAAGGCCGCTGATCCAGCCTTGTGTGGTCGTTGCCTGTTTTACTTGCAATGTTTTTATCATTATTATTCTGCCTTGTCAGTGGGGTGTCAGCTGCGCTTTATGCCGCTTGTCTGTCAGACCATTACAACAAAAGCAGAAGATGCTAACCACGTACAGTCCAGTACAATGAATCCGAACTGTTTGGTCAGTTGTACCCATACAGTTGTAGATATTTTTGCCTGATAAGCGAACATATAGGTTTGAATCAGCACCGTTTTGATGCGATGATTTGTGGGGATGAGTGCTACGATAATTGAGTAATACTCATAAATAGCATGATCAATACGGTTAGAAAGAATAAAAAGGATAAACCTCTAATGAGTCGTCAAATGACCCGCATTGAGATGGTCATGGCTGATGTCAAAGCCAAAATTGCCACAGTCACTTATGCTTCAGGTAGTCGCTTACCCTCCGTGCGCGCAGCGGCATCAAGCATGGGGTTTTCGCCGTCGACCATCGTGACCGCCTATGAGCGACTAGAAGCCGAAGGCGTGATTTATGCGCGTGCAGGTTCGGGGTTTTATGTTGCTGAGGTCTCAAAACCGCGCGCTTTAGCGGCTGTAGGACCGAACCTGGATCGCGAGGTCGATCCGCTGTGGGTCTCGCGTCAGTCACTTGAGACGCCAAATGATGCCCTAAAACCAGGCTGCGGCTGGCTACCAGCAGATTGGCTTTATGAGGCGGGTATACGCCGAGGATTACGCCGTGTTGCTCGCGGTGATGTGACTATGATCAGTGACTACGCCACGCCGCTTGGGTTGCCTGATCTACGTCAGTTGTTGGTCCGGCGAATGGCAGGTTTGGGTATTGAAGCCAAACCTGCACAGGTGATGCTGACGGAGTCGGGTACACAGGCGATTGATTTGATTTGTCGTTTACTGCTCAGCGTAGGTGATACCGTCTTCGTTGATGATCCTTGTTATTTTAACTTTCATGCGCTGTTGCGCGCGCATCAGGTGAAAGTGATCGGCGTGCCTTTCAATCAAGATGGCCCTGATACGGCTGCTTTTGAACAGCTGTTACACATCCACCAGCCGCGCCTATATATCACCAACGCTGCGATACACAATCCGACAGGTGCCACGCTGACACCTGCGAGCGCATATCGGGTGCTGCAATTGGCGCAAACGGCTGGCACATATATCATTGAGGATGATATTTTTGCAGACTTTGAAACCACGCCTGCGCCAAGATTGGCCGCGCTGGATGGTTTATCGGCGGTGTTTTATATCGGTAGCTTTTCAAAAACGCTTTCAGCTTCATTGCGCTGCGGTTATATTGCCGCGCCTCTGGACTATATCGAGCCGTTATTGGATTTAAAAATCGCCACAGGCTTTGGTGGTGGTCAACTGGCGGCAGCGGTAATACTGTCTGCGCTGAGTGATAGCGGCTATCACAAGCACATGAATGCGCTATATCATCGTCTGGCGCTGATGCGAGCGCAAGTGATTCGGCGTTTGGCAGCTGTGGGTATTACGCCGTGGCTCGTACCGCAAGCAGGGATGTTTCTTTGGTGCCGTCTGCCTGTGGGTCAAAGCGCCTCATTATTGGCCAATCACTGTATGACACACGGTGTTGTGCTTGCCCCTGGCAGTGTCTTTAGTCAAGCAGACGACGCTGATAGCTTTATGCGCTTCAATGTGGCACAGTCGACTGATCCGCGCGTCTTTGAGGTATTGGGGGAGGCGCTGGCTATGAAGCATTCTAGTAATGCTTAGTCAGCTTTTTCCAACCTCAGAGCCCGTTACCAAATGAATTTAGTAAAACTTACTACTTGAGAGTTATTATGTTCATCTGTTCCAAAATCTACATTGTGAGATAAGTTTGAAATTTAAAGAATTAATGAATCTGCGCGCTGATCAGGCAGGAAACATAGACATTGATGAGCTAATCCTAATTTTACCGAATACACCAATGGATGTTTTAGAGCAGTTTTATCGAGATCATGGACGTAATGATCAGTTTCAAGCACAATACGCTGAGTTAGATATTCACAACCTAAACTGGGAGCTTGTCGATCTCACATTTGATGAAATATCACTTGCTACAGTTTTTCCTAGTTTTCAAAAATGGGTACATGCCTGTTATATGAAGTCTTGTAAAGTATCTATAGATTTAGAATGGAAGCTAATTGGGCATACAAAACAGACTGTAATGTACTGGGAAAATAATCACACATGGAAAAGGTCACCAATATTCCTTGAATTGAATTGTAAGTTACATTTAGTCGAAGGGCACTCAAGATTTGGTTGCTTGAAAGGACTTGTAAGTAATGGTTTAATTCCTAATCATAGAACTCATAAGATATGGTTAGAAAAGCACGTCTAGCATATTAAGAAAAGCCTGCCTTGCTACTACCCAAGCAACGGAAACTGATAAACAGTAGCGTATAAAAAGGTCGCAATCAACACAGCAACGACACTGAACCATACCATATATCGCTGCGGCGCTGACCATACGATACGCCAATCGATTTTACCTCTCGCGGTCAGCCACTCTGTCATACTAATGGCAATTGTCAGCCATAATGTCCCCACCAAAAACCCGCCCATCACATCACTCAGATAGTGCTCGTTTAACACGATTCGGCTCAATCCTATAAGCAGACATAATAAAAGCGCGAGCGATAATATCCGCACTTGGCGAATAAAGCTTTGGCTAAAGCGAATCGCCATATAAGCGAGAAATCCATAGAGCGCAATACTAATAGTCGCATGACCACTTGGGAACGAGTAGGTGTGTTCCATCAGCAAAATATCAATCGGTCGCGACCGCTGAAAAGCCATCTTGTTCACAAAGGTAAAGGCTGTGCTGCCGATGGTCGAGACCAGTAGCCCGATAATGATATAAGGCTGGCGCGCCACCATACATAAAATGGCAGTCAGTACGATAATCAGGCAAGTGACGGGCGTAGAGCCCAAACTGGTGATCAACACAAAGACATCTATGATCCCAGACTCGCGCAGTACGCTCATATGCTGCGATACAAACAAATCAGTGGTCACGATAGAGTCGGCTTCCACCACATCCTCAACCAAGCCTGCAAATACTGCCAAAATATATACATTGAGCAGCGTTAAAACTGTGAGTATCAACCCAGAAAAATGACCACGGGCAAAGCGCTTGGCGATAAAGCCAAACAATACAGGGTATTTGTCCTGTAAACGTGTGATCAAGGGTAGGCGGGCGATATGTCCACGCAGCCAAAAATCGATACGAGAAACCAATCCCAATATCCGCTTAGCATAGCGAATCATAAGGTGCTGTATCAGCCATAACAGCGCTATCGTCAAAATAAGCACCATGCCCAAGCTGATGAGCTGAGGGTGTTGTTCAATGAGCGCAATCATGGATAGCTTATTCCTTTATCGTGGCTGATATGGCATTGAATAATGCGCTTATCATCGTGTCTACTATGTCGGTTGGATGGGCACAGGGATCGAGACTATAGATGACATGTTTGATAACGTCTAGTCTGAATAATCGGCTGATACTGTAGCAGACCAAGCGCTCATTGCTGTCTGATTTTCTTTACGGTGTGTCGTTATTTGAGCGTTGTGCGCCATTTATTACTGTTTTTGCGTAAGTGCTAATAAGTACTAACAGGACATTGGCGCTAAAAACATAAAGTGTAAAAAACAGCGTGATAAATGACCGTAAAAGCTGCTACCTTTAGTAGCCAACCTTTTCACAATTAAACAGACGGCATTAATAAATTACTTATGAACGCATTTACATCAACACTGACTGCTCAAAAACCCTCTATGCAAAAAACGCTCCTTGGCCTAACGCTGAGCGTATTGCTATCGACATTACTGATATCTGAAACGGCGCAAGCCGCCAGTACTAATGATCGCTTAGAGCAAGAAGTGGATAAGCAGGCCAAAAAGTTAATGAGCCAATATCAGATCCCTGGTATGGCATTTGGAATCATCGTCGATGGCAAACCACATTTTTATAACTATGGTTTGTCTGACAAGCAGCGCAACCAGCCTGTGTCAGAGCACACAATTTTTGAGCTGGGTTCTGTGAGCAAGACCTTTGCGGCCACTTTAGCCAGTTATTCAGAATTAAATGGCACATTGTCACTCGATGATACCGCAGACAAATACATTCCCCACCTAAAAAATAGTGCCATTGGTAATACCGAGCTGATCAACTTAGGAACCTATAGTGCTGGTGGATTGCCATTACAGGTGCCTGAAGATATTGAGAATAATAAGGAGCTGCTGCAATATTATAAGTCTTGGCAACCTGAGTTCCCTGTCAATTCAAGCCGTCTCTATTCTAATGCCAGTATCGGACTGTTTGGACATATAGCTGCGCTGAGTATGGACACGGATTTCACCGAGCTAATGGAAAACAAGCTATTGCCTTCACTAGGTATGAGCAATACTTTTGTCAATGTGCCTACGGATAAGATGGGTGATTATGCGTTTGGCTATAATAAGGCAGACGAGCCAATCAGGGTCAACCCCGGTATGCTAGATGCAGAAGCTTATGGCATCAAATCGACCAGTGCCGATATGACCCGTTATCTGGCTATGAATATGGGGCTACTGCCTTTAGACAATCAGATGCAGCAAGCACTAGATAATAATAGAAAGGGCTACTATCGTACCAACTCATTCACACAGGGGCTTGCGTGGGAGATGTATCCTCTACCGACCACACTACCAACGCTTTTAGAAGGCAATTCAACAGACACTATTTTAAAACCTCAGCCCATCCAAGTGAATGAACCACCAGCGCCTATACGCGATGATGTGTGGGTCAACAAAACAGGGTCAACGAATGGGTTCGGGGCTTATATTGCGTATGTACCCGCCAAAAAAACAGGTATTGTCATTTTAGCAAACAAGAACTATCCGAATACAGAACGAGTCAAAGCCGCGTATACGATATTAGACCGTGCGCTGAACGGTGAAGCATTGAATGAGTGATTTATAGTCATCACATTAGGTAGCGTTATAGCAGACAAAGAACCCGATAAAAATGAATACCTATCGGGTTCTTTATGTTTAGGGCGTAATATTTAGTTTTTAGTTTAAAGTCCAGTTTTTATGAGCAACCTTCGACCAAATAAATTGCTTCTGGAATGCCGATATCAATACTTTCTACGTCACCTTGTAATGCGCGTTTATTTTCTACCGTCCATTCAGTCTCGCTAATAGTGTTATTACTGAGCTTTTCACCACCTTTGATATGATATTCAACTTGAATGGGTAAGGTATCATTGGCGTTATTAAGCTTAATATCTTCTTCTTTTAAGAGTGCGCCTGCATCTGCGTCGCCAGTCACGATAAAGTTGACGTTTGCAATTAGGTTATAAAAGTCACCATCCACCGCATATTTATCAACCTCATAAGTAAGACTGTCACCATGCGCGCTCATCACCGCTGTTACCGCATCACCGACATGAACACCCGTATAAAATGGCGTTTTTGAATCTCGAATCGTAATCAGTGCTACTTTGCCATCTATCACTTGATATAGGACAGACGCACGTTTGCCGTCAGCTTGATCCATGTAATACTGTTTTGGATCGCTCACATAGTAGCATTGCTCATTGTCACTCTCTTGTTTGGTCAGCCCTAACTCCGCCAAAAGCGTGAGAGTAACTACTTGCCCAAAGCCCAGTTTTTGATAGCCTGATGGACTCACCATTTGGTCATCAGGCGCGGATGTATCCGTCTGTGAGGCTGCTGTATTCTTATCCATTTGTGCTGTATTGTCATCAGTAGTTGAGGATTGTGAGTCACAGCTGGTGAGTAATGATACGCCACCTATCAGACAGGCAGAAAACAATAGCGATTTCATTTTTGTAGACTTAGATTAACACATGAAGTGCAATACCAAATGCAAGGTGAAAAAAAGACCTAGATGCGCTAGCATCAAAGTCTTTATCCACCGACCAAAGTGAGATTGCAACCATGAACTATACGCATCTAAGCC
>NZ_CAJHAR010000037.1 GCF_904846415.1 Psychrobacter piscatorii | reverse complement strand
ATTAAATAGATATTGATGATAAATTCGTCTATGGGCATCTCACAACTCCATTGTATTCTTGGTCGAAAACAATAGATTAGTGAGGTGCTCTTCTTTTTTCAATCACTTTCGAAGTTGAGAGTGGGGTGACCTATATAAGGTCTGCTATTTGTAGATGACCTTATCATAGGATAATAAGTATGCCTATATAGAAAACGTGACAACATCGCTAAAAACTCTACTGCATTCTTCTTTGGACAAAATATCTCATGCTAAAAATAAGACGCCCACACAACATACTGCGAGTAACAACCCCAATATATTGATGCGATTGAGTCGTTCTTTAAACACCCCTACACCGATCAATGTCGCCACGGCAATGACACCCACATTCATCCCCGTGAACACAATACTGGGTGAATCGTGCAGCATTTGATGAGCCCTGACATAAGCATAAATATTACCCATGTTTAGCGTGCCAAGTAGCAACCCAGCGACAATGGCGTCTCTTTGCCAGCGCACCCGAGTAACGAGTAGATAGATGAACAACAATAGACCTGCGACACCAAAGCTCACAAATAGTGTCAACGGAAAAGCAGTGCCCTGCTTGGCAATTTGCTTAAACAAAATATCGATAATGCCGTAACCCGCCCATACACCGAACAACCAGAGCGGTGTGTATTTTGTTTGCTTGGGAGTATCTTGTTGCTGTGGTCGATAAACCAGTGCTCCTAGTGCCAAAAATCCAAGTACCAATCCAAGCACACGAGTACCTGTCAGCACCTCACCAAATAGCAAAAAAGCGGCAATGATCGGAATAATAAGTGATAAGCGCTGGGAGGCGTCCGTTGCTACCATTCCCACCGCCTCAATAGCACGTCCGAGAATGATAAATACGGATGGCAGTAAAATGCCAAGCGCAATGATAATACCCCAAGCATTATCAAGCGCATGTATGGCGCCAACATCAGGGTTCAATAAAAACCAAGTCAATAAAAAAGCGACCGGATAACCCGCGACGATGGTCTGACGAATATCCATATTTTTTTGGCGTAGTATTTTTAAAAGTACTGAGACGGCGACGCTACATAACACCGCAATGGTTAAATACATCATAGCTTCTACCTTTTGGATTTCGATATCAGGTGTTTATGGCTCATATATTGGCAATATAGTGCTAAGCAAGTCGCTTTTATCCAGCTGATTTTTGGAGAAATATTATTGTAAAGACAGTATTTGAATGTCTAAGAAAGTTGAGGTCTAGAAGGTAACAAAATATATTTTCGACAGCAATCTATTTGTCATTATCTCTACAGTTATCATGCCTATCAACGCTGCATTAATGAGTTTCATATTTGGCAAATTACAATTTACTGCATGCCTGATTGCCAAGTTTTGCTAAAATACCCTGCTATTTTATTAACATAAGTAACGACTCAAAACCGCTCTGGTTTGACGTATTATTGCCGCCTATGAACGCTCTATTTCGCTTTTTCGAATCCCGTCTCCCCGCCTTTCCTGAAACGCCTATGCCATTACCTCGTAAGGGGTTATTGAGATTTTTGTGGGCCTGTACGCATGGTCTGCGCGGCTGGCTGTTCTTATTCATGATCCTCTCCGCTGGCGTCGGGGTCTATGAAGCCATGCTGTTTGCATGGATTGGTAACTTGGTGGATTGGCTGGGTGCTTATACCCCGCAGACGTTGTGGGCAGAAAAAAGCGATATGCTGCTGCTAATGTTTGCCGTCTTGATTCTCAGTCCTTTTTGGATTGCCATGTCCTCCTTGATACATTTTCAGGTCATTCAGGGTGTGTTTCCGATGCAAATGCGCTGGCGTTTTCATCGTCGCATGCTTGGACAATCCATGCAGTTTTATCAAGATGAGTTTTCAGGACGTGTCTCAGCAAAGGTGATGCAAACTGCACTTGCAGTGCGTGATACGGTGATGACCATCACGGATATGATGATGTATGTGGTGGTATATTTTGTCACTACTGGAGTGATTTTATTTAATCTGGACAGCTTGCTGCTCATTCCATTTGCGGTTTGGTTTGTGCTGTTTGGGCTTGCCATGTGGTACTTTATTCCAAAGCTCAAACGTACGGCCATTGTGCAAGCAGATGCCCGTGCCTTGATGACCGGGCGCATCACCGATGCTTATGCCAATATCATGACCGTCAAGCTGTTTAGCCACTCGCAGCGCGAACTGGGTTATGCCAAATACGCGATGAATCAGTTTTTGGGCACCGTACACGCACAGATGCGCTGGGTCAGCTATCTTGAGGTCGTCAACCATGTCATCAGTGTGACTCTGATTGGCTCGACTGCAGCTATTGGTGTGTATTTGTGGCAACAAGGCGATGTTGGTGTTGGTGCGATTGCCGCAGCGACTGCTATGGCGCTGCGTTTAAATGGTTTGACACACTGGATCATGTGGCAGACCACCAGCTTGTTTGAGAGTATCGGTACGGTACAAGACGGCATGCGTACTCTATCAGCACCGCAAAAAATCGTCGATAAGCCTAATGCGAAAACGCTGACGGTCACCGACGGTCATATTGTCTTTGATCATGTCGATTTTGGCTATGAAGATGATGCTGGCGTTGCCGATGATGAAGGGGCGCGTGTCGATGAGGCAAAAGCCGCAGCTACTGCATTGGCAACCAATCGCGTCAAACTGTTGGACGACTTTCATTTGGACATCAAACCAGGTGAAAAAATTGGTCTGGTCGGACGTTCAGGCGCTGGTAAATCAACCTTGGTGAATTTACTACTACGCTTCTTTGATGTCGATAGTGGCAAAATCTGTATTGACGGACAGGCGATTGATGAGGTCACCCAAGAATCATTACGTCAGCAAATTGGTATGGTAACCCAAGACACCTCACTGTTGCACCGCACCATCCGTGAAAACATCGCTTATGGTCGCCCCGATGCTACTGACGAAGACATCATCAAAGCCGCTAAGCAAGCGCAAGCTTGGGACTTTATCAAAGACTTAAGCGATGACAAAGGCAATACTGACCTTGATACTCAGGTCGGTGAGCGCGGCGTCAAACTCTCAGGCGGTCAACGCCAGCGTATCGCCATCTCCCGCGTAATGCTCAAAAACGCACCAATTTTGCTGCTTGATGAAGCCACGAGTGCCCTTGACTCTGAAATCGAATTTGCCATTACTGAAAGCTTAAACGACATGATGACTGGCAAAACCGTCATTGCCATTGCCCACCGTTTATCGACCATTGCGGCACTGGATCGCTTGGTGGTGATGGACAAAGGGCGCATCATTGAACAAGGCAGTCACGAGGCACTGCTCGCACGCGATGGCGTCTATGCTAAATTATGGCAACGTCAAAGCGGTGGTTTCTTAGGTGAAGACAACTAAGACCCATCAAAATAAACCACAAGGAAGTGTTTATTTTATGGAAGCATTTACAAACAGCATCAATCTTGATGATAAAAAAGCACGTTACTATACTCTTAGCCATCTCAATCAGTCAGTTCAAATAGATAACCATCGCCGCACAGCAGCGCATTTTTATGGTGGTAATAGTTTCACCGTTGGCACCTATACGCCATTGCTAAATGAGCTGGTAACTGAGTTTGATATCAGCTCACTTGCCCTACGTGGCTATTGGTATGACAAACCGCAAAGCCGTCGTCTGACGCGTGAGCAAGATGCTGACCTGCTTATTGAGTTTTTAGAAAAAACACAAGATAAGCCTGTCGTCGGTATCGGACATTCACAAGGCGCAACCGCCACAGCCATGGCAGCAGCCAAACGTCCAGAGCTGTTCTCGCGGCTTTATCTGATAGAGCCTGTCACATTCACTAAAAACCAAGCCACCTTGTATAATCTATTACCGCGCTCTATCCTGCTGAGCCGTGAGCCTTTCAAAAGTACAGTAAATAGGCAATCTACGTGGCCGAGTGTCGATGCTTATTATGAAAACTTGCGTGCGCAGCGTGCTTATAGACGCATCAATGACGAGCATTTGCAGGTATTTGCCGAACAGAGCTTGAGCAAAAATCCAAATGGAAGCTACAGCTTAATTTTTGCTCCAGAGCAAGAGCTGGCCAACTATTTCAGCGCGCCTCATATCGATGCCGCACTCAAAAAACTGCGCTGTCCTTACACGCTGATTACCGGTAAGCCTACTTTATTCATCAATGATAAGGTAAGACAGCAATGGCAAAAATTTGTGCCTGATAGCAGCATAATCTCCTTGCTAGACTATGGTCACCTGCTGCCAATGGAAGCGCCCAAACTGTGTGCTCAGATCATTCAAGAGCATTATCAACGCAGCAAATAATGAGAGATAACTATTGATCTATGACTGACCTTTTTGCGCCTGCACCCACAGATAATATATTGCCCTATGATGGTGATGTAAACGATTTAGGCATAGTCATAGACGATGCCAGTGTCCTCTACAATACATTGCTAAATGAGTTGCCTTGGCAATCAGATATGGTAACGTTGTTTGGTAAAACTCATGTGACGACTCGCCAAATTGTCTGGATGGGAGACACGGATGTAGATTACCAGTATTCAGGGCACACGCGAAAGACAGTTCCATGGTCAGATACAGTGTTCCACGTGAAACAACATGTAGAAAAATCTTTGGCAAAAATGGGTATTGAGGCGCATTTTAACACCTGCTTGCTTAATTACTATCCAACTGGCACTGATGGTATGGGCTATCATGCCGATGATGAAAAAGAGCTCGGTCATCAACCAATCATTGCGTCTTTATCCCTTGGTGCCACGCGCAAGTTTGTCTTTAAGCACAAAAAAACCCAAGACAAAGTCGCGCTTTATCTTGAGTCTGGTCAATTAATTGTCATGCACGGTAATACACAAACCTTTTGGAAACATACTATCACTAAAACAAAGACTGTCGATACTGGACGAATCAGCCTAACATTTCGGCAAATGCTTGCACGTTAAAACTGCCATGGTCATGTTGAGTAAACGATTACCTATGCAAGGCGATCTAAAAAACGTTCACGGTAGCATTGATGCGCCGCTTCGCAGACATTGGCCGTATAGTTGGCATTAACACCACCTGCCACTACTGCACCCACCGCAGGAATGATTTGCGCTGCTTTCGTTTTGACCATATTGGTCGCCACTTTGGTTGCTGTTTGGCGCAGTACCCGCGACATGACCTCTTCATTAATCTGATTAAATGCCTGCGTTTTTGGATCTTTAATCATCGCACGGGTATCATCCAGTGCTGCTTTGCGCGCTTCAGCAGAGGCAGAAGTAGCCACCGCCAACAAAGACATGGCAAACAACTGCTCGCCTTTATCATTCATGTCAAAGCCATAGTAAGTCGCATACTCTCCGATAGCGCGTAGATTGGCAGTGATAAGACCCATTACATCAGCAGGAATACCTACCCAGCCAACCACACCTGTCGTCACACCTTGCGCACTGGTGAGCGCGACATATTTACTTTTGAAAAGTTTGACTTGTTTATCGACAACTGCAATTGGTACATGTTTGATATCAGAAAGCGTCTTGATTGACGAGCCTTCAATATTAGTTTCCTCTTGATAGCTCTCGATAACGTCTTGAGTGTTCAATGTCCAATTGGCGGCATTACTCAAAGTACTGATGGTTTGCTCAGTTGCTTTTTTTAAAGAATCGCCAAATTGTGGCACATCCATTAGTGCATCACCTGCCGCGATAATAGGTGTATTAAGTGCCGCAAAAGCTTTGTCCAAAATGCCTTTATCAGGGTTTTTCCATGCTTCTATTTCTTTACGCACTTGCGCTTCATAGGCGACATGATCCGTGACTTTTTCGTCTGTTTTTTTATTTTCTGTATCTTTATTCTCAATGTCTTTATTCATAGTCATATAACATCCTTTGTTATTACTTCATTTATCAGTGTGTCTCTCACTATCCTACAGCAGACAACATTAGAGAGTAGGCCTGTTGTGTTGTCAGAGACACCATTCTTGTAGAGTTTTATGAAGTACGTAAAGGATCCTATGATTTCAAAAAAAACAGGTGAGCGCCTCTTATTCAGAAGCAGCAAGGACGATTTTACCGAATGCATTGCCCTTTTGTAATTCATGATGAGCGGCCACAACCTCAGAGAGTGGATATATTTTTTGGATTTTCAAGGTTAATTGACCGTCAGCGACTTGCTGTAAAACACGCGCCATATCGTCACCACTACGCTGCGCTTTATAACCTGATACTTCTAGGTTTTTCTCTTTGCCAGCTTCTTTGAGTTTATCGACCCAAATGGTTGGCAACACATTCACGCGCGCGCCCGATCTGAGCACACTCAGCGCGCGAACACCTGCTTCATCGCCAACTAAGTCAAGCAGCACGTCGGCTTGCAAATCAGGAAACGCTTCATCTTTGGTATAATCAATCCAGCCTGCCAGCTTGTCGGTATCGATAAGCTCACCGAGCTTGGCATATTTTTCTGGTGAGCAAATGACGGTGACCTTAATATCATCACGACTCACCTTGTCCATTAATAGCTGTATTAATAAGTGACCGACGCCGCCTGCTGGTGCATTGATTACGACATGCTCACCTGCTTGAATGTCAGCAAAATCTATAAACTGTATCGCCGTTTGTCCGATACATGGCAATGCCCCTGCTTGCTCTAATGTGACATTCTCTGGCACTTTCGCAAGCATTTTGGTGTCTACCGCCACATATTGCGCATAGCAACCACCAGTAAAGGTCAAGGCGGCAACGCGATCTCCAACAGCGAACGCATCGCTATTACGACTAACCACTGTACCTGATACATCAAATCCTAAAATAGCAAACTGGTCGTTATCGAATTTTTGTTTTTGGATATTTTCTGCGCCCCAGCCTTTGCCTTGGCGGGTCTTATAATCGACAGGGTTGATACCGGCGTAGGCGACTTTGACCAATACCTGATCGTCCTGTAATTCAGGGATATCGACACCATCCTGATATATCATTACTTCTGGTTCACCGAATTCACGTATTAGTGCAGCGTGCTGGGTATTGGGGAGTTGAGGTTGCTGATTGTTGTCATTAGTAGCTGGCGTTGCCATTGCAGAATATCCTTATATTTTATTTATTAGGGCATGGTTACTATTTATCTTACGTTAGGTGACTATTTCATAAGGGACGATTTTAGTCGATAGGATTTTTGCTAAAAAAATGTTTTAGTCTCGATAGATTATCAAGGCAGTGTATCCGAGCAAATCATCACAAAGTATTAAGAAAGTATTATGGCAGCATCAGTTCTGCACTAATCGGCAAATGATCCGAGAGTGATGACCACGGCTTTCCACTATGTACCCATGCGTCTTTGACGACCAAATTACGCAGATAGATACGATCTAGGCTGAGTACTGGCAGTTTTGCTGGAAACGTCGGTAGCAATTTGCCATGACAGTGTTTAAATGCTTCTATCATGCCAAGCTCAGTAGCCAGTTTGTCGCAAGACATTTTTTTCCAATCGTTAAAATCGCCTGCCAAGATGAGCGGTTGATCAGGTGCAATCTCATTTTTTACATAATCGCTGATAGCCTGATATTGCTTGATACGATCGCGCTCAAATAAATTTAGATGCGCGCATAGCACCACGACTGGCCGCTCCCAACCGATAGGCTGCACTTCACAATGTAGGACGCCGCGCTGCTCCAGCCTATTGACGGTAATATTGACATTGTGTTTTGGGTCTAGCGGGAATCGGCTTAATACGGCATTGCCGTGATGACCATTCTCGTATTCTGAATTTTTTCCATAGCTATTTTCTAGATCTAAAAACTCGCCAAACCACTCATGCTGAGACTGATTAGGGTACTCATTGTATTGCATGTTGCGTTTGAGGTTTTGTCCCTGAACTTCTTGTAGACACAATATATCCGCACCCACAGTTTCTAGCGCTTGAGCAATACCTTGCATTTTCACCTGACGGTTTAGGGGTGACATGCCTTTGTGAATGTTATAGCTGGTTAAAACAAAAGAGGTGGTAGTCATAAAAAGGTCGATAAGCAAATGAATACGCTACTGAGTATAACAGCAGTCGTATTTATCAGCAGCAGTTAATCAAATATAATCGGTAATCGTCTTGCTAAATGAGACTGATATCGTATGACGCGGTCATGCACAATAAAAAGAATACATAACCGTGGCACGGTATCACTGACAACAGTGATAATTAGTAACTATATGATTTTTTAGCCGTTAATATTAATGATTGATCTGCTGATCTTTTTTATCCAAAGGTACCATACGCGGGATATCTGGCATCTCAGCCAAAGCAGGATCGAAGTCCGGCTGTGGCTGCGGATTGTGAACGATATTGTTGATACGAGCTTTCAATTGCAAAAATTGGCTGTCCGTGACGATATCAGGGTCACGTGGCCGTGCAAGTGGTACTTCGATAATGTCTTGCACCTCACCGGGATTGGCTTTTAATACCACAATGCGATCTGAGAGCAGCACTGCCTCGTCCATATCATGCGTGATAAACACAATAGTAATGTCGATATTGCGCCAGAGATCCAGCAGATGCTTTTGCATCTTTTGGCGAGTATACGGATCAAGCGCGCCAAAGGGCTCATCCATGATGAGTACTTTGGGTTCATTGATAAGCGCTCGTGCAATGGCGACACGTTGCTTCATGCCTCCTGACAGTTGATGCGGGTAATGGTTTTCGTATTTGCTCAGACCCACGATATCCAACCATTCACGGGCGCTACGCTCGGCGTTTGACTTGCTACGGCCTTCCATGATGGGGCCGAACATGACATTTTGTTTGACGGTTTTCCAAGGAAATAAGGTATAACCCTGAAAAACCATGCCACGACTGGCGCTGGGACCTTTGACCACTTCTTTATCAACGATTACCTCGCCACTAGGATAAGCGTCCAAACCTGCAATGATGCGCCCTAACGTCGACTTGCCACAACCTGATGGACCAATCACGCAAACAAACTCACGCTCATGAATCTGCAAACTGACATCTTTTAGGATTACCTTTTTGCTGCCGCCCTGATCGAATGATTGCGTCAGCTTATCTACCTGTAATATCACATCTCGCTGATAGAGCGCTTTGAAATACTCATCAGTCGTACTGTGAGAGTTGGCGTGAGCCTTGTCTACCGAAGCACTATTTATTGAAGCACTATCTACCGAGCCTGAAGCGGTCATATTATTAGTCATCATTTAAATACTCGCTTTCCATTTGAAGAGTTTTTTACCAAGCTGGTATAACAATATATCTGTTCCCAGCCCGATAAACCCAATGAGAAGAATACCTGCATAGACATTATCGAATTGCTGATAACGGGCTTGTTGGACGATGAACCATGTGATACCTGATGTCGTCCCTATCAGCTCAGCGACAATCAGATATGTCCATGCCCAGCCCAATAGCACACGCAAGTCTCGATAAACATCAGGCAGTACGGCAGGCAGGAGCACATAAAAAAAGCTTTTGAGCTTGGTAGTACCAAGGGTATATCCCGCTTCAATCAAGCTAAGATCCATCGTACGTGTGGTATTGGCAATAATCAAAATCTGCTGAAACAATGTCCCAATCACGATGATGGCAATTTTGGGACCATCGTAAATACCCAGTATGGCGACCGCTAACGGGCCAAACGCAGGTGCTGGCAGGTAGCGAAAAAACTCGACAAAGGGCTGAGTAATCTGAGCGATTTTTTGAGAAAACCCACACACTAGCCCTAGTGGGATTCCAACTATTGATGAGAGAAGAAAAGCAATAAATACGGTACGTATACTTTGCCAAAGGCTCTCATGTAACCACGGACCATCCGCTTGCGCAGGCGGCGTGACAAAGGCGGTAAACATTGCTGTAGCCACCTCGTCAGGCGCTGGCAGATAGATTGGGTTGACCAGTTTGCCTTGCGGGGGCGGTGTGTCAGATGCCATCGCGTCCTGCGCTTCTTGATAAAATACTGACCTATCAATGCGACTGCCTTCTTGCAGATAAGTGCTCACACCTGCCTCAGTGATTTCAACTTGCGGATGCCAAATAAAGGGCAGATAGCTGACCGCGCACCATAATAAGATTGGAATCAAAAATGAGAGTACATTGAGCCCAAGCTTGGTTTTCTTGGTGAGATGTTTATTGATATGACTCATGAGCTACCCTCTAAGATGATGATGACGACACAGTAACTACTAGATTAAATATCGCTTAACCTTACTGAGTAATTAGGTTGGGATAGATCAATTTATCGATATCTAGCTGTTGATCATAAATCTGATTGTCGATATTGAACTGGTTAACGTGATAGCTTGAGCCATAGATAGAGCTCAACGCATCAGACTTTTCAAAAACCTTTTTATTGTCTTCTAAGCTCATCAGCTTCGTCCCATTCAAAAAGTCTTTATATTGTTCAGCAGGGACGTTGACCTTGCTAGACATAATGCCAATCGCATCCTCTCTGGTAGCAGGATCATTGATATAGTTAACGACTTTGCCCCACACTTGGATAATTTTGGCGTACTCAGCTTTGTGTGCAGATAAACTGGCGGGACTGACCGCTAAAGTGTCATAAATAAGCCCCGGCTTGTCCGCTGAGGTATAGATAGCCTTTGCGCTCGGTACGTTTTTTAGCGCTTGATTGGCGTTGGGCTGCCAGATAGAAACTGCATCAATACTGTCATTGGTGAAAACTTGTGGCAGCTCGTTGGTGGTGGCATTCACCAGTGTCACGTCCGCTTCCGTGAGGCCGTTGTCAGTCAGCGCACTATTGAGCAGTAGATGATCAACCAAGCCTTTTTCAACCCCAATCGATTTGCCTTTTAGGTCCGCTATGCTCGTGATACCGGGCTTTGCAATGATCTGATCATTACCTGCCGAATAGTCATTGACCAAAATAATAATGCCTTCACTACCACTCGCAGCGTTGACAAGGTTGTCGCCATTGGTCACAGAAATGGCGTCTAATTGGTTGGACGCAAAAGCAGATAACGAGGCCGAGTAATCAAACCACTTAAACTCAACATTTACGCCAGCTTCATCAAACCAGCCTTTATCAATCGCAATCTGCCACGCTACCCAGCCAGGCCAATCACTGTAACCGATAGAGATTGGATCATCATTTGCGGCGGTGACTTTTTCTGGTGCCGCCTCGCCTTCAGGTGCGGATACGGTGGCCGTGTTGTCACAACCAAATAGCATAAAGCTTGAGAGAACGGCAAAAGTAAATAAGCGTCGATTCATGAGTCTTACTCCTTGAATATAGACAGTCTCATTATGAGAGTGTCTGCTGATAAGTGTTTGCGATGCCATTAGGGAAAATGACATGGCAAGTGCTGCTGTTTTAGATCATGCGTAAATTTGTGCGTCTACTATCTACTCTAAACAATAGGTTCTGACTGCTTGGCGATGTACGCCCTCCAGCCACCAAATAGGGTCACATCGGTACTGCCTTCAAAGCCATATGGTTCGCAAATAAAGCTTTTCACCCAGCGACCGTCTGCCAGCTCAACGTTGCCGATACCTAATGGCGCAGGTACCTCGTTAACGATTTCGCCAAACCTTGCGGTAGGAATACGCCAGACTTCTACCTCGATGGCGCGTCCGTCGTTATGGCGCATAAGTCCTGGTTTGGCAGGTGTTGCTCCTGCTAAGGCAAATAGCTGATAGGTCGCTGCCGTTTGAGTTTGTTCGGACAATACACCGCCGCGATCGGTCAGCTGATAGTTGAGCGGCATACCACTCAAATGCGCCCCAACCACTGCTAACTCCACACTGCTATCATTAGAAAATACGGTACTAAGCGGTATAAGCGATGGCGATTTAGTAGTTTGAGCTGGTTCAGATTGATAGTGATGTTCTAACGTACCCATCGGTATATCGAGAGCGGTTTGCCACTGATGACCGAAATTGGCCAATGCTTCATCGTGCCAAGCGGGCGCAATTAAGGTGATGCCGCGTGGTAATCCATCATCCGCAATCACATTTGGTAAGGCCAATGCCGATAAGTCAGCCAAATTCACAAAATTGGTATACGCGCCCATGTGACTGTTCTTGGTTAACGGATCCGCGTTGACTGCATCGATGGTATAGATGGTCGGTGCGGTAGGAACTATTAAGGCATCGAACTCAGACAGCACTTGCTGAATTTGGCGGCTGAGTGCAGCGCGCGTATACTCAGCGCTCATCGCATCAACGGCGCTATAGTTATCGGCTTGGCTAATGATTTGACGGGTAATGGGTAGCAGCTCATCACGCGCCACAAGCTGCTCGACTGCAAAGGTACGTTCACTGACCCAGCTATCGTTGTAGAGGGTATCCGCTAACGCATCAAAAACTGTAAAATCTATTGGCGTGACCTCGTAACCCATGGCTTGTAACTTTGAAATAGCCAGCTCAAACGCTTGCTGTGACTGACTGTCACCATAGAATGTTAGGGTATCAGGAATCGCGACTTTGCCAAGGCTAAAGGCAACTGGCGCAGTGGCAGGATGGACGCGGCTATAATCATCCTCTGCATCGTAGCCTTTCATTATCTGAGCTACTTGCCATGCGTCATCAACGCTAAGCGCAAAGATAGAGATCACATCATGCAAGCGACAAGCTGGAATGAGACCAGTACTGGAGAACCAGCCTTTGGTTGGCTTCAAACCTACAATATTGTTATGCCCAGCTGGTACTCGTCCAGAGCCTGCCGTATCTGTGCCTAGCGCAAAAGGTACTACTCCATTGGCGACACTGACGGAGGAGCCTGAGCTTGAACCACCACTGATATAGTCGGGATTAAAACTATTGCTCACGGCACCATAAGGAGAGCGCGTCCCTACCAACCCTGTGGCAAACTGATCGAGATTGGTTTTACCGATAACGATAGCGCCTGCAGCTTTAAGCTTGGCAATCACATGCGCGTCGTTCTCAGCCAAATACAAAGGCGCTGTATATCCTGCCGTGGTATGAAATCCTGCCACATCGATGTTATCTTTCACGGCAAACGGTATGCCGTATAGCGGTAAGTCTTTGGCATTTTGCGCCGCGATACTTTCAATCTGTGCGGTAAGTTGATCAGGCGTTGCAATTTCAATCCAAGCGTTGTCATCATTGTCGATGCTTGCCACGTACTCTAGCAAGTCGCTGAGCTGAATGTGACCGTTGCAATAGCCGCTTTGCCAATCGTTAATCGTCCAATTCTTTTGCATGAGTGTTCTCTCTTATTCTCAAATATGATTGTCGGTATTTTTTGAATATCGACCAGATGCCTTCTTACAAAACCTGCTAGATCGCGATGTCTGTTACCTGCGCTTCGTTAACAGCAACGGGTACCAGTACAAATAAAGGCTGCTCGGGTTTCACCGTCATGCCAATCTCAATCTCGATACTCACGACCTGCATGGCAACAGGTGAGACAATCGGTATCTCAATTTTCATCGCTTCTATGATCGCCAAAGTCTGGCCTTCATTGATGACATCACCTACCGCACAAGAAATCTTCCAGACGCTACCCATCATGTGAGCGTTCACGACCATGCCGCCTTCGGGCACGGTGATATCTGATAACACCTCCACTGTGTCAATATTGTCGCCAATATACTGATCCAGCCCTTGTTGTTTCCAGCGTTGTCGTTCAGCATCAAAGTTAGCCTGCTGCTGATCTTTAAATGTCTGAATACTGTCTTTGTTCTCATGTAGCATGTGGTAATAATCAGCCAAATTGAGCACAGAATCCTCGACCTCAATCGCCAGCTCACCTGCCTTAAACGCCGCTCTCATGGATAGCAGTGCTTCTTCGCTGACTTCAT
Source organism: Psychrobacter piscatorii (assembly GCF_904846415.1). GTDB lineage: Bacteria > Pseudomonadota > Gammaproteobacteria > Pseudomonadales > Moraxellaceae > Psychrobacter > Psychrobacter piscatorii. The sequence continues at coordinate 9,821 of NZ_CAJHAR010000037.1, read as the reverse complement.
AAAAACGAATTTGATCAAAAAATCGCAGTAGCCAAGGTTTTTCAGCTTCAAAACTTGGATGCGAGCGGTAACGATTCCAAATTTGTAGCGTCCTACCAACAAACTGATAACCGCCTGGGCCTTCCATGCCATAAATACACATATAAGCACCGCCGATGCCCACAGCGTTCTCTGGTGTCCATGTTCTGGCTGGATTGTATTTGGTCGTGACCAAGCGATGTCTCGGGTCGAGCGGCGTGGCAACAGGCGCACCGAGATAGACATCGCCGAGTCCCATGACGAGATAGCTGGCGTCATAGACAATGTCTTTGACCGCTTGAGCAGAAGCCAAACCGTTGATACGTCTAATAAATTCGATATTGTCAGGGCACCAAGGCGCATCAGGATAGACCAGTTGCTGGTATTTCTCCGTTGCCAGTTTGGTCTGTGAGTCCGCCCATGTCATGGGGAGATGGACGATTCTGGAAGGTACTTGCATGTGCTTGATATCGGGTAACGCGTTTTCTGCGTCTTTGAGCATCGCTAGTAGGTCAGTTTGTGGCAATTTTAAAGAGTGGTAATGCACCAACAATGAGCGAATGCCCGGGGTCAAATCGATGATGGCATCAATCTGCTGCGCTTGTAGCCACTCCATTAATGCCTGAACGCGAAAACGCAATTGCAAATCAAGCACCTGCTCACCATATTCAATCAGCAGATAACTGTCGCCTGCAGGACGGTAGACCACTTTGGGCTGATCACCATCGATAGGTAATGTGTCCAATATGGCTGTCTGTAAGGTGGTCTCATCTGCCGTGATGGGTAAATCATAATCCACCAAATCACAGTGATCAGCACGCAGCATATCGTCATAGCGTTGATGGAGCTTTGCGGCTTGCTCGTAGTTGATAGGGACGAACTGTACTCGATCACCCGCTTTTAGCTGGCCCATTTTCCAACGCTCACCGGCGACGATGACGCTCAAGCAAACAAATCCGCCTAAACTTGGACCATCAGGACCCAAAATAATCGGCATGTCGCCAGTAAAGTCAATCGCTCCAACCGCATAGGCATTGTCATGGATGTTTGATGGATGTAACCCCGCTTCACCGCCATCTTCACGCGCCCATTCAGGTCTAGGCCCAACCAGGCGGATACCAGTACGGCTAGAGTTGTGATGCACCTCCCATTCATGTCCAAAGAACTGCGTCACATCAGCATCGGTAAAGAAATCTGGCGCGCCATGTGGCCCATACATCACCGCGATTTGCCATACCCCATCAAACTTTGGTCGCTGAGCAATAGGTAATACGTTGATATCGTTAGCTATGTCATACTGTTTAATCGGTAACATATCGCCGATGAGCAAGTTACGACCAGCGTGTCCACCAAACCGACCTAAACTGAAGGTCGCCTGACTGCCCAAATATTCAGGGACCCCTATACCTCCTTTGATTGCAATATAGCTGCGACAGCCTGAGGTGATATTGCCGCAAACAAGCGTTTGACCTTTATTCACTGTGATGGTTTGCCACATTTGCTGTATTTCACCATCCAGCGTACATGCCATTTCACCGCCTGTGATGGCGATTTGACTGTCACAATGGAACCGCAGTGTCGGTCCCGTGACCACACACTCAAGACCTGCGGTGTTAAATGGATTGTCCAAAAGCTGATTGGCCGTGTTGAGGCTCAAACCATCTATCGCCCCTGATGGTGGTACGCCCACATCCCAGTAGCCCTGACGACCAAGCACATCTTGTACGGCCGTCTGTACGCCTGACTGTATCACTTCGATTTTTTGGCTAAGCCAAGCAAAGGTATTCAAAAACCGAGTCGTTTGCGTACCTTCACTAAACGTCTCTGAGGCTACGATCTGCTGCAAATACTCGAGATTGGTTTCAAGACCTGCCATGCGTGATGCCGATAAGCTTTGACTCATCTTTGCTAGTGCTTGCGTGCGGTCAGGTGCTGTGACGATAATTTTTGCCAGCATCGGGTCGTAAAAGGCTGATATCTCGCTACCCGTTTCTATCCAAGTCTCAACCCGCGCTGCTGTATCAAAATAGGCATCCGTCAAAATACCCGTGCTCGGCTGAAAGCTTTTGATAGGATCTTCAGCATATAGACGAACCTGAATCGAATGTCCTGACGCCTGTAATGGCAGTTCTGGCAATAAAAACTCGCCTGCTGCCAGCTCAATCATCCAGCGCACCAAATCTACCTGATAAATCTCTTCGGTAACCCCATGCTCAACTTGTAAGCGGGTATTCACTTCCAAAAAATAAAACGCTTGGGTCGATACATCCATCACAAACTCAACGGTACCAGCAGAGCGATAGTTGACCTGCTGCATCAACTGGGTTGCCACCTGTTGCAGGTTTTGTCTTTGTGCATCTGATAATAGCGGCGCTGGCGTCTCTTCAATGACCTTTTGATTGCGCCGTTGGATAGAGCAATCACGCTCACCCAAAGTGATGATATTACCTGCCCCGTCACCGAATACTTGAACCTCAATATGACGAGCATGTTCTACAAACTTTTCAAGATAAAGACCGGCATCACTAAAGTTACTTTGCGCCAAATGATGGACAGAATCATAAGCATCTTTTAGCTCAGTCTCATTCCAGACTAGGCGCATGCCGATACCACCGCCACCTGCCGTACTTTTTAGCATCACAGGGTAGCCAATGCGCTCAGCCTCACGTAATGCTTCGTCTATATCTTGTAGCAGCTCGCTACCTGGTAACAAGGGCACTTGACTCTCAATGGCGAGCTTACGAGCCGTATGCTTGAGCCCAAAGCTAAGCAGCTGCTCAGATGTCGGCCCAATAAAAGCGATACCAACCGCTGCACAACGATCACAGAAGGCAGCGTTTTCTGACAAAAACCCATAGCCAGGATGAATGGCCTCAGCACCTGAATCAATCGCTGCTTGCAACACTTTGTCCATATTCAGATAGCTATCGCTGGCAGGACCAGACCCTATTTTTATGGCCTCATCAGCCTGACTGACATGTAGTGATCCGCGATCTGCGTCGGTGTAGACGGCGACTGAACCGACACCCATTTGTTTTAAAGTGCGTATGATCCGGCAAGCAATAGCACCGCGATTGGCAATCAATACTTTTTTAAACATCACAATTTCCTCAGCTTTCTTATTAATATGTAGTGTCGTCTTATTTAAAAACGTCTCACTTACTCATAGACTACAAGCTCAATTGGCGTGGGGTTATAGCCATTGCAGGGATTATTGAGCTGAGGACAGTTTGATATGAGGACAATCATGTCCATTTGAGCGGTGATATCGACATATTTACCAGGCGCTGAGATACCATCATCAAATGCCAAACTACCATCGGGCGTGATAGGAACATTCATGAAGAAATTGATATTTGGACCAATATTACGTAGGGTCAAACCATGCTTTTGAGCAATGGGGTGCGTCGCTAGTGTGTGCATAAAGTTATTTCGACAACTATGCATTGGATAAGTATCATGCGCGTAACGCACGGTATTACTCTCGCATGAGCATGCTCCGCCCAAGGTATCATGGCGACCACAGGTATCATCTGTGATAGTGGCAATGACGCGCCCTCTGTTAGTGAATAGCTGACTACCCATCTCCAAAAATAGCTTTTGATTTTGTGCCAAAGTATCCGTAGCACTATAACGTTCAGCCGTATCAGCACAGCTTATAAACAACGTATCTACTGCCTGATTGCCTTCAGTATCTATAATGCGCAAAGTCTGGTTTTGTTTGACCTCTGCCATCCATCCTTCTCCAGCAGCACAAATTTCACGCAGTTTAATTTGCTTGAGATCAATTGACGCTGAATTTTGCGTAGATTCTTTTTTATTCTTGATATCATTGTTAGTTGTCATGGGTGTGCTCTCTTATCTTAGTTGGTATGACTGTTTTTAAACGTGATGGGGCCAGATATAGGTTAAACGGATCTATATAAAAGCGTTTTTTCAGTCAAAAATTAGAAATTTATAATTACGGAATTATCTTATGCGACTACTAAACATAACGTTGACTAAGCATTCTCATAGTCACCAAAATAGCGAGCATTATTCTCGAACCCACGCTGGTTTTGCGCGCAAGAATCACGGCAGATATCAAACTCTACCTTTGGTACGATAGGTGCTGCCTGCTGAATGGTTAACTCAATGTCAGCCGGATCATAACTATCTGAAGGATCAAGTGGATGCGGGGCATTACAGATGAATACTAAGCAATTCATCTCAAACCGCAGGGCAATAGATTGGTTGGTGTTGTCAGCAGCGATATAAGATAGCTGCCCTTGTAAATCAGGGGTGACTTTGGAAAACAGATTGACAGTTGCCGTAAGGTCGCTCTCATTCAGGGCAAACTTCGACATCTCTGTCAGTAGCCCATCCAAACCGTTTTGATAGCGCTCATTACGAGCATCTTGGAAGGTTTTTTTACCATATTGTTTGCTGATCATCGCAGCGGTGCTAGGGCCACAAATGGCATCATTCCAGCCATGGTCATCGCTGATAATAGAAGCCATCACTCGCCCCATATCGGAGTAAAGTACGTGACCTTCAGATAAATATAGTGTGTGCTGTGCTTTTAGGCTGTCTGGCATATTGAAGCGCTCAAGCTTCTCATCAGCATTGACCACATATAGGCTAGCATTGGCATTGGCTGCCAGTGATTTGAGCGTTAATACAGTATTTTTATTGATTCGACCGCACCAATGATGGCTACCTGGTAAAGGCATGGTGAAGTGATCTGAAGACGAACTATCGGTAGTAGTGATTGAAACGGATGACATAAAAAACTCCACAGTTATGAGCTTAAGTGATCAGTGTCACTTAGAGTCTCCCGGGCTTTTATCCCTCCGTGTAGTTCTTTCGAACCGCCATCTCTCGGACCAGTCATATAGTGTGGGAAAACGTGCTTCCTCTACTGTATCGGAACCCTAGACGGCATTTTTTTAGCTCTTAGATTAGTAATAAACGGTAGTTAACCTTGTATTATCTACAGTGCAAGCCTTATGCCAGCCAAAATTCATCACTATTAATTTATCTGTTATTTTTCGCCAAGAGTGAGATTGGCGTACTGAAAAACTTGCTATATCGGTCGCATTTTTTTCCAGAAGAAAACATCCTTTTAGCTCTCTTATAGACTGATATGTATAGGTTTTACTAAATATGAGCGCGATTGATGTCATCTCAAAAATAAGAGATCAGTATGGTTCGTAATATTAAGTTAAGTGAACCATCAATTGATTAATAGACAAATTAAAAAGCGCACTATCATAGAACATCGTGCACCATAATGATAAATATCGCTCTATTCTGAACCTTACAAAACTTACGTACGCTCACTTCTGTCTTGTGCCATACAAATACCAGACATTAAAAAAGCACTGGTTCATATTGAACCAGTGCTTTTTATTATATTTATACGGTATCAATGACTTGATTTATAATTCATTTAATCAAGTGACACTGATCAGGACATGACCCAATTAGTAGCGAGTAACCAACGCAATCGGTTGATCTTCACCCATAATATCTTGTGGCATAAATACAGCCTCACCACCATTATGGATAACATGCTCGATGATTTCACCGATTGCATCATCAGTCACGCCTTCTGCGCTAGCGTCGCTTGCAAGGCTTAAAGTTTGCGCTTTTTCATCAATTTTGGCAGATTGGATATAGCCACGACGTACATAGAGAGTCTCGCCAGCACCTTGGAATGCGCTACGATATACTTCCTGTAGATCAGTCTGCAGCATATTCGCACCGCGGGCTTTATCGATTTCGCCTAGAGCAGCATGATGTAATGATGTACGATATTCTTCTACCGCTTCTTGTACACTATCAACGATATGTTGAGCGCTTCCATCTTCTAAATTAGTGGCATTTGACACGGTAGCAATGATGTTGTCTGGACGATCACAGACTTCTTTATAGTAACCGATGTTTTTGGCGTCACCAACGATCACGAGTGGCATTTTATGCTCACCCCATAGCTCTTGTACGCTTTTATCGACTTGATTAAAGTATTCTTTTAAGTGGCTGCTTTCATTATTCGATGAGCGATCTGACCCACCGTCACCTGTGGTATATAGCCCATTATTCTCAACAGGGAACTGGATGTTTTCCATGTTATTTTGTATGTCATCATCTTTATCAAATTCTCTGATGACGCGATCATTTGATGCTTCAATCAAACGAGAATTATCACGGGTTAAGACGACTGTATAGTAATGTACCGCACTGGCCATATCACGCACCAAATCACGGGTAGCAAAGCTGTCTGATATCACGACGCGCTCTGTCGTATCAATTGGCATACGGACGATTTGCACATCATCTGTACTAGCAAATATCGCTAAAGTATCGAGATTATAGTTATGATTTAATTCTTTAGTCTTTGCATGGATGTTGTCTAAGATGGTCGTCGCTGTGCTCTTATCATATTCTTTGTTTAAGCGATCTTCGACAACTTTCAACTGATTTTTTAGAGCGATAGGATCTTGCTCGTTGGCTGGATGTGCTCGGTGAGTCTTAACAAAGATACTTACCGCTGGATTTGCTTTGGTTTCACGTAAGCTTTTAAGAGTCGCTTTCATATATTGCTCCTTGTTTTATTATCATTTACTTTCGATTTTGTACATTCTTTTATGAGTACAATGTCATGGCATCTTGCCTTATCTCTTACTAATAGCAGCTCTGATCATTGTCGGTAAACAACAAATCATGCTATCAATTCATCAATAGTTTTTGTCCATGCTTTATCCATACACCTGATCGGCGTACAATTTTTGAATTCCTTTATATTGATGCTAACAGCTACCCCTCATTCGCTATAGGGTTAATTTGCAAGCAAATGATAGCGCTTTGTAAGTAGAGCAATCTGTATTGTTAAAGATTTATACTATCTCAGCTTACTACATTATTTGTCGTTTCCTTTGAGCATTCACTTTTAGTTTATAAGTACTCAGGTTGTATTTTGACTAAATGAACCCATCTTTTATATAACTAAATATAAATTTCAAATGGCGCGAATCGTAGTACGTCGCAAAGTTAGCTCGTATCAAGCGCGATTTAAAAGCTACGTTTGCCGAATGTTTTTTTAATAATAATCATTAATATCGGATACCTTTATGACTATTCCTTCTTCAGATTTGCGCCTTGTTGATTTTACCAATGCTGCGCCAAGTACATTACAAACCCAAGTCATCAATGCTATCGACGATGCCAATAGTTTTTTAGATAACTTGACGGCGGTGGCTGACAATGGTACTGACACTGCAAAATTAAACGCTGAGCAAGCATTATCAGATGTCATGCAGTTTGATCATATTAATCTAGCGTTAGATCGTAGCTGGGGAGTCTTATCGCACCTCAATGGCGTGATGAGTAACGATGAGATTCGTCATGTCCACCACGAGCTGCTGCCCAAGTTGTCGGCTTACGGAACACGGGTTGGTCAACATCAGCCACTTTTTACCCGCTATCAAACGATCGTTAATGATACCGAGTTTTTTGCGGCACTTGAGCCTGCACGTGCGCGGGCAATTGAACTGGCACTACGTAGCTTTGAGTTATCAGGGGTGGCATTACCTAAGGCGGAGCAAGAGAAATTTGCTGCTATTCAAAGTGAGCTATCTACTTTATCTGCGACATTCTCAGATCATATCTTGGATGCAACCCAAGCCTTTGCATTACCTTTAGAAGAGAGTCAGCTAAAAGGCTTAACAGAGAGCGGTTTGGCGTTATTGGCAGATGCAGGTGAGCAGTACAAGGCTCGTGAGCTTGCTAATGGCACCCTGAGTCAAATCGATATAGACGCGCTTCCGACGCCTTATTATGTCGCAAGCTTGAACATTCCTGTATATCTAGCGATCATGACTCATGCGGACGATCGCAGCCTGCGTGAGACGCTGTATCATGCTTATGTCACGCGCGCCTCTGAATTTGATACGCATACCAATGCTAAAGGTGAGTCATTAAACAATGCCGACATCATGAGCCAAATTCTCACCTTACGTGAGCAAAAGGCCAAATTATTGGGCTTTGATAATTATGCTGAAGTATCTCTATCGACTAAGATGGCAGACAGTGTCTTAGAAGTAGAGACATTCTTACGTGACTTGGCGGCCCAAGCGACCCCAGCCGCGCAGAAAGATTTAGCACAGTTACAGAGATGTGCGCAGGACTATGGCATTGATGAATTGCAACCTTGGGATAGCGCCTATATCGCTGAAAAAGTTAAACAAAGTGAATTTAGCTTGTCGCAAGAAGAGATTCGTCCTTACTTCCCACTGCCAAAAGTGACTAGTGGTTTGTTTGCCATCGTCGAACGTCTATACGGTATTACAGTACAAGAGCAAAGCTATGAGGGTGCAGATGGCCATTCTGTATCACGCTGGCACGATGATGTACGCTTTTATCAGCTGTTTGACGCTGATGATCGCTTGATTGGCGGGTTTTACTTTGACTTATTTGCGCGCAGCGGTAAGCGCGGCGGTGCATGGATGAGTGGTTTTCAATCTCGTTACAACTATGAGGAACAAAACCATCAGCAGCTACCTGTTTGCTTCATGGTTGGCAATTTTACGCCCGCACTTGATGGCAAGCCTAGCTTATTGACTCATGACGAAGTGTTGACCTTGTTCCACGAGTTCGGTCACGGCTTACATCATTTGTTAACTCAAGTGACGGTCGGTGATGTCGCAGGGGTCAATGGCGTCGAATGGGATGCCGTCGAGCTTCCTAGTCAGTTTATGGAAAACTGGGCTTGGGATGCTGAAGGCATTGCCCTTATTAGCAGTCATGTCGACACTGGTGAGCCATTGCCTAAAGACAAACTTGATGCGCTATTGGCTGTCAAAAACTTCCAAAGCGGACTACAAACGCTGCGCCAGATCGAGTTTGCATTGTTTGATTTGCTGATTCACGCCCATACACCAGCACTTGATTATGAAGGTATCTTGACGACACTAAATGCCGTGCGTAGCGATATCGCTATCATGCAAACACCTGATTATAACCGCTTTGCCAATGGCTTCAGTCATATATTCGCAGGTGGCTATGCCGCAGGTTATTACTCGTATAAATGGGCTGAGCTGCTATCAGCTGACGCGTTTAGTAAGTTTGAAGAAGACGGTATTTTTAACCCAGCAACGGGCAAAGCTTTTCGTGAGTCGATCTTGTCTGTTGGTGGCAGCTTTCCAGCCAAGACCAATTTTGAAAACTTTCGTGGCCGTAGTGCAAGTATAGATGCGTTGCTACGCCATAATGGTTTCACTGATGCAAAAAATACTGATGCTGCCAATGCTCAAACGACACGCGAGGCTATCTAAATGCGCTATCAGTCATCAAGCCCTAAGCGTCGATTTTTAGCAGGGGTGCGCTGTCCAAAATGCCAAGAAATGGACGCTGTGGTGCAGGTAAATATTGTCACGCCAGCGCCAGATGAATACATCGAATGCACAAAGTGTGGACATTCGGAACATCGCCCTGACCCTGATGCCATCAGCGCCAAAAACCATCTTGAGGATCAGCTTGCTCGCGATGCCATGACAACAGGCACCAGTGGTACAGTCAAGTTCAAACCCTAGTTATCCAGTGTTGTTTCTATACTACCACTTAAACAACTCACTATTTAATACTGACTTAAGCCTATCTATCAATAGATAGGCTTTTTATTTTGAGTTTGCTATAGTAACCCCAGTTCGGGATAAGCCACATTGTAACTCATTGATACTATTTATAATGTTGCTACCTGTCCCTGCTGAGGCATGTTTTTGATGGTGGGCTTATAGGGAAACCAGCAATAAGCAATCAAACCC
>NZ_CAJHAR010000036.1 GCF_904846415.1 Psychrobacter piscatorii | reverse complement strand
TAGTATTGTGCAGACTACATTGTAATCGATCCCTCATTCTCTTAGTATTGACTGAGTTATTTTGCAGCGAGCAAATCCCTTTAGATAGCGCTGCCCGATATACCCATCTATGAAAATCTCAAATAAAATACAAATAACAATACCTGTGAGGACATATGAACACATCAGAAAAACCACTCCGAATAGACATCGTCTCAGACGTTGTCTGCCCTTGGTGCGTCATCGGCTATCGCCAACTGGCAAAAGCCCTTGAGCAAACCAATACCGCACACACCATTCATTGGCATCCGTTTGAGTTAAACCCCAATATGCCAAGCGAGGGGCAAAACTTGCGTGAGCACATTATCGAAAAGTATGGCTCGACTAAAGAAGAGTCGGATGCCAGTCGCATCAGAATGACGGAAGCTGGTCGTGAGGTTGGTTTTGAATTCAACTTCAATGATGATACGCGTATGCATAACACTTTTAATCTGCATCAGCTGCTGCATTTTGCTGATCAACAAGGGCGTATGCATGAGTTAAAACAAGCGTTGTTTGTCGCGCATTTTACCAATAATAGGAATATCTCTGATATCAACGTACTTGCTGACATTGCAGCAGAGACTGGACTGGACCGTAGTGAGGCACTGGCAGTACTAGAAGGTCAGTTCTTTGCAAAAGAAGTGCGAGCAGAAGAACAGCATTGGCAGCAGCAAGGCATTCAAAGTGTGCCAGCGATTATCTTCAACGAGCGCCATTTAGTCAGCGGTGCGCAAGGGGTTGAAAACTACGTCAGCATATTAGAGCAATTGGCGAATATGACTGACTAAACCATCTGTCATTATAAAAATGTTATTTTATACAAGGATGCTTTATGTCTTTTGAACGCTTTCCTTCGATCATTGTATTTGACGTCAATGAGACACTGCTCGATATCGACACGCTCACGCCTTTTTTTACGCGAGTGTTTGGCAAGCAAAACGTCTTGCGTGAATGGTTCGCTCAGCTGGTGCTATATTCTCAAACCATGACGCTATCTGGTCTGTATACACCTTTTGGTGAGATTGGTGTTGGCGCACTACAGATGATTGCAGATATCAGGCAAGTGACGCTGACAGAGTCTGATATCGATGAGTTTAAAGAACGAATGAGTGCGTTGCCGGCTCACCCTGATGTAGCACCAGCACTGGCTCGTTTGCGTGATGCAGGATTTCGATTGGTCACACTAACCAACTCAGCGAGCAGCGCGTCTCCAACACCATTAGATAAAGCAGGACTCAGTCAGTTCTTTGAGCAGCATTTTAGTGTTGAGACTGTTAGTAAGTTCAAGCCAGCACCTGAAACTTACCAAATGGTGGCTGATACGCTTAATGTTAAGGCATCAGACTTATGTCTCGTTGCTTGTCATCTTTGGGATACTATCGGCGCACAAGCGGCAGGCTGTCAGGGTGCCTTTTTAACTCGCCCATATAACGAAATGCTTAGCGCACCAAATGTGCCAGTACCAGATTTGATCGCATCAGATTTATCGACACTAGCAGATCAAATTATTAACAAAAAGGGTGCTTAATACTTGCATTTGCGAGATTGCTGTTAATACTATCTTGTAGCTTTCAAAACACCATGACGCAAAAAAATGCTGCTCCAAAATTGAAGCAGCATTTTTTATTATAGCGTCATCAGGTTAAAACCATGATTTTGATATTGCTGTCAGTAACGACGCTTAGAAATTGACAACCGTACGAATGCTCTCGCCTTTGTGCATTAAGTCAAACGCTTCATTCACGTCTTCTATTGGCATCGTGTGGGTGATAAAGTCTTGTAAAGGAATCTCACCTGCCAGATAGCGCTCGACATAACCTGGTAATTCCGTACGGCCTTTCACACCGCCAAACGCTGAACCTTTCCAGACGCGACCTGTCACCAACTGGAACGGACGAGTTGAGATTTCTTGTCCAGCACCAGCGACACCGATGATGACCGACTCGCCCCAACCTTTATGACAGCACTCTAGCGCCGAACGCATGACATCGACATTACCGATACATTCAAACGAATAATCAACGCCGCCATCGGTTAGCTCAACAATAACTTCTTGAATCGGTTTGTCATAATCTTTCGGGTTAATACAATCGGTTGCGCCTAGTTTTTTAGCCAACTCAAACTTGCTCTCGTTAATATCAATCGCAATGATACGGCTGGCTTTTGCCATTGCCGCACCGATTACTGCGGATAGTCCAATGCCGCCAAGACCAAAGATAGCAACCGTTGCGTCCTCTTCGACTTTGGCAGTATTCATGACCGCGCCCATGCCGGTGGTCACGCCGCAACCAAGCAAGCAAACTTCTTCTAATGGCGCGTCTTTATTGACTTTGGCCAATGAAATTTCTGGTAAAACCGTGTACTCAGAAAACGTTGAGCAACCCATATAATGGTAAATTGGCTCGCCGTCTTTATAAAAACGCGTCGTGCCATCTGGCATTAAACCTTTACCTTGCGTCTCGCGTACTGCTGAGCAAAGATTGGTTTTGCCTGAGCGGCACATTTTACACACGCCGCACTCTGCCGTGTATAACGGAATGACATGGTCACCGACCTGAACGCTGGTCACGCCTTCGCCGACTTGCTCAACAATACCGCCGCCTTCATGACCGAGAATGGCAGGGAATACGCCTTCTGGGTCTTCACCAGATAAAGTAAACGCATCCGTATGACACACACCGCTGGCAACGATTTTTACCAATACTTCGCCTTTACGCGGTAGCATGACGTCCACTTCTTCGATAGATAGTGGCTGCTTTGGGCCCCAAGCGATGGCTGCTTTTGATTTAATAAATTTATCTGACATAGGAATCTCTCTTTTTGATTGTTATTGATGGATTGTGATGTAGCGTAAACTCAAAAACTGTCATTCACGCCCAATCATTCTTTTTGTTCAATATAATTCTTTTTGTTCAATAAGGTTATCTGCTCGTTTTAATCGTCACGATTTCTGTACTTAAAACGGATAAAGATAAACTGAGCTTATCTTGCCTGCCCTATATAGGCAAGCATCGATGACAGTAAAGCAGCATCTATTTACATTGATACTAACCATTATATTTATTTCTGAGCGGATAACAATATGCTATATTTGCAAATATCTTTTACATATTGGTAATAATCATGCGCTGGGAAGGGATTAGTGAGTTTGTCTGTGTGGCAGAGTATGAGAGCTTTACGCGCGCTGCAAAAGCGCTTGGCATCTCGACTGCGCAAGTCAGCCGCCAGATCAGCGCATTAGAGGAGCGACTGAATATAAAGCTGCTCTATCGTACCACGCGCAAGGTCTCACTCACCGAAGAGGGCCGCGTTTTTTATCAGCATTGCCGCAGTGTACTCGATGGTTTGGACGCAGCTGAGCAAGCGGTGAGCAATTTGCAATCAAAGCCTCAAGGTAGAATTAAACTGACCGCGCCTGTGACTTATGGCGAGCAGCAATTACTGCCGCTAATCAATGATTTTATGATGCAGTATCGTGAGATCGAAGTGACCGCTTTTTTGAGCAATCAACAGATTGATTTGATCGAGGGCGGCTATGATTTGGCCATTCGTATTGGCAAGTTGCGCGACTCCACGATGATGGCAAAAAAACTTAGCCTGCGCACCAATTTTGTCTGTGCGACACCTGCTTATCTGCATCAATATGGTGTGCCGCGCACGTTTGATGATCTCAGCCAGCACAACTGCTTACTAGGGACACGCGACTATTGGCATTTTGTCGAAAAAGGCACAGAAAAAAACCTGCGCGTCTCTGGTACGGTTCAATACAATAGTGGCTATAGTCTGGTTGATGCGGCGCTAAAAGGGCTTGGTATCGTACAGCTGCCTGATTATTATGTACAAAAATATCTGGCATCGGGCGCGTTGGTGAGCTTACTTGATGACTATAGAGAACCTGAAGAAAGCATCTGGGCCATCTACCCACATAACCGTCACTTATCGCCAAAAATCCGACTACTGGTCGATTATCTGGCAGAGCGTTTGGTTTAGGATCTATTGAGACGTGTTGCCATCACCGGTCTGATGACGCACAATGAGTATTCGATATTGCCACCTACTACAGATCGCTCAAGGATATCACTATGATTAAAACTGTCTCTATTGCCGCGCTAGCATTGGCCGTGTCATCTTGCGCCAGTGTCGACACGTTTTTGAATAAAACTGATGCTACTGGTTCAATGACAGAAACAACCCAGTTAACCAATACTGAAAAAGGCCTAGTAACCTTACCAAGCAATCATTCCGTTCAAGATACCGCAGACAAGCTGGTCTCTATTATCGAAAGTAAAGGTATGACAGTATTTGCCCGCGTCGATCATCAAAAAAATGCTCAGAGTGCAGGCTTGTCATTACGACCAACACAAGTCGTCATGTTTGGTAACCCTAAAGCGGGTACGCCTTTAATGAATTGCGAGCAAACCGTCGCCATTGATTTACCGCAAAAAATCCTCATTAGCGAAGATGCCGATAAAAAGGTATGGCTCTCATACAACAATCCTGAATATCTAAAAACACGCCATAATATCAAAGGCTGCGATACCGTTATCGATAATATCTCAAAAGCACTTAACGCTGTCAGTACAGCGGCAGTTGCCAAATAATACCAAATGAGAAAGGTATAATCTAAGCAAAGAAAAAGGTGGATTAGCAAAAGCTTCACCAACCTTTTTTCTTTGTATGGCCTATGGCTACATCAGTAACTATCAGACAACGACATTTCAGACTGCAGCTCTACTTTTAGCTTCTTGGCACATTCAATAATCTTTTTTCTGTCTGCAGGAAGCGCGCCTTGTGCAATAGCCGTTTCGCGCATTTGTACGGTGATATCATAATGTGGGTAACTGGCGTTACGGTGGAATAAACGCGGATCTACCTCGATAAACGCTGCAAAATCATGCAGCTCTTGCAAACTGTCTGCAAGCATATGGCACCATCTATAGCCTTTAAATTTTATTTGCACAAAATCTACATATACCGCCATATATCCATCTCTCTTGCTTACTGATATTTTCGAACTGCTCTTCAAGGCAGTTTATCAGACATTTAATAATTAAGACCTCTAACCCCAATATCAAATATCTGAGAAGTTACAGTAGCTCGCGCACATTTTTTTTGAGTTGCTTGAGTAGTTTTTGATACTTACTATGGCTAATATCCAAGTTACTCAGGCGTCCATAACGTAGCTGACGGTAGTCTTGTCTAATTTCAATCAACTTTGTCTGAATCGCTATCGGATGTTCACTGTCTGTTAAATGACTTGCATTACGGTGAGTATCGTCATCTAGGCGACTATCGATAGCAGATGCCAAACGCTCTAGCCAAGCTAACTGCCCTTCATTCTCCTCTCGAGCCAGCAATTTATCACGCTTGCCGATACGTTTTGAGAGCTGGGCAAGCGGTAGATCTGCTGGGTGCCAGCGTTTGCGGCGGCGGCGCCAAATGATGAATACTAAAGTTGCCATAATGATAACAGCACTGGCCGCTAACCAGATGATTTGCTGCATGATGGAGCTGATGTTGAACCACTTTAGTAGCGAATCTGTTTGTTTGTCTTGGTCATAGCCAACCACATCTTTTTGCCAGTAATAGCTGGCTTGGTCAGATAAACGACGTAGCGTTTGCAGCATTTGATACTGCTGATAGCTGATTTGCGCGCTGGCACCACTGCCAAACATGGCCGCCCCTTGCTGCTGGGTCATCGCATTCATACCTTGCTCAACCCGCTCAGGCGCCACAAATGACGTTGGATCGACGCGTACCCAGCCTTGACCTTCGAGCCAAACCTCAGTCCATGCATGCGCATCCATCTGCCGCACTTCCCATACGTTGCCATTGCGACTGGGCTCGCCCCCTTGATAGCCCGCTATTACTCGCGCTGGAACACCTGCTGCGCGCATCATAAAGGTAAAACTTGAAGAGTAGTGCTCACAAAATCCTGCTTTGGTCTCAAACAAAAACTCATCAATACGGTTGGCGTTGAGTCGTGGCGGCGATAACGTATAGCGAAATTCTGTTTGATTGATCCAGCGCTCGATAGCATTCATGTAGCGCACGGGATCTGAGCCTGATTGCTCAAACAACTGCTTAGCAAGCGCGCGTGCTCGTGGGTTTCCATCAGCTGGTAGTGCAAGATTCACACGTCTTGATACATCTGTCAGAATCGGGTCAATACGCATCGGCGCAAACTGTAACACATCATAACGCAGCTGCTGCGTGACTGGCTGATCTTTTGATAATGTAAAGTTTGAAGTAATGTTGATATCTGGCTGCTGAGAAAAAGGATAATCGAGTCCGAATAACCAGTTCTGCTGAGTAGGTTCTAGGATAATTTGATAGCGAGTAGGTGATGCTTGCACTTGCTCAGGAACGGTAGCGAAGGCATTCTGAATCCATGTAGGGGCTTGCGATCTCGACGACCATTGACTTACCTTATTGCTTAGTCGCCATGCAACTCCGTCAAAATCACTAAACACGAGTCCCCGCCAATATAGCTGCTGTTGCGGTGGACGCTCATCGGCAAATTCTACGCGAAAAGCCAGCTCAGTCGACTGCCCTAAATTGGCAAAATCACCGGGTGACATACTATCAGACACACCAGTAGTGGCTTGCTGACCTGACAGTTGTACTGACCACAGCGGCGGCAGTCTTGGGAAAAATAGAAACAGCACCACTAACAATGGCAGTGCCCCAATACCTAATACCCCTAAAGTACGCAGGCGTCCATCACCACGAGCATTGCTATCATCATTGAGCGCAATAAACGCCAATAGTACAATCACCGCTCCTACTATCACTTCTAGAGTGGTAATCAAACCTTGGTCCATCAAAAACAAGGCAGCAAGTACAAATAGCGATAAATTCAACACCACATAAGCATCGCGGCGCTTGTACAGCTCCCAAAGCTTACTAGCGAGACATAGCACCAAAAATGCCACGCCCATATCTAGCCCAAAGGCTGTGTTGTACGTCAACCACAGACCTACTAGGCCTAATAAAAAACCCAGCATCTGCATGCTTTGATAGACGCGTTTTAAATGCGAGAGTTTTTTTAGCCGACTCTTGAGACGCGGTAGTTGGGCGATGATACTAACCGCAGCAAACCCGATTAACCATATTGGCAAGTGAGCAGCATGTGGTAACACGACTGCTATTTGAGCAATGAGCACCCAATAATAGGCTGGTAGTGCCAGTAGTCGCCGATACCATTTATTATCAGCTGCTATACCATTTTTCGCTTGCGTATTTTGACCGAGTGCTAACTGCTCAAAGCTTGCCGTTTTTGTGGTATCGGTTGTAGAAAACTGCTTGATTTCAGTCATGGTGCTTTCGCCAGCCTTAGCAAGCACGCTTGCGCAAAAGTCTCACCATAACCCACCGCTGCGCTAGTAGGCATATCATTGGGTAAACGCATTTGAAAGGGTACGCCTAATTGACCCAGTGTTAACGCTCCATGAGCCAATTGCGCAAGCTTCTGTTCGTGATGGGCGGCGGGCATATCTGCATAATCAAGTGTCTGCTCATGACCAACAGGGTCTGCAAAGTGCTTGGTAAACATACCTTGACCCCGTGCCACATGTCCCCAAGAGACTCGAGCCAGTGACTCCCCTTCGACATAATTATCCAGTCGCTCAAAGTCGTCTTGTCCTTGTCGATATTGCCCACCAGTTGGCAGATCCTCCGAGCTCGCAATTGAATACTGCGCCTGCCAATCAAATACTTCAGGTTTGGGATACGCCCAAGCCTTACGCGAAAAGTAGACGTAAGACCAAGCACGCATAATACCTAAAGGATAAACCGTTTTGATTGTTAGCCGTGGTAATTCAAACTGACCGCGACTTTGAGTTTGAACAGGTAGGCGGATAGTTTGCTCACTTTGTAGACTCGTTACGAGTATGGAGCTTTGCCGATTCGTGTCAGCTTTATTTTTCTTGTCAGCTGCTTGCTCAAACTCAAATAATAACTGTCGCCGTGGTTGACGGCTCTCACTTTTAAGTTGCAGCGTTACCCAAGCGGGCGTACCGGCCTCTGTCATAGTCACTTCTAGCAGACGCACCTGCAAACCCGATATGTGCGCAAAAGTCACATGAAAACTAATCAACCAAACGCTGACTAGATAAAAACACAAGCCAAGCACCAAGTTGTTGCCATAATTGATACCCGCGATAAAGGTAATCACTAATAGCACGGCAAATAGCATGCCCTCACGACTAAAAAAAATATAGACGTTGCGTAGATTGAGCGTCGCGCTATCATTTTTGGGTGCACGCGAGGCAAACCAACGGCTCATTGCTGACCTGATTGACGCGGTTAAGGCTTTTGGTAAAAAGCTCATGACTACCCTATTCTTACCATGTAATTGACTCTAGTCGCTTGTCCTCAGACTAACGGACTCAATGATATAGCCATGTATTATCAAACCTGCTCGTACTACAATATAGACAGCTAAACGATGACAGGCACGTCTGCTAAAATGCGTTGGGCGATGGTCTGCGGTGCTTGCCCACCTACCACTTGTGCAGGTGTAAAACGCTGACCGAGACGATGATCAGCCACGGCAGCAAAGACCGCTTGGATATCTTCAGGCGTCACCTCCATATGCCCTGACACATATGCATAAGCCTGTGCAGCACGCTGTAGCGATAGCACGCCACGTGGTGATAACCCGTGATACTCTTGGCTTGCTCGAGTCTTTGCAACGAGTCTTTGTAAATAATCCAATACAACGTCTGCTACATAAACTTGTTTTACGCCTTGTTGTGCCAATAGCACAGCCTCAGTATCAAGCACCGCATCTAAATCTTTTAATAGCTCACGGCGATCTTGACCTTTTAGTAGTTCACGCTCTGCCATCTCGGACGGATAGCCTAATGACAGACACAGCAAGAACCTATCTAACTGTGATTCAGGTAACGGATAGACGCCAGCTTGTTGCAGTGGGTTTTGGGTTGCAATAACAAAAAACGGCTGCGGCAAGGGATAAGTTTGTCCATCTTGCGTCACTTGTCGCTCTTCCATTGCTTCGAGTAACGCGCTTTGCGTTTTGGGGCTGGAGCGGTTGATTTCATCAGCGAGTAGCAGTTGAGTAAAAATAGGACCAGGACGAAATTCAAAGCGCAATTTGCTTTGATCGTAAATACTCATCCCTAAGATATCGGCAGGTAGCATGTCATTGGTGAACTGCACTCGGCTAAAACTTAGACCTAACAGTTGAGCCAAACCTTGAGCCAACGTTGTCTTACCCATACCGGGCAAGTCTTGTAGCAATAAGTGCCCACCTGCTAGTATGCCACTGAGTGCCAATTTAACTGCTTGCGGTTTATCCAATACAATTTGGTTCAATTGCGCCATCAGTTGTGCAATTTTCTGCTGATTGCGTTGCAAATCGGTGCCACTAGGATCGGACTGACTAAGCGTTTTGGCTATTTTTTGATATGTGGGTAATGGTGCTCTATCGTTAGGGGCATGGGTCATAGTAAATTATCGGCTCATTTTTTGGGTCATAACGATCAACCATTAAGGTCAGTTTGCATCATCTACGACAATCGGCGCATCAGCGCGGAGGGTTGATAAATACGCAATAACATCAGCGCGCTCTTTGGCATCTGGCATAGGGTCTGATAGCATCTTTGAATCTGGCATGGCTTTTTGTGCATCCGCGATATAGGGATCGAGTGTTTTGGCATCCCATACCCACCCTGACTCTGTGAGCCCTTTGCTATAGGTATAATCTTTTAGCTCAGCAGCTGGCGCGCCGTATATATTCATTAATTGTGGTCCCTTTTTATTGAGACCAGCATTACGTTGATGGCACTGACCACAGGCATCTTTATAGATCAACGCGCCGTTAACTGCATCTCCTTCAGTATACAATGGCAAGGTCACAGGGTCGCGATGATCAGGCGGTGTATGCTCACAAGCAGTGAGCAATAAAACAACGGCAAAAAGACTGCTTATTTGATATTTATTAATAATAGACATTTTGGCAATCTTTGGTTGGTGAGCATTAGCGATAAAGATTTTGTAGCATCGCGATATGTTAACTGGCGATCTTTAGCGTTTTGCTAGGCTCTTCTAAATAGTATCCTTGCAGATAGCGCGCCCCCACACTCCATGCGACTGACATAGTCGCTGCATCTTCAATATACGGCATTAGCACATCAACATTTACCTCATTGGTACGCGTGATAAGTGACTTAACCGTGTCTAAGTTATCTGCTGAGTGGATATCTTGTACATAGTTACGGGCCAAACGCACGACGTCCGGCTGCACTAAATTGGCAATTTCGATAGATTTGGCAGAAGATCCAAAGTTATTGATGCCCATTTGACAGCTGACTTCATTAAGGGCCGAAAACTGAGATTTTGCCACAGTTAAATGATCTGAGATGTCTTTTTCGTTAAATTGTAATGTTAACACACCAGCAGCGCCGCCTACTGCCTTGATCAGTTGGCTTGCAACATTGGGCAGCTTCTTATCAATCAATGAGGCACTGGTTAGCTGCACCAATAGTCTGGCTTCAGGATACTCTTTACGGACATCATTTACTTTTTTACAAGCATTAATGAGTACCCAGCGATCTATTTTTTCGAGTAACTTATGTTTCTTGGCAACAGCCATAAACTGATCAGGAGTCAATACCGTGTTATCGGCATCGGCCAATGGTAGTCGCAGATACACTTCAAAAAAGTCACTACGATCTTGATTGATATCATATATTGGTTGAAATGACAGCTCAAATCGACTGTTTGTAATAGCATCAATCAGAGACTCAGCAAGCGCATGATCATCACTATTGGCATGCTCACTTGGATCATATAGATGATAAGTGCCACCATGGTTAGAGGTTTCGACCATGATCTGGCTAATAGCATCCATAGCACGCTCTATTATTATAGCGGGCTCTGCGGTATTTTTTTCGATTTTGACGATCGCAATACTCACCGTGGTACTCGTCGTACGCTTATCTACCTCAATGAGCATCTCACTGATACGCGAACCGATGTTCTCAGCCAGCTCTTCGAGCTCTGAGGTGGTTTTGTCTTTGACAAGTATCATAAATGCGGTATCACTAAAGCGGCTGATATGTCCGTCCGATACCAGTTCATCTAGTGTATAGGCAACCTGTTTGACAGTCGTATCTACTCCTTGCAGACCGAGGCTACTTCTTATTTTTCCAATGTTATCGAGCTGTACATAGAGCAATGCTGCTGTCAGCACACCCTGAGTTGCTTGCTGGTGTACTATCGCCATTTGCTCCTCAAAGCCTCGGCGGTTATTCACACCTGTCAGGTTATCTTTACGCTCTGCTTCAGCCAAGCGTTTGGCAACCTCTGCGCTGTTGCTAGCATTTTGTTGTATGATAATCTGAGTAACGGGTTCGCCATCCAAAGTCGCAGATGCCAACTGTAATTTTGCCTCAAAAGTACTGCCATCTGTGCGCACGCTTTCAAAGTTAAACTCGACTTCGTCACGGCTACCTTTATCGAACTGACGTAGAAATTGCTTAAAGTCCTTGACACTATCGCCACCTGAAATCAAATCAACAACAGGCACACCTATGGCATCATTCATTGACCGAAAGCCAAACAGTTGAAGATAAGGATCATTGGCAAAGATATGGATACCTTCATCGATATAGGCAACTGCACTTTTTGAGTTCTTAATCAGCACATTGGCACGTTGCTCTGCTTCTGATAGGACATGGCGTAGTTTCTTGAGCTCGCGGCGACTACGCAAGCTATCGTGCTGTAAGCAAATAGCCATAACGACAGCCATCTCTTGGTCAGCCTTGAGTGCTTTGACCATGGTTCCGCTCATCACCGCAGGCAAGCCCTCATCATTACACGCGGTCGATATCGCCTCATCCTTCATCAAATAAATCATCGGCAAGTCAATGCTCTGCTCTTGAATGATACCAACCACATCCGTAAAGCTCATATCATAGGCACTACCGAACACCAGCACATCCCACGACTGGCGCAGTACTTTTAACAGCTCTTCTTTATCATCCAAAAATCCTAAATTCACGCTGTCATAATAATCGCTCAGTAGATGTACAAGACGCTCAGCATAGAGCTGATCATCGTTAATCACTAATAAATTTAAGGTGGACTGAATGCGCATAGGTAGCCTTTTAATCTTATGGTTGTATCTTTATCTCTTATTTTTGACACCTTATACTGTTTCCAAAAACTAACCTAACTTAGAAAACACTATAGAGAGTAGGCTCAGTGAGTATTGTGATAGTGGCTGAGTTTTAGTTGGCATGATATATTCTAGCGCCCGAGGTATCTTATAAATCAGAGTAACAATATCCCTCATTATAGACAATAATTCGGTTGACTGCAGGTTAACTTATGACCTTGTTTGTTTAATATCATTATCAAAAAAACATCAGCCTTTTTTCTTATACGGTGCAACCTATCTTTCTTTCAGTAAATTTATAAATAGTCATTATTTGGCTATTTCGTATTGACTAAACCCATCAGTCATCAGTAATCTACGACCCAAACGTAAATGGGTTTGTTTACTGTTGATACGCATAATGACTCTATCATCAGGCTTAAAGTAAGACGAAGGTACAATAAGCGAACTCATGGTTTGCAGCTGCTCATCTTTGCCAAGAATCAGCGCCGGCACAAAATGATGGTTCTGTGGGTCTCTCCCTTCCAAGCGCAATCCACATGCCACAACCTGATGACCAAGCAATTGCCATTCAATCTCTTTGTCTTTGGTATCAAAATGTCGCCAACGCACTACCCCTATTGACCGATCAGGCTGCTCTGCCATATCAGGTTGACAGACCAAGAACAAACTCATGATATGTAATGATGGCGGTGTGATTGCAACAAGCTCGCCATCTATCCTATCTATGTCAAGAGCTTCCTCTCCAACATGCTCATTATTCAAGACATCTACTGTTGGTACCAATCGCAGTGTACGAAATAGTGACAGACGGTCATGGCTGTCAAACACTTCTATGTCTAACGCGCTATTACTGTTTTGCTCTGAATTAACCGTGTCATAACGAGGGCGCTCGTCTATGGATAGCTCGTCTATTGCTATCAAGCTAGCAAAGCTGCTCGAGTCACCAACATAGTGGTGGATACTGTTAAAACCAGCGATTAAGCTCGCACGGTGTTTGACACTATATTTAGTAGGCAGCGTGAGCTGTGGCTGTAGATAACGATAACTGATGGTCATTGAGATCGTATTTAGCAGACCGTGTCCTATCCCTACATTACTGCCCTCAATGGATACCTGCCTACGTGAATTAAAATACTGCACCATAGGGGTCAGCTCTAGAAACAAGCAGTCATGGTGATCTTCATAGGGATTTATCTCAGAATTGGGCGTTAGATACGTTGGTGGTTTATCACTCTGTAAATCCACGAACACTCGTGTTTCCGTCGTTGGTTCGATTGTCGCGACAATATACTGAGACCATTCAGGCAATAAACGTTGCACCAATAGAATATTAGGACGACGCATGGCACGTACATTCAATAAACTGTGTAAGCATATTTGGCAATAAAGCTGATGAATATTATTTGTGTAGGGTGTCACTGTTTCTCGATTCAAATCGAGATGAGACACACGCTGTTGATAGGCGAGATGGTACAGCTGATTAATTCTCGACCAGAGATAATCTGATGGCTTGCGATAGCAAAGCGCCTCTTCACACAATAGTTTGTGGTACCTCAGTAGCGACTGATAAATGGCAACAGTAAGCGTATTGGCGCGCTTTTTATTGGTATTAAAATAGCGTGGAAAACCTTTCTTTAAAATCTTTTTTGGCTGACTGTTTGATATTAATTCTTGACGACGTACAACCTTGTCGTAAGCCAAAATAATTAAATAATGCAAGGATTTTACTTGAGCCACATAACCCAGCTGCACCTCACTCAGCGCGCCTGTTTCATAAATATACTGCTGCCGTAACGTGGCAATCAATCGATCTGAAGCATCGCTCACAGCAGTCATCAGTTTAAGGCGTTGAAGCTCATCTATATTAGCATCGCATAGTACGGAGAGAACTTTTTCTAAGTGCTCAGCTTGCTGCTCTTGGGTTTGTGAAGTTAGCGTGGTCAATAGTTTGAGCAGATGATGCTCTTGGCCGTTCACTGATTGATTTGGCGTTGGTAGTGGCTCTTTGGAAGAAAGGGCTTCTTGAAACATAGATAAAGTTATCATCAGTATTCCTACTCACTGTTGGTCACTCTGAGTAAGTTTGCAAGAGGCAAGTATGCAACTACACAAAGTAGAGCAATATTAGATAAAAAAGAATGCGTACTACGGTTCTTTTTAAGGAAACGGTACCATCAATGCTTAGCCGCTGTACTTCCAGATAGTGTATTTTTAAATGTTATATAGCGGCATATTCGTACAGTATATGAATTAAAGCAGTCAAAGTCGTAAAATCAAATGAGATATGCCATTCAGTAGATATATTCGCATTCTATGCGAATATACTCTAGCGATGCCATCCATAGATGAGCACAACAACCCCAAACGCTCTATTATTAAAACCATTAGCAATTGGCCAATCGTTTTGATAAAAAAACCATCCTTTGTTTAGTAATTTTTGCGAAACCCTATATTGCCTATATTAATCGTGATTGTAAATGTCAATCGGCACCTTAAATGGTTTATTCGGCAACTCTCTGACCAACTTAGGTACCAAATATCCCGGTAATACTGCCAATAACGACCAGTAGAGCTCAATTGACGACCGCTCATCGCTATCAAAATGCGCGGCACCAGCCACCTTATCTAAAACATGTAGATAATACGGTAGTACGCCACAAGCAAACAAACGCTGGCTTAATTCTGTCTGAGCATCGATATTATCGTTAATACCTTTTAATAGTACTGCTTGATTTAGCAGCGTCACGCCAGCTGCGCGAGCACGTTGCAGGTGTTCTGCTGTCAGATCATCAATCTCGTTGGCATGATTACAATGAATGACCATCACGATACGGCAGCGACTTTGAGACAGTCTGTCTAATAGCGCGTCATCCAATCGGGCTGGAACAACTAATGGTAGACGGGTATGCAGTCGAATTGTCGTCAATTGCGGGATAGATTCCAGAGTATCTAACCATGCAAATAACCGTCTATTCGTCACATTTAAGGGATCACCCCCGCTCAAAATCACTTCATTGATTTCAGGATGCGCGCTGATGTAGTTGATGATATTTTCTTTTGCATCTGCAGTTGGCATATTGGCGCTATAGTCAAAATGCTGACGGAAACAGTAGCGACAATGAATCGCGCACGCCCCAGTGATCGTCAGTAATACTCTTGATTGGTACTTGTGCAGCATACCTTTGACAGGGTTTTGGCTGTTTTCGCTTAAAGGGTCCGCCACATAGCCCGTTACATTGATTTGCTCTTGTTGGTCTGGCAGTACTTGTCTTAATAGCGGATCATCACGGTCGCCGACGGTCATTTTTGCTACAAAGCCACGCGGCACACGCAGCTCAAAATGCTTCGGCACATAGACGTCTGCGCGCAATGATTCAAGTTTTAGGAGACTGAGCAGCTCATCAACAGAGGTAATGGCTTCCGATAATTGCGTTTGCCAGTTTTTTTGTGTGATTAAATGGTTTATCATGACAGCCTACTACCTGTGCCCAAAATCGGATATTATACGCCCTTAGTGTCTACCCTATCAAAGTATACCGCTAATACGTAAGCACTTGGCTTGGCAGCAACTTTTGGTACAGTCAGCCTCATATCTATCTACTACCATATCTACAACCCCTAGGAGTCTCTTGTGGCAAGTTTTTCTACTAATGAATTTAAAGCTGGTCTAAAAGTCATGCTTGATGGCAACCCTTGTGCCATTCTTGAAAACGAGTTTGTTAAGCCTGGTAAAGGTCAAGCCTTTAACCGCGTTAAGCTGCGTAATCTTCGTAGTGGTAAAGTATTGGAGCAAACATTCAAATCAGGCGACAGCTTAGAAGCGGCTGATGTGATGGATACCGAAATGAACTATCTATACAACGATGGCGAGTTTTGGCATTTTATGCATCCTGAAAGCTTTGAGCAGATCCAAGCTGACAAAAACGCCATAGGCGATGCACCTAAATGGTTAAAAGAGAACAGTAATGCACTGTGTATCATTACCTTATTCAATGGCGCGCCTTTATCAGTAACGCCGCCTAATTTCGTTGAGTTACAAATCACAGAAACCGATCCTGGTGTACGCGGTGATACCTCAGGCGGCGGTGGTAAACCGGCTAAGCTAGAAACTGGTGCCGTGGTACGTGTACCGCTATTTGTACAGCAAGGTGAAATCGTCCGTGTTGATACGCGTACTGGTGACTACCAAACTCGTGTAAACTAATAGCGCAATAAGCGTGATTGATCGCTGAGATTGTTGTGTTGATCACTAATAAAAAAGCTTAACCGCTATATAAACGGTTAAGCTTTTTTGTATTTACAGCTGCTGTATTTATTGTCATAGAGCCACCTCTAACATTTAGTAGCGCCTAGCATTTAGTAGTCATTACCATAGAAATTATCATGATAATGACCTGCGACCTACTCTTCTTCTAATTGCTTTTGTATCAACCAATATTGTACCAAAGCGTTTAGCTGCTCCTGTTTAAAAGGTTTGGTGCAATAATCTTGCATACCAACTTTTAAGTACTTTTCGCGCTCTCCATCCATGGCATTGGCAGTCAAAGCAATAATAGGTGGTAGCTCTTGAGGGTCATAAAGCTCATGCAGCTTAATAGTGGTCTGTACACCATCCAAAATCGGCATGTGATGATCCATCAAGATGACATCATAACGTTTAGGAAATAAAGCAAAAGCTTCAATCGCTTGCTGACCATCAGTCACATGAGTGACGGTATGGCCGCTATTGGTCAGTGCCTTTCTGGCAATAATGGCATTAACGGTATCATCTTCTACTAATAATATATGACCTGCACGCTCGTGACTAGGCTCTGTCATTGTGAGATCATGGGAGTCTTGCCATGTTTCGTATTTCTCTTCATCAATAGTCGGTAGCGGCAATAACACTCGAAATGTAGTACCAACGCCTACGGTGCTATCGACACAAATATACCCACCCATCAGATCGACAAGAGACTTGCAGACGGAGAGCCCAAGACCTGTACCACCATAGAGGCGATGCGTGAATTTATTGGCTTGATCATAAGCATCAAATATTGCCTCTAATGACTCAGCTTTTATACCAACACCTGTATCTGTAACCTCAATACATAAGGTCATATTCTTATCAGCCTTACGTTCTAACGTCTCCTGCCTCATGCTATTTTTGTCAATGTTTTCGCGATAGCAATTATTCATATGCTTGACATCAATACTCACTCTCCCGCCTTCACGGGTAAACTTAATCGCGTTATTGACAAGATTTGCGATGATTTGTTTGAGGCGTACTGGATCCCCTTTTACATAAGGTGATAATGACTCGGTATAATGGTAATCTAGCGTCAATCCTCGTTGACGTGCCTTGATAGAAAATAGGCTGACCACCTCATTACATAATGTAGATAAATTTAGTGGAATAGAGTCAATATACATTTTTCCAGACTCAACTTTCGATAAGTCCAAAATCCCATTAATAATCACCATCAAATGCTCATTAGAGACTTTGATATTATCTACATACTCTCGCTGTTCAGCACTAAGCTCAGTGTCACCTAGCATCTCTACCATACCAATGATACCGTTCATTGGTGTCCGTATTTCGTGACTCATATTGGCCAAGAAGTTAGATTTCATCTCATTGGCGTGTTTGGCATCACGTTCTTTATCCTGTAGCTTCAACGCATCTGCTGCCATCATCGCAAACTGCGCCAATATCTCTTTTTGTTGGTCACTAAAGCTATGGTTGGGCTTGGTATCCATCAGGCATAATGAACCTAATCGGTAACTTTTATTGCCTTCATGCAAAATGATCGGTGCACCCGCATAAAACCGCAAATGAGACAAGCCAGTAACTAGTGGATTCTGACGAAAGCGACTGTCCTCCAATGCATCTGGCACCACAAAGACTTCGTTAGATAAAACCGTATAATTACAAAAGGCTACTTCACGTGTTGTGGTACATACACTCTCAGTCTCACTGTTGAATTTGCAGGCTGGTTTTAAATATTGCGTTTCCTCATCCATAAAAGTGATCGTTACCACCGGCACATCAAAAAACAGCTTTACGAGTGCAACCAATCGATCAAATGCAGGCTCCTCGTCTTCATTGAGTACCTGATATTTTTTCAACTTGTTGACACGCTCTACTTCATCTACCGCTACTGGGTAGCTGCTTTTAGGTGAGTTAGATATAGACAAGATAGACTCCATTAAATAATATCAGACGCTCGATTGGTGACTCGTCTGCTTTATCAATAATTGTAACGCTTCATTCACCATAATCATTGCGACCACCGATGTGACGACTACTGCTGACCCATAACCACCACATTGTAGTCCGCCTGCTTGGCAGCTCTTATCCACATGCGGTGGCTCGGTAGAATAGACACATTTGATACCGAACTTCTCTTTTAGCGCGCTGTTGATGCCTTTTTCATGACGCAGCTTATTACGCAATTTGGCAAGCAATGGATCTTGATAGCTGTCGCGCAAGTCGCTCACTCTTATTTGACTTGGATCTATCTTACCACCTGCACCGCCGGCACAGACCAGCTTTAATTTATTAAAACGGCAATGCAGGGCAATCGCCAGCTTGGCATTCATGTCATCCACGCAATCTAAAATCACAGTAGGCCTACCTTGATCAGCGGCTGCTTTCGCTTCATGGCGACTCGGCAATAGCGCTGCGACGTTTTCGACGGTCAAGAAATCATCAACGAGATTTAAGGTGACTTGAGGATTGATCTCTTGAATACGTGCCGCCATTGCTGCGATTTTGCTTTGACCAAAAGTACTGTCTAGCGCTGGTAGCTGCCGATTGACATTAGAAGCAACCAACACGTCCAAATCAACTAAAGTAATAGTTCCTACTGCCGTTCGCGCCAACGCTTCTGCTGCCCAAGAACCCACACCGCCTACCCCAATGATATAGACATGCGATGCTGCAAACGTATCGACAGCTGATGTGCCATAAAGCGTGCGCGTCCCCTGAAAGCGGCGATCATACTGCTCATCCTTTTCATCCACACCAGCTTGTACATTATCATATTCGGCAGTGGCTGGCTCTACGACTGGGTGCTCAATTTGTCTGGTTTCATTCATAGCTTTTTAAATACTCTTCTTAAATATTTTGACTGTGCTTGCTTCATCGTTTAATTATAAGTTTAATCATCATGTTGGGTAAGCCCAGTTTACTTTTAGGGCATCGCAGCTATTTTGCCATAACTGTTTAGCCAGTTTATCCTGTGAGACACCCAATAACTCACTTAAAGTCCACAATACCCAAGGCAAATTAGCAGGAACATTCCTATCATGCGTGTGGACTGCCTCCCATTCATTGTCTGGACTTTGCCCAACGGCTGGATGCTGACTATTTGAATTTTGACACATAATCGGTGTCATGTCCGGACAGTCTGTCTCAATCACCAAGCACTCAATACCATATATATCCACAGCGGCCTGAATAGCGCGGCGCAGTTTTTTGGCGTTCGGGTTGGTCACCTGCCCTGTAACGCCCAGCTTGAACCCTAGTTTTACAAAAGCTTTGGCCTCTTGTTCACCGCCACTAAAACTATGCGCAATACCGCCTAATGTGTGAGCATCGTATTCGTGCGTTTTTAATATAGCGAGCGCTTCGGCATGCGCCTTACGAATATGAAGCATCACGGGCAACTGATGAGTCACAGCGATATCTAGCTGCGCCCCAAAAAACCGCTTTTGTTTATCAAATACGTCAGGCTCTTTCATTGCATCAGTAAAGGTATCTAAGCCAATTTCACCGATGGCTAATGGTCGACTGTTAGCAACCATTTGCGCCAATTCTATCAGATGAGCATCAGTATGCTGCTCAATATAAAAAGGATGTAAGCCTAACGCAATATGCGTATAGAAATCAGACTCGTTATTTTCATCAGTGTCTATGCCAAAATGCTTTGATAACTTATCAATCAACTGCTTAGTGTCATACATACGCTCAAAATGCTGAGACAGATAACCAACCAGTATGAGATGACGTATACCTTGACGGTAAGCGCTTTGAACCTGCTGCTCTCGATCATTATCAAATACTGGCGCGTCGAAATGCGTATGTGTATCGATAAGGGGATACATACTGGTTGATACTTGTTTTGCCTTAGTCGATGATTCAAGAACAGACACTGATACACTCCAAAAATAACGTCTTTAGCAAAATACTTTGTCAATCATCATATTATACAAATGGCTGTAGTAACAGCTTATTCAAGCAATGCCGCGTTCAATATAAAGCGTTACGATTCCCTATTGGGCATCCTTATCACCGTGATGACTGCGCTTATTTTTCAAATTTACTATATTAGCGTCAGTCATCTCATCGGCTTTTCGGCTACTGCGTCTAGGGATGACCAATAATGCCGTAGCAACCGCACTCAAGACCAGCCATTTTTTTAACTTTTCATGGTTTGCCATTGTTGATCTCTACCTATCATTTAACCATAAACCTTAGAACGTAAAAAGCAGATATATAATATTATTCTACTAATGTTTAGTATACGAAAAATATGGCTATGGCTATGTTTATCTGTGTTACGAATACGCAAGCCAATGTACGATGTAATAAACAAAAGTTACATCGTACATTGGCTTGCGCTGATTGAAGATATCGGTTGTTTAAAGTGGTGATTAATAACTGCTTTAACGATTGAGAGGATACGTCGTCATACCGCTGTTAGGACTATCTACCTTGGTGAAACCTTGAGAGGTTGACCGCGGGGTTTGATCACGCTTAGGAATAAGTGGGTTAAGCGGCATTAGCTCATAGTCTGCATCGACATTGCCATCCCAACCTTCTGTACCGCTTAAGGGCAACTGTTTGATGGTGCCGTTTTTATCAATCACCAATTGCAGCACTCGCATTTGGTTAAATTTACGCTCGGTCACACTCGCTACCGCACCGCCATCACGCAAGATCGTTGGCTGCAAAAATATGATCAAGTTACTCTTTTGGGTATTGTCGTTATCAGAACGGAATAATCTGCCAATCACTGGTACATTGCCAAGCCCTGGGACTTTTTGTTGACTGGTGGTGCTGTTATCACGCATCAAGCCACCTAGAGCGATGGTTTGCTGATCGTCTGCTAAAATCGTCGTATTAATGAGACTTTTATTAGTGATCAAGCCGTTTACACCGCTACTAGTCGGTGCAATGCTAGAGACTTCTTGTGAGACTTCCAAGCGTACCGTGCCATTATCACCAATATGAGGAATGACGTTCAAATTAATACCAATATCTTGCCGATCAATGGTCTGGAAAGGGTTGTTTGAGTTGTTGCCACTGGTGGTAAAGGAACCCGTCACAAAAGGTACGTTTTGACCAACTAGAATACTGGCTTTCTCATTATCCAATGTCAAAATAGATGGCATGGACAATAGATTGGCACTGGTAGATTTATCAAGCGCCTGCAAGATAGCCCCATAAAATTCCGTATTACCCTGACTGTCTTTTCGGCTATCGCCAATCCCAACCAAAGCACCAACGATAGAGCTGGCAGCCTGACTAAGCGCTGTTGCACCCGCGACACCGCTACCTGCCAATGCAGCACCTGCTAAGGTTGTCGCGCTAGCTCCAACATTATTGAAGTTGACGACACCATAACCACTATTGGCATTACCCAGTGCCCACTGAACCCCTAGCTGGGTCGCATCATCACCTGAAACTTCGACGATAGCGGCTTGAATTAAGACTTGTGCGCGGCGACTGTCCAATTGGTTGACCGCATCTTCAATCTCAAACATGAGCTCAGGAGCAGCATTGACGATAACGGCATTTTGAGTTTCGTCAGCAATGATACTAAAAGGCCTGCCACCGACGCCTGTACCGCTTCCAGCTGTATTGCTAGCAGGCACAACTGATGTACTACTGCTACTGCCAATACTTTCACTCGCCGCACTGTTAATGGTTGCACCTGTACTGCTTGCATCATTTAAAGAAGCGGACTCTAATGTTGAGGTTGCACCAGCGCTATTAATTGATTGATTGGCCAGCAGACCTCGTAGCATATCGGCAATATGGTTAGCACTGGCATACTTTAGGCGAAAGACACGTAACCCACTTAATCGTCTTGTCGGTGTGGTATCTAATTGATTAACCATCTCCTGAACTTTGGCAATCATCTCAGGACTGCCTTTGACCAGCAACCTGTCACTTGATGAATCAGCGATCACTTTGAGTTGATTATTACCACCTTGTGCTTGTCCGCTACCAGCGCTTGCCACCAAGGCACTGATTAACTCCATCATACGTTCGGCATCGACGTGGCGTAGTGGTATCACTTGCAGACTGTCATTTACGTTGCTGTCCAAATCACGGATAAGTGCGGTGAGTTGGTTCAGGCTATCCGCACGATCTGATAGTACCAGCGCGTTTACACCAGGTACAGCTGCGGCATGTGCAGACTGCGGCATCAAAGGTCTTATGACACCCAGCACTTCTGCTGCTTGAGTATTCGTCAAATAAATCACTCGGGTTGCAAGCGACTCACCGACGCTATTGCCGCGCAAGTCAACGGCGACACCAGACTGCTTAGCGACATTATCTGGCACCAGTTTGATCGTCGTACCTGACTCTATCGCTGCAATCCCATTGACCTGCATGACACTTAAAAACAGCTGATAAATCTCATCACGGGACAAGGCTTTGTTCGAGATGACCGTCACATTGCCGTTGATACGAGGATCAAGGACAAAGTTTTGATCAGTGATGGTTGCTACCTCATTAATAAAGGCTTTAATATCAGCGTCTTGCAAGTTGACCTTCCAGCTCTCAGCACTCGCTAGGCCCATGCTAGCAGCCCATAAGGGTACCGCTAGGCAAAGAGGACGACACAGGCGCATCAAACGCGGCAGGATACGGTGTAAAGGTGTGGCTGAAAATTGATGAAAACTTACCATATTGATAATTACCTACAGTGATATTGCGTCATATGTACTGAGTTTTTAACGAGCAATCTTTGCTAAAAGTCCGTCTTATTAGAACTGTTGACGGATAGTAATAACTTGCTCACCACGTTGAACCTCGATTTGTGCTTCGCCTGCTTGCTGTACTTGCTGTAATACGCCAGCATCTTGAGCAGGATTATTGCCCACGTTTTGCCCGTTTACTGTCAACACTTTGTCGCCTGGCTCTAGTCCGAGTCGATTGCGTAATTTTGATGGCATCGCTGCGGTGACTTGATAGCTCTCACCTGAGGCCATCACCCCCATTCTACTCAAATAACTGGCAGGATTTTCTTGCAGCGCGGTGACCGCCTCTTCAATCGCCGTTTGCGGACTGCTTTCACCATTTGTCTCTGCCGGTTCAGGCGGCGTATCTTGTAGTGTCTGAGGAGCAGTCGGTAACATACTATTGTCCGGCAAACGTTGATTACTGACACCGCCTGCCAGCATGTCACTTTGATCTAGCGGCATAGCATCTGGCATGCTAA
This sequence comes from Psychrobacter piscatorii, assembly GCF_904846415.1. Classification (GTDB taxonomy): domain Bacteria; phylum Pseudomonadota; class Gammaproteobacteria; order Pseudomonadales; family Moraxellaceae; genus Psychrobacter; species Psychrobacter piscatorii. Next base: position 2,068 of record NZ_CAJHAR010000036.1, on the reverse strand, counting down.
TCACCGTTTCTTTATCATTGGCATCCGCGATAATAACCGAATTCCAGTCAACGGCGACAAGAATATAGTCGCTGTCTTTTAGTCCATCACCAATTCGGTAATTTTTCACCTCACCATTTATGTTAAGCAACGCTGAAGACATACTCTCCGGTATGGCGAGTAGTACGCCTTTAAGCTCAACATTGGGTGGTGGCTGGACTGCCGCTGCAATAGGGTCAGGATCAGCAAATATCGCAAACAAACCACTATAGTCATTGGCAGACTTTGTATTGTTTTGCAAAGGGGCTAGCGGCAAAGCAGGTGCTAAGGGCGCTGCTAATAGTAACCACAAAAGACGCGCCGCTGTCCAACATAGCCAAGCAATTGCTAGTAGCAATAACCACCCTGAAAAACGATTGAGAGTATTCACGACAGGCTTTAAGCTGGCAGTAATATTTGACATTTAGGGCGCCCCCAAACCAGCTAGCAGCGGCTGGCGCACACTAACGACTGGTGTATCCTGCGGTGCTTGCCCTTTGTATTCAGGCATGTTTTCTAATAGGCGCTGAGTCAGACTAACATCTAGCATGTTGTCCCCGTCTATATACAGATCGCCCAAACGCTTATCTTGATTATTCAATAGATTGATGTGCAGCAGGTTTTTATTGTTTTTTTGCTCAGCACTCAGCTCAGCTCGCAATGCAGGCATAGTAATATAAAAAACCTTACCACCACTAGGATAGCCGACTTCACCGCCAACCCAGGTCAACTGACCATCCGCTTCACTAAATCCGGCCGCATTTTTAGCAGACTCATTCTCAGCGGATTCCGATGATGCATTGTCGCTAGACTGACGCTTTAACGAAACGCCATTGACTTGAATAGGCGTATTAGGCAGTTGCCAATCAACCACACTTGACAAAGTCTCAGGGGCAATCTTTCCGCTCATATCATCGACTTGCCATGAGTTTAAACCCAGTTTTACCTGTCCGTTTAACCTCGTTTGCTCGGAGTTGATATTCACATCGGCAGCAAGCTTTCCTGTGAGCAGTTGCCATGGCTGCCATGACCATTCGGCCATCCCTGTGAGCGGTGTCGATGATAGAGGAATTTGCCAAATGGCAGAGCCCTGCCATACATTGCCAGACACATGCTGCACATAAGGCGTATTGGGTGCATACTTTTGAAGTAGCCATGCCGCTGGCATTTGCAATACAGCAAATAAGGCAAACAATACGAATCCGATCAGCCACCAAAGCTTGCGGGGACGCTTATGAGACAACTCAGATACTTGGGCCACGGTTGCACAACTCTTATATAAGACAAAAACGTCATTATCATAACAAACAATGACCTATAGATGACAGAAAAAAAGCCAGTATCTTTTTACCAAAATATTGGCAATAGAGATACTGGCTTTTTTATTTTGCAAAGCTTCAGCGTTTATGACTAAATGATTGTAAATAAACCATTATCCATAAGACTGATAAGCTCCGCCTCGTACTATGTCACGACTCGAAACTATCTAATTGGATAGCCTAATTAGATAGCAAAATCCTCAAGGTCACGACCTGCTGCTAGGGCTTCAACCAACCACGTTGGTTTACGTCCACGACCAGTCCAAGTCTCTTCCTTATTATCAGTATTACGGTACTTAATACTGCGTTTTTTCTCTAGTTTTTCACCAGCTTTTAAAATCTCTTCAATCGTAGCATTGCTGTCTTCTGCAATTTGCTCAAACTGCATATAAGCATCATACAAACGCTGATGCTGTTTTTTGGCAATAAGCTGCTGTGCATTTTCGGTGATGGCACGTAGTTCATCTACGTTTAAGTTATCTAAATCAATTGCGTTATTTTTACTCATAGTAAGTCCAACTGTCGGATAAAAAATATCACCTCAATAGAGACATTGTACCTATTGAGATACCTGAATGATGATTCATTCATTATTAAAAAATTAGGTGGTGTATCAAAAAGTATGCTGGGGTAATAAAGGAAGGGTGACAGTCAAAGCAAGATGATATATTTGAGGTTATGAAGACACAAATACAGATCAATTGCCCCGACTGTCACAGTCTTAGTCTAAA
>NZ_CAJHAR010000035.1 GCF_904846415.1 Psychrobacter piscatorii | reverse complement strand
ACTTCTTTGCCAAGATTAAGCAGTATCGTGCGATTGCCACTCGCTATGATAAGTTAGCCAGTCATTTCCTTAGTGCCATTCACTTAGTTTCTTGTGTCGTTTGGCTTAATTGATGACACGCCCTAGTTAAGGTTTCGTAGTCCAATAACTGTAGCCCGCCCACGATAGCATTGAGCGATGTTTTTAGTTCATGGGTAATCATGCTTTGAAAATTATGCAACTGCACATCAAGCGAGACATCTTTGTTATGTAGTTGCTGCTCAAAGGCAGCAAGCGTATCATATCCTTGCTTGGCTTCTTGCAGTCGACCAAACAAGATAGCCAAGGCCTTTTTTATTTGTGTCAGCTCTTGAAAGTTAAAGCGCTGCGGAATAATAGGTAGCTGCTCTAGCTCTGCGTTTTTGATGATAATACCGCAGACACCATTTAATGCCTCGATATCTTTGACCGGCCAATTCAGCTTTCGAAAGATATATATACCTGAAATAATAGTCAATAGTAATGTGGTCAACCACAACGGAATAATGCTACGAAACCAATGTGAACGCAGTACTTTCACATCCATAGTGATGTTGATATAGCCAATCAGCGTGTTATTCCTATTCATGTTACCGATCGATTCATCCGTAACTGATGACGCGCTCATACTCTCAGACAGATCTGTCGCTAACTGCTGATTAGATGTGGGTTTATTGGGTCTGACACTCTCAAAATCTTCATACTTACTAACGACAGGATAGTTAAAGCTGACCGTATCGGCAAATAAAGCATTTTTCCAGTCGTCTAGTGATTGGCTGATATCGTTGATAGGCTGGGATGTGGAATAAAATACAATACTCTGAATGCTCGGCTCATTTTCTAATAAAACATTCACTTGCTCAGCGACGACGTCAGCACCATCTGGCGTCGATGCACTGGTTGTTAGTAACGAGGCTAACTGCTGGACATGCTGATGTTTTTCTTGGTAGTGATGCACCAAACCATAAATAAAAGGCAATACAAAACCTGCCAGCAGAGCCAGAATTACGGCCTGTCCAACAGAGCGCCAAATAAGCATAGAAATGGTTTGAGACGAACGATTGTTCATATCACTCTACTGAGTCAAGAAAAGTTTTACTTATATTACAGGTATTTGAGAGATGTGATAAGCGAAAGATTGAGGTAATTAGCGAGTATACTGAACTGCTAAAAAAAAGCACTATATGATCATAGTGCTTTTTTATTTTACCGTGCTGGGTTGCACGGTAAAATAAGTCATAGCAGATTATATGATTAACGAGACTTTTTATCTTTAGTAGTGAATTTCTTCGCACGATTGCGCTCACGCTGACGCAATTGCTGTGTTTTTGCCTTGGTTGGCGTGTCGCTCTTATTGGCGTATGGGTTGTCATTTTGTTTAAAGATGACGTTGAGCGGCGTACCTTCAAGCTTAAACACTTGACGGAACTGGTTCTCTAAGTAACGCTGATAGCTCTTAGGAAGCGCGCTGGTTTGATTGCCATGGATCACGATAACAGGCGGATTGTGACCACCGATATGTGCATAACGTAGCTTAATACGGCGACCAGCAATAGTTGGCGGCGGATTGGCAGTGACAGCATCTTGCAAGATTTGCGTCAAGCGATTGGTAGAGACTTCAAACATCGAAGACTTATAAGCACGCAAGATAGATGGGTATAAATTACCCACACCAGTCCCATGTAGCGCTGATATTAAATGTACTTTTACATATGGGATAAAGTTAAAACGACGATCCATCTCAAGCTTAATATAGTCTCTTTGATCTGGCGTCAAACCATCCCATTTGTTGATCGCGACGACTAGAGCACGACCAGCATCAAGCGCATAGCCAATCATATGCAAATCTTGGTCAACAATACCTTCGTGCGCATCAATGACAATGACGGTTACATTAGAGTCTTCAATCGCTTGCAAGGTTTTGATAACAGAGAATTTTTCTACTTTTTCATCAATTTTACCGCGGCGACGTACACCAGCCGTATCAATCAATACGTAGTCTCTGCCCTCACGCTGATAAGGAATATAAATACTATCACGCGTCGTACCAGGCATATCGAATACCACCACTCGATCTTCACCCAACAGACGGTTAACCAGCGTTGATTTACCAACGTTTGGACGACCAATGATGGCAAGCTTCAACCCTCTTGGCTCTACTATATTCTCTTGCTCAGGCATATCAGCCGTTAGCACTTCGAGCAAGTTGCCTACACCGCGACCATGGCTGGCTGCCATCGGATACGGCTCGCCCAATCCTAGTGCATAGAACTCCGCTGGCGCTGAATCATGGACGCCATCAACTTTATTGGCAACGACATAAACCGGTTTGCCTAGGGTATGCAAAAACTTGCCAATCTCAGCATCAGCACCGATCATACCAGCACGAGCATCAACGACAAATACAATGATATCTGCTTCGTGAATCGCGGTATGCGACTGCTCAGACATATAATCATCAATGTTACCACTGCCGTCATCTGCTTCACCAATACCACCAGTATCCACAACGATGAAAGACTTATCTTCATAAGTTGCATCACCGTATTGACGGTCGCGAGTCAATCCCGACAAATCAGCAACCAATGCCTGCCGACTTTTTGTGAACTGATTAAATAAGGTGGATTTACCGACGTTTGGACGACCAATTAAGGCGACCACAGGCTTGATACTCATGGGTTACTCTCAGTGAAAGGCACAATGACGGACAGTACAATTATTCTTATGACCACTGATATAACAATAGTAACGAATAGGGCTGCACTTAACCGCAAATTAAAATGAATGATAAAACAATAGCAAAAATAGTAGCTGGCTATTTTATGGCTAAAAAATAATTGGGACGACTAAATTATATATAGTATATATGGTTAGCACATCGGTCGCATAGAGTACGCGAAAGCCTGTACTTAAACAAGCGATTTACACAAGGCACTAAACGCTGACTAAGCAGCGTTTGTGTTTTATAGATAAAAACCAGTGTACTGTCTTATCAGCGCGTTAGCTGCCAGATAGCAACTTGTCCTGACGTGCTTTGAGTCATGAGGCGATTACCTTGTACTTGCAAATTCGTCAACGCCCCTTTTGTCTGCACGCGGCTAACGATATTGCCAGTAGCAGGGTCAAATAAATGTACCACACCGTCAAAATCACCGACTGCAATATAATTGCCAATCATGACAGGATTGGTTAGGTCACGATAAGCCAGTGCCTCACTTTCCCACAATGTCTCGCCGCTATTGCGATCATAGGCTACTACTTTACCATCTAGGCTAGTAGCAATCACTTGCTGAGGGTTGACAGCAAGTGCTTTTAAACTAGCAAGCTCATTGACGAACATCACTTGACGTGAGGCCAAATCAATCCCCAATAGCTGACCACTATAACTAATCGCAAACAGCTGATTTTTATCCACGATAGGTTTGCCATCGACATCGCTCATGCGCTCAACTTCGCTGCTTCCAGACCCAATACCGACACGTCTTGACCACTTTGGCAAGCCATTATCAACGGTGACTGCATGCAAACGACCATCAGCAGTCGCCAACAACGCCGTTTCATTATCTAGCAAAGTTGGTGCCGCGCTACCGCGCACGCTGATCGCTGGTACTTGCGTTGCAAACTGCCACACTGATTCACCAGTCTGTAGCGATAAGCCATGCAAGAAGCCATCGTTCGCTGATAACACCACACGATTATTACTGATAAGCGCTGGGGACAATACCGACCCTGACAACTGCTGCTGCCAGCGTTTTGCGCCAGTCGTAGTATCAAATGCCATTACTTGACCATTGCGAGTACTCACAACCGCTGTCTGACTCAACGCATCCAACGCCACACCGCCTGTGATCTGATCACCGACGTTAATCGACCATAAGCGCTCGCCTGCCTGATTAAACCCTATCAGATCACCACCGCGTGATGCCGTAACGACTTGACCATTGGCGTAACCAACTTGCAAATCTAGAGGGTCTTTCTTACTGGCTTTTTTGTTACCCACATCGGTGCTAAACACTGGCTGGAGCACGCTGATCGGTTGCGCAATTTGTACCAATTTTACTGGGTCATTAACCACTGGCTTGATGCCGCGGTTACACCCAATCACTGCAGTGCTCATTACGGCAAGTACTGCCACATGCATGACTGTCTTCTTGATAGTCTGACTACTCAACGTAGTTTTTAACATTTTGCTAGAGCGAATAGATTGAGTCATTATATGTTCTCACTACAAATGAATTATTATTAATTAGTACATTGGCCAACAGCACATTAGTCATTATGACGTCATATCAAAAAGCATTTAGTCGATTGCTACTGCTCAATACTGGCTTAGCGATTTACTGAGCTTGGTAATTTACTGAGCTTAGTAATTTACTGAATTTAGTGACTTACTGAGCAGCTTCAACGCTCGTACTTTCTGAGTTTTCAACCACTAATGGCTGCTCAGGAGTAACTGATTCTTGGATAAGACTGGTAGGCCCAGCAATTGGCTCAGGGGTGATACCCAAGCTTTCCATCTTTAAGGCCAATACTGCACGTGTTTCTTGGCGGCTACGTAATAGCTCCCAAGCATTATTGTAAGACTTAATCGCTGATTCTTTGTTGTCTTGTGCCAAGTAAATATCACCCAACAGCTCTTGCTGACTGGCTTCAAACGAGCTTGGCATATCGTTGTTGGCTTCTGACAAGGCCGCATCTGCATCGCCTGTCGCCAGTAAAGTCTTGGCATAACGCAGCTGAGTAATTGCCTTTAGACCGGCATCGCCCAGATCAATTGCGAGTGCTTGCTTGAATGTCTCAGCTGCCGCCGTAAAATCATCACTATCGACCTGTTGACGAGCTTTTATCATCAGCGCTTGCCAGGCATAAACTGACTCACCATGCGTACTGACTAAAGTATCAATATCTTTGTCTAACTGTGTGCGGTTCTGTACAAGCGACTCTTGCGCGTCGGCTTCTAGATCTGGATTTTGCGAAGCCAAGCTGACTTCTTCATTCAATCGCTGGATATCGGCATATTGATCAGCGGCGACAGTATCTACTCGCGCATGGTTGTTCTGCCAGTATGTCCAGCCAAAATAAGCAGCCAGTGCCAACAAAATCGCAGTGACAATATAACTACCATACTGCTTTAACGCTTGCATGGAGTTGTCTGCATTCGGCGAATTGGGGGTCAGAGCCATATATATTTACCTGATAAAATGTACATTAAATTGCTGATGCCAAAATCAAAACTGCGGCGTTGCAAGACGATTATTTACGAGAAAAGTTATCTTTACTCGATAGCCAGTCTTGTGTGACAGTCCGTTGCTCACCCGTCTGCATGTCTTTGATACTGATGGTATTATCATCCAGCTCTTGCTGTGCGATGATGACTGTCAATGCTGCGCCTGACTTATCTGCCTTTTTCATTTGCGCTTTTAGACTCGTTGCACTTGCCATCTTCACACGTACATCTGGACGACTATAACGTAGGTTTTGTGCGTAGCTGATACCTGCACTATAAACGTCAGGATGCGCCACAACAAAGACATCACAAGCGGGTTTATCAGCAATCGGTGCCACGGCTTCCATCAGTAGCAATAAGCGCTCTAGCCCCATCGCAAAACCAATAGCCGGTTCAGATTTTACAGGTTTTTTATCTGACTTATCATCATTTGTACCTATGGACTTTAATTGTCCAACCAGACCGTCATAGCGACCACCAGCGCATACCGTCGCTTGACTGCCAAGCTTGTCCGTTACCCACTCAAAAACCGTTTTATTATAATAATCAAGACCGCGCACCAGATGCGGATTGATTTCAAAATCGATACCAAGCGCAGTCAGATAAGCTTGGACTTGTTCGAAATGCGCCACGCTATCTGTACCCAAGAAGTCAGCAAGCTTTGGTGCGTCTGCTAATACTGCCTGCGTACTCGCTTCTTTACTATCTAAGATACGTAATGGGTTGGTTGTCAGACGACGTTTGCTGTCTTCGTCTAATTGATCTTTTTTGTCCGTCAAATAGGCAACCAATGCTTCGCGATAGGCATGGCGCTCATCAAGCTCACCTAGGCTGTTTAACTGTAAGTGCATCTCATCTTTTAGGCCCAGTTCTTGCCACATCAGATGCGTCATTGCAATCAGCTCAGCATCAGCGTCTGGTAGCGCACTGCCAAAGCTCTCGACACCTAGCTGATGAAACTGACGATAACGGCCTTTTTGCGGACGCTCATAGCGGAACATTGGACCAACGTACCAAAGCTTCGGCGTGTCCCCACGCAATAAGTTATGCTCGATAACGGCACGTACTGCTCCTGCTGTGCCTTCAGGACGCAAGGCCAAAGGCGTCGGTGGCTCAGATTTATCAGTGAAGCTGTACATCTCTTTTTCAACGATATCTGTCGCGCCGCCAATAGCACGGGCAAACAGATCAGTTTGCTCAACGATAGGCAAGCGAATATGCTCATAACCATATCTACCAAGTACATCAGCCAATATCGCTTCTAGATGCAGCCACTTTGCTGATTGGTCAGGCAAAATGTCATTAAACCCTTTAATAGCTTTAATCATGATACGGTCATGTCCTTAAAATTTAACAGTTATGTCTATTGTTGTTATCTACGTATTAAAATCAAAAATGTGCTGCCTACCCTTTGTTTACACAGCAAAAAGCAGATACTTGCATTGCGACTTATTTTACGCGAATAATCTCGTTCTCGCGCTTTTTCGCCAAATCTTCTGCATGGGCGCGAACCATACTTTCTATTTCATCGACTAAATTGTCGGTATCGATAAGATGACTTTTTTGACCCATACGGTATACCAGTGATCTTGGTGCGGCACCAACGATACCAATATCTGCCTCTTTTGCTTCGCCTGGACCATTTACTTTACAGCCAATTACGGATAGATCCATTGGTTCACGGATGTCTTCCAAACGTGATTCTAATGCCATCATCACTCTAATCACGTCAAACTCTTGACGCGAGCAGCTTGGGCAAGCGATAAAGTTTACGCCGTTTGAGCGAATGTTAAGCGACTTTAAGATATCAAAACCAATCTTAATCTCTTCTTCAGGCTCGGCCGCCAAGGAGATACGAATAGTATCACCAATACCATCTAACAACAGACCACCAAGCGCAATGGCAGATTTGACAGCACCAGTACGGTAGACACCCGCTTCAGTGACGCCTAAATGTAGTGGGTTATCAATCTGCGCTGATAGCAGGCGATATGCATCCAATGTCAAAAACACATTGCTGGCTTTAACAGACACTTTGTATTGGTCAAAGTTAAGACGCTCTAAAATGTCGATATGACGCATTGCTGACTCCAGCATCGCCTCCCCAGTCGGCTCAGTATATTTACGCTGAATGTCTTTTTCTAAAGAGCCTGCATTGACGCCGATACGGATAGGGATATTGTGATACTTGGCACAAGCAACCACTTCACGCACCTTTGCATCGCTGCCAATGTTACCAGGATTGATACGCAAACAGTCAGCGCCAGCTTCAGCCACTGCTAAGGCAATCTTATGATCAAAATGCACGTCTGCAACCAAAGGTACGCTCACCAGTTTACGAATCTCACCAAAGGCTTTGACGGTATCCATCGTCGGCGTTGATACGCGCATCAAATCAGCGCCAGCTTCTACGCAGCGCTCGATTTGGGCGACGGTTGCTGCCACATCACAAGTGTCAGTATTGGTCATGCTCTGTACGCTAATTGGCGCATCACCACCAATCGCAACATCGCCGACATAGATTTTTTTGGTCAAACGGCGGTTAATAGGCGATGGCATTGACATAGATAAATCCTTGAATCAAAAATAGAAAAACCACAGGCTTGTATATATAAATGAGCTTAGATGTATAGTAGTTTTATTAAACACTAGTAATCATGCTCGATAAGAAGCCAATGATGACTAAGGTACTAGCTCAAAGGTAGCTTGCTTATCCGTTGCATAAGTATCTAAAGCAACCGTTTCTTGATTGAGCATCAAGCTAACATTATCGATATTATCAATTTGCACACTAAATGGTGGCACACCTGATAGGTCATAGTCACCTGCCGTTTGTGAACCGCTGATGAGACTATTACCCGATGCATCCGTGATACTAACCACAGCATCATCAGTCAGCTTCACGTTTAAAAAAGCCGTATCTGCACTGGCAGCACCTAAATTCAACGCAGAGCCAGACGCACCGACACCACTTGCATCATTGCTAATCGCAGCCCCTTGCGCTTGCTCAATAGCAGATACATCTTCAACAGTAGAGACAGGCTCTTGGTTATTTTCTTTACTCGCATTACTCACCATACGGAATAAAAATACTGCCAAAATAATGAGTCCAATCACACCAATGATCAATAGCGGATTAAAACGAATGCGATTGTGCGTATCGCGCTGCAGCGTGCCCATTGGTTGCAATGGCGTATCAGTATTATTGACCGATTTGGCTTTTAGCTCATTGGGATAAGCGGCATCAAAACTACTTGCGATTTTGGCTGAGTCTAGGCCCAAATATTTGGCATAGTTAATAGCAAAGCCGCGAGCAAATGCCGCTTGCGGTAATTCAGCAAAATTTTCGCTCTCTAGTGCTTCTAGATGACGTTTTAAGATAAATAACTCGGCGGCCGCCTCTTCTAAACTGACTTGCTTCGTTTTACGGGCTTGCTGCAACGTGGCACCAAATGATCCCTGAGCGTTAGATTGAGTGTTTGATGATGGGGTGATCATTTCCATGGTGCCTCTGGATTGTTAAGCCAAGTCTTAAGTTGTTTCGCTTCGTCGCTCAATGGATAAGCGGACAAAAGCTGCTGTGCCAATTGCTGGCGAGTTGTAATGTTGTTTTGTGCTGCTGCAAGTTTGATACCTTGTAGGAGCAATCTAGGACTAATGCCCTGCCCTTGTACCAATATTAAGGTCTCGTCATACAAGCGCTGAGCCTGCGGTACACGCTGCTGCTCAAGCAATAAATCTACCAGCTCAATATGAGCAATGATACTATTGCGATTGCCATCGAGGGCCCGCAAAAATGCTTTAGCAGCGGCACTATTGTCACCCAACTGAAGGTATGTACGCCCTAAATTCTCTAACGCACCGATACGACCTTCATAACCTAATGAGGCGCCTGCAATCTCAAACTGCTCCGCCGCCTCACGATAGCGCTTCATCTGTGATAAATAAACACCGTAATTATTGTGTGCCTGCACAAAGTCTTTATCCAGCGCGATGGCTTTTTTAAAGTACTGATCGGCTTTTGCAAGATTAATACGGCTGCCTTCTTGCTGCAACAAAACGCCCATCATATCATAGGCTGGCGCGTAACGGCTATCCGCAGAAAAGGCTTTTTCGAGTTGACGCTGCGCCGTATCGAGCTCATTTTTGCGGATATATTGTGCAGCAAGCGAGGTACGTACACGAGCAATTTCTTGCTGATCTAAATTGCGGTCACCGCTGGGCCTTGTGGATGTCTGATAAGGAGCGATGCCTGACAAGTCATTGTTTGGCGTACTTTGACAGCCACTTAGCAACAATCCTGCGAGTGCGGCGGCCAGTAATGCGCACTTCGATGCAGTGACTCGGTTCGTCACCACACCTGCCTTTTTATAGAGGTTGAAAAATGGTTTTTTATCTACCAACTGATAAGAATTTTTAGAAGTCATCATAGCCGCCATCATAAAACTGTGGTTCAATGCGTTCGATCTTCGAGGCATCAGTTTAATAGATTTAGCCCCTATAAGTACAATTTAGTTGTTATTAATTGCTATGTTCTTCAATCTTGACCGTTATTGATACATTTTCATTACCGTTGCGACAGATAAAAGACAGCTAAGCTCTTAGAACAGACGGATATTTATCCTATCATATGCAAAACGCATCAAATATTTTCACGATCTTTGATGCTCTGCTGCCATGCTGCTGAACGTCTGGTACGGTCAGCCACTTGTCCAACTAACTGACCGCAGGCGGCATCAATATCATCACCGCGTGTTTGACGAATAGTACAGACAAAGCCCGCTTCACTCAGTATATTGCTAAACGCATGAATACGATTGTTGCTTGACTTATCGTACGGTGCATGCGGAAACGGATTAAACGGAATAAGATTTATCTTACTTGGCAGACCTTCTAATAGCGCGACCAACTGATGAGCATGCTCATTGCTATCATTGACACCATCAAGCATCACATACTCAATCGTGACATGCTTTTTATGACGCGGATTGACATCATAGACGTAGTTTTTTGCAGCGGCAATCAGCTCATCTAACGGATACTTTTTATTGATGGGCACTAGCTCATTACGCAGCTCATCGTTTGGTGCATGCAATGAGATGGCCAATGCCACATCAATGTCTTTGGCAAGCTGATACATTTTCGGTACGACACCTGAGGTCGATAACGTCACGCGGCGTTTTGATAGCCCATAAGCATGATCGCTGAGCATGATCTCCATCGAGCCTACCACAGGCTTATAGTTCAATAGTGGTTCGCCCATACCCATCATCACCACGTTGGTGACGTTATTTTCCCATAGGCTATGATCGACGTTTTCTAAGCTTTCATTTTCGTCCGTCATATATGAAGCATTAGCCACCCATAACTGTCCGATAATCTCAGCTGCACTCAAATCACGCTCAAACCCTTGCTTGCCTGTACTACAAAAACTACAATCAAGCGCGCAGCCAACTTGTGAAGACACACATAACGTTTTGCGGCCATTGAGTTTGCTGTCATCAGCCGGAATCAATACGGTCTCGACCAACGAGCCGCCAGTCACTTCAAACACCCATTTACGCGTGCCATCATCGCTGTATTGACGATGAATAACCTTGGGCGGGACCACGCACGCATTGAGCGACAATTTATCGCGCAATGACTTACTCAAGTTGGTCATTTGCTCAAAGTCCGTCACACCATGCTGATAAATCCACTTGATGACCTGAGTCGCACGAAATGGCTTTTCGCCGATACTTTTGAAGTAATCAGACAGCTGTGCTTGTGTCATGCCTAATAGATTGGTTTTTGCGTGCGCCTCGTCTACTAGCTTAATACTATCAGTAAGCTTGGTAGGTACGTGCTGGGTTGGTGCTTGAACAGTTGACATAATAGGTAACCTTTTTGCATGCGCTTAAATAAGCGCTGCAATTATTGAGATGAGCGTTGCCGTACATACGTATGGCAGGAATGCATGAGCAATCCGTTATGAGCGCGGTCTTTAGTAAGTTAATAAAATCAATAACACAATAAATCAATATTGAGTAAAAACATGCTGATAAGGGATTGATAACGCTAGTTAAAACTAATAATGAGGGAAACGTCGGACAATTTCAATATAGAGTGCGCTATTATAATCGAAGTTACCCATTGGCAAATAGCGAAAACGATTTATAGCGAAAACGGCCTATACCCATAAGATATAAGCCGTCTTGCACAACCAATTATTAACAATCAATATGCTAAATAATAGCTGACATTAATAACCGCTACTATTAACGCGTACGTGCACAAACTTCGTCATCGCTGAAGAAGTAGCTGATTTCACGTGCTGCTGATTCAGCTGAATCTGAACCATGTACCGCGTTTTCATCGATGCTGCTCGCAAAGTCAGCACGGATAGTGCCTTCAGCGGCTTCTTTTGGGTTAGTCGCGCCCATGATTTCACGATGCTTAGCGATTGCGTTTTCGCCTTCTAGTACTGATACCAATACTGGACCTGACATCATGAATGATTTTAGGTCGTTGTAAAATGGACGCTCAGCGTGCTCAGCATAGAAACCGCCTGCTTTTTCGTCATCAAGTTGTAGCATTTTAGCGGCAACGATTTTTAGACCCGCGTCTTCAAAGCGGCTATAGATAGCGCCGATGTGGTTGCCAGCAACTGCGTCAGGTTTGATGATAGATAAAGTACGTTCGTTAGCCATGAAAAGCTCCTAATAAGTAATAAAATCGATAAAAGTCAAAGGGTTAATTCTTTGTTTTGTCTTTGGCCACAATATTGGATTTGGACTTATTTGACTGACAAGTGGTTTGTCAAATCAAAAACCTGAACGCCAACATAGGATTGCTGCCTATTATAATGATTAAGACCATAAATGATAGGGTTAATTTATGACTATAACTTGCATAAAAGCAAATTTATAACAGTAGCTTACTTCCATATAAGGTAAGTCTTGGTAGGTAACCAATACTGATACTACCTACTCATCTCATTACTGACTATTTTTGGTATTTATGGCAGCAAAATTCACTAGGTAAAAATTTTATATTGAGCTTGCTAATGAAAAAACCCCACAGCACATCATGCTAAGGGTTTTATTAATAGTAAATGATGAGGAACTTGCTAATACATGCGCCTCATTAAAATGACTAATCATCTAAGCGACTGTCCCGGCAACTACCAGCATTACATTCACGCACACGTTCGTTTAAGAAGTTAACTCTAGTGGTTGTCTTGCTAGTAGCGCAGTTCATGTTAACAAAGAAACCATCGTCATTATTGTAACTACATTGGTCGTTGCGCTCGCGCAGCCATGCTAGTTGACCACGTTTTAGCGTGGATTTTTGTTGTTTATTCAGAAGTTTATTTAATTTATTGTAAGAGTTATTGAGCTCTTTATCTGCTTCCAAATATACTTTTGTCAAACAGTATAGCCCATCAAAATCATTGTTCGGTTTGTCACAGTTTTCTGCACTCCAAGAAAGCATGGGTAGCATAAAGGCTGCGAATGTAAATATTGCTAGAGAGGTATTGCGTATAGAACGCTTTGGCGTATTCGTTGTCATAGCAAATTCCTTTTCGTCTATTGGTAAAATGAAATCCTTTTGAATTATTTTACTCTTAATTAAACCAAAATAATGTTAGTAAATTTATTATTTATAACATTTTTTCTTAGCCAGTTTTATCGCTAGTAATCTTGTCCTTAACTATTAAAAATCTATATCACTTAATGCAATAAATAAATTCCTTAAAGCAGCACGCATAAAAAACCCCAATGCTGAGCATTGGGGTTTTTTTATTAATATTAAAAACTATTTAATCGAATTTGTAGTAAAAACTAAGCGTCGTACGGATCACGTAGTACGATAGTCTCTTCACGATCAGGACCGGTTGAGATGATATCAACTGGGCAACCGATCAATGCTTCGATACGCTTGATATATTTTTTCGCATTTTCTGGCAGGTCGTCATAATTAGTAATACCAACGGTAGACTCGCTCCAGCCTTGCATCGTTTCGTACTTAGGCGTTACTGACTCATAGAATTCAGCATCATGTGCACCGGCACACTCAGTCTCAGGTAGGTTATAACCCACACCGATTAGCAACTCTTCAAGACCATCTAATACGTCAAGCTTGGTTAGGCAGATACCTGACATAGAGTTAAGTACCACTGCACGGCGTAATGCTTCAGCATCGAACCAACCACAGCGGCGCGCACGACCAGTCGTTGCACCAAACTCATGGCCGACTTTGGCCAAGTGAGCACCAACATCATCGAACAATTCAGTTGGAAATGGGCCACTACCAACGCGCGTGGTGTATGCTTTAGTGATACCAAGTACGTAGTCTAAATACAATGGACCAATACCGGTACCTGTTGATACGCCACCAGCAGTTACGCTTGAGCTGGTCACAAACGGATAAGTACCATGGTCGATATCAAGGAGTGTACCTTGCGCACCTTCAAACATGAGGTTTTTGCCAGCTAGACGTAATTGATTTAGGTCTTCAGTTACATCAGTAACCATGCCTTTAATCTCTTCTTTCCACTCTTGGCAAAGCTTGTACGTCTCATCAAAATCAATCGCTTCAACTTTATAGTACTCAGTCAGTTGGAAGTTATGATATTCGATTAAGTTACGTAGCTTTTCTTCTAGATCTTCACGGAACAAGTCAGCAAGCTTGATCGCACGGCGAGCGACTTTGTCTTCGTAGGCAGGACCAATGCCGCGACCTGTTGTACCGATTTTGCCGCTGCCACGCTTGGCTTCACGAGCTTGGTCAAGTGCCACATGGTAAGGCATGATAAGTGGGCAGTTTGGAGAGATACGTAGACGCTCACGTACTGGCACGTTGTTGTCTTCTAGCTCTTTCATCTCTTTTAGTAGTGCGTCAGGTGCTAACACCACGCCATTACCGATAAAGCAAGTAACGCCTTCACGCAAGATACCCGATGGAATCAAGTGCAAGACCGTGGTTTTGCCATCGACAACCAACGTGTGACCAGCATTATGACCGCCTTGGAAGCGGGCTACTGCTGAGGCTTTTTCGGTAAGTAAATCAACGATTTTACCCTTACCTTCGTCGCCCCATTGGCTACCCAAGACTACAACATTCTTACCCATGATCAATCCTTACCTTTATGTATTGAGGTGTGTGCAATAAAAGCTAAAAAATTAAAGTGACTTTATTGACGATATCTTTCTATATAAAAAAGCTTTTTATTTAAAAACTTAGCGTTCTAATAAATGGTGCTTAATAAGCGCTCGCTTAACAAATGAATAGCTAAATCGTTTGTAGCTGCCACTGATTGTCAGCAAAACCTAAGCGATGAGTGACGTCATTTGGGCTGTCCTGTGCGTCTAGTGGCATGGTGACGCGATAGCCTTGCTGACGTAGACTCTCAACTTGTTGTAAGAGTGTCTGCATCTCATCTTCATTGGCATTATTTATAGCAGCAAAATCAACTAGTACTGTGATTGGTGCATCAAGCTGCGTATGCGCCAGCAAGCGACTGACATCCATACTAAAGCCTGTGGCAGCACGAAGTGTCTGCGTCTGGCTTTGCATACCGTCGAAACGTCCGCCGCGTACTAGGGGCTGTGTCTCACTATTAATATAACCGTTGAACACGATACCTGTATGATAGTGATAGCCTGACAACTCTGTCACATCGATACTGACTGGACACTGCCAGTGATTTTCTAAATAAGATTTGAGGCGTTGTAACTCATCGACAGCAGTCGCGACTTGATCGTCTTGTTGAGCTGTGTCTGACAATTTAGATAATAAGTTTGCAATGTCATGACCAAAGCGTGCCAACACATAAAAATCATCGCCCATCGGTAACTCTCGGCAAAGACGCTTCAGTTCCGGAAGGTTTTTATTGGCGTATAAGTACATTAATTGCTCAGTGGCGCTGTCTGGCAACTCAGCCAATTCGGCTAAACGCTTAAATATCGCCACATGACCCAAATCGATATGGAGTGCAGCACTCATATTGAGTTTATTTACCATGGTAAACAACACATCGATCAACTCAATATCTGCCGCCAGTGATGCACAGCCAAATATCTCAGCACCTAGTTGCAATGGCGTGCGTGAGCCAAACAATCCTGATGGCAAGGTATGAATCACATCACCGACGTAGCAATAACGAGCGATACCCGTACCGCCATGATGCGCATCGATACGCAAAATCTGCGGAGTAATATCAGCGCGTACGCCCATTAGACGGCCCGTCAACTGATCGATAATCTTAAAGGTTTGACGCTTCAAATCTTCTGATGCATCACTCAGCAAAGATTCAGTAAACTCAATCATCGGCGGACAAACCAGCTGATAACCATGAGTGATAAGCTGCTCAATCAATTGATGCCTAAGCACTTCTTGCTTATGAGCATCTTCAAACAGGACATCGACCACCCCATCAGGCAACAGCCAGCTGTTGGCAACATCACTACCAAAGTTACTCAAGTACGGCATGCTATTAGATGCAGTACTGCTTTTAGCAGACTGAGTCACTGTTTCATTTGGAGGGTTTTGCTGGGCAGATTTTGCAGAATCAGAACTAACAGACACAATAAATCCTTGTTTGGCGTATCGCTTACCAAAAACGCGGTACTGATGCGGTACTCAAAGGTTGTTTTACCAAGTATTGACGCCGAGTGTTTTTATTTTTAACGCGCAACATCATTGACCCAATTATTTATAAACAAACCAGGTGACTTTAAGAGGGTGAGTAATAAGTATAATTTGGAATGATAAGACGAGTATCTTTATGCGCTAAAAAATTGCGACAAATAATCAAGGCACTTTATGCTTTAGTTTAGCATAGCACTCAAGGTTCGCCTAGTGACAATTAGCCACAATCCGTATCTAATTACTGTCTAAGTACTTCTCATTATTACGGTAGAGGCAGTCGTTAACACTCATATATTTAGCTCGGCATTAACAGGCTACAATAGCGTTTATTTTTTGTTATACATACACTGATGAGCGTGATTACGGCAGCGTCATCAATACAGACTCATGGTACACTAACACATATTTTTATCTCGGAAGCCTTATGTCATCTGATTACCACCCAAACCCTGCCATCAACCAAACCAATGTCTTAGGCACAGCGCTTGCCAGCTGTTGCTTCGACCCTATCACTGGCTATTATCGCAATGGCTTTTGTCATACGGGCAACCATGATGTTGGTCAACATACCGTTTGTGCCAAGATGACCAGCGAGTTTTTAAACTTCTCAGCCAGTCGTGGCAATGACCTTATCACTCCTTTGCCTGAATATAACTTTGCCGGTCTTAAGCCTGGTGATTACTGGTGTATCTGCGCCCTGCGTTGGGTTGAAGCACTAGATTTTGACATCGCTCCGCAGATAAAACTAGAAGCTTGCCACGAGAGCCTATTGGCATTAGTAGATATCGACACGCTAAAAAGCTATGCATTGTAAAAGGTTGTTCATAGATAAGACGACCAAATAATAACAGCTGCGCTTAAGACAAATTTTGATTCTTGCAGCTGTTTATTATATGACGGGAGGGTGTGTGGAAAACGACAATAACCAATTAATCAAAAAAACGGCTCACATTGCACCTGACTCTAATATGAGCCACATTTATGCCAATATGAATGATCGGCATCTCTATCTAGATGATGATGACAGCTATATCTACGGCGATGCTGAAGCTACGACTCAGGATACCATTGAGACCATGACGGTCTACGATCCTGACTCTGAGCGTTATGAAGACATTGATTCATCAAGTAAAGACGAAGTGGTTAATTGCTATGCGTATTCGCGAAAAACAGGCGAAAATCTAGACAAAATCGCCCTCACTGATGTGAGCCGTGCGCTGAGTAACAATGGCCAGTTTATTTGGCTCGGTCTTTACGACCCCAGCCTAGAAACTATGGTCAAGGTAAAAGACGCCTTTGATCTACATGAATTGGCGATTGAAGATGCCTTTGCTGACCACCAGCGAGCCAAGGTAGAGAACTACGACAATGATATGGTCTTTGTGGTGCTACGTACGGCCAAACTCGAAGACAATGTCATTCGTTATGGTACGACTGCGATATTTATGGGCAAAAACTACCTAATTACGATTCGTAATGGTCCGTCAAACTCCTATGCGCCTGTACGCGAGCACTGTCATCGTCGCCCAGAAAAGCTACGCATGGGTCCCATCTTTGTACTCCATGCCATACTTGATTTTATCGTTGATAACTATATGCCGATCACCGATCGATTGGGACGATATTTGCGTGAGCAAGAGCGTTATGTCTTCACCTATGAATTTGATAAAGGCACATTAAAAAATCTGTATCAGCTCAAATCACAGCTGGTACATATGCGCGCTATTATCCTACCCGTGCAAGACATCTGTAGCTTCTTTATCAATCATAAAAAAAGCGAGATAGTCTCAGGGTTTTCTCAAGCAGCCAAGCCATATTTTCGCGATGTGAATGACCATCTCCTGCACTCATTGGATGCCATTAATGGCCTCAATGAGATGCTAAGCGTGGTCATGAACACTTATATGGCAATGGTCAATATGGGACAGAACGAAGTCGTACGTAAGCTTGCGGCGTGGGCAGGTATCCTCGCCGTACCAACCGCCATCGCTGGTATTTACGGTATGAACTTTGATTTTATGCCCGAGCTCCATTGGAAGTATGCGTACTTCGTTATTATGATAATGATCATCGCTCTGTGTAGCTTCCTGTATTACAACTTTAAGCGACTCAAATGGTTGTGATAACTCATTCACATATAAAAAAGGGCTACCACTGGTAGCCCTTTTTTATGCTGATCGTCAATCATTATTCACGGCGGTGCTTGGTATGGCTGTCTGGAGCTTGCGCATTATCAGGCAGCATAGCCTTGACCGTTAAATTTGCATACTGTTTATCAAGATTGTCTTCTGGGCGACCAAATGTTTTTGCCGTCCAAGTAAGTATGACAATAGCCCCACTCAATAGCATGATTGCCACAGAAATCGTGGCCAGCAACCATAGATGAAAATAATCTGACACTGCCTGCACATCGACCACTAGATGTCGTGATAAAGCCGTTATCGCAATAAATATCAAAAATTGTACGGGCAGACGATGGGTTTTAAAGTAAATCCCTATCATAGCCAGCAGCTCAAGATAAATGAATAGCATCAAAATATCTTTTAAATCCGCTGAGCCTTTTTGGACAATATAAATAAACTCTTTACCTGCTGTCCAGACCACCACCACACTGATTAAAAATAAGATAACGTAATGACAGACATCGACAAACTCTCTACCAATACCTTGTAGTCGCTCATGAATACCTACGTCTTTTTTAGCCATTTTTAGGTCCTATCAACTGAGAGGTGGTTGATTTGGCCTGAGGCTATTTTGCCTCAAGCCCCTTATCTATCGGCGATCAGCACTCACATGACTATCTTTTTAGTTAATACCCAAACCTGCTGATTTTTCAGCCGCATCGACTGTCTGGCGAATAAGCGTGTTGATGGTCATTGGGCCAACACCACCTGGCACTGGTGTATACGCGCTAGCAATGTTTTCCATGCCTTGCATTTCAATGTCACCAACACCGCCGTTATCCGTTGGATGGAAACCAGCATCAACGACTACGGCACCTTTTTTGATCCATTCTGCTTTGATCAGCTCAGGCACACCCACAGCACCAACAACAATATCGGCACGCTTAATATGAGACTCTAAGTCTTGCGTT
This sequence comes from Psychrobacter piscatorii, assembly GCF_904846415.1. Taxonomy (GTDB): domain Bacteria; phylum Pseudomonadota; class Gammaproteobacteria; order Pseudomonadales; family Moraxellaceae; genus Psychrobacter; species Psychrobacter piscatorii. The sequence goes on along the minus strand of NZ_CAJHAR010000035.1, from coordinate 7,249 downwards.
CTTGAATGACAGATAGTCACCGTACAGTTCGCATTCAATAGCATCATCGCCATTGGTTTACCCAAAATCGCACTGCGTCCTACGACCACCGCTTCTTTACCTGCAAGGTCGATATTATGATGCTCTAATAGATGCATAATGCCTTGCGGTGTACAAGAGCCATAAGCTGATTGCTGCATCGCCATACGACCAAAACCAAGGCAAGTCACACCATCGACGTCTTTTGCTAAGTCAATCTGCTCAAAGCAAGCACGTTCATCGATATGTTCAGGGACTGGATGCTGTAGCAAAATGCCGTGTACATCTGGATTGCTGTTTAGCTCATCGATCTTTGCCATGAGCTGCTCAGTGGTCGTGGCACTCGGCATCTCAACGCGTATAGAGTCCATGCCAACACGGCGACAGGCGTTGCCTTTCATACGGACATAAGTGGCAGAGGCTGGATCGTCACCAACCAATATCGTCGCTAAGCTTGGGGTGCGTCCCGTTTTATCTTTGATCGCATCCACGCGCGTGCGTAGATCCTGTTCTATTTGTTTGGCAAGTGCTTTGCCGTCCAAAACGGTGGCGGACTCGTGGGCAATAGACATAGTAACTCCAATAGAGGGTACGATATAAAAAAATAAAGACAGCGCGTGCAAGTACTTTGCATGCCTGTCTTTTGCTTCGTCAACCTTTGACTGATAATAATATTGTACCTGTGTACGCTGCAAAATCCTAGCGTAAGATAAAGCCAAAATACTGATAAACTTATTTAATAAGTCAATTAAAGAATACTGGGTGTTTATAGCCAACTATCTTATAGCTTTTTAGCAAAATAACGTTTATTTCGTTCTAGACTTTTAAAAACAATACTTTATCAACTATAGATTTGCTCTATTTGACCATTGAGCTAAATACAGTATCGATAGCCTTTATTGTTTGTTCGATTTCAGCCGCCGTGAGCGTAGGATGGACTAGGAACATGAGACTACTCTCTCCCAATTGCTTTGCCATTGGCAATCTAATGCTTGGACGCAACCCTGTATCATCGAAAGCCTTTTCTAAATAAACTTCTGATGCAGATCCAGAAAAACAAGGTACGCCTTGATAATTAATCGCTTCAATAATGCGATCACGTGTCCAGCCATTAGCTAGGTTTTCTTGTTGCACATAGACATATAATTTATAGTAAGCGTGGTTCGTATTTGGGAACTCCACTAAATGCTCTAGTCTCGGTACATAAAGGTAGCCTTTGGCCTCCCATTTGCTACAGGCCTCTAGTATGGCTTGCGCATTAGCAGCCCGTTTGGCTGTCCACTCACTCATTTTCTCCAGTTGGATACGTCCTATGACCCCTTGTAGTTCAGTCATACGCCAGTTGGTTCCAAAGCTCTCATGGAGCCAGTTGTAACCAGGTGATTGCTCAGTTTCATAGACTGCCGCATAACTCTTACCATGATCCTTATACGCCCACATTTTACGCCATAGTAGCTCGCTATCGGTGGTGACCATACCGCCCTCACCTCCTGTGGTCATAATCTTATCTTGGCAAAAACTCCACGCGCCAATATGACCGATGCTACCAACGCTTCGTCCTTTATATCGTGCCCCGTGCGCTTGAGCACAGTCCTCAATGACATATAAATTGTATTTATCTGCCAGTGCCATAATATTGTCCATATCACATGGCCAGCCAGCTAAATGGACGCACACGATACCTTTGGTTTTATCACTCAGTACAGCTATGATGGTCTCAGCGGTGATATTACCAGTTGCTGCATCAACATCTGCAAAAATGGGCTTCGCACCTGCATTGACGATTGATGAAATACTAGCAATAAAGGTACGCGGCGTAACGATAACCTCATCACCCACGCCTATATCAAGTGCTTGTAACGCGGCATCCAACGCCAAAGTTCCATTACCCATCGCTATTGCATACTTGCTACCTGTCCAATCAGCAAACTCTCGCTCAAACTGACGACATTCTTCGCCTGTCCAATAATTGACTTTATTAGACAACAATACTTGGCTGACGGCGACGGCTTCTTGTTGAGTAAAACTTGGCCAAGGTGAAAAAGGGGTATTTAGCATATGTTCCTCTATGGTACTTATGTCTAATGTTGTGTCACGCTCTACGATAAACTGCTTGCTATGTTATTAACCTTCTTATCTATCATTACTTTCTTGATGCGCAGCTTTTTTAATTAGCTGTATTGCTATCAGCAAAGAGTATTTTTTAAATCATTTCTTTATTAATACTATTGCCCATGAATTTACTCATGGTCGCTTCCCCATCCGCACTGATGCCATCTTTGATAATAACTTTTTTCACTGTTTTAAATAGAATTTGGATATCCAACCACATTGAGTGATTGTCCACATACCATGTATCCAGTGCAAACCGCTCATCCCACCCAATAGCATTGCGACCATTGACTTGAGCATACCCTGTAATACCTGGGCGGACATCGTGTCGGCGCGCTTGCTCATCATTATACAATGGCAGATATTCCATCAATAATGGTCGCGGGCCCACTAGACTCATATCTCCTTTAATCACATTCCAAAGCTCAGGCAACTCATCAAGGCTGGTGTTACGCAGAGCTTTACCAAACGATGTCAATCGCGCGCCATCTTCTAAAGGATTGCCGTCTGCGTCTATATCATCCTTCATGGAACGAAACTTTATCATCTCAAATGGTTTGCTATACAGACCTGGACGAATCTGACGAAATAGAACAGGCGAACCAAGGTTTTTACTCACTTTGTAGGCGGTCACAGCATAGATAGGAGACAACACCACAAGAGCAGTAGTTGCACCTACAATGTCAAATAGTCGTTTTATCATCTGTTAGACCTTATTTGTATAGTGTAGATAAAAATCCAAATAACTCTGCCATAGTTCTTTTTGTTCGAAGTGCTGAACCGCCCAAGCTCTCGCTTTAGGGTACTTATTTTTAAAGTTGGTATCAGCGATTGCTTGCTTGATGGCCTTTGCCACAGTCACAGTGTCTTTCAACTGGAACTTTTGACCGCTAATATCTTGTTTTACGCTATCTTTTACACCAACCACATCATAGGCAAACGTTGGCACACCGCAACTAGCCGCTTCGATAGCAACACTCCCAAAACCCTCTCGGTAGCTTAAAAACAGATGCAAATCAGCGCATTGAATTACCTCTTCTACTTTTGGGTTAGCTGGTACATATATCCCCTTACCTTCTCTCATTATTCTATCAACGACCGCCTTGCCGATGTCATCTTCGAAATCTCCGATGAATATGAAGTAAACATTTTCTGATTTAAGGCTTTCAGATATCTCACCAATATCTTTTAGACCTTTATCTTCACAAATTCTACCAATAACACAAATCACAAAAGCGTCTACAGGCACTCCATACTGTCGTCTCAACCTTCGTTTTTCTATTTTCTCTACCGGTCTGAGCAAATCAATATCAATACCGTTAAATGAACCATTATCGATGACACGCGCCTTATTTTTTTTAAGGAGATTCTCTGACAAGCACACATTTACTAAAGAACCAGAAACGAATAGAACTTCATGAGAAAGACCAAAACTAAGTTTATCAAGACCCTGAAAAGTGCGTTTTTTTAGGCCTGAAAAGTTCTCATAGGCTCGTCCCACACTAAAGGCAACCCTTCTCTTTTGCATAGTGAGTGTGCTGGCTATACTTCCTAACAATAAAGCCTTTGGTGTTAAATAAACCACAATATCAAATCGCTTAGTGAACAGGTAACGAGTTAATAGTAATAATGACTTGGTATCTTGTAGCACAGAAGGCTTGCGCTGAAAATTTAAATCAACCACTTCTCCTAAATTACGAGCTCGTAAAATATCTAACTGTTTCCTACTGCCACCACAAATTAACGTAATCTCAAAGTTTGAATGATCTCTAATATATTCAAGCTGATTGCGATACAACACATTAAAAGAAACGGCGTCCGTCATAATAAAGCATATTTTTGGTTTCATTTAAGCACCTCAGCATTACTTCATTGATAAATTTATTCCGCAACCAAACCATTAACAACCGATTGATGGTTTTCTTGGAGTTCCTCGGACATCGTTATCTTGTTTCTCTTATTAGCTATCTTTTGCAAGAGTCCTAGCGAGTCTAATAACCTTACCGCACCTACTTTTGCTTTCAATTTAGCAATATCGAGGATATTAGTTTTTTTATACTCACTATATGTCGTAAGACTATCTTTGTAGGATCGAACAATTTTTGCTAATGACAAATTACCCTCTTCTCTATAGTAATAGAGCAAGTCTGGGAGCACAGCTAAGCGCAAATCCTGTTTGGATATGGCTCTGCACCACAGGTCATAATCTTCAGATCGTGGATAATTCTCATTGTATCTATTACGCTCATACCAAATTTTTTTTGCCAAAATAGACGCATGGACAATGGGATATGCCGTCTCTATACTCTCAAATCTTGCATATAAATGGTCTACATGACGACAGCCATACACCTTGTTTTGAGCATCAATAGATACTACGCCAGTCGACACTAAGTCATAACTGGGATTGTTCTCTAGAAAGTTTATTTGAATAGCCAGTCTATCTGGATGAATGAGATCATCAGCATCCATACGGGCAATATAATCATATTTTGATTCATCAATAAGCTGGTTTAATCGAGCAGGCAATTTCTTGTTGGCACCATCAGATATCACTCTTATTCTGCTATCAATCTTCTCAAACTGTTTGGCTATTGCTAGCGAGTTGTCTGTAGAACCATCATCTATCAAGATAAGCTCCCACAACTCGTGTGTCTGCGCCCATATTGACTTTATGGCTGTCGCCAAATAAGCTTCAGCGTTATAAATAGGAATGCCAATTGAGATATAAGCATGACTTTTCATCAGAACACCTCAAATATAGGATTGATAATATAGGGACTCAGGTCGCTGAACCTTGATGTTGTCAATAGGAAATACACAAGGAAGATAAACACGCTGATGATATAGACATAAATATTGTTTATTTTTTTCAAAACTACAGGCAGTAATAAAACCAAAGTCCATGTGAAGTACGAAATGATTCTTTGCGGGCCTGAAGCGCTAGTACCCAACATCGCTAGCGGTATAACAAAAACCACGCCTGATGCATAAAACAGCAATAGCTGTTGAAAGCTCTTATCTCTTATTTTATATACGTAGCTCGCAATAATTATGAAAAGCATAAGCAATATATAAAACCCAAGTGTCAAAAATCCACCCGACTCTTCAGATACTTTTGCGTAATCTTCATATCGATCATTCGTAGATGAAATATAAGATACAAGTAATCTACTAACGAATAACGACCCAAAAAACGTCGCAAGTATTTTATAAACTGGCCTCACTCTCAAATTCACAATGAAATAAAATGGAATGATAAATAAAGCCGTGATATGAAGAAATGATGCAATGGCACATATCAATAGATAAGGAAAAAGCCTTTTCTCTAGCAGATAAGGAATGGCTAAAGTAAACAAAGCCATTGCGATTCCTTGACGCAATCCATTGAACGAAAAGGTATAGACGCCTAGCGTAATAAACAAAAACACAGAGAGCCAATAATTCACACTGTATTTTCTGATGATCTTTAGATAACAATAGACGATAACGAAACTGGTAATAAGCAGTAGCCAGAAATAGTTATTTGTCACATGCAGCAATGAATATTCAAATAGTTGGTAACCGTACTCAATATCTTCATTAAATCTAAAGGACTCGGGACTCAATTGATTATTAAAGTTTCTTGTGTAGTTGGCGGTGTCAGCACCGACTCGATAGCTACGAATACCTGCAAACAAAGTCAATATAATCAAAGGCAGCCAAAAAGACGTACGATTGAGAGATTTTTTCTCGAGTACTATCCAGAAAACAACAAGGCTAAGGACCAACAAGTATGGAAGCATTAATTCCTCTTTAGACCATAACTAGAGCATCTGGTTTGTTGATAGCAAGGTATTGATTACTGTCTCTTATTAAACGCCTTATTGACTAACACGTTCCATTTTTTCATTACTGTACCTGTGTCATACTGCTGCGATTCTATAAATCCATTGTCTGCTAGCTCTTGAGCAAGCGCTTCATTATTGATAAGCTTTTCTAGAGCGTTTGCAAATTCATGAATATTATTGTCTTCGATCAATATACCTGTCTTATAACTATCTATAATGTTTCGAGGGCCTGTTGGACAATCAAATGCTATTACTGCCATTCGAGCTTGCATTGCTTCCAACAGCACCATCGGGAAACATTCTGTGAGCGAGCTCATAGCATATATTCGGCTATCTAGCATTTTTCTCACAATGTCAGGAATAGAGGGATAAATAGACACACTTGAGGTTAGGTGGTTCTTAGAAATTAATAGCTTCAATGACTCGATGTAATCTACTTCTCCATCTCCATATATCTCAAGAGACCAATCTGGATACTTTTCAGCGATTTTTGACCAGCCTTCAATTAATCGCTCAAAGCCTTTAATGCTGACAATACGTCCTGCGGTTACTATGGTTTTTCTACGTTTTGATAGCCCAACAGGGTAATTTTTAGACATATTTACTGGGTTAGGTATCACTATGGAATTGTTGATTGAGTGCAAAGCTTTTTCTTCCTGACTTAAAAAAACATGTATATCGTAAAATCTGGTGTAATAGCGCTTTATTTTTCCTATTATATTTTTTTGTTCAGAAAAACTAGAATGGTATTCCTTAATAGAATAAATACCATTTGCTATTAGAGGTATAAAATAATAATCATAGTTATAATTCGTCATAATTATTACATTAGGACTTATTTTATTTAATACTTTCTTAAGTTTAAAAAAATACTTACAAGCCATTACTAAATTAGCAGAAGAAAATAGCGAAAGTGATTTATCAAAATTACCATCTATATCATGATGAATCATTTTTGAATCATAAAAAAAATACGGACTATTTCCCTCGTTTTCACTGGTTATTAGATGAACATCGTAGTCACACTTAATCCAATGATTAATACGGTGAGAAAGGACTCTTTCGATCCCTCCGCTTTTGTATATTTGATCCGCTATCACACATATATTTATAGTCGTCATTGGTCACATACCTTTACAGAATTAAGGCGAAGTTCATAAGATATAGTCTAATCCAAATAAAACCGATACAATATTTATAACAATCTTAATTAATGAAATAAACAATGACTTATTCAATAGACTATCGCAAACAGGTACTTTCTAGCATCGCTGATGGCATGACCATAC
>NZ_CAJHAR010000034.1 GCF_904846415.1 Psychrobacter piscatorii | reverse complement strand
GGGAGGATGCAGTAAAGGTCGCCCGTTGAAACAGAAAACAAGTGACCTTCGTGAGAAAGTCGCCTAAGAGCATTTGCTTTTAGAATCCCCCACTTGAGCTTGGCGAAAGTGGTGGGAGTATGTCAAGTCATGTTATGATAGCGCCAACATATATCGTGCATATCACTACGTGCTCATTCATAAATCATACGCCTGACCTATCAGCTGAGACCCATTGTGGCCTATATCAAAGACTCACAAAGCTACCATTTTTCGGCGCAACCTCCCAAGCGTAATGTGAGCTTACCTGTAGCGATTGTCATTGCGGTCGCCATACACGTGTTGATTATTTTTGGCATTAGCTTTTCGATGGGTAAAGACCCTGCGGCCATGATGCAGGATGTGGCAAAGGCGCTCACCGATAATATGAAGCCAAACGAAGACGCGCATTTTATTGCCAACGCCTCACAAGAAGGGGGCGGTACCATAGAGGAGCGGCTGAGACAAGAGAATGACCAAATGAGTCCATTGTCTGCTGAGCAAATGAGCGAGACACAAGACGTCATCAATCTACAGCGCCAAGTTCGACAGCAGCGCTACCAAGAGAGCTATCTGCGCACCACGTTAAGCTGGCGTCAGGCGAGCGTAGAGTCGGATAATGATAGCAAACAAGCACAAGATGACATCATGGCACAAGAAGAGCGTCTGCGTAAGCAAATCGCTACTTTAGAAGCGCAATTGTCTCAGCGCCAGCAAGTCTATGCAACCAAATCCAAAGTGGTCACTATGGATAGTAACTCGACCACGCGCGGGGCAGCAGCCGACTATATCAATACTTTCCGTGAGCATGTCGAGCGTGTCGGCAATCTGCATTATCCTGTGCAAGCACGGGCGCAAGGCATTACGGGTGAAGTGCGGCTCATGGTCATCATTAGTAATAATGGCAATATTAAAGCCATTCGCCTGCTAGAAAGCTCAAATTCGACGATATTGGATGAGGCCGCAAAACAGTCAGTACGGCAAGCAGCACCTTTTGGACAATTCACCAAAGAGATGAGTGATATTGTTGAGTTACGACTGATACGTACTTATCGCTATAGTGACGAAGTGGATGTCACTTACTAACGCCACAAAACTAAAGCGATAAAAAATCAGTGACACGATAAATAAACATAGAATATCAACGAATACGTCATAATATTCGACGACAATAATTGAGAGTAATCGACACCCAAATTTATAACACACTGCTATAGAGTAAAGAGTTAGTATGGAATTTTTAGGTTTTACAGTAGATGTTGCAACGCTTACCAGCAATGCATTAGAGATAGTCATCAAGGTGGCTTTGGCAATAATTATATTTATCGTTGGACGTTGGCTTGCCAAAAAAGCCGTCGACTTCTCTGGCCGTCTCATGACGCGTAGTCATTTAGATGAAACAGTCTCTGGCTTTCTAAGCCGTCTGTTGTATGGCGTGCTATTGGTTGTCGTAGTCTTAGCCGCACTTAGCAAAGTTGGCGTACAGACCACCTCGGTCGTTGCTATCTTGGGCGGTGCCGCGGTGGCGGTTGGTTTGTCACTAAAGGATCAGCTATCGAATTTTGCCGCTGGCATCATGATTGTGACTTTTCGCCCGTTTGTGCGCGGTGACTATGTGCAAATCAGCAGCTATACGGGTACGGTGACCGAGATTACCTTGGTCAACACCCATCTGACGACGATCAATAACCACGATATCATTATCCCTAATAGTGACATCACAACGTCGCCTGTGGTCAATTATACAGCGCTGCCCAATCGCCGCGTCGATATCACAGTAGGTATTGGCTATGATGCGGATATCAAAATAGCCAAAGATCTGATGCTAAGCCTCGCCAGAAATAACCCGTTGTCTTTTACCGATCCTGAGCCTATTGTACGAGTAACCAATCTTGGTGATAATTCAGTTGATTTGACATTGAACGTGTGGACAACCAATGCTGACTGGTGGACCATGCAGTGTCAGTTACTTGAGCAGTTCAAACACGCGTTGGATGACGAGAAGATTGAGATTCCATTCCCGCAGCGTAGCGTCCATGTCAAAGGCTTGGATCAAATGATCAATCAAATGGGTCAAGCGCAAAAGCTGCCGACCACTAAAGATTGATTAAGACCGAATCAAAGATAAGGGTTTGGTAGGTTTAGGCCTGCCAAAATCTCAATCTCAAAGCGCTCCATCTCATCTTGCTCGGCCTCTCCGAGCTCATGATCAAAACCCAGTAGGTGCAGCACGCCATGTATCAGCAAATGGCCGATGTGCTGTGCCACAGTTTTGTCTTGCTCTTGTGCTTCACGTACCATGACCTCATGACAGATAATAAGCTCACCAAGAGACAGCGTTGGCATTAGTCCGATGATGGCGACAGGCAACTCACTTGGATAAGACAAAATATTGGTCGCGTAGTCCTTACCGCGTGCCTCTAAATTGAGGGCTTGGCCTTCGATTTCATCAGTAATATATATATCCAAGGTTTTAGGTTTTTCTTGCCACAGTTCAGAATCGATATCTGCAAAGTAGGGTAGCGTCAGACCTGCATTGATGCGCGCATTTATATAATCTAAAGTGGCCATCATGACAGAGAATAGATACTTACGATCATAAAACGTATCAAGCGTCTCATCATCGATACTATCGGCTGCATTAATATCCAGTGCTACCAAGCTGTCATCGTCATCAGTGGCGCTATGATCTTGGTGGCTATTATTACTGTCAAATTGGTTCATATCGTTGTCCTGTTTTATTATGAATGGGCGTGTTTAGTCGGCTATACTCAATCTAGACCATGCCTCACCCAAGTAATGCTAAACCTAGGCAATCTCTGCCAAGAAAAAACCGGACTACTTTAGTAATCCGGTTTTTCTATGCAATATAAATCTTTATAGTAAATTGTTCTAGCATTATTATTACAGTTTGGCAGCAGCATTAGCCACAGCTTGTCTACGTTCTTGCTCTTTGATACGTTCAAACTTACGTTTTTCTTCTAAAGCCATTTGCTCTTCATCGTACACATCATAAGCTTCAACGATTTGTTGTACCAACTGATGGCGTACCACATCTTTTGAGTCAAACTTGGTGATATGAATCTCTTCGATGTCTTTTAAGATCTCCATCGCCTGTGCGAGACCTGACTTATGACCGCGCGGCAAATCGACCTGCGTGATATCACCAGTAATCACTGCACGTGAGCCAAAGCCCAGACGTGTCAAAAACATTTTCATCTGTTCAGGCGTGGTGTTCTGTGCTTCGTCCAAAATAACAAATGAGTTATTGAGCGTACGACCACGCATATACGCAAGCGGTGCGATTTCGATGATTTGTTTTTCGATCATCTTGCCAACTTTCTCAAAACCTATCATCTCATAGAGCGCGTCATACAATGGGCGCAAGTAAGGATCAATTTTTTGCGTCAAATCACCGGGCAAGAAGCCCAGTTTTTCGCCGGCTTCTACGGCTGGACGTACGAGCAAAATACGCTCAATCTCGTTACGTTCTAGCATATCGACTGCACAAGCGACCGCAAGATAGGTCTTACCAGTACCAGCAGGGCCAATACCGAACGACACATCAGAGCTTAAGACGTTTTTTACATAGCGCTGCTGGTTGCCACCGCGCGGTATGATGCGACCCTTACGTGTGCGTAAGCTAACAGGCGTAAACTCATTAGCCTCATCTGATTCTGCATCCTCGATATCATCATCCTGCTCGTCGTCGTCCATATCCTCATCACGCGAGATGCTGGATTGGATAATCAGATGCAGCTCTTCTGCGCTGATATCTTTGGTATTCTGGGCTTCATCGACCATCTTATAGATAATACGTTCACCGCGCTCGACAGCGGTCACATCGCCACTCAAGCAAAAATCGCCTTGGCGTTGCATGATTTTGATATCGAGGCGTTCTTGGATGTATTTCATGTGATTGTTATATTCACCAAGCACGGTTTTGAGCTGTGCTGGCGTTAGGGATTCAAACTTTATACGGCGGCTCATGGTATCAGTCAAGCGATTATCCTTGTATTGTGTGCCCGGCGCTGTGATTTAATTTTGATAGCGTCACGGGTTTCAGAGATAAAGTAGTTAGTAGCGTTATATAGGTGTCGAGTAGTTATAGTAGATACTAAAAATGACGGTAATATTATTGTTAGTTTTGTGGAAGATAATAAATAAAAGTCTTGCCTTCATTATGGTAGAGAATTTTTAAAATTCAAGCGATACATTGAGCAGATAGCGTTGTTTTTGTATGTCGATTGCAATCAATGCACAGGCCTACTCTAAATCGGGTCAACGGCATATCTATTAAGTTCATTTATCAGTTAGATAACATCATTAGTGAAAAGTGACGCTCGCATTGAGATATTGATAAGTTGAGTTTTTACTGAGTTTACCGATATAAACCTTGCCTGCGATGAGGATGGACGAACGATTTGTCTACGGTTAAGAGCGCAGCATGATAGGCAATTTGTGGTAATCTATGAGCGATATTACAGCGCTTTACGATTGAGTAAAAAGCGGCCTTTATCAGATAAAGACTATCCAATAAAACGGCTATCAATCGCCAAAGACGTGTCTGCCCAACAATTATAATAGGAACAACAACGATGCAAGAGACAGGTTCACCTTTATTCAATTCTAAAAGCCTACCTGAAAAAAGAGAAGCAATCACTGACCAGCAAGTGCTTATCGTTGGTGGCGGTCATGTCGGTTTGTCTTTTGCCTTACTACTGGCGCATCACGGCATTGCTAGTACGCTATTAGAAAAAAATCGTTATCCAACTATCAGTCCAACCGATGACCGTACGCGCAGTCATTATCTGGACAGTCGCAATACAGCGCTGTCACGGCGTACGGTACAGATCTATCAAGAGATCGGACTGTGGGATGAGCTACAAAGCCATGCGTGCCGTATTGATAGTGTGCAAATTAGTGAGCAAGGTAGCTTTGGTCGCGCGCAGCTGAATAAGGCCGAAGAGAAAGTAGAGTCTTTTGGACAAGTGATTGAGAACGCATGGCTCGGGCGTAAGCTCTTATTAGCCGCGCAGCAGTCGGCACTCATTACCCTGATCGATAATGCCAGTGTCAATGCAGTAACCCAACAAGTAGATGGCGTAACGCTGAGCTTTAGCAACGATGACGCAGCAGAAAACGAGCAACAACTACAAGCCAGCGTATTAGTCGCTTGTGATGGACGAGATTCTACGGTACGTTCACTATTGAATATTGGCACCACCACCTATGATTATCAGCAAACGGCTATCGTTGGCGTGGTAGAGACGGATAAGCCGCACGAGCATGTCGCAATTGAGCGTTTTAGCCCAGCAGGTCCATTAGCTGTGCTGCCACTGACGGATCCAGAGGGCGATGGCAATGATGGATATCAACAGGGCTATAGACGATCTGTAGTTTGGGTCTGTCCAACAGGTGAAGAAACCAAATATTTAGAAGACGACGCACATTTCTTGCAAACGCTACAGCAAGCATTTGGGCAGCGCGCTGGCAAGTTTGTCGCTGCTGGTCGCCGCGGCGCTTATCCGTTGTCCCGTGTATTGGCAGACAAGCAAGTAGAGGGTCGCTGCGTTATCATGGGCAATGCCGCTCATACTTTGCACCCTGTCGCGGGTCAAGGGTTCAATCTGTGTATGCGCGATGCGCATGTATTGGCGCAAATGATGAGCTCACAAGTGCTCAAAGGCGAAGACATCGGTAATGCACAATTACTAAAGCGCTATGAAAAAGCACGTCAAACGGATCAAAAACGGGTGATTCGATTCTGTGATGCTGTGGTACATGGCTTTACCCATCCTAATCCCGCCATTAAGCTGGCACGTAATATGGCGCTATTGGCCTTTGATAAATTACCAAATATCAAGCCATTGGTTGCGATCTACGCGATGGGTCTAAAGTCATAACAGCGTATCAAAATACGATTTAGTGAAAGTAAACAATAAATAAGAGGGGAGTCGTCCGTGCATCATTTATAGAATGATGGATGGACAATGCTCCAGAAAGGATAATTCATGAAAGACAATCATACGCTGATTATCGGTGGCGGTATCGTTGGAGCAACGCTGGCGCTAAAGCTTGCACAAGCAAAAATGCCAGTGACGTTAATTGATGCCTGTCCTGCCCGTGATGAGTCAGCGTGGCAAGCGGTTCTGAGTAAACGTGACGCGCGTGTCTATGCGCTCAGTCTGGCGAGTATTAACCTGCTCGAAGAGGTTGGCGCGTGGCAACACATTGCCGCATCCAAGCGTAAAGCCGACTATTCCCAAATGCAGGTCTGGCAACTCAACGGCATGGGCGAGCTATTGTTTGGTGATAGTCATGATCAAAGCGCTGCGCCTGAGATACTCGGTAGTATGGTTGAGCCTGCTGTTATTGAGCACGCATTATGGCAGCGTTTGCATGAAGCGGATGTCAGCGAGTATCTGACGGTTATCGTTGGTCACAAAGTGGTGAATATGGATTGGCTGGGTGCGCAGCAAGGTTACCGTGTGACCTTGGATGATGGGACAGCGATTGATACGCGTCTATTGGTCGGTGCTGATGGTCGTGGCTCATTTGTCCGTCAGCAAGCAGGGATTGGGCTCGATACGCTTGATTATAATCAAACCGCGATTTGCTGTGCGATTCAGACCGAAAAGCCCCATCAAGCGACTGCTCGCCAAGCCATGTTGCCAACGGGCACGCTAGCGCTATTGCCGTTAGCGGATATCACTGAGACTGATAAGGCAAACCCGCAACATTGGCAATCAATCGTATGGACATTGCCGCGCAATCAGGCATTGGCATTGATAGAAGAAGACGACCGCTATATCGCGGACAAACTTGCGGCAGCGAGCCATTACGAGCTGGGCGCTATTGAGCAGATTGAGTCCATCGCCAGTTTTCCTTTAGCCGCACAACAAGCAAAAAGCTATGTAGCGGATAACTTAGTACTCATCGGCGATGCCGCCCATGGCGTGCATCCGCTGGCAGGTCAAGGATTGAACCTCGGTATGCTCGATGTAAAAGTATTGTGTGAGCAACTAGCGCATGACTTTACCCGTAGTGGCGGCACACTGTGGGGCAGCAATCAAACGCTGCGTCATTATGAGCGTTCGCGTCGTCCGCACAACAGCCTAATGATGCACAGCTTCTCTGCACTGAACTGGTTGTTTGTAGGGTCGCTTGCCCAAGCGCGCCCCGTGCAGCAGATCCGTAATGAAGGCATGTATCGCGTCGGTAAAATCAAGCCATTGATGCGCTTGTTTGCGAAGCAGGCGAGTGGGGTTTGAGGTTGCTTATTTTTAGTGACACAGAGTTAGTGACATAGCATGAGTATAAGTATGGCCTATCATAACCAGTAAGGCGTTCACTATGACAAAGTTTAAGACAACAAAATTCTCTACTGCCTTATGGATGATAGGAGCTGTGGTAATAGCAGGCTGCCAATCAGTGACTCCAGCCACAAGTAATATTGCACAAGAGGTTTTAAAGCCTTCCACTTGCGTGGTTGAACCGCCACCTGTTGATGAAAATGGCGAACCTATGCCAGTGGATTTGAATGATACATTGTCTATGGAGTTACGAGTATTTTTCGATAAAGATAGTTCCGAATTAAAGGAGCAATATGCTCCGGAGTTAAATAAGATCATAGAGTTCGCGGATCGCTGTTCTAACCTGACTTTTTTTGTCCAAGGGCATACCTCCAAAATTGAACAGCAAGCCATTGACGAGAAAGCTCTACATCTCAAAAGCTCGTCTCAGCCACTGGACTTTATCTCATTATCGAGTGCTCGTGCACAAAGTATCAAAAACTACTTGGTTAATTTTGACCTGCCAGCGCATAGAATTCGCACCTTTGATTGTAGCGCTGATAATCCTATTGCTCCTAATGATACCGAGGAGGGAGCTATTATGAATCAGCGAGCGTTCGGTTGGATATCAGCGCGAGATAGGTATGATCAAATGCTACTAGATTGTAGAGAATTTTAAAGGCAAAATATTATGAAAACCAAATTGAGAAATACATTTTTAATTTTGGTAAGCACTTTGACTTTATCAGCCTGCCAAACATCTGTTTCGCAAAATCAAGCAACTCAAACTACTGATTTACCAGTTGCTAAAGTTATTTTAGACAGCGACGGTGATGGCGTACCTGACGATATAGACGAATGCCCAGGCACTCCAATAAACATAGTACCAGATGAACAGGGATGTCCTTCTTATAGTGACGATAATTTAGGTGTTAAAATAGAATATAGAGCTTTTTTTGCCAAGGGAAGTAGTGAGCTATCAAAAGAGTATCAGCTAGAGCTTGATAAAGTAGCCCAAAAGCTGCAAGAGTACAATACGGCAACGATGCGTATTGAGGCGCACGCTTCAACAGATGAAGTATCAGCTGTTGATGCAGTTTTGCAACCAAATGCTCTATCAAGAAATAGGGCGCTTATTGTCAAAAACTATCTAATAATGCAGCATCAAATTGATCCTAATCGTTTAAGTACCTTTAGTTATGGTGCTGAACAACCTATCGCGCCCTCTGACACTGAAGAAGGTAAGTCTATGAATCGTCGAGTCTATGGGCTAGCGACAGAGCCTAAAGACAGAGTAGCTCATCATAACCAAAATGACTCGAAATCAGATATATGTGTCAAGTTTTAAATAGCGCTATTATTGGTCGATAAGTATCTATGTAGTATAGATGGAGCGTGGCATTTAAAAATGTTTAGAGAGTAAAAATGATTACCAAACCCTATAATGCTTTGCTATTCGTAGCAGCCTTAACGCTAGCTGGCTGCCAAACTGCCACAACTATGCCACCTCAATATGAAAATATTAGGACGATGCAAGCAGATAGCGATTTAGATGGAGACGGCGTACTTGATGCGATAGACGAGTGTCCAGCTACACCTTGGAAGGTGATGATAGATGAAATAGGTTGTCCTATTGCAGGTATTGGAGTAGGTCTAAAAATGGAGTATCGTGCTTTTTTTACAAAGGGTAGTAGTGAGCTATCAAAAGAGTATCAGCTTGAGCTTGATAAAGTAGCAGAGCAGATGAATAAGTACGATACCGCTACTATGAAAATTGAAGCTCATATTTCGGAAGATGAAATGGGGCAGGCGTTAAGTGCTTTATCTAAAAATAGAGCTATGATTGTCAAAAACTACCTTATTTTAAAACACGACATCAAGCCTAATCGTTTGAGTACTTTTGACTGTGGTATCAGAGCGCCTATTGCATCAGCTGACACCGAAGAGGGGAAATCCATGAATCGTCGAGTCTATGGGCTAGCGACAGAGCCTAAAGACAGAGTAGCTCATCATAACCAAAATGACTCGAAATCAGATATATGTGTCAAGTTTTAAATAGCGCTATTATTGGTCGATAAGTATCGATGTAGTGTAGATGAAGCGTGGCATTTAAAAATGTTTAGAGAGTAAAAATGATAACCAAACCCTATAATGCTTTGCTATTCGCAGCAGCCTTAACGCTAGCTGGCTGCCAAACTGCCACAACTATACCGCCTCAATATGAAAATATTAGGACGATGCAAGCAGATAGCGATTTAGATGGAGACGGCGTACTTGATGCGATAGATGAATGCCCTGAAACGCTGTCTTATAGCGTCGTTGATGCAAAAGGCTGTACGGTGGTAATTGGAGGCGATGCACTCGAAATGTCATTTGCTGGGTTTTTCCCGCACATGAGCAGCCAGTTATCTAATAGTTATACTCTTGAGTTTGGAAAAATAGAAGAAAAACTCAGTGAGTATCCGGAAGCTACAGTATTTATTTTTGGTCATACTGCCTCAAGTGAGCGTGATGAAGCGGCCGTTACGCACTTTGGCAGCGACATGCTAGCGCGTAATCGAGCACTTATCGTCAAAAATATGCTGGTATTAGACCATGGTATTGCGGCCGAGCGTATTCACACTTATGACTGCTCAAATAAAATTTTAGCCACAGATAACGATTTTTCAGACCGCAATGTGAATAATATTGAGGCTAAACAAAGCCGTATTACTTTAATGGCAAGCTCTGAAGTTCATGACTTGAATAACTTCAAATATATATCTTACGAGCAGCTGTATGAAAAATATGCCCAGCAGTGCAAACCATTTGCATAACTGTATTGCTAGAGACTTGACTCAATTAACCAAATTACCCAAGTGCCGAAAAGAACACCATCAGTACTGGCGAGACAATATTAATCAAAAAGCCAAAACTAATCGCCAGTGGCACAACTTTTAGACCACCAGATTGTTGAATAATAGGCAAGGTAAAATCCAAACTGGTTGCACCGCCAAGCCCTACCGCAGCAGAAGGATATTTGCGCATAAATACAGGAATGAATAGCAGCGCAAAGAACTCCCGTACCAAATCATTAAATAGCGCGACACTGCCCCATACCGCGCCGTAAGTATCGGTCATGACAATCGCGGATAGCGAATACCAACCAAACCCTGATGCCATTGCCAAGCCTTTCGTCCATGACACATCTGAGAACAGTAAAGCAAACACAAGCCCACCAACCAACACCGACAGCGTAAAAATAACGCTCATCTCGACGCCGCGTTTGTTGAGCATGACTTCTTTTAATGTAATGCCTGAACCCTTTAAGCCAATACCGACCAGCAAAATCAAAATCATCAGCATGACGGTCATAGAGTTTTCAGGTGGCATATAATCAGCGGGTAAGAAGTAACCAATTACCATTCCAATCACCACGCAAACGACCTGTGCTAAGCTACCTCGAATACTGACACGATGCTCTTTGGATTTGACGCTTGGTTTTTTGGCATGCCATGGTCGTACGCGGTCAAATACCATAAGTGCAAACAATCCTGTGCCAATCGTCAATATAGATAAGACGGTCACGTACAATGCAATTTCGCCAACTTGGTTACCCAGCCCTTCTACCTGTGATAGCTCAATACCAATCAGTGCCAAGATAAGGTATACCAGATAAGACAAGCCTTTATCGGCAAGTTTGGTCATGGTTGGGTTAGAGGGAATGGCAAAGCCAATAAACATTGGCATCAAGACCAAAACGAGGGTAATTAAGCTTTGCATGGTGAGCGGCTCGCAGCATTTTTAACAAGATATTTTAAGAAGCTTGCGATTGTAGCATATCAGCTTAGTAATACTGACATGGGCAACGAGGATGTATAGAAAATTATCAGGCGTTGATTGTCGATTAGTAATAGGTTAAGGCGCTATAATTCTTTACCAAACAAAATTTTATTGATACATTAAGGCACTGATAATATTTGGCTAGCATTATGTCGCTATACCAGCTCAAATCTCACTTTCAAGATCAGCTTCGCCCGATAAGTAATGCGCTGGTTGAGCAAAATATTACTGCCAATCAAGTGACAGTATCTGCTGTACTATTAAGCGTGGGTACGGCATATATGATTGCCAAGCTTGCTGTCGAAAAACAAAGATTATGGCTCTTATTACCATCTTCATTATTTGTACGTATGGCACTCAATGCCATCGACGGTATGATGGCGCGTGAACATAATCAAGCATCAACGCTAGGCGCAATACTGAACGAAGTAGGTGATATCGTTGCTGATACGGCGTTGCTAGCGAGTCTGTTACCTCATGTCGCTGACCAGAAAAGTGATGCGTCAGCAATCAGTTTATCAACTCATCAACATACAAATAATCAGCAGCACATTTTTAGTTTGATCGCGCTTAGTATCAGTATCGAATTGTTGGGTATAGCCAGTAGTGCAGTTTTAGGCAGTCGCGCCAATCAAGGGCCTTTGGGTAAAAGCGACCGTGCTTTTGTGCTGGGTACGCTTGGTGCGGTTATGGGTATCAAAACGCCACTATGTATAAAAGCATCATGGTCTCCTATCCGAGTCAGTCAACTGCTTATACTGACAGAGATTATGTTGCTAAAGACTTGCCTCAATCGACTGCGCTATATGGCAGCGTTATACTTGATGCGTAACCCGCCTTCGTGTCGGTCAGACAAATTAGCTCCTCTTATGATCTGCCATAACGATTCTATTCAAACTGATACCTTATCTACTGACGGCTCTGTCTCTAACTTTTCTATGTCAAATTCTGCTACTCAAGCTTCCTTTTTGGAGTCCAAAACAATGCCATCTATTTCTGAAAATACCAAAGATACCTCAAAGGATATGAACGACGAGGCTTATTTTTCTGAGAAGATCATCAATGGCGAAAGTTGTTATAACGCTTACGATGGTACGGCTATTTATTATCGTTATTGGCTAACGATACCTTTGGAGGCGATAAAAGAAGCCAGTCGGCCACTACGCCAAGTTATTTTATTACATCGAGGTCATGAGCATTCGGGGCGATTGGCAGAACTAGGAGAGCAGTTTGCAAAAGCGGGCTATCAAGTATTTGCTTGGGATGCGCGCGGCAATGGTCGCTCAGGCGGTATCAAAGATCATGCTGAGAGTGTCACGGAGCTTGAGCGCGATTTAGACGGTTTTGTGCAACTGGTCATGGGACAAACTGGCATCGCTATCGAAGACACGCTGATTGTCGGCAGTAGTATTGGCGCGGTATTGGCAGCAGCATGGGTACACGATTATGCACCTAATATTCGCGGGATGATATTGGGCACGCCTGCGCTCAGTATTCGCTTATATTTGCCTTTTGCCATACCGTCATTAAAAGTGGCGCGTACACTAGGTCTGATGTCACGTGTCAGCAGCTATGTCAAAGCACAAGTTTTGACCCATGATAAAGACGCGCAGCAAGCCTATAATGCGGATCCGTTAATCTCTAATAGTATCTCGACTGACTTGCTCATCGACACTCATTCGACGGGTCAGCGCTTGCTCGATGATGCAGGTGCCATTACCGTACCGACGTTTGTCTTATGCGCGGGTAAGGATTATGTGGTCGATAAGCAGGCTGAGCGGGCATTTTATGAAGCGATTAATACCCCGACGAAACGCTGGCAGTTATATCCAGATAGCTATCATGCGATTTTTCATGAAACCAATAAAGCCGACGTATTCGCAGACTGTATTGAGTTTGCCGAGCAGGTATTTAGCACACCAGTACAAGCGCCTGATTTGAGTACCGCTCATTTAAACAGCGCCAGTAAAGATAAAGTGGATCGTTTGGCGATTAAACCATTCAATCCAAACTTTGCGATTACTCGTTTTGCCATGCAGAAATTTGGTCATGTCAGTGCTGCGATTGCCACAGGGCTTGAGCATGGGTTTGATTCTGGTCATTCATTGGATCATGTCTATTACAATCAGCCCAGCGGTCAGAACAAATTTGGACAGGCAGTCGATAAATTTTATTTAAATAATATTGGCTGGCAGGGCATTCGTATTCGTCGTGAGCATATATTAGAATTGGCACGCTTAGCACTTGCAGATATCGAAGATAAAAATCAAAGCAGCAATAAATCATACCAACCAAAAATGTTAGATATTGCGAGTGGACATGGTTTTTATGCATTTGATCTACTGACAGAGTTTGCAGATTTGCATGCTGAGCTACGTGATTATGAGATGCATAATATCGAAGCACTGCAAGCAAAAGCAGAGCAACTAGCAATGGTTGGTAAGGTAGTGACAAGCAAAAAAGATGCCTTTGATCCCGCCAGTTATACTAATATACGAACGAAAGATGCCAGTACGGATACGACAGCCTTCGATATCGCTATCGCTTCTGGGTTGTTTGAACTGTTCTCTGACAATACATTACCAGCGACGGCATTAGCCGGTATTTATGACAGTCTAAAAGCCGGTGGATACTTGATTTATACCAATCAACCTTGGCACCCTGAGCAGGAGTTCATCAGTAAAACATTGAACAATCATCGCGGTAGCAGTTGGGTCATGCGATGTCGCTCGCAAGCGGAAATGGATCAACTGGTTGATCATGCAGGCTTTAAGAAAGTCAAGATGCGTATCGATCGCTTTGGTATTTTTACCGTGTCATTAGCGATTAAAACTGCACAAACTAATAATGAGTGATAGATGAATAATGAGCGGGTCAAGCCTTACGAGCGTGTGCAGCTTTTTTCAGGCGGTGGCTCACGCTTTGGCTATTATTTGGGTAGCTATGCAGCCTTAGTGTCTCATGACTTAGCGCCAGATATTATCGTCGGTACTTGCGGCGGGAGTTTATCTGCTTATTTGGTTCATCTAGCGCCTGATCCTAAGCACTTACAGGAACTCATGAGCAGTCGCGAATTGTATCGTGCGATCACAGCGATTAGGCATGTTGCATCAGAGGAAGCCAATAGACGTCTAAAGCTGCGCTATATGACGAGCGCACTTAAACGTTGGCGGTTATCAAAGTTGCGAGACAATGGACAACGTCAGCAGCAAACAGACAGCTACGAGCGACTATTAGAGGAGCTACAGCAGTTGGCGATGTTTCGTATCGATAACGAGGCAGAGTGGCTCGATGAGTTGTCGCAGTTTGCTACTAGCAAAAACGATAATGGCGCTGTTCATAAAACGTCACCAGAAATAGCTATCATTGCTAGCCGCCTGTATCAAGCGCCTGCTGCTGATTCGTTTAATGCAAGACCCACACTGCAAGAGTTATTGTTTGTGCCGCCGCGCTTAGCCAATTTGTCAAATTCAGTATCAAGTCTGGTCGACGAGCAAATGACGTCACCTGCGCACACCTTTGCAAACAGACGCATACACCCGTCTGTAAAGGTAGAAATACAATGGGATTTTGCCTCAGTGGTTCGCGCTTCTATGGCTGATATGTATTATCTACCGCCCACTCATATCACAGAGCTTGGCTGGTGTTTGGGCGGCGTGATTAATCTTACACCGATCGAGCTGGCTTGTCAGTTGGCTGAGACAGTATTTGCCGAGACCAAAGCCGGGTATGACTCATGGCTTGCTGCCCCAGCGATTCAGCGTGTTTTTGGCTTTGATCCCAATAAGCGTTTGGCACAAGTACATGGTTATCAATCAATAAAAGAGCCATCGCATACTACTAGTAAAAACCGTCAGCTACATTGGCTGCCATTCGCAGATAACGCGCAGCAACTGGTAGGGCAAAATGTGCAAAAGCGTTTTAACCTAAAACAAATGACCGTTGAGCTAATACATTGTGACTATGACGGCTTTGTGCAGCAAATGCAGGCGCAATGGCAGTACGGCTACCAACGTACAACCGATTACATACAGCAGCATGGCCTATGAAACCTGCTAAGTTATCTAGCCATATGAACAACACGCCACATATTATTGTCATTGGTGGTACAAGTGGTCTTGGCTTGGCATTGGCGTTGCATCATCAAGCGCTTGGCTGGCAAGTGAGCGTTGTAGGAAGTACTGCGGCAAAGATAGCCGATATCAACAGCCAATATCCTATGATCGTGACCTATGCATGCGACTTGACCGATCAGGATCAGACACAAGCGTTGTTGGACAGTTTGTCGGGTATTATATTTCAAAGGCTTATCTATAGTGCTGGCAGTTATACTAATGAGCGTATCCATCAGTTGAACCAAGCTGACAGCGATCAAATGCTAGCGATTAATTTGCAGGCATTTGAGCAGATTTTTAGATGGGCAAGCAGTCAATTAAAGCAGCGGTTAAAACAATCACATCAGGCGTTGGATTTGACTAAAAATAGCAGACTTAGCCTTATCTGTATTGCTTCTATCGCAGGGACAATGGATTATCCTTATGCCAGTCTATATGCAAAAAGCAAACGCGCAATGATTGCGACTGCCAGCGCGTATCGAGCGGCACTTGCTCCTTATGATATTCAAGTGAATGCCATTGCCTCAGGCTATATCGACACCCAAGGGTTACGCGACTTAAATAACGGTGATGCCAGTCATAAGCCATTTATCATGAGTACGCAAACAGCAGTCAGTCATGTTATGCAAGCGATTGATGATGATGTAGAGCTGGCAATATTTCCACGCTCGATGCGATATATCACGAGTATTTTAAATCATTTACCTAAGCCTATACTCAATTGGCTATTACACAGCAAATTGGATAAAACCAGATAATGCTGCTATCCGTACTGTGATTATAGTTAACCAAGCAGCCAGTAAAATACGGTAAATAGCGGGACACCGATGAGCAAACTGTCTATCCTATCTAATACGCCGCCATGTCCAGCGAGCATGGTTCCAGTATCTTTTACCCCATGCTGACGTTTAAACGCTGATTCTAATAAATCGCCAAAGATACCACCTACCGCCAAGCCATAGGCCGCTAACAGACAGACCCAACCGTTAAAAGGGGTAAGCCAAAGCCCCAATAATGCTGCCAATATCGCTGCAAAAAAACTGCCAAAGACAGCACCTTCAATGCTTTTATTGGGGCTAATCGTTGGAGCGAGTCCTCGTTGAAACAGTCTACGTCCCAGCAATCGCCCGCATAGATATTGGGCAATATCGTTGAACTGACTGGCAAATAGTACGAAGAGCAATACACCGTATTGTTCGCGTTGCCACGTCAATTGCTGTAAGGCGATCAGGCTAACTATTAGGGAGGCAAAGACAACGCTGAATAGCAAATCTAAAAAGTTAAGCCGCGTATAGTTTTGCGTAGCGTCCAAGGAGGCATTAGAACATCGTAAAGAGTCTGGCTGCAAACCGCGTGCTCGGAGTTTTTGAATGAGGGTTTCTCTACTGCGCAGACACCACAGGCGTTTGATCTCATAGCCACCGCGTAAACCGATTAAGATAAAGAATAAAACAATCAGCCATTGATAGGGGTGCGCTTGATAATTGGAGTTTTGGTTGTCATTCGCTATCTTTGCAATCACATAACACGTGCATAGCGTCGCTAACATCAGCCACCAAGAGCGCGCAATTAAGTATATCTTCGGTAAACGTTTGCGTAGATAAGGGATGGCAAGTGCGCCCCAAACCAAACTGACGACCATCATCAGGGCAATCACAAACAAAATATCAGAAGCCATACCTTTAACACTCAGATAGAAGAGGATATTTAGAGCCTATCTGTAATGATAGCTTAAATACCTCTTTAACTATAGAGTTAGATACTGCTTTTAGTAGACTTAAGTGCTTTCTATAATAGGCACGCGCATTCTCTCTTCTTCTATGATATTAATGAATGATTCAAGTGTGGATTTTTTTAGCGACTCAACCACACTCGTCCGCGGAGTGTCTGCTAGGTTCGGGTAGTCATGACGATAATGCCCGCCGCGACTTTCAACGCGTTGATAGGCAGACTGAATAATTAAAGTCGCTAATTCAAGCTGCCTAGCTAATTGAAAATATGCCAGCTCATTTATGCTCGTAGGGCTGTCATTTTTAATGATATCTGGTTGTCCAAGCTCAGTACTGGCAAGCGAATCTTGCCACTTTTGTATTTGGGTTAGTGCCTGCTCTAATTGACTGGCGCTACGGGTGATACCCATATTTGCCGTCATGAGTGCTTTTAGTTCTGAGGTTATGTTTGTGACATCTGTTTTTGCGAGATTAGTATCAGTGCTGAATCGTTTGTTGGTATTATCACGCTTGGGTTCTGCAAGTATAAAGGCAGGTAAGATTATAGGCTGCGTATTTGTAAGAATTGGCACTGACCAAAACTCAATCGCTGATTGAGTTACGCTACTATAAACGTCGTTATCGATCTCTTCTAAGTGTTCTAAATACTGAGGCAAGTGGTCTGCAATATTACGACCAACCACCACACACTCTAATAATGAGTTGCTTGCTAAGCGGTTCGCCCCGTGTAGCCCTGTATGAGCGACCTCACCAGCCGCATAAAGTCCTGGTACATCCGTCAATCCATTGGCATCAGTCACCACACCGCCACAACTATAATGCGCAGTCGGGGCGACTGGAATAGGATCTGTCGTGATATCAATCCCAAGCGTTAATAGCGTTTGGTAAATCTGCGGGAAATGCGCTTTTATAAAGTCAGCAGGCAAGTGACTGACATCAAGATGTACATAACCCAGTCCATTGCTATCAATCTGCGCGGCTATCGCCCGAGCGACGATATCGCGCGGTGCTAATTCAGCACGGGCGTCCACGTCCAACATAAAGCGGACACCAGTTTGCGGACAATATAACCGTCCCCCTTCACCGCGCAGTGCTTCAGATATCAAAAAGCTGCTGTCATCTAGCGCTAAGCCTGTTGGATGAAACTGAATGAACTCCAAATTGGCCAAGCGGCAACCTGCTTGCCATGCCATCATCACGCCATCACCGACGCAGACGTTCGGCGCGCTGGCACGCTTGAATAATTGACCCAATCCACCACTAGCCAGTACGACTGCACGACTATGAAAGGTAAGCTGACGTTCATTGATATGATCAAAGACAAGCGCCCCTCGGCAATGCTTAGCATCGCTATTATCTGTAAAAAAAGGCTGACTGCTCGCTATAGGCTGTGTCAATAACTTAAGCGCTTCATGATAGGGTAGTACAGTGATATTGGTTGCCGCTTGCGCTTTGATGGTCAATGCATCCATCACATGTCGCCCCGTCGCATCGTCTGCATGGGCGACGCGTCTACAGCCGTGACCGCCTTCTTTTGTTAAATGCAAATCGCTGGTCTGTAACTGAGGGAAGTCCTGTGCGTTTGTATTATCCAAAGCGTTAGGTGAGTTCTGCGTAAAAGGGACACCTTGCGCGCATAGCCATTGAACCGCTTGCTGTCCTGCACCCAAGATACTGGCAGTATTATCAGGTGTACAAAGCCCTGCACCAGCTACTAGGGTATCAGCAACATGGTCAGACACAGAGTCATCTTTGTCTAAGCTGGCAGCAATACCGCCTTGGGCATAGTGACTTGAGCAAACCTCAAGCGCCGCTTTACTCAAAACCGTGATATTCAGTGACTTCGGTAGCGATAACGCCGTGCTCAAGCCTGCCAGTCCAGCACCAATGATAAGGACGTCAGTGTTTATGATATGGCTCATGCGACTACTCCTATAGTTATCAGGAATACGGTTATCAGGAATGGTGGTGCGGGTATAGTTGGCTGAGTGCAGCTTACTCATGCTAGGCTGCCCCAACATTGGCAAACAATGCACGGTCTTGGACGATATCGCCACTGGCCGCCACGCGTTGCTTTTGTGATTCAGCAAAATCAAGCATGCGTTGCAAAGGTTTTCTAGCGGCGGCGGCAAGCTCAGGCGTCATTAGTACCTCACCGCTATTATTTGTTAGGCATTGCTCGATACCTTTTAGGCCATTCATCGCCATCCAAGGACAAAAGGCACAGCTCTTACAGCTCGCACTTTCACCAGCGGTAGGCGCTGCCAAAAAGCGTTTGTTCGGCGAGCGTTTTTGCATTTCATGCAATATGCCCAAGTCAGTTGCAACGATAAAGGTGTCGGCATCCATCTCATACGTTGATTGTAATAGTTTACTGGTCGATCCGACGACATCAGCGAGTGCCACCACGCTATCGGGCGACTCAGGATGTACCAAGACTTTGGCTTCTGGGTATTCGGCTTTTAATTGCAGCAATTCAGTGGCTTTGAACTCATTATGTACAAGGCAAGAACCCTGCCACAGCAACATATCTGCACCCGTCTCACGAGCGATGTATTTACCCAAATGACGGTCAGGCCCCCAAATGATCGGCTCACCTTTCGCATGCAAATGACGGACGATGTCAATACCGACAGATGAGGTCACGACCCAATCGGCGCGTGCTTTCACCGCTGCACTGGTATTGGCGTAGACGACGACGGTACGCTCAGGGTGGGCATCACAAAATGCTGAAAACTCATCAGCAGGACAACCCAAATCGAGCGAACACTCCGCTTCTAAATCTGGCATAAGGACGGTTTTTTCCATACTTAGAATCTTTGCCGATTCGCCCATAAAGCGCACACCAGCCACGACTAGGGTTTGAGCACTATGGGCTTGTCCAAATCGTGCCATCTCGAGTGAATCACCGACACAGCCACCTGTCGCAAGTGCTAAGTCTTGAATAAAAGGGTCAACGTAGTAATGTGCCACCAGTACCGCGTTATTATCTTTTAATAATTTTTTGATATTTTCTTCAACCACAATGCGTTCAGCACGAGGCAAGTCTGCTGGCATTTTTGCTCTGGCATATTCGATATTCATCTGAGTGGCGATGCGATTGTCGGTACTCATAATGGGTGCGTCGTAAGGATAAATTTTCATAATGGCAACCTCTGTTGGCGCTATATTGATAAATGGGTGTACTAAAACAAGATATTTGACGACATAAAGTCAATTCGTTGTTTTAATTATGCTCATTTTGAGCATAAATACAAGTATTTTTTGTATATTTGCTGATTAAGTGCATCTATTTTCATTACCTATGAGTTAGCCAAATGGTCTTTATTTTTAGCTTGTCTTTATACAGAAGCTAACGTTTAGCTATTGATTTTGATGTTTTACGATTACAACGCCAGACTATGATATTTCAAGATTCACGTTATACTGTTTTAGATTTGAGGCGTACCATCATTATCAGCCTTGATATCCCTTTTATGATATTTTAAAGAGACAGGATAATCCCCAAAACTATGACGTTGTCTTATTCACATGCGCACCAGCAAGGTAGCGGCACAACAGAAGTGGTCGCCGTGTTGGTCGCGATTACCGATCATATCGCTCGTGTCCTAACCGTTGACCAAGGCAAGCTGCTACCAAATGGGCCGCTTATGCCATTACATCGCTCGCTACAGGCAGGCGTGCGTCAATGGGTAGAAGAGCAGACGCAGCAGCCGCTCGGATATTTGGAGCAGTTATATACCTTTGTTGATACCAATAGACGTAACATTGACGGTCATGCGCTCGTCTATGTTAGCTATTTGGGCCTAGTGCAAGAGACGCAAACGCAGGCGCTTCAAAGTAAAGCGCTGTGGCGAGATTGGTATGATTATTTCCCATGGGAGAACCATCTAGATGGTATGCCTAGTATCATTATGGATTTTATCATCCCTGTGCTATTGGAGTGGGCAAGTACCGCTGAAGACTCAATTATCGAGCAACGTAGGCGTCAACGCATTGGTCTGTGCTGGGGACTAAGCGAAGGGTTTTTGACAGATAGCGAGTTCATAGAAACTGAGTCAGTTGTCGATAAGACTGATGAAAGCAGAGAATGGATCGCAGAGCATGTGCTGCTACGCTACGAGATGCTGTATGAGGCAGGACTGATACCTGAAGCGCCTAATTATCCACCCAATTACCAAACGGTTGAGCTGCCAAGCGACTGGTCTCAGCGTATCGGCATACCAATGTATTACGATCATCGCCGTGTGATTGCCACTGCTATTTCAAGACTGCGCGCCAAGATTGAATATCGACCGCTTATCTTTGGATTGATACCTGACGTGTTTACTTTATCGCAGTTACAGCATAGTGTTGAGGCATTATCAGGCATACGCTTGCACAAACAAAATTTTCGGCGTTTGCTTGAATCACAGAATCTCGTGACGGAGACAGGAGAGAGTAGTAATGCTCAGCGTGGTCGCCCTGCCAAGCTCTATCGTTTTCGTCATGATATCGAGCTACAAAGCTTATTGATGGACAGTAAACTTCCTAAGCGCAAATAGTGACTACTAACAAATACAGCTAGGTCAATTTCATATAGAAATCGAATTGCTTAATAAAAAATTTGTCACCTCTCCTTGCAGGACCGTTAACTTTACGCTATATTTATGCTCATTTTGAGTTTAAATATTTAGACGTTTTTATTCATATCATGTCTATTTATCCATATTATGCCTACATAAGGGTCAAACATGACAATTGAAAAAGAGCCAGCATTGGATGACGTATTGCTTAAACCCTTGATAGAAGATGCGCTAGCGGAAGATTTGGGCAGGCGTGGTGATGTCACCTCGCAAGCCACTATCCCAGCAGATATGCAAGCACAATTACAAATTAAGGCGCGGCAATCAGGCGTGATATGCGGTATGGATTTGGCGCGTTTATCTTTTGCCTTAGTTGATGCAAAAATTGAGTTTTTGGCTCAAGTGCAGGATGGCGAAACAGTCGCCGCTGGTGCCGTATTGGCTACTGTAAAAGGTAATGCACGCCATCTGCTAACAGCAGAACGTACAGCATTGAACTTCATGACACATCTTAGCGGTATTGCGACAGCGACCCGCCAGATCGTCGATAGCGTGGCGCAATATCCGGCACAAATTACTTGTACGCGTAAAACTATCCCAGGTCTGCGTATTGTACAAAAATACGCGGTACGCTGCGGTGGCGGTCGCAATCATCGTTTGGGCTTGGACGATGCGATCTTAATCAAAGACAATCATATCGCCATTGCCGGTGATATAAAGACGGCTATTGAGCAAGCACAACATTTTGCTGGGCATCTGATTCCTATCGAGGTTGAAGTAGATACACTAGAGCAATTAGAGCAGGCATTAGAGGCGGGTGTGAGTTTGGTATTGCTAGACAATATGTCGCCAGAAGTCTTATCGCAAGCGGTTGCCATGTGTAAAGGTCGCGCAAAGACTGAAGCATCTGGTGGTATTACACCAGAAACGGTACAAGCAGCCGCCAGTACGGGAGTCGATTTTATCGCGATGGGCTACCTAACACACAGTACTACTGCCTTGGATATCGGCTTAGATTTTAGTGCATAGGCCATCAATTATTTCAGCTTCATCTGAGCCGCAGCTTTTTATATTCGCTGCATTTCTCGCCAAGATGACATAGGAGAGTAACCGAGCAAAGTTAATGATTTAACTCGCTTATCTGCCTATGTTACAATGCTATTATGAATTGCCTATTGGGTCATCGTCGCACTCGCACGATGGCCTTATCTTTTTGCACCAGTGGTATCAATAGACAAGCGAGCGCTCAGTGAATACTGAAATTATCAAGATAATCCTAGCCTTTATGGTATTGATCAATCCATTTAGCGCATTGACGTTGTTCTTGGATTTGACTCGCGGCTATTCGATGAACAATCGACGCAAAGTTGCGCGCGTCGCTTGTTTGACCATTTTTATCACCATCAGTTTTTTTACGGTGGCGGGTGAGACCTTACTAAAAGCACTAGGTATTTCTATTGGCTCGTTTCAGCTGGCTGGTGGTATATTGGTGTTCTTGATTTCACTAAATATGATGAACGGTGAAGGTAATCCTGTTAAGCCTGATCAAGAGAACTTCGATGTCGACCACGTGCAAGATGCACCGCCGACGATGGCCTCAGCAGTGGTCCCTCTTGCGATACCGATGATGATTGGACCAGGTGGTATTTCTACAGTTATTATTTATTCATCGCAAGTCTCAGGAATTTTGCAGGTATCTGCCATCATCATTGCTGGTCTCTTCATTAGTCTATTTTGCTATCTGGCATTGATGGCAGCTGGTCGTATCAGTCGCTTGTTGGGTGATACTGGTCTGAATATTATGAGCCGAATCATGGGTATGCTATTGGCAGCCGTGTCTATCGAGATTATCGTTAGCGGTTTGCGCACACTGTTTCCTGCTTTAATCTAAGCTATTTATTCTGTCTCTAATATTGAGCGCTGAAAATCCTCTTAATTTATCTAGATTTAACGCCTAATGTTGTATTTAGCTTTGGTATAAATGCCAAGCCAGATACAACATCAGCAATCCTACCAACGCATCCAGTATATTCCATGCTTTTGGCTTCGCAAATAGAGGTCTCAGCAAGCGTGCGCCATAGCCTAGGGCAAAGAAGAAAAAGAAAGAGGCGCAAATTGCCCCAACGGCGAAGGTGAGTTTGCTACTCGCGCCTGTTGAAACCATCCCAACGAGCACCAATGTATCTAAGTAGACATGTGGATTTAGCCAAGTGAAACCAAAGCAGAGTAGTAGCGCTTTTTTTAAGCTGGTTACTACTTGTCCATCAACGTTTAAAGCATGTGATACGCGTACGCTGGCATACAGACTCTGTAAGCCGTAGCCTAATAAAAATAAAACGCCTGCTATTTTTGCGATATCTACCACATGTGGATAGCGTGCGGTGACCGCACCAAATCCGCCAACGCCCGCTGATATTAACAGCGCATCGCTTACCGCACAAAACAGACAAACAAAAAATATGTGCTCACGTTTAAGACCTTGTTTGAGTACAAAGGCATTTTGTGAGCCGATGGCAATGATGAGTGATAATCCAAGCAGGAAACCAGAGATATAATCGGGAGCATTCATAACAAGGCGCTTAGCATTTAAGAAGTGAGCGGAGAGAGTAGGAATGTTGACACTTTGCGTACTGGCAGGTCAGCAAAAACCTGTTAAGATACGCTATTGAATGAATGTATGCAATACGAGCACAATGTGTGTGCACTGGATGAGGGGCAGAGCAAGTCATGGTAGTCAGTTTGACAAGAATGCTAAAGTCATTTGGGCAAGCTCAAGATGACCTACCAACGTTAGCTGCCAACAATGCGCAGGAGATGGGTGTTAATCATAGTTTAAATGACAATAGTGATAATGTCGATATTCATCATAATAATGACGGCACTCAATTAAATCACGAGCGTGCTGCACTAACGCCGCCTGAGCGGGTAGACCGTATACGTGATGCACTAGCGCAAGTGAACGACATTCGCTCATCAACCCCGTTGACTGATCGCTATTTATCCAATCGTGCTCACATACGCCCGACCAACAGACCACCTTTTGACCCCGATACTTTATGGTATCTCAAACATGGACGTTGTCCGATTATGACTGAGCTTGTTGATGTGGTCGATGAGGCCACCCTAAATGCGATGCCTATCGAAGCCGTTGCGATATTAGATCGTATCAACGGTAAGCTAAAACGCTATCGTGAGTGGAGTAGTGAGCTAAACGAGCAACAGCAGCAGCAACATAATGAGCGCCAGTTTGTCATTGACAAGCTCGTGTCCGAAAGTATCCCTGAAGCGCTACATCATTATGAGCAGCTACAGCGCTTTAGTCCACACCGCACCAAAAACAATATGGTACAAGGTAAAATGACCGCAGGCGATATGCTGACAGATTTGTTTTTAGAAATCGATTATGAGCTTGATGAGCTATTGGATGAGCTGCATCAAACCGTTTTAAATCGTCTTGCCTCAACCCATCGTTACGTCAAGAGCCGCACGCAAAGCTAGTAGCTTTAGTGTTTTCTTGGTAAAAATAAATGAGTGTCCAAAAACATAACAGACTCAATGTATAACAATATAAGGCTTTAATAGAGCCTTATTTTTTTGTTTAATAAAAGCAGTGCTAAGCAATAAAGTTGACGACACCAAAATCGCCTAGCTTAAAATACTGATTAAAATAATAAGAAATTTGCCAAATTATTCTGTCAAACAATAAGGACAACCCGATGACCCAAGTGACTGCTATGTTAGTGATGTTTGTACTATACGGAGTGCTGCCGGCCGCTGGGTTATATCTGGGGTATCGTGGTATTAAGAAAGTTACCGCACCCAAAATGCTTGAGTATAAAGCCATGCCACAACTAGGCTATATACCTGAAAAAAGCCTACCCGTTGAAGTCAAAACTGCACTCGACCAAATCAATCAAAAAGGTGAGAAGCTACGTGTCATCTATGGTGATACCAATAATGACGGTAAAATTGATGATAAAGACACCATCAATGAAACTTATATTATGATCCAAAATTTGATGGATAAGCACATCCCGCAAGCCGTGGCAGACTATCGCCGCTTGCATGACCTAGATGTGGCGGATGGCGCGCGCGCTGATACCACCAAAATCAGACATTCAGACGTCACTGGTAAACAAGCATTGTTAGAGGTACTTAAGACGATCAATACCCAGTTCGATGATCTACTCAATGCCTCATACCATCAAGATGGGCAAAAGCTGCTTGCGACCAATCGCTATCTGCAAACACGTTTTGATCATCCAAATATGGATTCAACAGTGCAGCCGTTGAGTAATCTTAGTAAGAAAACAGAGGCTATTGAGTCACCTACTTCGAGTAGCACGGATGTGAAAAATCCAGTAGCAGAAGATATTAAACGCTAAGTGCCAGCGATGAATAGTCATATATAGAATTGAGTGATAAGTAGCGAGCAGTTATGAGTATATTAATAGGTATTGGCATCGTAACAACCGTCACGACCTTTTATTTGGGTAAAAAAGGCTGGCATGCATTGCACAAAGCAGTTGGTATCACCCCAGGTGTGCTCACCTATCAAGATGATCATGCGCCATTGTTACTGGCTACGTTAAGTTGGCAACAGCTTAACTTGAATAAAAAGTACTTAAAAAGCTTGCCAGATCAGCAGCTACGGCAACTACAACGCATAGATAACAAAGTGAGTAGCTATCAAGCTTATCAGGCAGCATTACAAGCTCAACATAAAACGCCTGCTATAACAGAACAGCAGTTTGTATTGAACAAAATGCTGCAAACTCGGCTACCTGAAATGCTAGCCAGTCACTACCAATTAACAAATATGCATGTCACTAGTGAGAATAGTGAAAAGAGGTTAGAGGCTAGTGAGTTATTGCACAGTGTTTTAGATAATATCGAACAGCGTTTGGATAGACTACTGGCACAAATGGACGAGGAGCAGCTAAAAGAGCTGCGAGTCATGAAGCATTATATTAATAGCCACGACAGCTGAGCCGTTATTTTTGTATTGAGTAACTGTGACGCCTGTAAAAAAGACACAAAAAAAGCGGTCAAGGATGAATAGTCATTGACCGCTTTTTTATGTTTGTTCTAAACCTATCAAAAACTTAGAATAATGTTAAATATACTTAACTAGCGCTTATCATTGCGGTCACGGGTATTACGCGTGCCGCGGCTGGCAGGGCTAGCACTGCTTTTAGGCTTCGCGCTGCTGTTGCGATTGTCGTTACGAGTGTCCGTACGACGTGCTTTAAGCGGCTTGTTTCTGATACGCTCTTGCTTTTCTTTGGCCGCGCCATGTAGACCTGTGCCATAACGTGGGCGTAAGCTCACCAAATCGGTCAATGTATTGATTTCTTTTTTATCAAGCTCTAAGAAACGGCCTGTACGTAACTCTTTTGGTAAGGCAATTGTACCGTAGCGTGTACGCAATAGGCGGCTAACTTTCAGACCTTGTGACTCAAACAAACGGCGTACCTCACGGTTACGGCCTTCTTTGAGCTGGACGTGATACCACTTATTAACGCCTTCACCGCCGCCCTCTTTGATATCGTCAAACTGTGCCATGCCATCTTCTAACATGACACCAGCAGTCAAAGTGCGGGCGATATCGGGAGTTACTTCACCCAACACACGAACGGCATATTCACGCGTCACTTCGCTAGAAGGATGCATTAGGCGATGCGCCATCTCACCATCATTGGTAAACAATAGCAAGCCAGTTGAATTGATATCCAAGCGTCCAACCATGACCCAGCGATCATGAGTGAGCTTTGGCAAGCGCTCAAATACAGTCGGACGACCTTCTGGATCCTTGGCTGAGCAGACTTCACCTTCAGGCTTGTAATAAGCGATCACTCGGCGACGCTTCTCATTTTCGGCAGTATATTTGATCTGACGACCATCCACACGAATCTCATCGCCTGGCGTGACACGGTCACCAATCGTTGCTGGACCGTTATTAACAGATACGCGACCTGCTTTAATCACTTCTTCCATTTGGCGACGTGAACCAAGTCCCATACGGGCTAGTGCTTTCTGTAATTTTTCATCTTTCATGTTAATGTCCTTGAGTCGGTGGGTTTACATTTCTCAATGTATAAAATTAGAGCGGCTATTCTACGCTATTTTAACAAAATTAGCACGCAAACGCATGCTTACTACTGATAGTAATTCAAGCTAAAGCATACCTAGCAGATAAAAGTTTGTCAGATATGCGCATGATATACGAGATAAGTCGTCAATGAATCATTGCAACAAGCAATTTTTAGATAACAAATACTTACGCTTTGATAGCGACAAAAGGAGGAAAAGCTCAATAATTGTTTAATGTTATTCAGAGTATAAATGGTGAATTTTTGCCAGCGATATTTGTGAATGACTGTGAATAACATATTTGGGTTAATGGCTAACTAATTATAACTACAGTCTAAAACTACTATATTTTTTTATAAAAATAC
>NZ_CAJHAR010000033.1 GCF_904846415.1 Psychrobacter piscatorii | reverse complement strand
AGGCTTAAATCTGGTATCGTTCCCCTAGGCTTAGATGCGTATAGTTCATGGTTGCAATCTCACTTTGGTCGGTGGATAAAGACTTTGATGCTAGCGCATCTAGGTCTTTTTTTCACCTTGCATTTGGTATTGCACTTCATGTGTTAATCTAAGTAATGAATAAAACGTTGATATGATTTAAAGCTGATAAAGCACAGATTTGAGAATAACAATGCTTGCATAAAGGATAACCAACAGATGACCGCTATACAACCAGTAATATGAATATATATGAAATTATATTGATATAAGTGAATAACAGGTAATGAGTAGTGGTGTATCTATCTATATTTATGGTAGCGGTCATAGAAAAAGAATAAAGAGGTATGTATAGCTACAAAAGCCGGTCGCGAAGTCGAATTGCTCTGTCTGAGATGATCTCTAGCACAGCTAGCTTTACATTTGACTTGTGAATCATCCAAGTACTCATTAAAAAACCCATATACAGGTTTGTTTTTAATGAGTATTCTAATAAGTACTATGATACCCAATCCTTTTACTCGTCCTATTACAGCTTGGATCACCATTGTGGTTATTGTCCTGCATGGTGTCACTGTGTGGGCGATGATGTCCCTAGATAGCCCGCCGCCTATCGATACGAAAAATAGGCCAAAAGCCATTCAATTGGAATTGATAATGTTAGCTGAACCGGCTAAAAATTTACCTAACGCAGAATCCCAGAGCAAGCCTATATCACCTGAACCTTTACCTCCTAAAAAGTTACCAACTGAGCCCATAGAAAAAGTTGAACCCGCCAAACCATTGCCAAAGGTAGAGGTTTCTACAGACTTAAAGACAGAGTCAATTGAGCCAATCACAACCAAAGTAGAAGAAAAACAAGCGACTACCGTAAAAAGTACGGAGTTGTCCAAAGAGAAATCTGACACAGAAATGCAGCCCACCAATCTGTCATCGGTACAAAAACTGACCATAACAGAATCTAGAAAAGTAGTGAGCGCCTCTAATCAAACAGGCAGTACAAAAGATAAAGAAGAGGATGATCTGTCTGACATGATACGTAGCGTGACAGAGCAGTTTAATCGCGATCAAGCCGTACAAAAACGTTCAGCTGCTAAACAAGCCAATCAAAAGCGCGCCGAGCAAGAAAAATGGCAAGCTGATTATGAGGCATTCAGCCATATGCTAGTAATGGCTGCTGATCAAGCTGAAGAGCAAGAAAACAACCAAG
Organism: Psychrobacter piscatorii; assembly: GCF_904846415.1. GTDB lineage: Bacteria > Pseudomonadota > Gammaproteobacteria > Pseudomonadales > Moraxellaceae > Psychrobacter > Psychrobacter piscatorii. The sequence continues at coordinate 38,324 of NZ_CAJHAR010000033.1, read as the reverse complement.
ACATGGTAGAAGATAAGGTTAAGGAAGACTCAGTCTTTCTTGCAGAGTATGGCAGTTGGAGTGAAGGGAAAGAACCTAGTACCAGTATTCCATCGTTGATATGGCGTAATATTGATCGTCAATTGGGCGATGTTTTTATTGTCATATTGGAGCTGCACGTTGATACAGATGGTTATATCAATGAGGTGCAAGTGCTTGAGTCGTCAGGTAGTCCTGTTATTGACGCTGTTGCCACTACCCAAGTGAGAGCGGGGCAACTAAACCCTATATCAAACCACGATAAAGTAGTTGATGCCATTGTACCGATGTCACTGGTTTATGAAAGACCCTAATGCCAGCTGTTCATAAGATAACAAAAAAGCAAGACTCAATCTCTCGCAATAATTAACGCGCTATTAAATTTAAAAGGCGCGCTCAAAAAACCACCATAGCGCCACTAAAATACCAATTAAAGACCCTATATAAAATATGCCCCATTTATAGAATTGCGTGTGCCGCAGCAACAATGCTATTGGAAATACGACAGCGATAAATACCAGCTGTCCCAATTCGATACCAATATTAAAGCTCAGTAGTGCCAACACACGTGCACTTGTGGCGAGTGGTAAATCTACCAACACATTGGCAAAGCCAAAGCCATGAATGAGACCAAAAAAGAAAGCCAAATAGACAGCTCGTACTCGCAGCATCGGTACCAAATTATTGAGTGCCGCAAACGCAATAGACAATGCGATGACAGATTCAATAAAGCGGGCAGGGATACTAACGATCTGTAGCGCTGCTAAGCTCAATGTGATGGAATGCGCGAGTGTAAATGATGTCGCAATCCAAAACACTTCAAGTAGCGCCGCTTTTGGATTAGCAACGGCAACTAACTGCTTTTGCTTACGAACGTATACTGCAGGAATGAGCAATACAAACAAGAACAGCAAGTGATCGAGGCCAATGAGCAGATGATGTATACCGCTTTTTAGGAAGTTTGTCGCTGTCGCCATCCAGCCAGAATCAGCCTCTGACCCTAACGGGCTTTGTCCGACCGCTAAGACTTGTAGGGGTGCGTCAGAATCTGCTTGCGTCAATATTAGGCGATGATTGGCATCAATACCTGCCAATATCTGATAATCAAGGTTATCGATTGGCTGCTCACAGCTTATTGCAAAATTGGCATATAAATAGTTAAAACCGCCACGTGAATTGATTGCGAGTGGTGAGAAATTTGCTGTTTGACACGTTTGTGCCGCGTTTTCTAGCTTTACTTTGGCAGTTATGAGCTGTTCTATAAGCGGCGTCTGTGATTTCACTTCTGCCCAGCTGACCTGACTGTCTTTGTTTGGATCTATATCGACGAGCAATGCCAAATCGCGCAGTGATAACTCGTATGTAGCATCGTACATAATATTTGTGGCACTATCAGCGTCATCAACAGTAAGGTTCAAATAAGCGGTACTGGACTCATGCGCCTGACTAAAAGTACAGGCGAGCATGAGCATTAGTAAGGTGAAGTAACGATAAGTGTGACTCCAAACAAGTCTGCAAAGCGGGCTCATATAGTGTCATCCTTATTCGTGACTTGCATACCTAGATGCTTATTTTCAGTAATTGAGGTGCTTCTTGTCTGCGTATTTGAGTCTGACGTCAGTACAGCTTGGCAATTCATACAATCACTTATTTTACCCACGCGTAAATCGCGCTCTAGCGCTGGATATTCAAACTGCGTATCGGTTATAAACTGGCGTATCAAGTCGATATCTTTTTGGCTGTTTGCCCTCAGTGCTGCGGTGGCATACAGCTCGATATCCGCTGTTTCACGTTGCTGTTGCCAGTTCTCTTGGGCCAGTTTAAGCGCTGATTCCACTTGATTGGCAAGCAGAGCATAGGTTGCTTGTTCTCGCATATGAGCGTTTTCTTGACGTATTTGCCATACCTCAATGCGCTCTTTCATCAGTGCTAAATTTTGCTTAGCTTTGGGGTCATTCAGCTTCATTTGTGCAGTAATGAGGCGCAATAGTAATGCATCTTTATCGGTATGCTCTTGTAGCAAGTCGCGAACTTGTGTGTATTCACCGATACTCAGTAGCCAGTCGGCTCGAGCCATAAGTGCTGGTACGGTCTGATCATCCATGACGTCAAATACTTGCTTGGCGAGCGTGGCATCTTGACTACGCAATGCAGCATCTGCTTGAATCAGATAGATCCAGCGTGCTGTCGATGCGTCTAGACCAGGAGCGATAGCGGCCAGTCCACTAAGTGTTTGTTTTGCTGCATCAAGCTCACCTGTCATGCTTTGTATTTGAACTTCGCAGGCCAACTCATAAACGCGCAGAGCAGGGTCATCGAGCTTTTGGCAGTAGCTCATGGCATCACTAAATTGACCTTGGACGAGCAATAAAGAAGATAGGGTCAATAATGCATCTGGATGCGCAGCATCTTGACTCAAGATTTGCTTTAATAGTTCTTCTGCTTTGGCAAATTTGTGATCCGATTGAAATGCTCGCGCTTGTAGCATTAGGGTATCTATACTTTGATCGGTGGTCTGATCTAATTGTGCGCGTGCTTGTCCTAACGCTCGCGGATCACCTTGTAGATAGGCGCGTTCTAATAGCTCACTGGTTTGATCAAGGTTGTTTGACCCTGTATCCGATACAAAGTCAGCAGCGCTCAGGTAGCGCGGTGGTGGTGAGTTATCAGGTAGGGTCGCAAGAACTTGTTGATCGTCTGTGGGGATAAAAGGGGCCGCATGAACAAGCTGGCTACTGATGAGTAAAAGAAAGAATAATTCGGCAAGCGTTTTAATCCAATGCATAAAGCGCACCTCAGATCAGTAGATAAAGAAACACCCAATCAGTGGATTGATCAGGTGCTGGAACTGTCTCGCATCATATTATAGTGAAGCGTTGGGGTCTTTTATTGCAACAGGCTCTGCCAAATTGGCTTCAGGAAGTATAATTCGATCAATATCCTGAGGCTCATCGGTATCTAGGTTATTGCTGGCATCAATCACATCAGATGTTTTTTTGACAGCAAGTTCAGCTTTTGCTTGGTCTACCGCAACATCACTTTTACCTATATTTGACGAACTATCGTTATCATTGAAGCAACCAGAAAGCGCAGCTGATCCAGTGATCAATACGGCTAACATTATATAGCGCATAGTATTTCTCCTTGGTTGAGTTTCAGCTTATCTGGCACCTGGGGTTGGAGTCGTCAAATAAGGAAAGGCTGAATCAAACTCGGTAGCAGGTTTGAGGGCGCCATCAGTGAGTAGCGCTTTGCCCGCTTTGGCATCAGCAGGTACGCAAGTTGCGTCAGCGGATAGACCTGCATGACATAGGGCACCCATCGATACTCTCAATGCAATGTCAGTGACGTCATCACCAGGGCGTCTACCATTTGGGAACCCTGCAGTATCTTTGGCATCTGCTTTGGGACGACCATCGGTCTGACCAGGAATAATACTAATCACACCCAAGTCATTTTGCATGGCAGCAGGTACTGCTACAATATCGGTATTCAAGCGCAGCATATCGGCAGGTACTTGATTTGCATTCGTTGGCTTATTAACACCAGGAACCCCTGTTAAAAATGCGGTTACTAAATCTTGACGTGGGAAGTTCGTTGGTGCAGGTGCGGTTGGGTACAAGGTTTGGATCAATGCTGGAAGGGTAGGATAAAAGACATAAGGGGCAAAATTCGCCACATCATCTTTTGGCTCTGAAGCATTAAATTTGTCTTTATCTTTGAGACCAATCACTACTTCGTTGACCAGTGGCATACCCAGTCTCGAAACCTGTGTCCATGCACCGCCTTTTTTGGCAGTCGTGCTGATACCAGAAGCAGGCAAGGGGTTCACTAAGGTTGCCTGACGGACACTGGCTGTGGTCCAAGCACCAATCACAGGATCTTTACTAGTGTTATTGACGAGGCAAGATTTTGGCACTTCCATCGCAATTGAGGTGACATTTTTGTCCGCTAGTATGTTGGTTCCGCCAGTACGTGAACCCAACGGGTTTAGATTCACTAAGTCAAATACCCGGCCCAAATCAATAGCAAAACCTTCAGCACGTTGACCGACAAATACTCGACCTTGACCACAGCTACCTAAGTTCAAAGGTTTGATAAAGCTTTTTGCATATGTTGGATAGTCTGCAAACGATTTCGTTCCGATATAGTCAAATGGCTTTTGAAAGTTGCCTAAAGAGGTTCGCGAGCCGCTACGGCGATCGCCTTTGACCATCGTGACATTATAGCTTTCACTCGTTTGTACATTCGCTGCTTGTGAGGCATCGCCAGCGTTAGATAAAGGAATGGCGACCTTTGGCGTAGACGGATTGCCATCTGAGTCAATTTCAATACTGTTTAGGTTTTGAGTGAAATCAAATTGGAACGTGATGTCTTCAACCGCATCGCCGTTGTTGTCAATATGAATCTCATAGAGTGCATCTGGATCTAAGGCGAAGTAGTTGGGCCCACCATAAGCATCTTGTAGCGGCAAATAGTTGGCAATAATCGTGACGTAATCTGCCCGATTATTCTCGTAGCTATTGAACATATAAAAGTCAGACGCATCGACTTTTGGGGTTTTGGTGATAGAAGGAGCTTCACGGTGACTTGAGGCAACGGCGCTTGCGCTTACGCACAGTGCCATTGCTGCTATTAGAGCCTTGGTAGCATGTTTCATACGGATCCTTGTAAAGAAACTTTGAGTGATAGGGTAGTTAAGAGTCGATCTCACTTGCAATTACCAGTTAACGAAATAATATCCTTATTAAGTCGTTTTTAAATATACACTCTTTTGCTGTATTGTGTCTATCAATTTATTAGTCTAAATATATTGATATTTATCAAGAATTTGGCGCATCAGGCTGCATCATAGGATCGGCATCTATAAAGGCTTTTAGCGTGCGGCAATGTGTATCAATAGCAACGATATTAGGATAAGGAGTCAGGTCCACTTCGAAGCGCCGTGCAGAAGAAACCTGCGGGATTAAATAGCAGTCTGCAAAAGTGGGCCTGTCACCATAGCAGAATTGTCCTCGGTTTTTATCTGCTGCCAATCGTGTCTCTAACGCTGCAAACCCTTCAGTAATCCAACGATTGCACCATGCAATGACTGCCTCTTTATCTACTGACAACTCATTACGTAAGTACTGTAAAATACGGCGATTATTAATCGGATGGATATCACAGCCAATCATCGCACTTAGCGCACGCACCTGCATGCGACCAGCGGCATCTTGGGGCAATAAAGCGTGCTCAGGGTAGGCCTCTTCTAACCACTCCAAGATAGCGGGACTTTGGTATAATAATAAATCGTCTGCTTGTAGGACCGGCACCAGTCCTTGCGGATTAATCGTTTTAAATGCATCCTCTAACTGCTCATCTTGTGCCAGATTGATCGCGATATCATCATAATCTAAGCCTTTTAAATTCAAGGCAATACGGGTACGGTGAGAAGTACCACTGCGAAAATAGCCGTAAAGTGTCATCATTATTTATGTCCTTATTGTGATAGGTTATTTGTATCAAGCTTATGTGAGATAAAGTAAGTATTATTGAGCCATGTGGCTATTAATTTGACCTGTATCTCACCACCAGTTCATTGAGCAATTCAGTATCAAGAAACAACAATTAAGCACACTAGAGTCGAGCCCATCATGCCAGCAGATAAAAATTTTTTAGATAAATCCGTCACGAGTAAAAACCAGAGTGGCATCCAGTCACTTGAGATTGGATTGTCGATACTAGATGTGCTTATCGATCGCAATGAGCCTATGATGCTAAAGGATATCGCTGAAACCATGCAAATGCATCCAGCAAAATCTCATCGTTACTTGGTCAGCCTCATTCGCAAAAATTACGCTCGCAAGCTTGATGATGGTCGCTATGGGCTTGGCGATAGGATCAATGCGTTGGCAGCATTAGGACATACTGAGCTCAGTCAAAACAATCTCTTGGCACGTCTCACGCAAGTTGCCAATGAAATCAAAGACACCCTAAATTGCGGCGTGCAAATTGCTAAGTGGTTTAGCGAAGGCCCAATTATTATTCAGTCTGTTGAACCAGACAGTCCGATTAGTATCATCACTCGTATCGGCTCGCGTATGCCTTTGACGACATCAGCCACAGGGCAATTATTTGCCAGCTATCAACCTGACGCGGTCATTCAGCCATTGGTCGCCGCTGAATGGCAGTCGAGTAATGCCGCAGCAGATATGACAGAGAAGTTGCAGAGTCTTGCTCAGCTGCAAGCCAAAATTCGTACTCAAGGCTATGCGACTGTCACTGGTGATATGCTCATGGGTATTAATGCTATTACGATACCTGTGATATTGCCGCATCTTGCCAATAGTGCTGTCAATCTATCAACGAGCAATGATAAAACTGCTAGCGAGGCTCTACCGCTAGAATACGCCATTACTATCATCGGAACCACAGAGCAACTGCCAATGAGTGAGCAACAGAACGTAGTCGAGCAAATACTATCAATCGCGCAGCGCTATCAAATAGCATAGCTAAAATTTTAACTACAAGCTGATTGGCTATCGAATCATCGCGTCGAGAGATTTATTTACTCATGTTGTCTCATTCAGTCCATTCTCTAAACCACACAGGCGCTACTTGCTGCTTTTGCTTTTTCGTATACATTATTAGCATCTAGACCAGTGGCATTGACTTCATCTAGATAGTGCTGCGAGCCTTCCATCAATGGGCCCCTCCAGTCGGGGTCATTGAGTGGGTCAGGGATATCGATTATGACATCGCCTTTTTCTTTAGCGGAAGCCATGGCTTTGGCATTACTGACGTCAAATACTTTGGAAACATTTGCTGCCATCTGCGCCCCTGAATTGTCATCGATCACTTTTTTGAGATCGTCTGGCAAATTGTCATATTTGTCTTTATTCATACTGATGACAAAGGTAGAGTTATAAAAAGGAATGTTGGTATGTGTATTGATGAGCTCGTCAAGACGAAAGGCTTGAATGGGTTGCCAAGTAAAGCTCAATCCATCGATGACGCCGCGCTGAAGCGAGGTATAGGTATCACTGGCAGGCATGCCAACGGGTGCGGCACCAGTCGCTTCGATAATGTGGCTAGCAACGGCAGAGGGCTGGCGAATACGTAAGCCTTTCATATCGGCTGGCGTGCGAATGGGTTTATCGACGGTATGAAGCGCGCCTTGTCCAGTCCCGATGAGCGCGAGCAGGTGAGTATCTTCGTACTCATTTTTAATGACACCCTCGTCATAAAGTTTATGCAGGATACAGCTTTGCTGCTGTGCGGTATTGGTAATACCGGGCAGTTCTACAATCTGCGTCAAAGGAAACCGTCCTGCTGTATATCCTTGCGCTTGCATACCGATATCAACGATGCCTTTTGCAGTCGCATCATAGGTAGCACCCGGCTTACTGAGAGTAGCAGAAGGATAAATCTCAATCTTTAAACGACCATTTGAGTCTTCTTCGATTTTCTTTGCCCATGGCTCCAATGCTTCGGTATTGATGTTGTCATTGGCCGTCATAAAGTGTGAAAATCTCAGCGTCGTCACGTCGCCTGTATTGACATCCGCGCTTGAGGCTTGTTCATTTTGATCATTGTTAGAGCAGCCAGTCGTTGCAATCGAGGCCGCTAAGAGTATGCCTAAAGGGAATTTTACTTTCATCATTGAGTCCTTTCATGATGGTGAGATATGGTTCGCAAGCTATGCAATCTTTTCATTATTTTGAACTGATCACTACTTATCTAATTTCAAAGTAATGATTGATAGATAATGTAAAAAAGGTAGCAAGTAGAAAGACGACGTAATTACTCCCCGACAGGCGCAACGTCACGTGCTTCAGCCAACTCATCACTATGCAAAAACTGCGTATGTGCTGGCGCGCGTTTGGTGCGCGACCACTCATCTAGCATGTCTTGCTTGATAGCATCTGTAATCATAGATACTTTGTCTTCTGAGGTCGGGTCGTCATAGGTCAACTCGAGACGATGTCCATTGGGATCGAAGAAATATATAGAGTGAAAGATACCGTGATTTGTCACACCAATGACATCAATACCTGCGGCCTCAAGATGCTCTTTAGCAACCATTAGCTCGTCACGATCTTTGACTTTTAGCGCCAAGTGTTGCACCCAGTTTGGGGTATTAGGATCAAATCCCATTTCAGGCTGGTTAGGCACTTCAAAAAACGCCAACACATTGCCATTACCAGCGTCCAAAAAGACGTGCATATAAGGGTCAAAGGCTTTAGTCGAAGGTACGTGATCTTCTGCAAATGCCAAGATAAAATCCATATTTAGGTTTTTCTTGTACCATTCGACGGTTTCTTTGGCATCCTTGCAGCGATAAGCCACATGATGGATTTTTTCAATTTGAAAGCTCATATCAAACTCCTTTTGATAAGACGTAGCGTGAATGTAAGAGGAACGATGCCCGTACTAATAGACCAAATGTCATGATGGTTCTAACGGCTCAAATCTACTGTCACTACGCCTTTTTTCTATGCCATTATTATTCGTTAAAATCGAAGCTGAGCGCAGGCAGTACTTTGCCTCGTACTTCACCAAACCCAACACGCACGCCATCTTTTTTGCTATAGCCTTTCATTATGACGGTATCGCCATCTTCGATGAAGGTGCGCGACTCACCGCCTTCAAGCGTGACGGGTTTGGTGGCGTTCCAAGCAATCTCTAGCATCGAGCCATAAGAGTCAGGCGTTGGCCCTGAGATTGTGCCCGAGCCCATCATGTCACCGACTTCTACTTTGCAGCCAGTGATGGTGTGATGTGTCAGCTGCTGCGCCATTGACCAGTACATGTACTTAAAATTGGTCTCACAAATGACTGTCGCTGTTTCTGCATTTTCAGGCAGTAGCTCAACCGACAGATTGATGTCAAAGCTGTTATCACTGTCTTTTTCGTTTAGATAAGCAAGCGGCTTGGGTTCTTGGGTTGGGCAAGCGGTGCTAAATGGCGCCAATGCATCCATCGTGACTATCCACGGAGAAACTTGCGAGGCGAACGTCTTAGCATTGAACGGACCTAAAGGCACATATTCCCACTTTTGGATATCTCGAGCCGACCAGTCATTGAGCAGTACCATGCCAAAGATATGATCAGCCGCTTTATCTACGGCGATTGGTTGACCAATATGATTGCCTTTACCAACGACAAACGCCGTTTCTAATTCAAAATCCAAACGCTTGCAGGCAGAAAAAATAGGACGGTCATCAGGATTGGGTTTTAGCTGACCTGAGGGACGTACGATATCATTTCCACTGACGATGACGGTACTAGCGCGTCCGTTATAACCGACAGGCATTTCGGTCCAGTTAGGTAGCAGGGCATTGTTTGGATCGCGGAACATCGTACCGACGTTGGTCGCGTGTTCTTTCGATGAATAAAAATCGGTAAAGCCCGGCACTTGAACGGGTAGGTGCATGGTGACGTCTGCTTGCTTGAACAGGGCTTTGTTCTGTAAGTCTGCATTGTCACGTAACGTGTCATTGTCATTAGATAGTAGCGTTTGAATAGTCGAGCGTGCTTTTGTCCAATTGTCTCGACCAGAATCAATAAAGGCATTTAGCGTCGACTGATCAAAATAAGGCCCGCCATTTAGACTCAATAATCCTTCTGATTCTAATACAGACAAGTCTAGTACTTGATCGCCAATGGCAACACCTGCACGGCGAGCGCTATCTTTAGTATCGCTAAAGATGCCATAAGGCAGATTATGGATAGAAAAATCAGAGTCCGCTTTGATGTCGATAAAAGAAGTGAGAGTACTGTCAATCGTTGACATGATTTGCTCCTTGCTAAAAGTATTATTTAATTACGTTATAGTTAATTACTTACGTATAATGTAATTTATTGATATGTTGATTGCAAGTTTTTTGTACTACGTTTTCTACTCACTGATGTATGAGACAAATCCTAAGCACAAAAAAAGGCCGAGCAATCGCTCAGCCTTTTTCATTTCTTAGTCTGTACTTCTGATGAATTTAGTCTTTTAGAACGTCTGCCATCGCATTGGCCACATAGTCGATGTTGCTGGTATTTAGGCCAGCCACACACATACGTGAGTTAGATACCATATAAATACCAAACTCGCTTTGTAGGCGCTCGACCTGCTCAGGCGTCAATCCAGTAAAGCTAAACATACCGTTTTGACGCGTGATGTAGTCAAAGTTACGGTTAGGGATTTTTGCTTCTAGTACCGATTTTAGCTTTAGGCGCATGGCTTTGATACGGTCACGCATGGCATAGACTTCGCCAACCCACTGCTCATGTAGTGCTTCATCGTTCATGACGATATCAACCACATGACCACCATGTGATGGCGGGCTTGAGTAGATACGGCGTACCATCGCATTTAGCTGACCAAATACGCGCTCAGATTCGTCTACGGTGAGACAGACGACTGACAGACCGCCAACGCGCTCGCCATATAGCGATAGGTTTTTAGAGAATGAGTTGCTAACAAACAGTGGCAAGCCCATCTCAACGGCTTTACGAATAGCGTAAGCATCGCTGTCCATGTCTTCGCCAAACCCTTGGTAAGCGATATCCATGAATGGAATCAATTCACGTGCTTTGATGACGTTGAGTACCGTGTCCCATTGCGCTTGAGTCAAATCCAGCCCCGTTGGATTGTGGCAACAAGGATGTAGCAAGATGACATCATTTTTGTTCAATGTCTCAAAAAACGCAATCATCTCATCAAATTTGATGCTGCTGTTGGCTTTGTCATAGTACGGGTATTTACCGACTTCTACGTCAGAACCTTCAAAGATAGCGATATGATTGCCCCACGTCGGGTCACTGACATAGCACTTAGACTGTGGGAACCATTCATGGATAAACTCAGCGCCCACTTTTAGCGCGCCAGAACCACCGATAGTGGCGATGGTCGCGACCAAACCGTCTTGTAAGATTTGTGCATCTTTACCGAACAGTAATTCCTGACAGCCTTTACGGTGTCCTGGCAAGCCTGCCATTGGTAGATAGGGACGCGGCGCGATAGGATCAGCAATACGCGCTTCAGCTGTTTTTACACAGTCGAGTACGGGCAGTACGCCATCTTCATCATAATAAATACCAATGCCTAAGTTGACCTTGTTAGGATTGCTATCTGCTGAGTATTTTTCCATCAGACCCAAAATTGGATCGCCAGCGTAATAATCGATACGTTCAAACATGCCATTTCCTTATAAGAATATAAACCAAGCAGCCGAAAATCATAGAGCAAATTGACGATGAACTCAACATGAGAGTGGGTTATCTTGAGCAATTAATAAAATAAATCAATAAATATCTTATCTCTCTGCAGAGTAGACGAGTTTACGGCGTGATGCATTACTTGATCGACAGCGTTTCAGGCTGATGCAAGTCGTTGTAGTGGGTGGCAAAGTACGTTTGCAAAAACTGCTTAAAGGCAATCGTAGCAGGGGACAACGCCCGCGAGGCGCGCTGATAGATAAAGAACTGACGCATTTTTACTGGTTGCGTGAGGGGCCGCATTTGCAAGCCGTTGGCACTAACCCAATCGATGACCTCGGGCATATAGGGGAGGCATAAGGTAATGCCAAACCCTTGGCGAGTCATCTCAAGCGCGGTGGACATAAAGTTCACCTTGTAGCGCGCTTGTTGAACGTGAGTGGCAATAGCATCATCCAGCTCGGCAGTCACCTGCTCAAGAAATGGGCCTTGTAGGGTAATAAGCGGAATATCTAATAAATCCTGCCAAGTGATTTCAGTTTTTTGCGCCAGTGCATGGTTGTCTGGCATGACCACGCAAAATGGCAGCTTGTATAACAGATCAGCACCGATATCATCTTCAGTCTCTATAAAACTAAGCTCAGTGCCAACCCCCAAATCGACCTCAATGTCTTGGACATGCTTGAGCAAATTCTCTGCTGAGCAATCCAGTAGTGACACTCCAATGTTTGGATATTCCTTAGCAAATTGCGCGATGACGGCGGGCAGGGAGGACGCCGCAAACTGAGATACCGCTAAGCGCACCTGACCTTGCGCCAAGCTGGTCAAGCTGCTGGCTTCATTTTCGAACAGCTGCATCTCATTCAAAATACGCCGCGCTTGTGGCAACAGATGTCGTCCTACTGCCGACAACGACAGCTGGCGGGTAGTACGGTCAAACAAAACGATGCCGAGACCAGTCTCTAGCTCTTTGATGAGTCCGCTAACAGCAGATTGGGTCAGATACATCTGTTCGCTGGCACGAGTAAAACTGCCGTTGTCAGCGACTTTGATAAAGGCGGTCAATTGGCGAATGCTAATATTCATAAGTAAACCTGATAAATAAATCATAAAAAACAATTAGTCTTATAAATAAAGCTAATCTAATATAAATACAACGTCAACAATAAAGATTGATTACCAATCGTTTTATCGACTTTTTATCACCAATTGACATTAAGGATGATTGCAATGGCAGATTTATTTGATAACCCAATGGGACTAAACGGGTTTGATTTCGTCGAGTTCGCTTCCCCTCAGCCTGATGCGGTCGACGCATTATTCAAACAGCTGGGATTTGCACATATCGCCAATCACAGATCAAAAGACGTGGCGCTATATCGCCAAGGTGACATCAACCTGATCTTAAACCGCGAGCCAAAAAGCCAGGCCAGTTATTTCGTTGAAGAGCATGGCGCTGGTGCTTGCAGCATGGGATTTCGGGTAAAAGACGCCAAAAAAGCATACGAGCGTGCTGTGGAGATGGGCGCGCAGCCCGTAGACGTGCCAACAGGCGTGATGGAGCTGAGACTACCAGCGATCAAAGGTATCGGCGGCTCACTGATCTACTTAATTGACCGTTATAAAGACGGCGAATCTATCTATGATGTCGACTTTGAGTTCTTTGCAGATGTGGATAGAAACCCTGTCGGCTATGGCTTCAAAGTCATCGATCATCTCACGCACAACGTCTATCGCGGACGCATGGCGTACTGGGCAAAATTCTATGAGCGCATCTTTAATTTCCGCGAGATTCGCTATTTTGATATCAAAGGCGAGTACACGGGGCTGACCAGTAAGGCCATGACAGCACCGGATGGCAAAATCCGTATCCCGCTCAACGAAGAAGCCAAGCAGGGCGGTGGACAGATCGAAGAGTACTTAATGCACTTCAATGGCGAAGGGATTCAGCATATTGCTTTGGCTAGTGATGACTTGTTTGCCAGTATCGATATGCTAAAAGCCGCCGGCATTCCACTTATGACTGCACCAAATGCAGCCTACTACGAGATGCTGAGCGAGCGCTTACCAAACCATGGTGAAAATGTCGCTGATCTACAAACGCGCGGTATCTTATTAGACGGTACAACAGAGGGCGGCGCACCGCGTCTACTGCTACAGATTTTCTCTGAGACCATCTTGGGTAGCCCAGTGTTCTTTGAGTTTATCCAGCGTAAAGGCGATTATGCAGACGGTTTTGGTGAAGGTAATTTCAAAGCATTGTTTGAATCAATAGAGCGTGACCAAGTACGTCGTGGCACGGTCGGTCAGCAAGAGACCAATCAATCAGAAACAGAAACGCCGTAGATCACAATACATTTAGAAAAAATTTAGAAAACAAACGGACAAGGCAAAAGGAGTTTGGCTTGCCCTTAGTAGATACCCTTTAACAGGTACTTTTCAATAGATACGTTACTGACAAGTATAGATATAAAGGTAACGTACTCACTGCGATAAAAGGAACACAGGCATGGAACGCCTCTCACAGATAGATTCTCCTAATACAGCCATCGGTGCCAATAGTTCTGTAGCCAATCAGCAGGGCGGTGATGCGTCTGCTCATCACAACGCGACCGATAAAAAGCAGCCCTATATCTCACATCAGCCAGATGCCAACGGTCATATTCATTATAGTGATGATGAAAATGCAATGTGGCAAGCGTTGCTTACGCGTCAAGCTGAGCAAACACCCAATCGCGCTTGCTGCGCCTATCTAGAGGGCTTGACGAAGCTAAATCTACCGACGACGCACATCCCGCAGTTGCATGATATTGACGAGGTATTGCAAGCGACCACCGGTTGGCAAACCGCGGCGGTGCCTGCATTGATCAGCTTCGGTAAATTCTTCAAACTATTAGCCAATAAATCCTTTCCTGTCGCGACGTTTATTCGCCGATTTGAGGACATGGACTATATAGAAGAGCCAGATATTTTTCACGAAATCGTTGGACACTGCCCGCTATTGACTCATCCAGCATTTGCGGCTTTTAATGAAACGTATGGCAAGCTTGGTCTGAGTGCAACCAAAGAAGAAAGATGGTTTTTAGCACGACTGTATTGGTTTACCATTGAGTTTGGCTTGGTCGGCAGTCGCATAGAAAATCGTAGAATCTACGGCGGTGGTATACTAAGCTCGCCTTCTGAAACCATCTATGCGCTTGATCAGACGCCGCAAGAGCTTCCAATCGCTCAAAATAAGCCGCAATCTCAACCTGAACACAGAGCATTTGATTTGCTTGATGTACTGCGTACGCCTTATCGTATCGATCAGATCCAGCCGATTTACTATGTGATTGACGAATTAGATACTTTATTTGATATCGTTGATAGCGACATCATGGGTACGGTCAAGCAGGCGATGTCACTTGGGTTGTTTGAGCCGACCTATCCAGAAAAAACCCGTTAAAATGTAAATGTAAACATAAATGTAATCACTTCAGTACGGAGTGTTGAAATAGCGACACAGCTATTTCAACATGGATGTACGAGTATTAAAAAAACAGCTATTAAAAACAAACAACTTAAAAGGATTTTATTATGACAGCACTATCACAAAACAGCTGCGAAGCCTGCCGCATTGGCGCACCAAAAGTCGACGATGCCGAGGCACGCGAGCTATTACCACAAATTCCTGATTGGTCATTGATTGAGGTAGATGGTATCCAGCAATTGCAGCGTCAGTACAAATTTAAAAACTTCGTCGCAGCGATGGCATTTGCCAATCAACTGGCAGACATTGCTGAAGCAGAAGGGCATCATCCTGGTATATTGGTAGAGTGGGGCAAAGCGACCGTCACATGGTGGTCACACAGTATCAAAGGTCTGCATCGTAATGACTTCGTCATGGCGGCTAAAACCGATGAGTTACTTGATAAGTAACTCGTAACCCATTCCGTTATTCACTAGCAAACCTGTTCTCTAACGCTCCCAAATTCAAACCCAATCTAATGCCAGCCTGAGCTGGCATTTTAAGGATGTGTCATGCCACCAAAACCGCTCACCCAGATCAGCGCCAAGCTCGCCTTTGTTATCTCAGCCATCGTCATCGCCATCATGGGTATTACCATGATTAGCTTTGGCTGGGTGCCGCATTTGTCTCTTATCTTGGCCATCTGTGTCCTGCTCGCTATTGGTATGACCAAAGGTCTGAGCTTTGATGACATGCAAGCACAAATGGCCTCAGGCGTCATGCGCGGTATCGGTGCCATCTATTTGTTCTTCTTTATTGGTCTGATGGTTGCTGCGCTCATGATGTCAGGGGCCATACCTACTTTGATGTATTTTGGCTTTCAGCTCATCTCACCTGAATATTACTATATCTCTGCTTTTATCTTGACGTCCATTATTGGTATCGCCTTGGGTAGTAGCTTGACCACGGCTGCTACACTTGGTGTCGCCTTTATTGGGATGAGTAATGCCTTTGATGCCAATGTAGCGATAGCAGCGGGTGCTGTGGTCTCAGGTGCGTTCTTTGGCGATAAGATGTCGCCCTTGTCTGATACTTGTACTATTGCGTCTTCTGTGGTGGGTATCGATCTGTTTGAGCATATTCGTAATATGATGTATACGACAGTGCCTGCGTGGATACTGACAGTGATCTTGTTCTGGTTTTTCTCAGGTCAGACCGTCAGTTCTGATCTGAGTCAAGTGACCATATTACAAGGTCAGCTAATAGAGAGTGGTCTGGTGCATGGGTATTCAGTATTACCCTTTGTGATATTGGTAGGGTTAGCCCTGTTTCGGGTCAATGCGATCTATACGATTATCTGTACGATTGCCGCGGCACTCATCATTACTTATGTCCATAGCTCACCAAGCTTTGGTCAATTAGGTGGTTATTTGTTTGCCGGTTATGCGCCTGCTGAGTCATTAAAGCTGGGTGAGGTAGGTGGTATGCTGTCACGCGGTGGTGTACAGAGTATGTTCTTTACTCAGGCGATTGTGATACTGGCACTGAGTTTAGGTGGTCTGTTAACGGCACTGGGTATTTTGCCAGCATTATTGTCTGGTATTAAAGACACACTCACGACATCAGGACGAGCGATCTTTGCAGCAGCGGTGTCGGCACTAAGCATCAATGTGCTGATCGGTGAGCAGTATTTGAGTATTTTATTATCTGGTACGGCATTTCGCTCGACATTTGAGCGTCTGCACTTACATCCGAAGAATTTGTCTCGGACGATTGAGGATGCGGGAACGGTGATCAATCCATTGGTGCCGTGGAGTGTGTGCGGGGTGTTTATCAGTCAGGCATTAGGGGTGCCAGTATTAGAGTATTTGCCCTATGCGTTTTTCTGTTATTTGTCATTACTATTAACATTGCTGTTCGGGTTTACGGGGGTGACGATTAGCCGAGTGCAAAAAGAAGCAAAAGTCGTCGAAGCATAATAAATGATGATGTATAAAAAAGGCGTAGCTCATATGAACTACGCCTTTTTTTGAATGTAAAATCTGTATTTATTGATCTGCCGTTTGCGCGTCATCGCGCTTCACCACTTTATGCTGATCCTCTGTGCTATCGACTTTCCAATAACTAGATACATATAAATGCGTCTTTGGTACGTCGCGCTCCACTTTGAAGTATTGACGTAATACACGCATACTATGAAACTCACAAGCCGTCCAAACCGCAGGCTGTCCCTCAAGCCAAGTCAGTGATTTGACGCAGTCAAGTAACGGGCTGTTGTCTGCATTTGGATGGTTGTTGACCACCCAGTGAATCTCAACGTTATCTGGTTTTTTGAGTGATTGCTGGTCTGCCTCAGTCGTCACCTCAAGTACGGCATGGCCGCGAGCATCGGCAGGCAATTGTGCCAGATTGACCGTAATCGCTGGTAGCGCTGTCATATCACCGACCAATAAAAACCAATCGGCGTCATTGTTGATGAGTTTTTTGGGACCAGGTCCGCCAACCAATACTTGATCACCAACTTGAGCATTACGCGCCCACATCGATGCAGGGCCTTCAGCTTCATGTAATGCAAAATCAACATCTATCTCATCATCACGCTGAACGCTGACGGTATAGGTGCGGACCAATGGCCGAGCATCCTCACCTTGAGGAAACATCAGTTTGATATAGGCGCTTTCTTGATCTATGGGGAAATCATTAAGTCCAGCCCCGCCAAGCGTGACGCGGCACATATTTGGGGTGAGGTATTTGCTACCGATAACATCGAGTAATCTAGGGGTAGGTTTTGCCATTTGCTATGTCCTTCTTTTGTAGCATGTAACGATAGTGCGCAAAGCATGATTTATTGTCGTCTGATAGCTTGTAAGGCTAGCATATTGCTTTGATGATCGACTATCTTAAAAATGTATGAGTAAAAATGGTTTTAGAAAGTGGATGATTTTATTAATAACCATCTTGTTAAGTTTAAAAAATCAAGCTTAAAAACTGGCTTTTAGGCTGACCGACATTTGACGCTCAGGCCCCATCCAGCAGTTCTCGGTATCATAACAAGCACTAACATACGTCTTATCAAAAAGATTATTGATACTCGCGCCGACAGCGAGCATTGGGTTGATCTGATAATTACCGCCAATATCGACCAACGTCACGCTTGGTAGCTCATCTGAGTTTTGCTTGTCGATCTGCATGCCGTCTTCGTAGCGAATGCCAGCATTGAGAGTGAGCTTGTCTGTCGCATAGTAGTCGGCCCACAGCGTGGCTTTGTGCTTGGCCGTTTGGGCAGGGGTATTGCCGACCACATCAGGGTTGAACTCATCTTCTGTAATTTCAGCATCGGTGTAGCTGTAGCTTGCCGCGAGATCTACCCAGTCATTGAGCATATGGCTGCCTGATATCTCAACGCCTTTTGACTCAATCTCACCCGTTTGAACTTTCTGTCGATAGTCAGCGGGATTGGTTACGACGACATTTTGCTGTGTGATATCGAATACGGCAAGCGTTCCTTTGGTCGCACGATCTGGTGATAGATATTTGACACCAGCTTCGAGCTGATCTGCAGTGCTAGGTTCAAACGGTTTATTGGTAATAAAGTTGCTACCAACAACGGGTTGGAATGACTCTGAATAGCTAAAAAATGGTGATAAGCCATTGTCAAAATCATAGATCGCAGCGAGACGGCCGCTGGTCTCTGACGCATCATTACCAAACGTCTCATTATTATAAACGGCACCTTGAGAGGCGTCAGTTTGCTTAGTCGTACTCTCGAAGTTATCGTGACGCAGTCCGGCGACCACGGTCAAACCTTGCCATTTCATTTCGTCTTGCACATAAAATCCAAGCTGGCTTTGTTCGATATCTTGTGTCTGACGATAGTTATCCAGTGGTAGCGTAGCCGTATTGATCTGTGAGAAGTCTGGATTAGACAGGTCAAGGTTTGGCGTGCCATTTGCACCGGCATCATAGTAAGTCGCGCTGCTATCTGTCTCTTGATACTCAGCACCAAACAATAAATTATGTGAGGTATTGGCAGTATCGAATGTATAGGCCAGTTGGTTGTCCGTGGTCCAGTTATTCATGTTCTCATCCGTGGTATATGCCACGCGATTGAGAACCGTGTCACTACCTTCTACAAACCCTCTATTATACATATTGCGTTGCTGCGCTTCGGCATCGGTATAGCGCGTGATATGTTTAAAGGTGAGGTTATCATTGATGTCCCAGTTGACGGTGACGCTTGGCATGAATACTTCTTTACTAAAGCGACTCCACTTGTCGCCTGCATAGGCATCACTACCCAATTTGCCATAGCTTGCCTTGTAGACGGTGCCGACAGCAGGTAATGGGGTAGAGGGCACCATTTCTGGATCGTCTTGATAAAACAGGTTGGCAAGTACAGACACATCATCAGTCGCCTGCCACTCAAGCGACGGGTTAATCAACAATCGCTCTTCTTCTGTGGTCTGCATCTGACCATCTTTTTGTCGCTTCAACGCCACCAACCGATAGTTCAGCGTATCTGTGATAGGGCCTGTGCTATCGACGGCTACTTCTTTTAGATTTTGGTTACCCAGTCGTAGCTGTACTTCATTTTCTTGCGTACCTTTAGGGGCTTTGGCGACTTGATTAACCATGCCGCCCGGTGCTGCATAGCCGTATAGCGAGGACGCTGGCCCTTTCACCACTTCGACCGCTTCAGTCGCATAGACATCGACCTGTGGCATCAGATTCCAAGCGCCATCGTAGGGCAGTCTGAGTCCATCATAAAAATTTGAGTAGGTTTTAAATCCACGAATGTTGTACTCATCAAAGATAGAGACCGTGCCACGACTCTCAGTGCTCACGCCTGGCTCATAGCGTAGAGCAGCATTGACACTATCCGCTTGGCGTTTTTGTAAAAGGTCTTGATCAATTCTGGTATAACTCATTGGTGCATCATTGGGGTCTAAGGCAGTTTTGGTGCCCGTACTGCGATAGCCATCTGAATAAACGGTAATTGTATCCAAGGTAGCTGATGGCGCTGCCGTCGTATCATTGCCCACTTTATTAGTATCAAGAGAATTTTCTACGCTTGTCTCAATCACGTTATTTTCAATATTGTCGACCGTATTGTTTCCGATACTAGTTGGGCTGTTCACAGCATAGACTGAATGACTTAAACTCATTGCTAATCCCAGTTGCACTGCTAGCGTTAAACGTTTTTGACGACCAAATCTAGACGTTGAGACAAAGCGCATCATATTTCCTCGTGAGTTGTTATTGAGTGTCGAAAGCAAAAGAAAAGGAATAATAACATTAATGATAATAATTATCATTTAAATTTTACAAATAAAGCGCTTTTAGAGAGACTGCCGCTTAGGAAGAGCTGTACTGAACGGCTGGAGGTAATAGATGTGTGGGGGAATTTATATCTATAAAAACAGTAGCTTAAGATTAATAATGCTATATCAAATGATAATTAGTGTCATGATCGATGGTGTTTAAATGACTTTTCTCGTATCATGCTCGCGTATATCTGAGCGTAAGTAAATAAGTGAGTAGTGTTAAGTACCGCTATTGATAGATTTATGTTGTTTATCGAGCCATCAGAGTTGCTAAAGGTCATATTTATGAACGAACCCATACGTCAATCTACCAACAACCAACGCTATTTTACGGTATGGCGCTGGCATTTTTATGCAGGAATGTTTGTCGCGCCTTTTTTAATCATTTTAGCGTGTACCGCACTCGGTATGCTGTTTATGTCCAACACCGCAGGCCGTGATAATGACCGTCTAACTGTCGCTATGCCAGAATCGACGGTTCAGGCTCCTATCGCGACGCAAGCAAAAAATGCGCTAAGCACGCTACCTGACAGTACACTGATAAAATATATTGCACCGCGCGATACGGATACGGTTGCTTTATTTCAGATCAAGTCAGTAGATCATGACAATATGGTGGCAGTGAACCCTTATACAGCCGATATTGTTGATAGTCGTCCTGCCAATAGCAATCTGTACTATACCTTTGACAATATTCATAGTGATTTGCTATTGGGTAAATTTGGTGATTATCTGTTAGAGACGGCTGCTTCATTAACGATTTTGCTGATATTGTCGGGCTGGTATCTATGGTGGCAAAAACGCAGATCAATCAAAGCTATGCTTATTCCTAATGACACTACGCCTAATAAGAAAAAACGCTCATTTATCCGTACGATTCATGCCACGCTCGGTAGCTGGATATCTGTGTTGCTGCTGTTTTTTTGTATATCAGGCATGGCATGGGCAGGTGTATGGGGCGAGAGAGTCGTGCAAGCATGGAGTCAGTTTCCTGCAGGGAAATGGGGCGTGGCACCAGTGCCTGTCTCTATCGACCATAGCCAGCACCATGCGGGTATGGATATGGACAATGCCAATGCTGCGCCGCATGTTCATGGATCGACGCCCGCTGTCGTGCCTACGCATGGCAGTGTCTTGAACTCGGGTACCGCCAAAGAAGTACCTTGGGTGCTCGAGCTGACACCGATGCCAGTATCAGGCACGACCATGGGCAAAGACGGTATTGCGCCTAATATACCCATTATGATTGATACCGTAGATCGATTTGCTCGTGAAATTGGTTTCAACGGGCGTTATCAATTAAATCTGCCCCAAGGCAGTACTGGCGTCTGGACGATTAGCCAAGACTCCATGAGCTACGATATGAAGAGCCCAACGGCTGATCGCACGGTACATATCGACCGCTATTCGGGCAATATCTTGGCGGATATACGCTATGATGATTACAATGCTTTTGGTAAATTTATGGCGGCAGGTCTCGCGCTGCATATGGGCACGCTCGGCTGGTGGAGCTTACTGGCCAATGTGCTGTTTTGTCTATCGGTGATTGCCATGTGTGTGAGTGGCTATGTCATGTGGTGGCAGCGTCGTCCGCGTCATGCCAGTGAGCATCGCGGCCTCAACCCGCCAGCGCGTGGGCAGCATTTTACCGTTTGGTGGCCGCTCGCCACTCCTTTACTGGTTGTGGCTATCATATTCCCGACTGCTATTATTGCGATTGTAATTATTGCGCTATTGGACTTTTTGGTGATTTCTCGCGTTGGGTTTTTGCAGAGATTATTAAAGTAAATAAAGGGTGCAAAAAATCCTTCTCATCTAAAAAAGCGGGACATCTTGTTAAGAGATACCCCGCTTCTGTTACTACCTGTGGTTGACTCTGTACTAAGCGAACACTTACGCCAACATAGCAATGGCATCTTTACTGGCACGCTGTCGCTCTTCAGCATTGAGCTCAATGAGGCGGCCTTGTTTCATTAGCAGTAACCGGTCAGCGTGCTCAAAGTAACCGTCATCATGACTGATAATAAATAGCGTTTTCCCCAGCGCTTTTAGTTCAGGTATCAGTGTCTGATAAAACACGCGGCGAAACGCAGGATCTTGGTCCGCAGCCCACTCGTCGAGTAGCAAGACGTCTTTTTGTTCAGCGACTGCGATAAGCATCGCCAGACGTTTGCGTTGCCCCTGCGATAGCTTATCGGTAGACAGCTGGTTATCAGCCACACTTATTTTATCTTGCAAATTCAATTTATGCAGCCACGCATTGACCAGTGCTTTGTCCGGCTGCTGTCCTTGTCTGCCAATCAATTGCTTAAAAATATGCTGATCGCTAAAAATGGCAGAATATAGCTGTCTATAATCAGCATTATTGTTTGAATCAACGGGCTGTTTGTCGATGGTTACCGCACCTGTGGTAGGGGTGAAAATTCCTGTAATAATCTTGGCAAGTGTCGATTTGCCGCTACCATTCGCCCCGATCAGAAACACCACATCGCCTCGTTGTAGCGTTAGATTGACGTCTTTTAAGATATCACCAGAGTGATCGCTGTCTTTGGCTATTGATGCCTGATCATCGACATCGCTGCTATTACTGGTATTCGAAACGCTGTTATTGGAAACATTGTAGCGATAGTTAACATCAGTTAGCGAGATGGTTTGCCAGTATTGGCTGGTGTTGTCCGTTCTAAATAAAGGTTGGTACTCAGCCAGTTCTAGCGACTGTATTTTGTCTAAAGCAACTTGGGCCGTTTGTAGTGTTGGATAAGCACCGACAGCATGGAGCAGCGGTGACTGCATAAACAATATCGTTAAAGAAAAAGTGGTAGCGATGCCCATCGAGATGCCGAGATAATTTGATACGGCAAATATCACCCCAATCGCGGCGAACATCATAATGTTAGACCAGTTCACGGCTGATAAATGATACGTGTCTGATTTGATGACGCGCTCTTTGTATGATTTTGCATGATCCAAAAAATCATGCGTGTATATCTGTTCGGCGCGGTGATGGTTTAACGCCAGCTCTTTACGACCATCTATGATCGATTGATAGTCTTGATACAGCGCATCGTTGATGTCTCTAATAGCCCTTAGATGGTGATACACATGCTTGACCAAAATAGTGCTGATCCAAATCGTCATCGCAATCCAAAACATGACAATCAGCAGTAATGGTAGCGACAGCCAGCCCAGATATAACCCCACACCAACAGACAAGATAACACCCTGCACCAACTCCGGCATCCGCACAAAGGCGACGGTAATAGACTGAATATCTGAAGATAGACTGGCAAGTAACCGTGCACTGCCCAAATGGTCTATCTGCGGGACGGTGGTATCGATGATTTGTTTGACCAGTTTGGTTCTGAGCTCATAGACAAACTTGTGCCCCAAACGGGTGAGTGCATATTGCGATACAAAGGTAGTCACGAGCAACAGCAGCACGAGCAGAGCAAACTGCCCTAAGCTTGACCACGATAAGGTATTGAACACGGGCTGACTGATAAAGGTTTGATTGATATAAGCAATGATACCCACACTGACGGCAGCATTGACTAAGTTGAGCAAGATGACTTTTAGAAAGGGCAGACGATACTGTGCCCAAATCATATGGTGTAGAGAAACGCTGGCACGAGAGGACATAGTGACTCAGTAATAGTATGGATGTTTGATAGCATAAAAGGGAATAGGTAGCCCTAAAGCGTGTTTCTAATTTCTAGTAGCAAGACGGATGCAGACAGACAAGATGGACTCAATGACTTTAAAAAGGTTGAATATAAGCGAGACAGTTGCATAAATGTTTTAGCACACGAATTAATTGCCTATTGTATTGATAATCATTTTCATTATCAATATTATTACGGAGTTAATGCTAAATATATTTTCAGGTTAAAGTTTTAAATGTGTTATTTATATGGCCCAAAGCGGTCTTGCTTGCTCAATTTTTCCTTTTAAATGGCATTTTAACCATCTATGAATGTCAGATAGATTACTCACTACTTTAAATTTCAATTTCTTAGTTTCCTAAGCTCCTCTTAAGGTTTGTTTGTTGTAATAGCGGTAGAGCAAACGATGTGATGCCGAGTTTACTAGCGGTATTTCGCCTAGATTCGATATTTAGCAATCATCTCGTCAAAAACAAACGAACCATTAAAGGAGTGACGGCCATGACCCAACATAGCGCAAGCAATCCGACGCACGAGCCTGATATATCATTATCAAATACTCCTAAAACTCGACAAGTACGAGTTTGGGATATTTTGGTCAGAGTAACTCACTGGACAGTGGCGGCTGGTATCACTGCCAACTTGCTGTTTACCGAAGAAGGCAGTGAGCTGCATCAATATGTCGGTTATACCGTGGTAGGGTTAGTAGTTATCCGTCTACTTTGGGGATTTGTGGGCACGCGTTATGCACGCTTCAGTGACTTTTTCCCCACGCCGTCTCGTATTAAAAATCACTTATCTGATTTAAGTATTCGCCGTACAGATGAGCAGCATTTGGGTCATAATCCACTGGCTGCTATTATGATGTTTGCGTTATGGGCCGTGATTATAGGATTGGGCATTAGTGGTTATCTGATGGAAGCCAAAATTTTCGGTAGCAAAGATATCCTTGAAGAAATCCATGGAATACTGGCCAATAGTTTATACTTGCTGGTACCGTTGCATATTATCTCTGCGATTGCCATGAGCTATTGGGAACGGCAAAATCTGATCAAGTCGATGATAACGGGTAATAAAACGGTGACGACGCGTCGCCCACAATAAAAATAAGATAGTAGAATACATAAGGTAATAGGACAGTCATGGCACGCATACTATTAATAGAAGACGATAACAATATCGCTGAAGGCCTCGTTGTTGGGCTAAAAAGCCATGGCATGATGGTCGATTGGTTTAGTGATGCTAAGCAAGGTGAGATGGCACTGCAAGAGGATATGTTTGACGCGGTGCTCCTTGATCTGACCTTGCCAAGAGGGGATGGCATGACGGTGCTACAAAACTGGCGATCCCAACAAGTAGACACGCCAGTACTGATTATTACGGCCCGTGACGCGATTGCCAATCGCGTGGCGGGACTCAATGCGGGTGCTGATGATTATCTGGTCAAGCCATTTGCACTAGACGAAGTGGTTGCCCGTCTGCAAGCATTGATACGGCGCAGTCAGGGACGTAGCCAGCCTGAGATTCGTTATGGCGACGTCGCTTATTGGCCGCACAATCACCAAGTTTCTTATCAAGGCCAAGTCGTTGAGCTCACCATCAAAGAAGTGGCGATACTTGAGCAAATGCTGACCCATCCCAAACAGATTCACAGCCGCGCAAGCTTGGAGGACAAACTCTATGGCTGGCAACAGGATATTGAGAGCAATGCCATAGAAGTGCATATCCATCATTTACGCAAAAAGCTGGGCAATGATTTTATTTTGACCAAACGCGGCATCGGCTATTATCTCAATCCAGCACATAACCATTAATATATTTATATTTACCTTGGCTTTCAATATACAAACCATATATGAGCAACACGTGAGCTTATGAAAAGTATCCAGCAGCGACTGTTCATCTCCTTACTCATTGGTCTGCCTTTGCTATGGCTTGTCACATCGAGCTTTATTGCTTGGCGCTTGTGGCACGAAATCAATGAGATGAATGACACACAAATCACGCAAGTGGTTCGTTACTTGATGGGCATCTCTGCTGATGACAGTGACTTAAAAGAGGTGGATTCAAAAGACGGGAGTCCAAAAACTGTAGATTCAGAGAATAGTGATCAAGAAGACGATGACGACAATCATCATAATCAGAAGAGCGAACATGCTGCCAAAATATATAATTTAAAAAGCAAAGAGCTGTCAGGTGATCTTGGTGACGCGGAAGATGACTATATGGGCTTTGCGATTTGGGATAAAGAGGGGCGGCTATTAATGGCTGATGAAAACGGACAGTCGTTTTCTTTCCTACCAGATCAGCGTGGTTTTGTAGAAGAATACAATTCTGCCTATCAGCGTCTTAACCCCTTTAGCAAACGTTGGCGGTTATTTTATGCGCACGACGACTATCATAACGATAATATGCATGAAGGGCGTGTGATTGCCATTGGTCAAAATCTTGATTCTCGCCGAGAAATGATTGTTGAAGCGATGTCTGTACAAGTACTGCCGATGTTAATTGGGCTGCTTTCCTTAATGATCTTGACTATCGGATTGATAAGACACGGACTGATGCCATTAAGTCAGATTAGCTCTGAGGTAGAACAGCGCAAGCCGCAAGACGATCGTCCGATCACAGCAGACGTCCCACAAGAGATTCAGCCTTTGGTGACCGCTTTAAACGTGTTATTTGTCAAAGTGGCAGACACTCTAGCACGGGAGCAGCGCTTTACCGCCGATGCTTCTCATGAGCTGCGTAGCCCACTGGCTGCGCTAAAATTACAAGCCGATCTTTTGCAGCAGCAGCTATTACAACTGTCTGACATAGACAACGACAGCCAATTGTTTTATCACACCCAAAAAATCAGCGATGGCATTGAGCGTGCGACCCATTTGGTCGATCAATTATTGGTTTTAGCCAAAATAGAGCCGCAACAGCAACTGCCCCCTGAGCAATTAGAGCGTCCAGACTGGCTGATGCTCACCGATACTGTGCTGAGTGACGTCAACCGCTTGGCCCGTGAAAAACACATCCAATTAAAACGCACTGTACACTGTGACAATCCTGCCGATATTTTACCCATTCTTATCAATCCAGTATTATTTAAACTATTAATCCGCAACCTATTAGACAATGCCATTCGCTATTGCCCAGAGGGCTGCCAGATCGAGCTGCAGTTGGATACTGATAGTATCAAAGTGGTGGATAATGGCTTGGGCGCAGACCCAGAGCAGCTAGCGCGGCTAAGCGAACGCTTCTATCGTCCAGCCGGTCAAACCCAAATAGGTAGTGGGCTAGGACTGTCAATCGCCAATCGAATCGCTGATCTACACAACCTCACTTTGTCATTTGCCAACCGCCCTCAACCAGAAACAGGCTTTGTGGTAACAGTTAAAAGTAAAAACGCACTCTCAAAACTGTTATAAAAAAATAAAACATACTGTCTTAAGCTTGAGTTAATATTCATCGCGTATGCTCCTAGTATTCCCTAATAACGGTATACGGAGTACAACCTATGAGCCTACCTCTTTTAAGACCAGTATTATTAACTGTCGGTGCGACTTCCTTAGTATTCTTTGGTGGTGTTATTGCCTTAGCGGTGCAGTCTCCCGAATCGGCTGTCACTTCATCATCACCTGATTCTGTCATTCAAAATACTGATATCTCATCCTCATCAGTGCAGCAATTACCTCTTGCTGCACTGACTCCTGCGCAAGCGACAGCACTGGCAAAACAAGACGCGCCCAATGCGATATTGCAAGCCAATCCAGAGCTTATTAACTATAACGGCACAGTCGCTTATGAAGTGCTATTAGATAATAGCGCCACTTATATTGATGCCAACTTAGGCACGGTTCTAAATCCGGTAACGACCAATAACTATCGTGTGGAGACTGTCTATAAAGACTACGACGATGACGACCAAGATGAGCATCATGATGACGATAGGGACGAAGGTGAAAAAGCTGGAAAATACCGTGACGAGGATTACAAAAAGAATGGTCATCTAATCGCAACGAGCTACAAGCACCATGAAGAGGAAGGGGATTATGATGACTAAGACGAAATCAACGACCCAATCAACGCAAAAGAAACTTGCCAATAAGACGAGCAAAAAAGCAGATCCTTTTGCCTTTTTGAAAAGCAGTATCATGATTGCCTCGATTGCAGGCACGATGGGCGGATGGTTATTTTTGCTTAATGAAGAGACAGACAGTCCATCTGTGAGCACCACCACTTTGAATACGGCTGTTCCTGCGAATGATGAGTTGGTGGTTGCCTCAATACCCATTGTTGACATCACCCAACTGAGGAAAGTCAATGAAGTTGCTCCTGTAGAGGCAATCACAGTCGTCGCCCGTACACGTTCTTCTCGATGATTAAGCAAGTCGATGAATAGAAATGAGCCACAGTTGAGCTTATACCCTATTGCAAAAAACGGAGTCTGCTGATGAGTCAGAATACGAAAAAATTGGCGACTCTAAAACTGACAGCAATGGGTTGCCACATTCAAATAACGTTAAACGTTGCTAAGTGGAGCACGCCGTACTCGCAAGCAGTAATAGACCGAAAAATTGAGTTGCTAACAATAGAGGCTCAGCAGCATTTAGCACGCTGGGAGCATATATTTAGTCGATTCGATGAGACCAGTGAGCTCATGAGACTCAACAATCATATCGACCAATGGAGAGAGGTCAGTGCAGAGTTATTTGAGGTTTTAGGTCGCGCCATATATTTTGTTGCAGAAACCCAAGGCTTAATAACACCCACCTTACTCAAACCGCTTTGGGCTGCTGGTTATAAACAGTCATTTGAAACCTTGCCAAAAATGTCTATGCCATCTGTACCCGTTATGATCTCAAGTGCTGCCGTCAATGCGACTCCTTGCTTACAAGATACGCCCAGTACCAACAATCCTAATCAGCAAGTACATGATATTCAGCGTCGCCGATTGGCGAATGGTCAGCATCAGGTTTACCTGCCAGCTGGAATGGCACTTGATTTGAATGGTTATGTCAAAGGCTGGTGTGCCATGCAATTGGCCGAGTACATTAGCCGAAGTCATGACTGGCAACTGTCTTGTTTGGTAGATATGGGCGGTGATATGGCAGTCGGTGTCCCAATAAACCAAGCCCTAGATAATGCAATAGACAACCCAATGATTTGGGGCGTGGCGATTGCTAAACCTTACAATGCTGATGGCGAGCACATGCAAAATGATCAAGATGTCGCGATACTTAGTTTAAAATCTGGCGCTGTCGCCACTTCTGGGCAAGATTATCGGCGCTGGTGGCATGAAGGACGCTGGCAGCATCATTTAATTCATCCTCATTATTCCCGCCCAGTAATCAGTGATGTCCTGACGGCAACCGTCGTGGCTACAGATACCGTAACAGCGGAGGTGTATGCAAAATATTGCGTGCTGCTCGGCGTTACAGAAGCAATGGTATGGCTGAACAAGCATCACATTGCGGCGCTCTTAATTGATACGAATAACCAAGTGATATCGTCCGCTGCTATTAAGCCAAATTTGAGTAAGTCAAGCTTGGCTGTCATCTAACAACCCTCACTCGATAAGTTAGGTCCCAACATATTAAGCAAATGCATTCATAGGAGTATCGTCATGCAGACAGACAATCTTACTCACAGCCAGACTACTTCTAATACGCCGCTGATTGTTCAGATTATGTGGATTGGATTGAGTTTGATGATAGCCATCGGCGTCGGTAGCTATGCGCTATTGATGTGGGGAGAGACGGTGTTACAACTACTGACCGCCACAGATAAGCATTTTTGGTATTTATCACGGGCAGGTGGTGTGATTGCTTATGCTTTATTTTGGCTGGCAGTGGTTTTTGGTTTATTACTGAGTACACGCTTAGGAAAGCATGTTAATGCGGCTAGGGTATTTGCTCTGCATCAGTATTTAAGCCTGATTGCGGCAGGCTTTGCCGCCTTTCATGCGGGTATTTTATTGGCGGATAACTATCTAAATCTGCAAATATGGCAGATCTTAGCCCCTTTCGGTTTTCAGACTGATCGAGTGGGTGTGGCGTTGGGGCAGATGGGGTTTTGGCTGTTATTTATCTGCGCATTCAGCTTTTATATTAAGCAATATATTGGTCAATCAGCATGGCGATGGCTACATTTTTTGACCTTTATGGCTTATATGCTCATTAGTATCCATGTGTTTATGGTGGGGTCAGACAGTCGAGCACTGCCGTTGATGTTGTTTTATGCAGGTAGTCAGACATTGGTTTTTTTATTGACTGGTTATAGATTGGTGATGTTAAGACAAGTTAAGTGACTATTTAACAAGTGACTATTTAACAAATGAGTATCTAAAAAATGACTGTTTCAGTAGCTATCAAAGTATATGTCATAGTGTCCATTCGAGTAACCATCCGAATGAATCAATATTGGGCGATATAACGTTAAGCGGTACAAACTGCGATGACATTATCAGCTACACTAGGGCATACCCATTCGCGTCTCTACCTTTTGAGGATTTTATGCATCACTATTCTATTCATGACGAAGCACATTTGAGCAACCGCAATCATTGGTTGAGGGCAGCAGTGCTGGGTGCGAACGATGGGTTGATTTCGACAGCCAGTCTATTGGTTGGGGTAGCTGCTGCCAGTACAAGTAGTCAGACATTGCTGCTGACAGGGATGGCGGCGTTGACCGCAGGTGCGTTGTCAATGGCGGCTGGCGAGTATATCTCGGTCTCATCACAGGCGGATACCGAAAAGGCCGATCTCGATAAAGAGAGACATGAGCTGACGCACAATGCTGATCGTGAGCTGCTAGAGCTCACCAAAATTTATGAGGCGCGAGGCCTTGAGCATGATTTGGCGCATCAAGTGGCCGTGAGCTTGACTGAGCACAATGCGTTAGAAGCCCATGCTCGTGATGAGATTGGCCTGACGGATCTTAGTGAAGCAAAGCCCATTCATGCGTCAGTGGCTTCGGGACTATCATTTATAGCGGGGGCGATACTACCGATCATTGGGATATTACTGTTACCAGCGGAAACACTGGTTTGGTCATTGTCATCTTTGACGATAGTGGGCTTGATGTTACTAGGGATCATCTCTGCTCGTTTGGGCGGTGCGCCTGTGATTCCTGCGACTACTAGAGTCGTGGTTTGGGGTGTGCTTGCTATGGTGGCCACCTCGTTGATTGGTCGCTTATTTGGCGTGGCCATTTAAATGCACATTAACGCTACGGTAACCTAACGGATCATCATGATTTTCTAGCATGTTGTTTGATCGTGGGTAGATCTTTGACAATGGCGTTACCGACGATGTTGGGAAACAGTCGATTGAGCCATGCAAAAAAACGCTCGGGAAACCCTAAGTGCTGCTGCGTCTGATCGGTTGATATAAAGTGAATCAGTGCTTTTGCGACCGTCTCAGGCGAGTCCATTTTTACTTTCAATGCCTCATTCATAGCGACGACGGCATCTTTATTCATGGTTGTTTTGGTGGCTCTGGGCGCAAAATAGCGAAACTTTACTGAGGCGTCGGCATATTCGCGGCCTAACGCTTCACTTGCGCCGCGTAAGGCAAACTTGCTCGCACTATAAGCACTAAAGCCTGGGTAGCCAATACTACCGAAGGTTGAGCCAACACTGATTATTTGGCTCGGGCTATGCTGCGCTATCAAGGTAGGTAGCAGTCTTTTTATCAACTGAAGTGGATACGCCACATTGACGAGCATCATCTGTTCGATCGTGTCATCACTTTGATCTGTGAGCAGAGCAAAGTCATTGATACCTGCGTTGAGTATGACCGTATCAATGACGTTTCCATGACCTTGTGTCATCTCACCTAGTCCCTCTACCAGCAGCGATTGCGATGTCTGCGAGCTTAAATCACACGTATGAGACAGAAGCGGGACATCAGGGTAGTCTTTGGTCAACTCATCTACCAACTGCGTCAAGGTCTGGTTGTTACGCCCGACCAAAATAACAGGCTGATTATTGACACATAATTGCCGTGCGACCTCTTGTCCGATACCACCCGTGGCGCCGATGAGCATGGTGTAATTGAGGGTAGCCTGTGTTAGATCTGATTGACCATTAGCTGGTGTCATGATATCGCATCCTTGTTGAACAGTTATTGTTAAAGCATGGATTACTAAAGCACGAATTGTAGTGATATACGCTATTGCTAATCGTTTGAGTGATTCATGCCGTGTCTAATGCCAAGCCCCATCGCAATATACAGCTTACGCTCTGTTAAAGGCACATCAATCTGACGACGACCATGCATCATGCGTTTGTTGTCCAGTATCACCACATCGCCATTTTGCCACGCAATGTCTTGAGTGTATTTTTCACAAATCTGTGTCAGCTCATCTAGGAGCGCATCATCGACGGGTTGACCATTGGCTAGGGTAAACTCAGGTTTTTCATAATTAAACGATGGCCCAAGTAAGGTATTGGCAAAGGCCAGTTGTCCGCTTACGTTGTCCTCTCGAATGGCAGGTATCTGTAATACGTACCGAACGCCGCCGTCTGGCTGAGGCTCTACATGATGCGTTAACGTCTTGCTCGTTGTCGCCGTGATAAAGGTCTCTAAATCATCCAAGCTTATTTGCTCGGCATCTGCTCTGCCTGTCGCCGTCGCCACGTAATTTTGCCAAATTGCCTGAGGTAAATAGCGACTGATCCGCATCGACTGACTAAAGGTAGCCTTTAGTTCAGGTGATAGCGCTCGATACACCGCATGTCCATCACATATCGTGGTCTGTGAGCCTTTTTTGGCGCTCAACTCGCTAAAAAAAGCAATGACGTCAGGTGGCATCGGCGTATTGCCATTTTCTATATGTAGGCCAATCGCATGCGTGCCTGCATCCACTTTTTGCGCTTCAGAGGTGATGTTTTGGCGGGCAGGGTCATAGGTTAGCGTTTGACAGAGCTGGCTCATCAACTGGCTAAACGTCTCGACATCGTAGTGATAACCTCGAAGTAACGTCCAACCATGGATTTTTAAGTCCGCTAAAATATCAGCGGTCTTAGGCAGTGATACATTGGCAGGCGCTTGAGCGGTTGACGCTTCAGGAGTGTCAGTTTCGATAATGTCGTTTTGTATCAAGTCGCTTTCTATCAAATCCTTTGGCATTAGAGTGGTTTGCATAATATGGTCCTATTGTTATATTGCTGGCGAAAGCGTCCGTTATAAGCCGAGTGCGGATTGATAAGCAGTAAAAATATGTGCTCGTCGCAGTTTGCCGTTATCGGTTAATAATTGATTGTCCGTGCTAAAAGGCTGCTCGGCGAGATGCCACTGTTGGATACGCGCATAGTCTGGCAAGGTTTGGTTGACGACATCTATCGCTTGGGCAATCGCAGATTGGGGGTCACTGCTCGTTGCGGTCATGTTAGGGTTGGCAACTATCACCGCAGATAAATGAGGCTCACCATCTCCGAGCACCGCTACCTGATAAATAATGGGCTGCGTTGAGAGCTGCGCTTCTACCCATTCAGGTGAGATGTTGCGGCCAAAACTACTGATGAGCACGTTTTTGCGTCGACCCGTGATGTATAAATAGCCGTCGTCATCTAAATGACCGATATCCCCTGTGGCAATGATGCCATCGTCATCATTACTAGCGTCATGGTTTAGGTAGCCTTGCATCGCATTGCCTTTGACCATCACCTCGCCAGTTGCTGCGATGCTGACAGAGGCATGAGGCATCGGTTTGCCGACACTGCCTGTGCGATTGGCTTTTGGCGTATTGAGACTGACCACCGAGCCGCATTCAGATAGGCCATAGCCTTCATAGACAGGCAAGCTTAGGGCATTGGCGTCTTGTAGTAATTGAGGGGAGACTTTGCCGCCGCCGACTGCCATAAACTTTAACGATGACAAAGCAGCATTGATGCTGGGTTTGGTTGCTCTATCGGTTGCCAAGTGCTCGCAAATGGCTTTTAGCATTTGCGGTAATAAAATAACACTGGCGATATTGTACGTCTGCACTGTTGTCATCAGGCGCTTGGCGTCAAAGGCTTGATTGGATAACAAGCCAAATTGATCAATACGCCCTGTCACTAAGGTGCGCCCCATATATAGTCCCACGTAAACACCCGCCACGTTTTCTAATAAAGTGGCAAAAGGCAACACACTCAGATGACTAAAATTGCTTGTGGTATCGTTCATTTCTGGCGCGTGAGTGGCATCATCTGTCAAAGTATCAGCGAGCGCACCTGATAACGACGCGACAATACGCATCAACGTATCTTGCCCCAAACACACGCCTTTTGGCATACCCGTACTGCCTGAGGTGTAAGTCACTTTGCAAAAGTCGCTGGCGGTAGAGCGATTTTGAGCGGTAAAAGTGTTGTCAATGACAGTGTCGGCACGTTGATAAAAACTGCCTGTGATATGAGTTGCCTGCTCAGATTTTACAGTGCTTGTCTCTGGTGTATCAGCAATTATCCAGTTCTCCATATTATCTACGACCGGCAGTGTCAAACCCGACCCAACATATACCGTCTCTATCTGCGCATCTTGTAGTAAGTGAGCAATTTGCGCGGCACTGAAGAATAAAGGGATGGGCACAATGACCGCGCCGACGGTACTCAAAGCCAAATCGAGTATGATCCAATCTATGTCATTGTGCGCATATAGGGCCACACGCTTGCCTTGCCATGTTTCTAATGTTTGATGAAGCGCTGACAATGTACGTTGCAGCTGGCCATAAGTCAGACTAGTCGTGTTATGGTTATCTATCGTTTGTATCGCCACCTGCTTAGGAGTTTGGCGGGCATGCTCACATATCGCGGTATAAATGGGTTTCATGTTATGCTCACTGTCTTGTGGTGGTGCAGTGTTATTGGTTGGCTAATGCATGCGTATTAAACGGCTATCTTATTTAGCGTCAAACGAGTGGTAGCATTCATCTCTAACGTTTCGGTATAGCGATAATGAGGGGCGCATACCCGCTTAGCATCTGCCACATTGATGGCAACCACCAAGGGATTGTGCTGATAGTAATGGCCCCATGATGATACTTGCTCAGGATCTGCTAGCGCTTCTGCAGTGGCTTTAGCAATGACATGACTGCGAATGCCCATGTGTGCCAATATATGCCTTACCGCATCGGTACCAGTACACACGACCCAGTCTGCTTTGGTTTGGTATTCATGAGTCGTAGGATTCAGGGTGGGAGTGGATAAATAAAACACCAAAAATGCTATCATAAGCCGTGCGCTACCAGCACAACCTGAAGCCAAATTGCCAATCTCAAAAATGCGCTGACGACTGACTGGCTTGCCTGCTACTTTGCTGATCTCGTGTTGTATCGGCGTGTTCAGATACTGCTCTAAAAATATCTTGTCTTCACAGATAGGTTTTAGACCGATAGCAACGCTCGTGCCTTTAAACGCTGGCAACGCATTATCATCAGTGGATAACCAATCGCCATAGGATGGCATATCGGCAAAACCTGAAAACAAAATGGGCATAAAATAGCTCAAGCGTGCGTGATGGATATATTCATATATGCGTTTGATAAACGCCTGGGCATCTTGATTTTGAGCATATGAAGTAGTCGATGTCGCTATTGACATTTGCGTACTGGCACGAATATAGAGGGATGAGGGTATACCTTGCACTTCCAATATTGACATTGGCTTGACGGCTTCAATATAAAAGGTCGTATTTAGAACATTCTGTAAGGTATGAGTGCTATCAATAGATAATGACATCAGCTGTCTCCAAAGGGTTAAAAGCTTTTAGCACGATTAACATCATGAAAGCATCATAAAGGAGCAACCTTAACTGAACCTTAAGATAGTATTATCCTTAACAATTGGTATAGTTAGAAACGAGTATTTAGCCCAGTATTTAACCTCTAAAATTAATATGCAGTAATCACGGACATGATTAGTCCTAAAGCCAATCGCCTTGGCTAAATTTGGAGATAAGGTAAGTTGGTGATTTGAGAGCGTTGAGACATAGTAGTTATTGAGAGGAGAGATTGTCAGGAACTGCTTGATGAGAATTTTTATCTTAGGCAAATGCTCTGATAAGGCCGCCCATGATTGGAAAGGTCTTTATATATAGAGCTATGCTAGACAAATGATCTAACATAGCGGCTTAAGTTTATTATCTTATGTCAAAATCAACTATTCTTGACTGGTTTGCCAAATTCTACGATCTCATCAGTATCACTAAGAGTAGGAGATTTCGCCTCTTGACGCTTATCCCACCACGCAAATACGTTTGCTAATATAGAACCAGAAACAGAGTGCCAAATGCAAGCAACGGCAGCAGCGATAGCGGACTCTGCATTACCAGGGAAAAATTTTGTGCTTAAGCCCGTGGCTAACCCTGCATTTTGTACACCGACCTCGATAGATATCGTACGTTTTTTGGGTTTGCTCATACCGAACAATGCCCCTGAGTAGTAACCCAATATGTAGCCGACGATATTGTGCACGGCAATAGCTAAAATGACGACTAACCCTGATTGCAAGAATTGATCACCAAATACAGCGGCAACGCCACCAACGATAGCGGCAAAGGCTAATACAGCCACGCCAGGCATCACCGCACGCACATCATCAAACCACTGTTTGTTTTGAAATAGAATGTTTAACATAGAGCCGATAGCGACTGGCAATAACGTGACTAGAAGCATAAATCGGAACATACCCCATCCATCCATCTCCACAGATTGACCAACCAAATAATTGAGCCAAAGAGGTGTCACTAAGGGGGCAACGATGGTTGATACTGTGGTCATACCTACTGAAAATGCTACATCACCTTTTGCAAGGTAGCTCATAATGTTTGAAGACACGCCGCCGGGACACGTACCAACCAATACCAGACCTAGTGTCAAGCCCGGTGATAAATCAAATAGCCTAGCCACGCTAATCGCTAAAATGGGCATGATTGTATATTGGATAACAGAGCCAATAAAAATATCAAGCGGACGCTTGGCCAATATTTTATAGTCTTCTTTGCCTAGTGTCATACCCATTGCGAGCATGATGATACCCAGAACGATGATTTGAGTATCGCCTGTCACCCAAGAAAAAGTCGCAGGCTCTATAAATGTCACTGCGACCGCTAAAATAATAACCAATGCCGTAAAACGACTTAACTGCTGGCTTATTATCCCTAAGAACTGCATATTTCAACCCTTATAATTATGGAAAATAGTTCAGTATAAATTTAAAATCACTGTGTTTCCAATAGGTATGAATGGTTTTTAGCCAACAATAAGTTGCTATTATGATAACTTTAGATGTATTTATATTTTTGAAGTTTTTTCTAGATTTTTATCCAATAGTTAAACGAGGTATTAGGTGCTGCTAAATCTATCAACACGCTTTAGACACCTAGGTCTTGCGTTAGCGATATTTTATCTGCTCTATAATTTGACGACTTTTTATGGTGTCTCCTTATATGAGCTGTATCCATCGAAAGTTCATAACCTAGCCACGCCGTTTGATAGCGTTATTCCTTTTATCCCCGCTATGATTGTTCCTTACAGCTGGTCGTTGATTTTATTTGTGGTGAGCTTTTTTTTAGTGCGGACGTCTATACAGCTATCTTTGTTGACCTATCGCCTAATTTTGGCGACCATTTTTGCCTGTTTTATTTTCTATCTCTATCCCGCTCGGTTCTCATTCAATCGATCGATACCTGATGACTGGACGCAATTCGGCTATCAGTTTTTGCAGTTGGTGGACAAGCCATTTAATCAGCTACCATCTTTGCATGTCAGTTATGCCATCTTGCTTGGCGTGTCGTTATGGGATATTACAGAGTCCAAAAAACGATGGGTTTTAATATTTTGTCGATTATTACTGGTGGGCATATGTACATCGATTGCTCTTTCAACGGTGTTGACGTATCAGCATCATTTGTTAGATATGTTCGGCGGGGTAGTGTTGGCAGTGTTGGTGCTTGTACTCTCAAGTCGAATCCGAAATGCATTGGTAATCAAGCATCTGACACTGGGTGTGATAGGGTTTTTGTTGATAGCGATAGCAGGATTTTATCTTGCTAATATGAGTATGATCGCGGCTGAAATGATAGAAACATTCGCTATTATCATCGCTCTATACTGGTTGATCAGTTTTGTGATGTTGGCTTATACTTATCAGCAAGCTAGACCTATGCGAGATACATGCTGGTTTCAAAAGTCCAGTGGCGGACGACTTACCGTATATACTTGGATGAAGTTTGCTCCCATTATTATTATTTACAATGGCATGTCATTGTTGGGACAGTGGTATTTTGAAGTTTTTTCAAAAGGTAAAAAGTATCCACTTACACCATATGCTATTAGTGACAGTGTCACCGTTGTGGCTTCACCTCGATTGACACACACAGGTGTCAATACCCATTTAACGAATTGGTTACGCTCGCCAGAAAACAATAAGCCTTTAGTTCGCTATCAGATTATCGTTGTTGATTTGGCTGCTGAAATATCTAGCCATGTTGATAAACTTGAAATGACCACTAAAGACACCGCGTCTGCGCCTGTTCATTATTTGTATTTGCCATTATTGGATTTGCAGCCATTAAGTGACGTGAGCTATGCTGAAGAAACCGTACAACTAAACTTGGTAAACTAAGCGTATTAATCGGAGTTTATCATGACCAAGAAAGTAAGAACCTACAGTGACGAATTTAAAGCCGAAGCTGTTAAAAAGATAGC
>NZ_CAJHAR010000032.1 GCF_904846415.1 Psychrobacter piscatorii | reverse complement strand
TTTAGACTAAGACTGTGACAGTCGGGGCAATTGATCTGTATTTGTGTCTTCATAACCTCAAATATATCATCTTGCTTTGACTGTCACCCTTCCTTTATTACCCCAGCATACTTTTTGATACACCACCCGTTTTTTTAATATATTAGTGGCTACTGTCGCTATTTTGGGGCAAAGTGTTCAAGGTAGACACAACTCATCCACTGCCTTAGGCAACCCTACGTAGGCGCTTTATATTATATTTCTAATGGGTTTTTAATCGTCCTATAACCAATAGTAATGAGACCTTATACAAATTATGGCTGATGAATCGATAGAAAAGACTAGATTTTTTGTGAATCATTAACTAATATAACTGTGGGCGACGTTCTGTATAGTTATCGTAAAAAACTATTATTAAACAAGCATTTAGTAACAAATCAACGATTTATAAGGTGTGTTGCTAAGGTTTGTTGTCTCAAGCGCGGCTACTTACTGACTATGTTAAAGTGCTTGTAAGTGACGCAACCTCTCTTATTGTCACTCTTTTTAGAGTGGATAAGGCGCTTGAATACAGAGCGTCAGATATTCAAGACGAACCACATGCACGGTTATTAAATGGTTGGATGTCCAGCTCTCATTGCTAGATATAACGACATAACAAACGATGCTTAAACGAACGACATAACGTATTACTGACTAAGCAATTGGCATTTAGGAGTATAAATTACTCTGTTTCAAAGCGCTGCCATTCACTGTCTTTAATATACGACGCATATGTCACGACATTATCTGATGACCAGGAGGGTCAAAGGTTTACTTGCTTTTATAGCATGATGTCGATTGAGCCTCGCACCATTTACTAATTCAACTATCCGAATATCCACTATCAGCCCGTTCTGCTTACGGGTACCAGCTTATGCTCCGCATTGGAGATGTAAGTTGCCCGTCTACTTAAAAGGACAAGCTATGTCAATGATTTCCTCGCAAACACACCTGGCCACGCCAGATGATTTTTCTGATAATTGCGGTTTTGGTTTAATTGCTCATATTAAGGGTGAAGCCAGCCATAATTTGGTAAAAACCGCCATTCATAGTTTAAGTTGCATGACACACCGTGGTGGTGTGGCGGCCGATGGTAGAACTGGTGATGGTTGCGGTCTACTATTAGCGACCCCTACCGACTTCTTTAAACAGATCGCCAATGAGCAGCAATTCGCAATTACAGACAACTTTGCCGTTGGTATGGTGTTCGTCAATTTGGATGATGATAAAGCCAAGCATAGCCAGCAAGTATTGAGCGATGAAATTACCGCCCAAGGATTAGAAGTCGCTGGCTGGCGTGATGTGCCACTTGATTTGAGTATTGTGGGTGAGATCGGCCGTGAGACATTACCAGATTTTAAGCAGGTATTTGTCAATGCGCCAGATGACTTGGCTGCTGAAGATTTCAACCGTAAGCTGTTTGTTGCACGCAAAAAAGCAGAGCAGCGTCTGGTTGATGATGAGTTGTTTTATGTATGTTCATTAAGCTGCCAGACCATTATTTATAAAGGTCTGGTCATGCCATCAGACTTACCAGCATTTTTCTTGGATCTGCAAGACGAGCGCTTGGCGTCACACATCGTGGTTTTCCATCAGCGTTTCTCCACCAATACTTTGCCACGATGGCCATTGGCACAGCCGTTCCGCTATCTGGCTCATAATGGTGAGTTGAACACCATTACAGGTAACCGCAACTGGTCTAAAGCACGTACGCCAAAGCTAAAATCAGACAAATTGCCGAACTTGAATGAATTGACGCCGCTTGTAAACAGCACAGGTTCTGATTCATCAAGCTTAGATAACATGCTTGAAGTGCTAATGTCTGGCGGCATGAACTTGTTCCATGCGATGTCGATTTTGGTTCCACCAGCGTGGCAGAACGTCGATAGCATGGATATGGATTTGCGAGCGTTTTATGAGTTTTACTCACAGCATATGGAAGCGTGGGATGGTCCTGCAGGGCTTGTGATCCAAGATGGACGCTATGCTGTCTGTATGCTTGATAGAAACGGTTTACGCCCATCACGTTGGGTGACGACCAAGAACGGTTATATCACCGTCGCATCAGAAGTTGGTGTTTGGGACTACTCACCACAAGATGTGTTGGCAAAAGGTCGTGTCGGCCCAGGCCAAATGCTGGTTATTGATACGTTGACAGGTCAAGTGATGGATACGACTGCTGTTGCAACGTTGCTGAAAAATGCGCACCCCTATCGAAAGTGGCTGCGTGAAGAAGCGACACGTGTCCGTGATGATGAGCGCTTAGAGGAAACCTTAGCAGCGCAAGCGTGCCGCGGCGATAAGCTAAAAGCCTTACAAAAAATGTATCACATCACCAATGAAGAGCGTACAGAGATCATCCGCCCTAATGCGGAAAACGGTCAAGAGCCAGTAGGCTCGATGGGTGATGACACGCCAATGGCAGTGCTATCGCAGCAAATCCGCCATGTCGGTGATTTTTTCCGTCAGCAATTTGCACAGGTGACCAACCCGCCAATCGATCCATTACGTGAGTCCATTGTGATGTCGTTGCAGACCTGCCTAGGTGCTGAGACTAATGTATTTGCGCCATCTGCGAGAGATGCTCATCGTATTATTTTGTCATCGCCAGTCCTGTCAGCTAGCAAAATGCAGCAGCTTGAAACCTTGGATGATCCAGCATTTAAGATGGCTCGTATCGATCTGAACTATGACCGTACTCTAGAGCTATCTGATGCTATCGTCGCTATTTGTGAGGAAGTGGCAGATAACATCCGCTCGGGCAACACGTTGATTGTACTGTCTGATAAAGATATCGATGCAGAGAAAGTACCCGCCAATGCCATCCTGGTCACAGGAGCCGTGCATCACTATCTAATCGCGCAAGGCATCCGTACCGATGCTAACTTGGTAATTGAGACAGGTCTGGCGCGCGATTCGCATCAAATAGCGGTATTGATTGGCTTTGGTGCGACTTGTGTGTATCCGTATCTGGCATATGATGTGATTGATGATTTGGTGGCTACTGGTGAGTTGCTTGGTGATCCGATCCAAGCTCGCGTTAATTTCCGCAAAGGCTTGGATAAAGGTTTGCTAAAAATCTTATCAAAAATGGGTATCTCTACCATTGTGTCGTATCGCGGGGCGCAGCTTTTTGAAGCGGTTGGTCTCTCTGAAGAAGTCGTGAGCTTATGTTTTAAAGGTGTACAAAGCCGTATTAAAGGCGCTACCTTTGCAGATCTTGCCGCTGACCAAGCGCAACTGGCTGCCAACGCGTTTAAGCGTCGTGCGCCACTAGATCAAGGTGGTTTGCTCAAATTCGTCTTCAACAAAGAGTATCATGCCTTTAACCCTGACGTGATTAACAGCCTGCATACGGCCGTACGTACGGGCGATTATGAGAATTATCAGAATTATGCCAATCTAGTCAATAGTCGCCCAGTTGCGACTTTGCGTGACTTGTTGCAACTAAAGACTGACAACAGTATCGATGTCGATGATGTTGAAGATATCTCTGAGATTTTGACGCGTTTTGACTCAGCTGGCATGTCGCTAGGCGCGCTGTCTCCTGAAGCACACGAGTCGATCGCGATGGCCATGAATACCATCGGTGGTCGTTCAAACTCTGGTGAGGGTGGTGAAGATCCTGCGCGTTATGGAACATTGCGTAACTCAAAGATCAAGCAAGTGGCCTCTGGTCGTTTTGGGGTGACGCCTGCGTATCTACGCTCAGCAGAAGTCATGCAGATTAAGGTCGCTCAAGGCGCCAAGCCTGGTGAAGGTGGACAGCTTCCTGGTGGTAAAGTGAATGCGTTGATTGCGCGCTTGCGTTATTCGGTGCCAGGCGTGACCTTGATTTCACCGCCGCCGCATCATGATATTTATTCTATCGAAGATTTGGCGCAGTTGATTTTTGATTTGAAGCAAGTCAATCCAGATGCATTGGTATCGGTTAAATTGGTTTCACGCCCAGGTGTTGGTACGATCGCCACGGGTGTTGCAAAAGCTTATGCCGATTTGATTACGATCTCAGGTTATGATGGTGGTACAGCAGCATCTCCGCTATCGTCTATCCATCATGCAGGCTCGCCATGGGAACTAGGTCTGGCTGAAACCCATCAGTCTCTACGAGTGAATGGATTACGTGATAAGGTACGTGTTCAGACCGATGGTGGTCTGAAAACAGGACTGGATGTCGTCAAGGCCGCTATTCTTGGTGCAGAAAGCTTTGGCTTTGGTACCACGCCGATGATTGCAGTTGGTTGTAAGTACCTACGTATCTGCCATTTGAACAACTGTCCAACAGGGGTTGCTACCCAAAAAGCCAAGCTACGCGATGAGCATTTCATTGGCGAAGCAGAAATGCTGATTAACTTCTTTAAATTTGTCGCAACTGAAACACGTGAATGGTTAGCAGCGCTAGGTGTTCGTAGTATGGAAGAGCTAGTCGGTCGTACTGACTTGCTAGATATCTTAGAAGGTAACACTGATAAGCAGCGTCATCTTGACTTAACGCCATTGCTATTTAGTCACCCAGCCAGTGTGGGCAAAGCCCAAACGTGTCAGGTGGAGCGTAACGAGCCATTTGATAAAGGCTTGCTCGCTGAGCAAATGATTAGCGATATGCTTGTGAATATTCGCCAAGGCTCAGGCGGCGATTATAGCTATTTCGTTGGCAACTGTGACCGCTCTATTGGTGCTCGTATCTCTGGTGAGATTGCGCAAGTATGGGGCAACCTTGGCATGAGTGATATGCCGATCAAGCTTCGTCTGACAGGTACTGCAGGGCAAAGTTTAGGCGTGTGGAATGCGGGCGGCTTAAATATCGAGCTTGAAGGCGATGCCAATGACTATGTGGGTAAAGGCATGGCTGGCGGTGAGATTGTCATTTATCCACCTAAAGACTCAAACTTTACGGCACAAGAAACCGCTATCATCGGTAATACTTGCCTATATGGTGCAACGGGCGGTAAGTTATATGCTGCCGGTACCGCAGGTGAGCGTTTTGGCGTCCGTAACTCTGGCGCACATGCAGTCATTGAGGGTACAGGCGACCATTGCTGTGAATATATGACTGGCGGTATCGTCACGATTCTTGGCCGTACTGGACTCAACTTCGGTGCTGGTATGACGGGTGGTTTTGCGTATGTACTCGATATGGAAGGCGACTTCTTTGACCGTTGCAACCATGAGCTAATCGATCTAAACCGTATCTCAAGCGAGCAAACAGAAGAGCATCGCATTCACTTACAGCAAGTGATTGAAGCTCATGTAGATAAAACAGGCAGTGCGTGGGGTCAGACGATACTGGACGACTTCGAGCACTATGTTCGTAAATTCTATTTGGTGAAGCCAAAAGCGGCGAACATTGCAAGTCTTCTTAAAACTACCATGGCCGACCCACAATAGCCGATTTGTCATTGTCGGTCGTATCAATGGATTGTATTGAGGAATCGACAATGACTTTGATTAGGGTAGCCAGCGTTCCGTTTTTAGAGACGTTTTAACTCACAGGTTTTCAGCAGGTACGTGACAGCAGCGATATATGTCTTAGATTTTAGACAAACAACACATCGCTTGACTGTCGCCACCCACTGCAAAAGAGCCTTATATAAAAGAGATAGCACCATGGCAAAACGCTTAGAAAATAATTTCCAGTTTTTAGATATACCGAGATTTGATCCAACCAAAAAAGACATTGCAACGCGCTCAACAGAGTTTGTTGAGATTTATAAACCTTTCGAAAACGAAGCTGTTGCCCAGCAAGCGCATCGTTGTCTTGAGTGTGGTAACCCGTACTGCGAGTGGAAATGTCCAGTACACAACTATATCCCTAACTGGCTAAAACTGGCCACCGAAGGACAGATATTTCAAGCGGCTGAATTGTGCCACCGTACCAATACCTTGCCTGAGGTCTGCGGCCGAGTTTGCCCACAAGATCGTTTGTGTGAAGGCGCTTGTACATTGAACGATGGCTTTGGGGCAGTGACGATTGGTAATGTTGAAAAGTACATCAACGATACCGCGTTTGCACTTGGCTGGCGTCCGGATATGTCTGAAGTCGTTTGGACAGACAAAAAAGTCGCTATCATTGGCGCAGGACCAGCAGGTCTAGGTTGTGCGGATATTTTGGTCAGAAATGGTGTCAAGCCTGTCGTCTTTGACAAGCGTCCTGAAATTGGCGGCTTATTAACCTTTGGTATCCCTGAGTTTAAAATGGAAAAAGATGTCATGCGCAATCGCCGTGTGATCTTTGAAGACATGGGTATGGAATTCCGTCTAGAGACAGAGATCGGTACAGACGTTACCATTGATGAGCTGTTGGCTGAGTATGACGCGGTCTTTATGGGTATGGGTACATACACCTATATGCGCGGCGGCTTCGCTGGTGAAGAGTTGACAGGCGTCTATGATGCGCTAGATTACCTGATTGCCAACGTCAACCGTTGTAATGACTGGGAAAAAGACGCTGAAGAGTATATCGACTTTAAAGGCAAAAGAGTTGTCGTACTAGGTGGCGGC
Organism: Psychrobacter piscatorii; assembly: GCF_904846415.1. GTDB lineage: Bacteria > Pseudomonadota > Gammaproteobacteria > Pseudomonadales > Moraxellaceae > Psychrobacter > Psychrobacter piscatorii. Next base: position 34,472 of record NZ_CAJHAR010000032.1, on the reverse strand, counting down.
GATACGGCGATGGACTGTAACCGTACCAGTATTCGTCAAGGTGCTGAAAAAGTCGTCTGTGCTTATCGCCGTGATGAAGAAAATATGCCTGGCTCACGCCGCGAAGTAGTCAATGCTCGTGAGGAAGGGGTTGAGTTTTTATTCAACCGTCAGCCTACTGAAATCATTGGCTTAAATGGCAAGGTCAATGGAGTAAAAGTAGTCACGACGCACTTGGGTGCGCCAGATAACCGCGGACGTCAGCGTCCTGAGCCGATTCCTAATTCTGAAGAGATTATCCCATGTGATGCCGTGATTATGGCATTTGGCTTTAGACCAAGTCCTGCTGATTGGTTCGAGTCGCAGCAAGTGGCAATGGACAGCTCTGGTCGCGTATTGGCTGCAGAAAAACAGACCTTTAAGTTCCAAACGCAAAATCCCAAAATTTTTGCAGGTGGTGATATGGTGCGTGGCTCTGATTTGGTCGTGACGGCTATTTGGGAAGGCCGCGAAGCAGCGGAAGGTATACTAGACTTTTTAGAGGTTTAGTGAGATTGATTCAAACTTAGCTATTCATCAGCAGGGTTTGAGTTTGAACGTCTTTTGTCTTTTAATAGACAAAAGGCGTTTTTTTGATTAATACTTTGTAAATCGAGGCTCGACTGCTAGCATGTTTGTGCGTAACCTATGTGCGTTACCATTTATCTCGCTTATTAACCAAAAAGAGTAGCCTTGCGTGAAATCAACCCTTTACCAGCGTGTTACTGCTCCATTTACTGAGCCTTATGTTCGCTATCAACATGCCGACGTCTTGCACGCCATTCGCTTAGGAACGGCTGTCATACTGGCGCTACTGGTCAATAAACTCACCAATCTGCCACATGGGGAATGGACGACCATTACGGTTTTTATTATCTTGGGATTATTGCAGTATCAAGGCGCTATCTATACCAAAGCCAAAGAGCGTGTCTTGGGTACGCTATTAGGTATAGGTACGGCCCTTGGGGTGCTGTGGTTCATTCAAAATGCAGGTGCATGGCCATGGGTGGACTACGCGCTCATCGGTCTATTAAGCGGCATCATTGGCTATTTAGCCGTCAGAAAGCTCGGATATACAGGGCTGCTAACGGGTATCACTATGTTGATGATTGTCTCTGATTTGGGACACAACAGCATCGGTCAAGATGGTATCTACCGCGCGCTAAATATTTTACTGGGTACAGGCGTTTCGGTAGCAGTGACGCTGATTTTACCACTCAAATCAACGTTGATGTGGCGGTTTTTATTGAGTAGTAATCTTGACGCTTGTAGCAGTCTCTATGCTGGCGTGGGTCATCATATTGATGCAGCGGATGGGGTAATGGACAATGCTATTCAAAAATCAAACCCAATCGCCTTTCCTATTAAAGAAGTACCCGTTGATAGGAAGTTGGTAACAGCGCTACAACAGATCAATAAACGCCTGCTGGCTGTACGTCCACATATCGCTGCGACAGCAAGTGAGTCAGGAATCGAAAAAGAGACACTAGAGACAATTCAGCGTACCCATCGTAATATCATTGGCACAATTGACTTATTATTAAGTGCTGCTCCGCGTTTGGCGAATATCGAAATCGATGAAGAAAACCATGTGTTGTTGATACATTATCAGCACGAATTGACGCAAGCCATGCAGCATATGGCGGCGGTACTCCGAAGTCCAAGCGATGAAGTATTTCGCCCGATTACTCGTATTGCTGTGTCAGAATATCCAAGCGTGCAGCACTTAGCATTTGAGTGGCAGGGGTATTTTTGGTTAACACAGACGTTGCAAACGCAGTTGCAGCAATTGAGTGATCTGTTACAAACCTCTAAGCTACACTGGTTTGCTGCATCTGGGCTGGGTTATCAGCGCCGTGAGCAGCGCCGGATGAAAGAGCAGGGCGGCGAGACGGATTTGCATTTATAATGCATAAAAAAACGCTGACCATTTAGGATCAGCGTTTTTTTTCTTAAATATCTACTTTATTTTAAAAATATTAAACCATGGCTATTAGCGACCCGTTTTTAGCTTATCCCAGTATTGTTGATACACTTGTAGTGCCTCATCGCCCACATCTTCTTGGAACTCAGCTTTTGCTAACACGTCTTTAGATGGGTAAATCGTTGGGTTGTTGCGAACGCTTTCATCCATTAGCTCTCGTGCTGCCAGATTTGGTGAGGCATAACCAATTTCTTCACTCACGATTTTGGCGTTTTCAGGGCGTAGCAAGTAATCAATAAATTTGTGTGCTGCATCAACTTGTTTGGCATTTTTTGGAATGACAAAGTTGTCCATCCACAAGATAGCGCCTTCAGTTGGATATTTATAAGCTAGGCTCGTTAGACCTTCGTCATTCGCCATGACCGCTTCGCCATTCCACGTCATGCCAAGAGACGTCTCACCTTCGATGTACGGCATACGTGTCGCATCAGAGTTAAACGTTTTGACGTTCGGCATTAACGTTGTAAGCTTGTCGTAAGCCGCTTTGATTTCATCAGGATTGCTACTGTTGCCTGAGTAGCCTAGCGTCAGTAACGCCATACCAAACACTTCACGCACATCGTTGGTAAGCATCACCTGACCTTTATACTTAGGATCCCATAGGTCGTTCCAGCTATTCACAGTTGCAGGATCGACACTATCACCATTGATCGCGAGACCGGTGCTACCCCACATGTACGGTATAGAGTATTTATTGTCAGGGTCGACTTTGGTGTTGGTAAATGACGTATCGAGGTTTTTAAAGTTACTTAATTTAGACTTATCTAACTCTTGCAACAGTCCTTCTTTGGCCATCTTTTCGACATAATAAGTCGATGGAATGGCCAAATCATACTGGCTAGAATCATCGAGCAGTTTGAGCTTGGCGTACATCGCTTCGTTTGAATCAAACGTCGTGTAATTGACCGCGATGCCAGTTTCTTCTTCAAAACCATCCAAAATCTCTTGTGGCATATATTCTGACCAGTTATACAAATTGAGCGTCTCATTGCTCGCCGCAGCGCTGCCATCTGCCGCATTGTCAGAGTTACTACAGCTAGCTAACGCTAGGCCAATAGCTGCCGCTAATAATGCTTTTGGTACCATACGACCGATACGAGCTGGGTTATCTGGATGGGACGATGATAAATGGGTCAAAATATCTCTCCTAAATAAAATAATGCAAATCAAAAAGTTGATAAAAATAATCAGGCAGTCAATGCTTCATGTCGCTAATAAAACTATTATGGTTATTACTTTATACAATTTAAAGGGCTATTATCAAAACGATGCTTAGTTATGCTAATAAAGGTCGCTAATAATACTAATCAAATTAGTAATGAAAATTAGTTTAAAGACAGTCAATGCTGGGTGAGTTTTCTAGAGCATTGATAAGGATGAGGCAAATAATGGCCGTATAGACCTATGCTATTACAAGTATAAGTATAAGAGAAGATTCAAGCGTCGAATAGCGCCAAGCCCTTAGAACTTAAGATAATAATTAGCCATACCAGAATAGCAAAGGATGCGGCGCGATGACTGAGCGCCGCTATCACCGAAGATTCAATGACTGTTGATGGTAGTTCAACGATGCTTTGGTAGAATATTGATAGGTACGTAGTACATGCTCAAATAAGATTTTTATTTGGTTGACGAAGTGGCGTAGAACGGTTCAAGCACTGTCTGTATGCCATACTCTTCGATCGTCCCAGTGACGAAATCAGCACGCGCTATCAGATCAGGCTGCGCATCACCCATCGCCACGGCAAACCCCACCAAATCAAACATTTCTAAGTCATTCATACCATCGCCAAATGCCATACACTCGCTGACATCTACCCCATAGTACTCACAGACATCTTTGATCCCGCGCGCTTTTGATGCTTCTATTGGCAATATATCTGCACCGATTTGATGCCAATGCACCAGTTTTAAATCATACTGCGCAAAGTCGATATCTTGCATTTTTTCTTGTTGATTATTAAAAAATACTGAGCACTGATAGACGGTATTTGACTTGTAATACTCAGAGTCAAGAATAGAGTTGGGTGTGACAGCATTGAATTCACGCAAACGATCATTTTCACCTGACCAAGCGATATGAGTGGCGGAGTCAAACTTGTGAATTAAGTCGCTCTGCTGGCACAGACGCACGATTTTATCTGTTTGCTCACCAGACAATGGATAGTGGCTGATTCGGCCATTTTTATCAAAGCTATACTGTCCATTCATACAAATAATGGCATCCAATATATCTGCATCAAGCAATGCTAAAATATCCTCAGGCAATATGGCCTTGGAGCGCCCAGTTGAAATCACCAACTTGATATCAGTGTCTGCCAGTTGCTCAAGGGTTGCTTTATTATGTTCGGCAATGACGCCGCTGCGGCTCAAGGTATCATCGATATCGAAAAAGATGATTTTAGGTGTAGAAACTTTGGTATTCATACTTTCTTGAGCAATTTTATCTTCGATAAACATGTTTGTCCTTTACATTTTAAGCGCTGCTATTAAAGCTAATAGTAGCTGATTACTAATACCTGAGCGACTTTATTATTTGTTTTATCCTACAGGCTCATCAGCCAAAAACGATGAGAGTTTTGACTAGGTTGTGTAACGCATGGGTCTTACGCTATTAACTTTGATGATTCATAAAATTGCTAACGTATTACCGAAGATACTGTTGATATTTTATGTTTACACTATATATAGACTACACTTGCGTTGAATATTTTTTAGTTTATCTAATGAATTTTATCTAGTGAATTATTATTTTGTTTTCTGAGCTAAGTTCTTGAAAGAGGGTTTATTTATAACGACTTAAGCATTTATAGAGAAAACTGAATAAGCAAAATAATTTATGGGGACAATATTATGACTGCTTCCGCTCAAAACTCAAACGCTAAAGATGTATCAGACGAGGGGCTGCTTGCTCCGACTCCACGCCATTCTGACAGTCGGTTAGAGGCTGATTGGCTATTTTTATACGAGAAGCTACCGCCCAATCAGTGGCTCAGTGCAGACTATATTTATAAGACATCGTTTTGGTTAAGTATTCACGCTGATATACGTAAACGTCAACACGTTCTCACCCAAATCAGTGACGCCTATCATGCCGGTGATATTGAATGGTCAGAATACCGCTCACAAATCTCACCACGGATTAATCAATATATTTTTAAGTTACATCAGCACCATAGTATTGAAGATACAGGCTACTTTCCACAGTTCATTCGCATGTATCCTCAACTAAAAGCAGGTTTTGAGATATTAGATCGTGACCACGTACATTTGGATGCACTACTTAATGAGTTGCAAGTGCTAAACAGTAGGCTAGCATCAAGCAACACTGAAGATAAAGCACTGGGTGAGCAATTGCATCAGCGCCTAATTGATGCCAGTGAGCTACTGTCGCAACACCTCACTGATGAAGAAGACTTGGTGATTCCTATTTTGGGACTGAATTAGTGCTATAAGGAAAAATAGTTCAGCTTTATTTTTTTATTAGATAGGACTACCGCACTGAATGTATCGAAATCTATAGTACTACGATGTGGCGATAGGAGCGGAGTACGCTATCTTATTGAAACTGCAATGTTATCTCTCTAGAAAATAATGATAACGGGTAAAAACCTACTAAAAAATACAAAATGTTGTTGATTGTACTTTAGATTAAAGGGTATCTTAATTTAAAGCGGCTTTTGATCATTGAAATTCTTTATGCACAACGTTATTGATGACATCTTAGAATCTGGTACCGAAGTTTTAGAGGAGGGAGATAAAGACGGTGCAGATATTCTGGTTAGCCTTACATATATCGATAATAATCGTGAGAAAGATAATGGCATAAAGCTGACTCGTGCCTTTGAAGCGGCACGAAAAAATACTAAAAAAGCGATGTCACTCAAGCGCTTGTCATTAATGGTTATTATTTTATTCAAAACATCGAAAACTCGAGATTTTCGATCAAGGAAAGCTTAGTTATTGTTATTTTGGGATTAAACAATAGTAATTATAGTCAAATATAGATTAGGCTTTTAAGCTATTAGAATAATACAATCACACAGTTTTTACCAACATTTGTAGTAAAATTCGCGGCAGTAAATATTGATGTCCTATCTCATCAAAAAGGTCATGTCATAATTTAAAAAAATAATAATAGATGGTAAAAATTCGGTCAAAACGTAACAATTTCATTGATTATATTTTATAATAAAGTGTATCTTAATTTAGACAAGTATTTTGTAAATAGGGTTCTTTATGAACATTACAACGATAAGCCATACTCCTGAACATAAAAAAAGAAATGGTGAGCATATTCTTATTCACATGACATATATCGCCAAAAATGTCGAGCTAAATTCAGGAATCGAGCTGACTCGCGCACTTGAGCATTGGCGCAGATATTTTGAAGAAAACGATATCGTTTCAGCTTTAGTTATTAGTGAAGGTTATTTTGTTCAAAGTTTTCAAGGGACAAGGCCTGCTATCAATACTGCCTTGGCAAAGATATTTGACGAGCATTCAACCATCTTTCCAAATATCGTTAATATAGAGGAAATAGAATCGCGCCAATGGAGTGGTTTTTTAATCAAACATCTCACCTCAAGCGCTGAAGATGAGGAATATACTTTAAAGAGCTTCTCAGCAGGTTCTGACTATAATCCATATCTAATGACAAGTGCGCAGATTGAAAATTTTCTGAAAGCAATTTTTGATGAGAAAAAACCACGAATTCATGATGTTATTTGACTTTGATTTTCTGTAATTAAGGGTTTGTTAGGCAATAGAGCAAGCACTTAATTGATGTGAGTGAGCTGTTATTGTAATTCTGATCGATCAGCAAGATTTGGAGATGAATAACTTGAGTTTAAAATTTGTTTTAGTTTAGAAAAATGTTTTGCAAATAAGGTTGCTTATGCATATAACGACGAGCCATACTTCAAAAAATAATAATAGAAATGGCGAGCATATTCTTCTCAGTCTCACTTATATCGGAAGAAATAGCGAAGAAAATAACGGAATAGAGTTAACTAGAGTTCTTGAGCGATGGCGCAGAAACAATGAGAAAAGTGATATAACCTCTGCACTTGTTATTAATGATAATTACTTAATTCAAAATATTGAAGGCTCAAGGCCTATTATCAATGAAGTCTTAGCAATATTGATTAATGACTATCCTCATTTATTGCCTCATATCATTGGAGTTGAGGAGATAGAGGTGCGAAGATGGAATGGGTTTTTGATCAAATATTTAACATCAAGCACTGAAGATGAGGAATATACCTTAAAGAGCTTCTCAGCAGGTGCTGACTTCAATCCTTACCTCATGAAAAGTACTCAGATTACAAGCTTCCTAAAAACGATCTTTGAAGATACTGAATTTAATAAGTTTTAAGTAAGTTCTCTATTTTGATTAGCGTAAAAAAGCCGCCTATACATTTGTGTAGGCGGCTTTTTTATACATTGGTGTGTGAAATAAACTTTCTTGCTTATTGATAAGAAAGAATATGATACTTTCAATTATTATTTCAGGAGTTACTCACCTGATAGTAGGTAGAACGCACTCTAGGTCAATCAATTGTGCTTCTTAATCACTTTGACAAAGTCGCTTATATAAACGCTTATCTACTGCATCAGTAAATTCAAGAGGGCGAGTAGATTTATCATTTGTTTCCAACTCAAACGTATCGAATATGTCAGCGAAAGATCCTGAAGGTTCAGTCTTTGCGAAAAGTCGTTGAGAGTGAGTAGTGACCGTTTGTTCTGTACACTCAATAATATAAGAAGCAGTTATATAAGGTTCATAAAGTGCAATTGAATAATTAGAGAAATGACTCTGAGGCCAAGTACTGGTCTTCATAGGTACTTGGTATTGCGAATCACTTAAATTCTTAGCCTCATGAAAATCAACATAGATTTCAACAGGATCAGTTGGATCATTTTCATTTACTAGTTGCCATTCAGCAAAGCTTGATTGTGAAAGGATCAATACAAACAATAATGAGGTTGATTTTTTCATTACTCACCCAACCTCAACACTCGTTACATTCTGAAAGCCTCGTGGCAACTGCCCACCGCGATTACCACGACTGCCCGTATAGTTTGCCAGATCATTCGGTTTTAGCGTCACATGACGTTTGCCAGCAGTAATGACGAGGCTGTTTTGCTGACTAAGTGGCGTGATGGCGAGCACTTCTTCATCGTCTTTTAATTTGATCAGTTTGTTACCTTTACCGCGAGCCTGTTCAGGCAAATCATCAAGGGAAAATATCAATAAATATCCCGCATTGGTCACCACAGCGACATGGTCAGGCGCTACATTTGTATTAGTCGTTTCACCGTCGGCATTGACAGTCGTATCTATTGGAGCATCAATGCGCGCAACAGGAAGTAGACGACCATCAGCTGCCAGGTTAATGATATTTTTCCCTGCTTTTTGGTTGCTATCAAGATTACCTAGTGTATTGATAAAACCATAACCGGCGGAGCTAGCGAGGATGATGCGCTGATTGTTGTCACCCGTTAATAACTGCTCAAAGCTCGCACCGGCTGACGGTTTCAACACACTGGTCAGTGGATCGCCTTGACCACGCGCGGAGGCGAGATTGTGCGCATCGATACTATAGCTACGTCCCGTACTGTCGAGTACATAGATTTTTTCATTAGATTTACCGCGCACGTGCGCCTGATAACTGTCGCCTGAGCGATAACTCATACCAGCGGCATCGACGTCATGACCTTTGGCCGCGCGAATCCAGCCTGCTTTGGACAGGATAGCGGTGACTGGCTCACTCGGCACCAGATCAGATTCTTTTAATGCTTGTGCTTCTTCGCGTTCTGCCAATGGTGATACGCGCTCGTTGCCGTGCTCTTTCATATCGGCAGTGAGCTCTTCAATCATCAAGTTGGTCAGACTATCTGGATTGTCCAAGTATTCTTGAATAATGGCGCGTTCGGCAGCCAGTTCGTCCTGCTCGCGGCGTAGCTCAATTTCCTCTAACTTTGCCAACTGACGCAGACGAATATCCAAGATAGCATTGGCCTGAATGTCAGTCAGGTCATAATCCTGCATCAATGTTGCTTTTGGATCGTCTTCTTCACGAATGATGCGTATCACTTCATCGATATTGAGATACGCAATCAATAAGCCTGCAAGGATGTGCAAGCGCTTATTAATTTTATCAAGGCGATATTGCAGACGACGCGTGACGACTGAGCGGCGACAAATGAGCCATTCCTCTAAGATTTCTTTTAGGTTTTTGACCTGCGGCTTACCATTTAGGCCAATCATATTCATATTGACGCGATAGTTGCTCTCAAGATCAGTACTAGCAAACAGATGACTCATAACCCGATCGACATCGACGCGCGTTGATCGCAATTCTAATACGATACGACAAGCGTTCTCATGATCTGACTCATCATGAATATCGGTAATCCAAGGCAGTTTTTTGTCCGTCATGAGCTTGGCGATTTGCTCTTGGATTTTGTTGCCTGAGACTTGATAGGGCAGCGCGTCGATAATGACTAAATTCTTCTCTTTGGGGTCGATATGAAAAGTCGCGCGCATTTTGTAACTACCACGTCCCGTCTCATACATCGCTTGTAAGTCTTTTTTGCTAGTGATGATTTCAGCTGGTGTTGGCAGGTCAGGTGCTGGTATCGACTGAGTGAGCTGCTTCACTGACAGCTCTGGGTTCTTGAGCAAGCGAATGGCCGCGCGTACCACTTCGTTAAGATTATGTGGTGGGATATCGGTTGCCATGCCAACCGCGATACCTGTGGTACCGTTCAATAAAATATTGGGCAAGCGGGCGGGTAGAGTGGTTGGCTCCTGCATCGTACCGTCAAAGTTGTCTTGCCAATCCACTGTACCTTGTCCTAGTTCTGCGAGCAATGTATTGGCATAAGCAGACATTTTGGCTTCGGTATAACGCATGGCCGCAAAGGACTTAGGATCATCAGGGCTACCCCAGTTACCTTGACCCGTGATGAGTGGATAGCGATAGCTGAACGGCTGTGCCATCAGCACCATAGCTTCATAACACGCGCTGTCACCATGTGGGTGGTATTTACCGAGTACATCACCGACCGTACGCGCAGATTTTTTCGCCTTAGCAGAGGATTTTAGCCCAAGCTCGCTCATGGCGTAGACGATACGGCGCTGAACAGGTTTGAGGCCATCAGCGATATTTGGCAATGCCCGATCCATGATGACGTACATGGCATAATTGAGATAGGCCTGCTCAGTGAACTCTGCCACTGAGCGAGTATCCATCGGCTCATTAGGAATGATTGGGGCAATAGTAGGATCAATAACATCAGACATAAAATAGACTTCGCTTATGAGTTTTAATTAGTATGGTTTATATAGTCAGGCATAGTATGAATGTGAATCGCACCGTATGTTCATTTAGGTTCGGCGCGATATTCACGTAAAAATAAGATAGTGCTATCGTAAAGGATATTGATCCAATTAAAAAGACATGTATCAGAATATACGACAGCTCATGACGTGCTTATGCTGGCTTTTATAGACTTTACTTACTATGTCCTCGTACGTGGCTTTTATAGATGAAATTAAGTATAGTAAACCTAACATTTGTTTTTTATTTTTAATGAATATCTCAGAGTGACGGTGCCGAATTGGTGACAAGAACCAGCGCAGCTAAACCAAGCAGTGACAAAGATATAGCTTGCCGTAACTTTATGCTGCTCACTAAGCCAGTCGATGCCCTTGAGAACACGCGCGAAGGCAGTTTTATTATGTAAATGTTGTGACTAAAATAAAAGAGATACCGTGGGTAAAATTCCGTGACACGGCCAGTTTTTGTTAATATAAATAATTGATATTAATGAAAATATCAGTCGTCAAGCCAGTTTGAGAACTCGTGTAACAATCTTTTGTATTGAGTAGTCTATATAAAGTGTGTATGTTAATGAACAAAGGGCTATTTACCACTGCATTGTTTGCTCATCACCTTACGACTATATCGCAGCCTTACTTACCATCACAATGGTGAGACTGCGCTCTGATTTTTCGTCTGTTTATCACACTGTGATTTGTATGAGTTAACGGTAATGTATTATTACTAGGAGAGAAAAGATTATGGAAAATCAAGGTAACCTTATTCGTCGCAACGACAAAGTATGGCTTAAAACATACGAAAAACTTGGCATTCAGTATGATATCGATATGCCACCAGCCAACACCTCATTGATTGATATCATTGAGCAAAACTTTATCAATCATGCAGGCAAAACGGCGTTTGTCTGTATGGATGTTAAGCTATCTTTCGAAGAGTTGGATATCTATAGTAAACAAGTTGCCGCTTACCTTCAGTCATTAGGACTACAAAAAGGCGATAAAGTGGCAGTGATGATGCCTAATATTTTACAGCTACCAGTTGCGGTGCTAGGGGTGCTACGTGCTGGCATGACATTGGTCAACGTCAACCCACTTTATACCACCAAAGAGCTGTCACACCAGTTAAAAGATTCAGATACCAAAGTTTTGATTTTACTTGAGAACTTTGCCAAAACTTATGAAGATATTGGTCAAGACCTCGTCGATCATGTCGTAGTTGCCTCAATGGGTGACATGATGAGTCCGCTCAAGGGTTTTATCGTCAATGCCGTGGTACGTCACGTCAAAAAAATGGTGCCTGATTATCATATCAAAGGCAGTGTTAAGTTCAAAAAAGCAATGAACCGCTTTTCTGCTAAAAGCTATAAACGTCCTAACAACATCAGCCTCGATGATGTCGCTGTACTTCAGTACACGGGCGGTACGACAGGGGTAGCCAAAGGCGCTATGCTAACGCATGGTAACTTGGTGGCTAACTTGATCCAAAGCGATACCTATCTAGGCGATGCTTTTGATAAGTTTGAGAAGAGTAATGAGCAGCCAGTGATTATGACGGCTCTGCCGCTATATCATATTTTCTCGTTTACGGTCTGCGGTATGTTTGGCCTATACCGTGGTTGTATCGGTCTGCTAGTACCAAACCCACGTGACCTACCAAGCCTTATCAAAGCATATAAAGACTACCCACCTGCGTTTTTCCCAGCAGTAAATACCTTGTTTACCGCGCTTGCCAATAACGAAGAGTTCCAATCGCTAGATCATAGCAAGCTTGAGATGTCTATGGGCGGCGGTATGGCAGTACTCAAAGACACAGCGACCAAATGGGAACAAGTAACAGGCAATATCATCGTTCAGGGTTATGGTCTGTCAGAGACCTCGCCGGTTGCCTCAGCGAACCCACATGGTACGGGCGAGTTTTCAGGAAACATCGGTCTGCCAATGCCTGCCACTGATATGGCTATCTTGGATGAAGAAGGCAATGAAGTGGCCTTGGGTGAGCGTGGTGAGATTAGTATCCGTGGCCCGCAGGTGATGAAAGGCTACTGGAAGCGTGAAGATGCGACCGCTGAAGTCATGACTTCGGATGGTTACTTCCGTACTGGCGATATTGGCGTGATGGATGAAGACGGTTACTTTAAGATTGTCGATCGCAAAAAAGACATGATCTTGGTATCTGGCTTTAACGTCTATCCAAACGAAGTAGAAGACGCCATGTCGACACATCCAAAGATTTTGGAATGTGGTGTGATCGGTATTGATGATGAGAAGAGCGGTGAAGTACCGAAGATTTACGTGGTACGTAGTGACGCCAGTCTGACTGCTGATGAAGTCATTGCTTACGGTAAAGAAAATTTAACTGGCTACAAACGTCCTCGCCACGTTGAGTTTATTGACGAGCTACCAAAATCTAACGTCGGTAAAATCTTACGTAAAGACCTACGAGCGCTCGAAGAAAAAAACCACGGTTAATCTACGAAGGCTTATCTTTAGATAGGGTTTTATCACTGGCTATTTATAAATACCTCTATGATTGATTGGTACTTGTAATATGCTGAGTAAATAGATTTAGTTATTGTTATAACCAAAATGATAAGGTTGCCTCGTGCTGCCTTATCATTTTTTGTCTTTGTGCTTGTTGTGAATAGTGGGGCATAAGGAGTATAGATAGAGAATTTTTAGTAAAACTGCTATAGTGCCAGCCAAGAGGTTTTTGCATTTATTTATAATAGAGTGATGATTTTACTCAATATGACTTGCAAAGCGATTATGATAAAAACGATATAGCTACGTTGACCTGTGAGCTTATTTAATACGATTTCACTATGCTGCATCAAACATTACACAATCAAAAAAACAGAGTTTTTATATAAAGTATTCTATGTTTTTAACAGTAATATTTAGGGAAAATTATGACGGACAATATCAATAAAGAGACAACAGACAACAACGCTGGCACCAGTGATAAAGGCAATGCATCTGAATACATTTATCAAGACAATGCATTCCCTACTATGCCGACCATCGCCAGTGACAGCCCATGGTTGAGCGCTTATGAGCGTTATAGCATCGATGCTACGATTGAGATGCCAGAGGACAGTACCTCTTTACTTGATGTGTTTGAGCGTAATTTTAGCCGTTATGGCCAAAAAACGGCCTATATCTGCATGGGCGCTTCGATTAGTTTTAAGCAATTAGACCTATATAGCCGCCAGATTGCCAGCTATTTGCAGTCGCTAGGGTTGGTTAAAGGCGATAAAGTTGGGGTCATGATGCCCAACCTCTTGCAGTATCCGATCATCGCGTTAGGTGTCATTCGCGCTGGTATGATACTCGTCAATGTAAACCCTTTATATACCAGTCGCGAATTGTCTCATCAGCTCCATGACAGTGGTGCCAAAGCCTTATTCATCGTTGAGAATTTTGCGAAAACCTATCAAGATGCCGAAGACAAAGGACAGATTGAGCATGTTGTCGTCTGTAAGATTGGCGATATGCTGGGTGCGGTCAAAGGGGTTGTGGTCAACCTCGTCGCTCGTCATATCAAAAAAATGATTCCTCCTTATCGAATCCCAAATAGCGTGAGCTTTAAGGAGGCATTGGGCGCAGTCTCTGCCAGTAATTATGAGCGTCCTGAGTTGAACTTGAGTGATGTGGCATTACTACAATATACAGGCGGGACGACAGGCGTGGCCAAAGGAGCAATGCTGTCTCATGGTAACTTAGTCGCCAATATGCTACAGGTTAGTGCACTGATGAATAGTGCGTTTGAAGATGATATAGACAGCAGAGATGTCATCTTGACGGCACTGCCGTTGTATCATGTGTTCTCATTTATGGTATGCGGTATATGTAGTATGTATCAGGGTTATACAGGCTTGCTTATTCCTAATCCGCGCGATCTCGATGGGCTTATTAAAGAGATGGGTAAATATAAACCTTCTTTTATCCCAGCTGTGAATACGCTATTTAACGGTTTGGTACACAAAGACAGCTTTGCAGACCTAGACTTCTCTAATCTAAAAGCCTCTATCGGCGGTGGTATGTCCGTATTGCCGAGCGTTGCCAAAGAGTGGCATAAGATCACAGGTCTACCTATCGTTGAAGGCTATGGTTTATCTGAGACGTCACCAGTCGTCGCTTTCAACCCAATGACCATCGCAGAGTTTACTGGCAAGATTGGTATTCCTGCACCTAGCACCGATGTCGTGCTCATTGATGAAGAAGAAAACGTCGTAGCGCTGGGTGATCGCGGTGAGATATGCGTCAAAGGTCCACAGGTGATGATCGGTTATCAAAACCGTCCAGAAGAAACGACCGAGTCCTTTACCGCTAGTGGCTACCTAAAAACCGGTGACATTGGCATCATGGACGAAAAAGGCTTTATCAAAATTGTTGACCGCAAAAAAGACATGATTTTGGTATCTGGTTTTAATGTGTATCCAAATGAAATCGAAGAAGCCATGAGCGAGCATCCAGCTGTGGTAGAGTGCGGTGCTATTGGTGTGCCTAATGATGAGCGCGGTGAGGAGCCAAAACTATTTGTGGTCAAAAAAGGCGACGTCACCGAAAAAGAGCTGCTTGAGTACGGCAAAAAACAACTGACTGGCTATAAGCGTCCACGTCACATACAGTTCGTCGACGAATTACCAAAGTCGAACGTTGGCAAAATCCTACGTAAAGAATTGCGTAAGATGGAAGGCTTAGAATAGATTACATCGTCCATTATTGCCTAACTGACGGCGCGATGGCGGGTGTGAATATTGCTATTGCGCCGCTGCCACGTTAGGATATCTTAAGATTTTAGTCTACCAAATACCTGTCGGTCTGCTCATTAGCCACTGATAGCGTACTTTTATGACACTGCTTTTATAACATTGTACTAGGAATTTTTATGCGTATTGACAATCGTGAGCTTGACCAACTTCGCTCTATCAGCTTTGAGCGCCACTATACTAAGCATGCTGAAGGGTCAGTATTGGTCAGTTTCGGCGATACCAAAGTGCTATGTACGGCCAGTGTCGAATCTGGTGTACCGCGCTGGCTCAAAGGTAAAGGTAAAGGCTGGATAACCGCCGAATACGGTATGCTGCCACGTGCGACTAATACCCGCAATCAACGCGAAGCAGCTCGCGGTAAACAGTCAGGTCGTACGCAAGAGATTCAGCGTCTGATCGGTCGTAGCTTACGTGCCATGATTGACTTAAGTAAACTTGGTGAAAACACCATCTATCTTGATTGCGATGTGTTGCAAGCGGATGGCGGTACTCGTACGGCCAGTATCACTGGTGCGGCAATTGCACTGATCGATGCATTAGAGACTATCCAAAAGAGCAAAAAACTCAAAGCAGATCCACTGATTGGATTGGTTGCTGCGGTTTCTGTTGGTATGAAAGATGGTGAAGCCTATCTGGATCTGAACTACGAAGAAGACTCTAGCTGTGATACCGACCTAAACGTTGTGATGACTCAAAAAGGTGAGTTTATTGAGCTTCAAGGTACTGCTGAAGAAAAGCCGTTCACTCGCGCTCAAGCAGACGCTATGCTGTCATTGGCTGAAACAGGCATTGCTGAATTGATTAAAATGCAGCAGACTGCACTTGGCTGGTAGTCTGGTATTTAGATAAAACTTGCTGTCTTTATTTTTAGTTTTAATAACTGCCTGTTAGTCTCTGATAGGCAGTTTTTTCATAAAAAACACTTTTTACATCTCGCAATAGGTAATAATGCATGCTCAAGCTGACTGATGATGGCGCTAAAATCACCTTACAGGGTCAGCCAAATAATGCTGACAACGGTATGTTTTGGTTTGGATCTGCATTACTGATAGGGGCGGTGGCAGTCGCTATGGCAATGAGCTTATTGTCTGAGCGGTTGGCTATTGGTGCGTTGGCACTACTTATCATTGGTAGTTTTATTTTTAATAAAAAGCGCCAGCAGCATAAAAAAGCCATGAGTGGCATGATTAGTAGCGGTACATTATGGGTGCGAGCTGATGAATTGGTACATGACAATCTAGGCAAACGTGAACACATTCATTTGACTGACGACGATAAAGTTGTGCTTATCGGTGATGGGCTGCAGATTGTCGGTAGTAGTGAGGCACGCAAATATCATATTACTGGTTTTGAGAGTGCCCAAGAGGCGAAAGTAACTAAAGCCATATTAGAAGGGCAAGCACTGACAAAACGCCACGTAAACATCAAAATGAGTAGTGACTAGTATTTTTACGCCCCAATCGCTTTATTCATCAAAAATTCACACCAGTCTCTATCCTATCTAGTATCACCGCGCTTTATCTTATTTGACCCTTCTTAACGCTCTTCTTTATTATGACCATTCGTCATGATTTTTATACCGTCTATCGCCTATCTAAGGTGAATAGTTCTTGCAGATGCCTGTCTAAATGGTTTATAAGTAAGATTACAAAATTCAGTCTTTACTATTATCCATACTGTCATTGATACTTTTTTGATCAGGAGTTAGTCATGTCGCGTTTGCCTATGTCGTCAGTCGCAGCGTCGTGCAGTTTATTATTATTCACTTGCAGCATCATCGGACAAGCCCATGCAGATAGTATGAGTGCACTCATCGCTCAAAAGTCTGTCCAGTCTAACTCTAGTGCTCACTATACATCTGCTTATCCAGCAGTTCCCTCCGTCAAAGTCAGTACACACTCTACCATTCAACGTGCTAACTCATCTCGAAGCTATGCAGCAGTTTCGCCAACGTATAACAATTACTCTAATATAAGTAATGATGGCAATCAGTCAACGATGAACAGCGCCTATCGTTACCCTGAAGTGCAGCGTCAATCACCTGCCGTGTTACCAGCATTTTTATCAGGGAGTTACGACAATGTCGATAGCGAGTATTTACCGCTACTGAGTAGTGCGGAGACGCAAAGCAGTATGGCTGCCCGCGAAGTGGTCAGCACAGCACGTAAAATGGCACTGAACGAGCGGACGATTATCAAAGGCGGCTGCTGGGATTATTTGAATGCCGTGTTTAATCGGGCGGGAGTTTCGCGTAATACCATACATAAAGGCACGTATGCGCAAGGCCCTTATGCTAGTAGCAGTGAGATTGAGGCAGGTGATTGGCTTTACTATATCAATCATGGCTACAATGGCATTGAGCACAGTGGACTGTTTGTCGGTTGGGTCGATGAGCGTGCGAAGCAAGCATTGATATTAAGCTATGCTGGTGAAAACCGCCGTGAGCCGGCGCGTTATCGTGTTTATGATTTGAGCAATGTCTATCAAATCATGCGCCCTAGTGTTTGATCTATAATATTTGGTAGAAAGTCCAAGAAACAAATAAAAAAGCGTCCGTCACTTATGGAAGTGGCGGACGCTTTTTATTGGTAGGTCATCAGTCATAAGCATTTCGACTAAATTTTAGAATGGTTTAACGACCACTAAAATGACGATAATCACCAAGGCAAAAACAGGTACTTCATTAAACCAGCGCCAAAACTTATGGGATTTGTAGTGAGGGTTATCAATCAGTTTTTTGCGATAAAAGCCGCAAGCGCCATGATAGCCTGATAGCAGTACGACCAGTAATAGCTTGACATGTAGCCAGCCTTGGGTTTTGTAAACATCCCAGCCCAGTCCTAACATCCATAGACCGAATATCCATGTCGCTATCATCGATGGCGTCATAATACCTCGATACAGCTTGCGCTCCATAATAGTAAAGCGCTCTTGGCTGATGCTATCGTCACTCATCGCATGATAGACAAACAGACGCGGCAAATAAAATATCGCCGCAAACCAGCAGACCATCGAGATGATGTGTGCAGCTTTAATCCAGTTAAAATAATCTGCCATTACTTAATCTCTTATTATCAGCCGTATGATATCAGGCTTATTTTCATACATTTTTGTTAGCCGCACACAGTCAAACTAATCGGCCAATACCACCTGCGATTGATGACCACTCATCGCATCCATCACAGGCAATACTTTTGGCGCTCTTGGTGCGGCAAACTGCTTGGTGAGACCAAGCTCACGCATGAGTCTGTCGTCGCCTGATTGACTGGCATTTCCCGTCGTCAATAACTTATCGCCATAAAAGAAAGAGTTAGCACCCGCCATAAATGCCAAGGCTTGCTCTGAATCTGATAAGCTTTCACGGCCAGCAGACAACCGCACATAACTAGTCGGGCAGCAAATACGTGCCACAGCAATGGTGCGAATCCACTCTAGCACTGATAACTGGCCTTCTGCCAATACTTTATCACCAATCGGTGTGCCCTTAATCGGGACTAGCAGATTGACAGGAATCGACTCAGGGGCTTTAGGCATTTTTAGAAGCTCATGCACCCAATCAATACGATCATCACGGCTCTCACCCATACCAACGATGTTACCACTACAAACATTGATACCAGAGTTGCGCACGTTTTCGATGGTATCTAAGCGCTCATCATAGCTACGCGTGCTGACGACTTGCTCGTAATAGCTGCGTGAGGTGTCTAGGTTATGATTGTAATAATCCAGTCCTGCATCCGCGAGTTGCGTCGCTTGATTGGTATCGAGCATACCTAACGTCATGCAAGTCTCAAGTCCTAACGCTTTTACTTCTTTGATGAGCTCGACCACATAAGGCATGTCTTTGGCGCTTGGGTGTTTCCATGCAGCACCCATACAGAATCGAGATGAACCGGTTGCCTTGGCACGTTTGGCCGCAGCGATGACTTTATCCACTTCTATGCGTTTTTCTGCCTGCAGTTTCGTCGTATCGCGATGATGACCTGATTGTGAGCAATAGCCACAATCCTCAGGACAGTTACCTGTCTTAATAGACAGTAGCGTACTGATTTGTATTTCGTTGGCGACAAAGTGCTCTCTATGAATGGTTTGGGCTTTTAACAACAAGTCCATCAAGGGCAAATCGAACAACTGAGCGATGTCGTCACGACTGTATGTGTGAGCGGCTGTGTGAGGATCAGGCTGGTTGAGTAGGTCAGTTGTGCTATCGGCGTTTGGTTCAGAGATGCTAAGCAATCCTGCCATAAGGTAAATCCTTTTATAAAATTAAATGGTATCAGGTTATATCAATGTATGTGTCTATTGTCATTTATAAGGTAATAAAAAAGGTTGCCGTATAGTATACCGCAACCTTTTTAGAAAATCAGAACACTGCTAGAGAGTATGTATAAATGTCACAGTAGCGCACATAAATAGTAACTATCTATTTGATCCTATTTCAGCCATTTTACCAGTGAATATCATGCAATGCATTACTCGTTTATAAGAAAGGGTCAGCTATTTACTTGCCCAATTTATGCTTAGCAAAACCTACCCAGTGCTCAGCAAACTTCTGTGCTTTATACGCATAAGGCTTGGCTTTTTGGAGGTATGGCTTACACTCTTCTGGTACGGCTGGCACGATATGCTTAGCAAGTTTATTAAACCACATCATTAGGCTGTAGTCACCCTCGATGCTTAATTTGCCTTCTTGCACGGCAGTCATAAATGCAGGTAGGCTGCCTTTGGTCAATAGCTTGACGCCTGTCATAGAATCTTTGAAAGTAATGGTCAAATCTGCTGCTTTTGCATGACCACTTTGTTGACTAAACTGTCCGTTATCAAAACGAAAAGAACGCGCGATATCAGATTCGGTGCTGGCAAATTCAATCGTAACATTACGATCAGCAAAGAGTGCTTTGACGTCTTCGTTTTCGCTATCAGCGAGCATAGACAGACGATAGCCAACCACGGCCAACAACGCATCTAATGGGTCAGATTTGATATCTAATACAGGAATAGTAAACATAGTGGAACTCCTAAAGGTAGGGCATAAGAATAAAGCGTACTTTATACCAGTTTTTATGATAAATATATAACTAGATTATAAACTACTGAGTGGTTTCAACTCTTTAGGAGTTAAGTAGAGAGCGTTAAGTATCTTGTAACATTAAATGTCACTATTATGGGTAGGGTATTCATATCAATATGGCAGTATCAATGAAAGCGCGGCTTATAATCATCATCGTAAACAGGCGTATGTTCGACATAGCGAGCCGCTTCCAATTCGCGCTGCCGACTGACTGCATGACTCACATCCTCGTAGCGCAATGCTCGGTATAGTACCCAGCCTGCCAAAGGTAACCAGCTGATTCCCATCGCGATGACATAACGGTGCCATTCCGAAAGCGCAGACAGCATCGGACGACCTACCAATATATTCTGTATCATCTCAACAGCCAACCAGTAGACCATACCACCAAACAGATATAGCAACAGCCAACGCTGCGATGATAGAGCGAGCGCCACGATCATACCTGCTAGCAAGCTATAGCCTATCCATGCCGAGCTGCTCCACGTTTCTACGCCAATAAAAGAAAAAATAGTCATTGCCATCATTCATCTCGCTATTCATAAGGTGAATTCCAATGAGACTATTATGAAAGGTTGCTGAGCAAAGCTAAAGAGGCGCTAGGCGACTTTGCGACAACCGTTGACGTTTGATTTTTTAGATTAAAGTTGCTTTTTTTTGGATAGCTTTTACGATTTTTAATCGTTAGTTGGTAGGCTAAGCGCCGCAAGAAAGGGCGCTTATATTGGGGAGGGTAGGAGCCGTTGTAATGGTTTACACAGAGGCTTTTTAATCAGGTATTTAAACGAGGATAACCAACAGCTAAGCCTTATTGGTACGTCTGCCCCACCAAGACAGTAACGACACCAAAATAGCACCGAGTAGCATAAGACCAATTGTGGTCAGCCAGTGCGGACCAGTAGGATACTGCCATGGCATGACGTTATTGACCGCTTCGCTGTTAAGAGCACCTAATACATCTACTTTCCACGGCCATACCTTGACTAAAGAGCCGGCAATAAAACCGGTCAGCAATGCCAAGGTGGCTTGATAGTAGCGGGCTAATAACCATTTTAGAGCACGGGTGAACAATAACAATCCAGTTGCCATGCCCGCCATTACAGTTAATAGTACCGTAAAGTTAAGAGTATGCACGGCTTCCAATACAGTGTCATATGCACCTAGTAACAGCAATATAAAAGATCCTGAGACCCCAGGCAGTATCATGGCGCAAATCGCAATTGCGCCTGCAAAAAATAAGTACGGTAAGCTAGGTGTCGCCGCGAGTAATGGCAGACTACTGATGACCACGGCAGCAATGAGTCCTGCAGCAAACAACGCCACACGTCCTATATTCCAGCGTTTAATCTCACTTAATAAGATAAATACTGTTGCGACGACCAATCCAAAAAAGAATGACCAAATAAGCAGAGGCTGATTGTCCAGCAAGTACTTGATGATACCGGCCAAGGTAGCAAAACTCGTCGCAATACCAAGTATCAAACACAATAAAAATGTCGCATCAACCTGCCGCCAAACCGCAATCAGTCCTTTGATTCCGCCGTCTTGTCGAAATATCTGCCAAAGGTTGGGGCCAATGCTACCGAGTGCATTAATCAGGCGTTCATAAATCCCCGCAATCAATGCAATAGTGCCACCAGAGACACCAGGGACGATATCAGCAGCGCCCATTGCCATGCCTTTGACATAAACCCCAAGCAGCTCTTTTGGGTTATCCGTATGCACAGGGACAGAGACAGGGACCGTGCTTGCGTCTAATGGCTGCGCTGCTGACGGCTGGTTTGGCCGTGGAGATTGTGGTGCCGTCATGAACAGTCCTTTATTATCTGAGAATAAGTGTTATCTAAAAATAAATATCTGGCGTTATTGCAACTAAACGTACTTAGAAATCAAAGCAACATCATCCTATGAAACATGTGCTAACGCATAAAAGCTGGATTAATGAGACAGACATTAACCCAGCTTAGCGGATAATCTAGAATACTTAGCGATTACTGAGTAGGAGCGAGGGCTGGATAGCCAAGTGCATAAAGCGTCCCTTCAAGTCCTGTCACATTGACCGCCGCATCGGCACGTGCTTGCACGATGGGCTTGGCGTGATAGGCAATACCTAAATCGGCAAGCGCCATCATCGGTAAGTCATTGGCACCATCACCGACACAGACCACTTGAGACATCTCGATACCTAAGCGCTCAGCAGTGTGCTCGACGATAGCGGCTTTTTTGGCACCATTGATGATGGGCAGCTGTATGTGCCCGGTCACTTCGCCTTCTTCAATGTCTAAGGCATTGGCATGAACTTCGTCGATGCCCAATTGCTCAGCGATATAACGGGCAAAATAAGTGAAACCACCTGACACCAGTACAGTATGATAGCCTAATGCTTTTAACGCACTGATGGTGGTACGCGCACCGACTGATAACGTCAAACGGCTGCAAATATCATCAAGCACATCGGTAGAGATACCTTTTAATAAAGCCACACGCTGAGCAAATGATTCATCAAAGTCAATTTCACCGCGCATCGCCGCTTCAGTAATGGCCTCAACTTGCTCACCAATACCAGCCGTTTTTGCCAGCTCTACAATGACTTCTTGTTCAATCAACGTCGAATCCATGTCAAAACAGGCAAGCTTGTGAGTACGTAGCATATGACCGACCGATAGGATGTGACAATCGACGATGTCTAGATTGCCTGTACTGTCCTTGCTGCGTGTGCGGTTGTATTCTTCAGACAAATCATGGCGCAGACGAGTGGTCAGCTGATCATCAATGATGTGAGCGGCGGCGGTTTTTTTGCCAGGGTGCATCAGCGTGTCTGTCACGGGCACCAACAAATAGCGGTATACTTGAGCATTGGTAAAGGGTAGACGCTGTGCATCGGCTGCCGTTGGCTCTGTATCAGAAACCGTAATATTAACAAAGCTCGCCTCAGTATCCTCAGCGACCGTCACCAAATGCCAGCTTGGCTGTTCATCGACCCAAGACTGAACATATTGATGAATGTCCATCGCTGATACTTGAGTCGGTAGCACGACGATGAGCGCAAAAACAGGCAGCGACTGTAGCGCATCAAAATCTCGCAGATTGGTATCATCAGGTAATAATTCTGCAATAGAGTCGACGGCTTGTTGCCATGCTTTGCTGTCTTTTGGTAACGAATAAGATGTATTTTTTGGCATGGCTCAATTGTCCCTTGTATGCTCATATAAGATTGGGAATAATAACAGTTTTACTGAGTATCGCCTATAGATGACGCGCAAAGTATCATGGGTGTCAAAAAATGCTTATCAGCGCTTAAAATCTGCTGAAATGCAACAAAGTTATTATGATAAATTTATAAACCGACTAACGCTATAAGACTTATTATGGTGATATAGTAGATGACCTAAACTGACCACTTGGTAACGATGCTGTGGCAAAAATAGCAGCGATAATCATGAGGCAGAGCGCGATAGTATCATCATTAAAATTTAGCTCAACGAATGGATGTCATTTTACGTAGTAGCATTTTATATGATGACTGATTTCGATGAAATACTATCGATTTTCCGTGAATATCGATCAATATTCGCGCATTACAATTGTTTAAAAATTAGCCAAAAAATGAGCAACAGACTCGTTTTTTAATTTCTTTTCTCCAAAAAAGTTTAACATATCATGACGTATTTAGCGCCGCGGCAAGGGTTGTTTGCCATTATTCTTCTGGTTAGTTTTTGTTTGCAGACGCTGTTATTGGTCATCAGTACCGACCAACAGCTGAGCAAAAGTCGTGCGTTAAAAGGCGAGCAGATGGTCGCCCAGCTGATTGATGAAGCAAGGTTGTCTTTAGAAAACAAAGACCGTGTCAGTCTCAGCGTGATTGCCAATCGCTATACTAGCGAGCAAGACGTGACACGGATACTGATCAAAGACAACAAAGATGATATTTTGGTGCCTGTAGGCAATGCGCCGATGCAGCAAGGCGATACAATTCGCCAAATCGCAACCAACGGCGATGCGGTGATTGGTAGCGTTGCCCTGACGTTGAAAGACGTTAGTAAAGGTGAAATCATCGCGATGCAGTGGCCGTTTGTGATTGGCACTATGCTGCTGCATTTATTGCTTTGGCTAATCTACGGTTATCTTGCTCGTCCTACCAAAGAGCAAATCAGTGCGCTGAGCCGTAATATTCAGGATTTGTATCGTGAGCAGTACAATCAGGGCGATCAGCGCGGCTACAGCCGTGACCTTGAGCGCGACACAGCTGGTAATCCAGCTGATGGTCAACTATCTGGTGGTGCTTCTGAAAGCGTTACAGAGGACAAAGTAACGAACGCGCGCACATTCAACGTACACAACGAAGTGAACGAATATCTTAGAAATCAACAGAACCAAGAGACTGGTGACGAAACCGGTAGTCTAGCGGCTGCATCTGAAGGAGATACCGAAGACAAGGTTGTTAGTACCGCGAAGCGTCATAGTTCGCAGTCTAGTGGTCAGACGTCTAAATTGTCTGCCACACGCGCAGTCGATAGCGTGAGAGTGCAAATCGTCTTTCATGATGAGTTCAACATGCTTGAGCGCCTTGCACCGGCGCAGCGCCTGCCTTATCTAGCCCTATGTACGCAACTGCTCAATCAAGCCGTGACCGAACTACTCAAACAGCCATTATTACTGGGTGTTAGTGCGACTAATGAAGCACACTTTGAGGACGATGGTGCAAGCGTGGTGCTAAAAGCAGATAATAGCCATGCAAAAGTGGCGCTGGCAGGGGTGATGCTTGCCAAGCTGTACTTGATGCTTAATAAAATCATTCATGATAAGCATATTGAGTTGTCGCGCTTTGCACTACCAGCAAAAGCAGGCGTGAGCGATGACGCACAGTCAGAGCCAATGACTCATCTGCTACAGAGCATCGGTAAAAAAGAGCAACTGCTCATATTACTGCCAACTGCTGGTCTCAAACAAATCAGTAACCATGTACAAGTACACAGCATCATGCGTCCAACCACTGTCTACGAGCGCGAGTGTGCGATATTCGATGGTGGTAATGATTCGCTCATCCAGCGTTTAGCTGATGTCCGTAATGCCGTTCTTATGATTGAAGACGAAGATGAGTCGCTTATTTAATAGTGCTGTTTTTAATGATACTATTTTGGATAATTTATACTACAATTGTCCGCTAGATAATTCATATCTTCGTCTTGGCACTTTGGGCTAAATGTGACATATTAAGAAAAAGGATTGACAACTTTCAACAGAGACTTTATAAGGCATATATATATTGATGTATTTTTAATACCCATGCCTAAAAATGATAGGAGTTTGTCATGAGTGACGCTGATATTGACGACGATTTTGATGATGATTTTGTCGACGATGACGATGCAAAGATGGTTGAAGAAGCTGAGACAAGTGTACGTACGCGTTTAAGTAGTCTTGAGAAGCGTCGGCTAATCGATAATTTGCTAGAAGAAAAGCGTTTGGCTAAAGAGTTAAAAGACGATCTAGATGATATAGACAATTTCGATGAAGACGGTGACGATTGGGATGATGATGATTTTTAATTGATAGGCTTCAGTCATCTCAGCTGACTAAAGTGCTTTAATAATTGATAATTATCTACTCAGTTGTACCGATTGCTCGCTGTTTGTTATTTTTGACAATGGTTCGCAATCTGCTCTATTCAATAATACTTACTTTATAAAGGCTGCTTGGTTACGGTTATTCAAGCAGCCTTTTTTTAAAACAACATAATATCTTGCCATTAACCAATCGATCACTGTGATTGACAATAGCTATCTTTCAAGGAATACCAAGCCATGAGTAACCAACTAAGTTTTGATGAATTACTAGATTATTTGGATAACCAAGAGAGCCAGTTCGTGCTCGATAGTGTCGCGGCGCATGGTTTTTTGACAGCGACGGTCATTGGTCGCCCACTACCTAACTGGATGGATGCGCTGTTTGAAGGTCATGTGAGTGAAATTCCAGAAAACGTCATCGATGGTATCAAGCGCTGGCGTGACTCGATTATGGCTGAGCTAAAAAACGAGACACCGATTGAATTGCCATTTGGTGAAGATGCTGGTGACGAAGAAGTCGCGGTTGATTTCTCAGATGAGTCAGATATCGTGGCTTGGTCGATTGGTTTTGTTGATGCTATGTATGGCGATGAAGCAAGTGATTGGTTTGAAGACGAAGAGACAGCAGAAGACGTGGCTGTATTGACCTTGCCAATGATTGTGCTGAGCGGCATTGATGATGAAGATCCAGAGCTAGAAGTAATGCGTCGCGATGAAGATAAGATGGTACAAATGGCCAACAGCATCGAAGGCAATTTGACCGAGCTGTTTTTATTATTTCATACCAATGACTAGTCATTCTAAAAGACAGTACTGCTAGTAGTACTGTCTTTTATTTATACTGCATCACGCAGCTCTGGTCATTCTTTTAGATACTTTATAAGTCACCGATAAGGTCTTACTATGGCTGTGCAACTCTCCAATCTTGAACACTTACCTAATTATCAAATTACCGAGCGCTTAGATGTTGTGTATGGCAGTACGGTGCGCTCAAAGCATGTGGGCAAAGACTTGTTTGCTGGGCTAAAAAACATCGTTGGCGGCGAGCTGACCGCCTATACCGAGCTGTTAGAAGAGTCACGCCAAGAAGCGATCGATCGCATGATTGTCAAGGCGGAAGCGCTTGGTGCCGATGCTGTCGTCGGTTTGCGTTTCTCTACCTCTAGTATCGCCCAAGGGGCCTCTGAGCTGTTTGTTTATGGGACAGCGGTCAAAGCAGTACCGATGTCGCAGCAGCAGTTTCAAAACCCACCAAGCGATAATCACTATTCGTCCGGTCAAACACCAAATCCTCAAGCCCAAACTTCGCCAGATGATCTACCGCGTTTTAATCCTTTTGGTTGATTTTAGTGCTTTAAAAGCTGTAGCACTAAAAACCACAATGCTAAAAACCGTAATACTTTTTATGATGAGAAACGTGCCATGAATGACTCACTCACGCAAGTGCTTATCAATTATGGGCCGTTTATCTTTTTATTCGCCGCTGGTTGGTTTTTTGGTTCACGTCATGAGCGTCAGCATTTGGCACAGTTAAAAGTAGCAGAGCAGGCGCTAGGGGATGTTACGGTTTCAAGCGAGCGTTTCTACCGTCCTGAGCTGGCTGTTGGTAGTGAGGGCGCGCTAGTTCTTGGCAGCGTGGTTATTGCTCAAGATTACTTTAAGATGATCATTGCTCGCGTGCTTAGTCTCTTTGGCAAAAACCTAACCACCTATGAGACCCTGCTTGATCGCGCGCGCCGTGAGGCAATCGTCCGTATGCGTGCACAAGCAAAAGCTGAAGGCTACACCCATATTTATGGTGTACGTCTAGAAGTCACTAACATCAACCAATTGGGCAGTATGGTAGAAGCCATTGCTTATGGCACGGCAGTCATCAGTACTGATCATACACCTATCGTCTCTGCGACACACACATCGCCTGCACGTGTACCTTCTGCACTTCCTAGCATCTCTTAATGCTTTGTAGCACTACTATTTAGATTCTCCTCTGTGGTTGTCGCAGCACAAAACCCAACGCTGACTGACCAGTAGTCAGAAAAATCAAATACATACACTTTTACAACGATATACTGACTTTCAATGTTTCGACATTTTTTGGGTGTATGTCAGTAGTGATGATTCCAAAAAGTGTTGTGTACAAAGTGTCGTATAAAAACGCTGACAATGTCGGTGGCTTTTACCCAAGATATCAGCAGGATTGGCTGATTGAGCATCACAACGTTGTCATAAACCTGCCCGTGTAAGGGTTCTATCTACAAGGATGTAGTTATGGAAGGTGTGGAGTTAGTCACGTTTGTAAATTCAAAAGTCATTCCCATTAGTATTTTTTTGATCATGATGGGAATGGGGTTGTCCTTAGTTATCAATGACTTTAAAAGAGTCGTCAAATATCCCAAAGCAGTCGCGATCGGACTGACCAATCAGCTACTATTCTTGCCACTGGTCGGTTTTGCCTTGGCAACTTTCATGTCACTCGAGCCTGAGTATGCCGTCGGGGTCATGCTACTAGTACTGTGTCCTGGTGGCACCACATCAAATCTATTTACCTATCTAGCCAAAGGCGATGTCGCACTCTCAGTCACGATGACTGCGATTGCCAGTGTTATCACCGTATTTACCATTCCTATCGTACTGAGTTTTTCGCTCGTGTATTTCATGGGTGCCGGTAGTGAGTTTCAGTTGCCAGTCGCCAAGACCATGATCAGCTTGATTGCTCTAACGATACTGCCAGTTAGTATTGGTATGCTCATCAAACGCTATGCGGCGAGCTTCGCAGATAAAGCACAAGTTATGGTGTCTCGTTTTGGTGTGATATTTTTGAGCTTCTTGGTTATTTTCTTAGGATATGTGCAAAGAGATATTCTGGTCGAGGCCTTAGTTGCCACTGGCCCTGTGTCGCTCATATTGAACGTATCAACGATGGCGCTTGGTTATTACACCAGTAAATGGTTCGGTCTAAATCCTGCGCAGAGAAGATCAATCACCATGGAAGTCGGTCTACAAAACAGTACGCTATCGATGTTCATGGCATTGACGCTGCTCGCTAACTATAAGATGTCGTTGACTCCAGCTATTTATACATTAATCATGTTCTTAACCGCAGGTATCATGGTCAGAGTATTTACCGCGCAACATAATAAAGCGAATAGAGTAGAAAGAGAAAATAGTGTGTTGGCCGCACGGAGAATGTAATTTAATCAAAAGATTAGCCATAGTGCATTGCTAAATAAGGAATGCATTACTCAATAAAACAAGCCCACAATATACTTTCTATGATGAGAGTTATTGTGGGCTTTTATGTTTATCACGGTTTCTTAGAATGGGTAAGTCGATTCAATACGGATAGCATTGCTCAACGCTAAAATCTGCGCCTGTCTACTTCTGCTCTTGCCTCGGCTGCTTGTTCTTTGACTCTTTCAATTTCAAACAAGAACGTGCGGTTTTTGAGCACCGCGACAAATACTACGCCACCTACCGTATTACCCACCAAGACCACGACTAAAAATATCAAATAGTGCCATAGGCTGACCGTATTGCCATACAGCAATGCTGAAAACACTTCGATATTGCCAACGATACTGTGGTGTAAGCCCAAAAACCCGATACTACCAGTGATAATGGAAACCAAAACAATACGGCTAAGGGTATCGCGTGCAGAAGTTACTAGCCATGCCGCCACGCCCATCATCCAACCCGCTAGTACCGCGCTGCCAAAGATAACCCACCACTCAAACCCTAAGATATGCTCAGCGTAAGCATCGATAGCATGGTCGGTAAATAGATGCATATGCAGCCCTAAGCCAACCATCAAGGCGGCAAACAGGCAGCCACCGACGATATTACCAGCAATGACGATGCCCCATAGCCGCAGCAGCTTATGCAGTGGTTCAATCTTGTTTAATACAGGCAGGCTGAGCAGGGAGGTCTGTTCAGTGAATAATAACGACTGACCAATCACCACGATAATAAAACCAATCGGATAGAGCAGGGAGGACAGTACCATCGCGTAGCGACTCGGCAGCACATCATTGAGCAGGGCAAATGCGGATAAAATCACAAAAAAGCTGATACCAATCTCAAGCCCCGCCGTAAAGGCGCTGGTAAACAAAGAGCCAAGCGAGCGCTCAAACGTTTCTTTGGCATGGATAACTTGCTCGACCAAGATACTGGCGTAGCTTTTTGCTTGGCTTAGATTGTCATCACCGGCGACCTTTTTAATGGTTTCCTTGTCTTCTTCGCTGATTTCTTCTGGCAGGTCATCATTATCCAGCTCTTCGGTGGCTTTTATATGGCTGTCTGGATGATGGCTATCCACATGAGGGTTGGCGTGACTGTCTTCTGGAGAGTGGCTGTGCTGTAGCGTATGACTGTGCTCCGTGTTGTCTTTTTCATGGTTACCATTCAGCGTATCGTTCGCATCATCATTGTGCTGGACATGATTTGTGGTACTCGCGGGCAAGCGCTCGCTGTCTGATAGGGTATCCTGAGCGTTGTCGCTATGCTTTTGGCTATGTTGTTGGTTGTGTTTGGTATCTTGGGACAAGGTCGGCTCACTGTTGATTAGATAACATTTTTAGTATTTTTAATATAAAGATATCAGCGCTATTTTAGCGCATGACAGGGGCAGGTTCTGTTGAGCATTTAACCGATTGGGGTTATTAATTGTTCGATAACGGCATGAAAAATGACCTTCAGGCTTTATAAATTGCCTTACCATCTAACAAAATCTGCCCATCTGCGTTAAAATCACTCTATTCATTATTTTCCTAATTTTTATATTCTCTTTAATTCAATTAACTTTGATCACATTCAATCAATAAAAGATAATGCCATTATGAGTAACCACAACCTAACTGCCTCTATTCAAGCGGCACTAAATCAATTAGAAAACGCCTATAACCCTGCACAAGTCGAGGCAGGTATGTATCAAGGCTGGGAAGAAAGCGGCTATTTTCAGCCGACGTTTGATAAAGACGAGTCGTTCTCTATCGCGCTGCCACCGCCAAATGTCACCGGCTCTCTGCATATGGGACATGGTTTTAACAATGCCATCATGGATGCGCTCACGCGCTATCATCGCATGGATGGTGATAATACGCTGTGGCAACCAGGTACGGATCATGCGGGTATCGCAACCCAAATGGTCGTTGAGCGTCGTTTAGAAGCGCAAGGTATCAAGCGCCGTGATATGACCCGTGAAGACTTCATCGATAAAGTATGGGAATGGAAAGAAGAGTCGGGCGGTAACATCACCAGCCAAATTCGTCGTTTGGGTAGCTCGGTTGACTGGTCGCGTGAGCGCTTTACCATGGATGATGGTCTGTCCAACGCGGTAAAAGAAGTGTTTGTGCGTCTGTTCGACGATGGTCTTATTTATCGTGGTAAGCGTCTGGTCAACTGGGATCCAAAGTTCCAAACCGCGCTTTCTGACTTAGAAGTCGAAAACCACGACGAAAAAGGCAGCTTGTGGCATTTCCGCTATCATTTCACTGATACAGAGCTACTAACTCAAGATGGCAAAAACTATCTGGTCGTCGCTACCACGCGTCCTGAGACATTGCTTGGTGATACCGCTGTCGCTGTTAATCCGAGCGATGAGCGTTATGCACACTTGGTCGGCAAAACCATTACCTTACCAATCACGGGTCGTGTCGTACCTATCGTCGCTGATGATTATGTCGAAAAAGACTTCGGTACAGGCTGCGTAAAAATCACTCCAGCTCATGATTTTAACGATTATGAATTGGGTCGTCGTCATAGCTTGCCACTCATCAATATCCTTGATGAGCGCGCCAATATTTTGCCAGCGATGGAAGTTTATCCTGACTTACAAACGCGTGAGCCAGAGCTAGAGACCACGCCGAGCGAATACGCAGGGCTTGAGCGTTTTGCTGCGCGTAAATTCCTTGTAGAGCAAGCAGGCGAGCAAGGCTGGCTAGAAGATATCGAAGACTACGCGCTAAAAGCCCCACGTGCTGAGCGTGGCGGTACGATCGTTGAGCCATGGTTGACCGATCAATGGTATGTCGCGGTCAAAGAGCTTGCCAAGCCTGCGATTGACGCGGTAGAAGACGGCAGCATTGAGTTCGTCCCTGCACAGTACAAAAACATGTATATGGCGTGGATGACCGATCTACAAGACTGGTGCATCAGCCGTCAACTATGGTGGGGTCATCGTATCCCTGCATGGTATGACGATGCGACGGGTGAAATCTATGTCGCCCGTGACGAAGCGGAAGTACGTAGCAAATACAACCTAAGCGACGATGTAAAACTGCGCCAAGACGATGACGTGCTCGATACGTGGTTCAGCTCAGGTCTATGGACATTTAGTACGCTTGACTGGGCAGACGTCAACGCCGATCCACGCGTGATGGACACCTTTCACCCAACCAGCGTGCTGGTGACTGGTTTTGACATTATCTTCTTTTGGGTTGCGCGCATGATCATGATGACCATGCACTTCGTGAAAAACGAAGATGGCACGCCGCAAGTACCGTTTAAGACCGTCTATGTGCATGGTCTGGTACGTGATGGCAATGGTCAAAAAATGTCAAAATCAAAAGGTAATGTCTTAGATCCGATTGACTTGATCGACGGTATCGAGCTAGAAGCGCTGGTCGAAAAACGCACCAGCAATATGATGAATCCAAAAGACGCGGCCAAGATTGAGAAGCAAACGCGTAAAGAGTTTCCAGAAGGCATCCCAGCGTATGGCACCGATGCACTGCGCTTTACCTTTACCTCATTAGCCAGTACGGGTCGCGATATTAACTTTGATCTAAAGCGTGTCGAGGGCTATCGTAACTTCTGTAATAAAATTTGGAACGCTAGTCGTTTTGTCCTCATGAACTGCGTCGATGGTGACAGCAACGCCAAGCCTATCGACCAAGTGGCGAATCCCGACGTGTGGGAATTACCAGAAAAATGGATCATGAGTCGCCTAAACTCTAGCATCAAAGACATTCATCAGCATTTTGCTCAGTATCGTCTCGATATGGTCAGCCAAGATATCTATGAATTCATCTGGAATGAGTACTGTGATTGGTACGTTGAGCTTGCCAAAGCCAGCCTAAATGATGACTCGGTATCAGACGAGCGTAAAGCGCAAATCCGCTATGTACTACTGCACGTACTAGAGACTGCGCTACGTTTCACCCATCCAATCATGCCGTATCTGACTGAGCAAATCTGGCAGACCATCGCGCCGCTACTGGGTCGCAAAAACACCGACAGCATCGTGGTCGCTGACTATCCACAGACCGATGCCAGCCAAATCAGTGAGCAGACCGAAGCCGATATGGCATGGCTACAAGAGCTAATCGCGAGCGTCCGTAACATCCGTGGTGAGATGAAACTGGGTAACGCGGTACGTCTGCCAGTGCTACTACAAAATATCTCTGCCGATGAAGAAGCGCGTCTGTCACGTATCAAAAACCAGTTCAAAGCGCTTGCCAAAGTCGAGAGCTTAGAGATCGTCAAAGAAGGCGATGAAGTGCCACTATCGTCATCAAGTATGGTCGGTCAACTACGGGTACTCGTACCGATGAAAGGGCTGATCGACCCAACGGCTGAGCTGGCACGTTTAGGTAAGTCATATGATAAGTTGAAAGGTCAAGCCGACGGTATCTCGCGTAAGCTGAGCAATGAAGGCTTTGTCAGTAAAGCACCTGCGGAAGTAGTCGATGCTGAGAAGGCGAAATTGGCTGAGCTAGAAGGGCAGTTGACTACGATGACGGCGCAGATGGAGCAGTTAAAAGCGTTGTAAATAAAGCAAAAGCTTAAAGAGCATGGCCTCAGCATCGGAGTCCTTTAATAATAGGCTAATATGCGATGCATGAGGCGGTGTCCTTTAATCACTTAGCTCGGCGCTCGTCCCTCGCGTAAAATAAGTGACGTATTATGAGGACAGAAAATGTTGGATTTGTTTCTTAATTTTTTTAGAGCTTTGGCTGATGCCATCCCAAAACTATATGAATTATATAGAGACAATCAGCAAGAGGAAAAAATCGTCGAGCTACTCGAAAGCTATTTTATTCTAGGTGATTTAATCTATTCTGCAGAAGAGCTATTATTGATTGTTCGCAACAAGGATAAGGTGGATTTATCAGGTTTGTCTTTGCCTGAGTTAAAAGCAGAACTACATAGAATAGAGTCAGTAGTTAGTCTTCAAAAATTAAGGCTAAAAAGGCTAGGTAATATTTATTTAACTAACCCTACGCTAGATTTATTAGATTCCAATATTCAGTTCGAACTTAAGAAAGCCCTTGGTAGTAAATTGAAAGGTGGACTCCACGGACTTGCATCTAATTTAGTATTTCATCAATATTTTGATTTTTCAGGGTTTGCTGATGAAGACGAGAGAGGTTGGGCGACTAGAGCAAATGGTGTAGCAACTGATTTCATAATAGAAATAACAGATTCAGATAAAATTTCTATTAATGAGCAAGACGAAGTCCTACAGAAACTAAAAGCGCTAAGAGAAGCTTATCTTGACAAAATGAATGCAATTTTAGATAAGAAAGATAAGACTATACTTGCTAAAAAAGCTAAAGAACTTGCTAACAAATATATTGAAGAAACCCCACTCTCAACTTGAAATAAGCAAATCAAACTGAAGAGGCGGGTTACCAAGTTTTTTATTGAGTACAAAGCACAGATTGTGTGACAGGATTTTACGAATCAATCGATGAGACAAATGCCATAA